>JBDREQ010000035.1:0-6977 GCA_043819555.1 Candidatus Zixiibacteriota bacterium | reverse complement strand
CCCGCCTCGTTGCGCCCCTGAGGGGGTTTCGCTCTCGGTAATGACTCACTAATTCCATTTTCCGCCCGGGTGCGCTCGCTAGCCACCCGCGGGCGTGTCGCCACACGCCCCTACGGTGTAATTGTATTTCTGCAAAATATTCCATCTTACCTATGTGGATTGTTCAGGAAATAACGGGGAATTTGTTGGGGAAATGTAAATGCTCTATGAGGGAAACCATACGATAAAACCATTTGCTAATTTTTCGAATTGTCCATCGGGCGAATAGTTTTTGTGGTGCTGAAGTTTTGCGGATTTCTATTTCCTGATGCTCTAATCAGAGTATTGTAGGGATGAAGCCCAACGGGCTTCAGCCAATTCATTTGTATTGCGCTTCGCGCGATAGGCAGGACCCTAAGGGATCCTGCCCTACGAGAATTATTTGTCGAAGCCGCAGGGGGGTTCGATCTACAGTCTAATTAGAGACCATTACTGTCAGCGTTTTTGTTTGCGGAGTCTTTTATGGAGAACCTTCCAGTCAAGCCCTTTCGTTTTCAATAATTTGTCCGCCTGGCTCTGATTGTGCATTCCCACAAACATGAATATTATGCCGATCACGACAGGGAAATACCCGGCGCTGCTTCTGGTGGCGGCAAGAAGAAGCGCCGTAACAATAAGGCTAATTGGCAATACTATAGAGAAGTTAAAATAATTCTTTACCAGAACCGAAAGCTGAGAGAACTCTTCACTATCAAATTCAGGGAGAATTTCCTGATTGAGAAAACGGGCATAGCGAGCTTTAACAAAAAGATTACCTATTGTAAGAACTATGCCAGCTGTCAGAATAAACAGAATTTCTACCATTGAAGCTCCTTTCTTTTTTGAGAGGAACATTCCATCGGTGTTGGGCAAAAGATGATATATTATAAATCTATCGCAGTAGCAATCCCATGAAGAGATTGCTACTGCGGGAACACACTATTTACTGAGCCAGGGCGGCTTTGAAAAATTCACGGCGCATACGCGCGATGTTACCGATAGAGATTTCTTTCGGACAAGCCGCTTCGCATTCACCATGATTACTGCAATTGCCGAATCCTTCGCTGTCCATCTGCGTCACCATTTGCCGGACGCGTTTAATCGCCTCAGGCTGGCCCTGAGGTAAAAGAGCAAATTGTGAAATCTTGGCGCTGGTAAACAGCGATGCCGAGGCATTGGGGCAGGACGCAACGCAGGCTCCACAACCGATACAGGCGGCGGCATCCATTGCCAGCTCGGCCTTGTCCTTGGGAATTGGCAAAGCATTGGCATCTTGCGGCGAACCGGCGTTGGCCGAGACATAACCGCCTTTGGAGATAATGCGGTCAAGAGCGCTCCGGTCAATAACGAGGTCTTTTATAGGAATAAATGGTTTGGCACGGAACGGTTCGATCGTAATCGTTTCGCCATCTTTGAATTTGCGCATATGCAGTTGGCAGGTTGCGATTGCCTGTTGCGGCCCGTGAGCAACGCCGTTAATGACCTGACCGCAGGTGCCGCAGATGCCCTCGCGGCAATCGCTGTCAAATTCGACCGGTTCTTCACCATTTTTGGTTAAGTCCTCGTTTAGTAAATCAAGCATCTCCAGAAAAGAGCTGTCGGGCGAAACGTCTTTGACCGTGTATTTTTCGAAACGGCCTTTGAGTTCATTTCGTTTTTGCCGCCAGACTTTGAGATGCACCGTTATGTTCTTTTTTTCAGTCATGATAACACCTCACTTATAACTCCGCTGGGATGGCGTAACGCGCTCGAATTCCAGCTCTTCTTTATGCATTTCATGCGGCCGCCCGGGACCTTTGTATTCCCAAGCCGACACAAATGTGAACTTCTTGTCATCGCGAAGGGCTTCGCCTTCCTCAGTCTGATACTCAAGCCTGAAATGTCCTCCGCATGATTCCTCACGCATCAAAGCATCGCGGGCCATGAGTTCTCCAAGTTCAAGGAAGTCAGCCGTGCGACCGGCCATTTCGAGACTCTTATTGAGATCATCGCTGCTGCCGGGGACATTGACGTTATTCCAGAATTCTTCACGAATTCTGGGAATAACTTCGAGGGCATGATTGAGTCCGTCTTTATCGCGTGACATGCCGACTTTGTCGATCATGACATCGCCCAGTTCACGGTGCAATTCGCGAACGGTTTTGCTGCCTTTAATCGAGAGCAGTTTTTCGACTTCTTTATTGACCTCGCCGACTGAATCCTTAAATGCCTGATGATCGGTATTGACAGCCGGGAGATCGGTTCCGGCGATGTAATTGCCAATCGTGTAGGGTATAACAAAATATCCATCGGCCAAACCCTGCATCAAGGCCGACGCTCCGAGGCGGTTGGCGCCATGGTCGGAAAAATTGGCTTCGCCGAGAACATGCAGGCCGGGGATAGTGCTCATCAGATTATAATCTACCCAGAGGCCGCCCATAGTATAATGGGGAGCGGGATAAATCATCATGGGCGATTCATAAGGATTCTCGCCGGTCAGATTCAAATACATGTCAAAGAGGTTGCCATATCTTTCGGCAATGACATTTTTGCCAAGTCTCTTGATAGCATCTCGGAAATCAAGGAAGACCGCTTTTTTGGTCGAGCCGACGCCGTGATTCTCGTCGCAAACGATTTTGGCGTTTCTCGAGGCGATATCTCGCGGAACGAGGTTTCCAAAACTGGGGTATTTTCGCTCCAGGTAATAATCGCGTTCGTTTTCCGGGATATCATTGGGGCGGCGTTCGTCATTTTCTTTCTTCGGTACCCAAACTCGGCCGTCGTTGCGCAATGATTCACTCATAAGAGTCAGTTTCGATTGATGGTCGCCTTCCTGTGGAATGCAGGTGGGGTGAATCTGCGTATAGCATGGATTTGAAAACAGAGCGCCTTTTTTGTGACAGCGCCAGGCGGCTGAACCGTTTGAATTGACGGCATTGGTTGAAAGATAATAAACCGGAGAATAGCCGCCGGTACAAAGTAAGACGGCGTCTCCCGAATAAGATTCAATTTCACCGGAAATTAGGTTACGGCAGGTAATACCGCGCGCTTTACCATCAATGAGGACGAGGTCCAGCATTTCGCGGCGCGGGAACATTTTGACATTGCCGGCATCAACCTGCCGCATCAACGAGCCGTATGCTCCGAGAAGCAATTGCTGGCCGGTTTGGCCTCGGGCATAAAAAGTACGAGATACTTGTGCGCCTCCAAAAGAGCGGTTGGCCAGAAGGCCGCCGTAATCGCGAGCGAAAGGAACGCCCTGGGCGACGCATTGGTCGATAATATTAACCGATAATTCGGCCAGACGATAGGTATTGGCTTCACGGCTCCGGAAATCACCGCCTTTTATCGTATCGTAAAATAACCTCCAAATACTATCACCATCGTTTTGATAGTTCTTGGCGGCATTTATTCCACCCTGAGCGGCAATACTGTGAGCACGCCGGGGAGAATCCTGAATGCAGAAATTCAGAACCTGATATCCCAGCTCACCGAGAGAGGCCGCTGCTGCTCCTCCAGCGAGGCCGGTGCCGATAACGATCAAAGTATGTTTGCGCTTGTTGGCGGGATTGACCAGCTTAATATGGCCTCGGTATGACGACCATTTGGTTTCCAGGGGACCGCCGGGAGTTTTGGCATCTAATTTCATAAGGCACCCCCTTTCAGGTAAAGCGCGACTGGTATCACGATAAATCCAAAGGCAAGAATGAATGCGACAAGGATCGCGAATTTATGCATGAATGATGTAAATTTGGGACGATTCATACCCAGCGATTGAAACATGCTCCAAACGCCATGCCTGAGATGAAACCCCATCAGGATCATTGCCAAGACGTACCAGGCGGTGTACCATGGTTGCGCAAATACATCGACCGTAAGGCGATAAAGATCACGCATGATAACACCACCTATTTCGGTTGTGTATCCTTCGGTAACACCGGGACCGTATTTCAATGTTATTAAGTGAAGAATCGAAAAAGCCAGGATTATCGCCCCGGTATAAATCATAGTACTGGACGATAGTGTTTTCTTGCTGGTATCTCCGGCCGATTGAGAATTTTTATAAGCGACCGGCCGAGCTACCTGCTGATCCCACCAGACCGAGGTGGCGGTGATGATATGCAGGAAGAAAAATAACACCAGCCCAAATTCAGAAATGTAGAGCAATATACCCGTTCCCATAAGGAAATGAGCATACGCGTTAAACGCGTCGGCGTTTCCGGTTAATAGCGTAATGTTTCCCAATAGATGGATGCATAAAAATATTACGAGGATAAAACCGGAAACGGCGTTGATGAATTTTTTTCCAATCGAGGAAAAAAAGACTGCCGTTAGGGAAGCCATTGACCCACTCCATTCCAGGTAGAATTATGTTAATCCAATATTTTTTAGGGCTTTATAGACGGTCAATTTCGACCGTACCCTGCCCAGATTAACGGGCAATATGGTTGAGGAATGATAATTTGGCAAGTCAAAAAGGGGAAATAATGACTTGTCTCGGTAGAAATATAAATCTACAGAACAGATAGCGAATTATTAACTGGTTTCCCTGTTAAGATATTCACGGGCATATTCAATATAATCGATCTCGATGTCGGTTTTATCCCAGGACCTTAATATTTCACGGAATATTTCGGCAGCTTTTTCAGTATCGTTTAATCCTTCATAGGCTCTTCCCAGATGGTAAAGTATTTTGAGGTAAGAGCTGCCCGATGAAGTTTTTCCCGGGTTATCGTAATATTCTGAAAGAATAACAATGGCAGAATCATTTTGGCCGGTTAAAGAAGATAGATAACCGATAATTCTTCTAATGGCTTGATTTCCGGACGGATTTACGTTGAGGACTTTTTGATAGGCTTGTATTAATCGTGTTGTATCTCTGGCTATATGAGCCTCAAAGGCTTCTTCAAGGCCTTCGGCCAAGGGCCAGAATTCTGATGGAAGGCTGGTTCGAAATGTCTGAATGGCATTCTCAAAAATCGGTCGAGCATCTCCAGCCAACGAGGTATCGATTTCTACCATTGTCAGAGGGTAATCAACGGCCTGAAATGTATTTGCCCAGTTATATCCTTTTCGGGCGTAGTAAAGACAGCTATCGAACATGTCAAAATCTCTGAACATCTGGGCAATGTTGACGTATGAGTTTGAAATCAATGTACTGTCGCCTGTGGCCAGAATATAATTGATGGCCGTTTTTCGATTATTAAAGTATTCGGTAATGTTGCCAAGCCAGAAATTATAATTACTCAGCGCATTATAATATTCAAATAATTTGTAGTTGTCATTTTTGTGGAACTGTAAAATCAGATCGATGTATTTCTTTGCTTCCGGGAAATCCCTCTTAAAAATATTTATCCTGTATGTATTAAATATTGCGTCAAAATGATCCGGGATTTTATCCAGTAAAGAAGAATATTCGTCTTTGGCCTTATCATATTGCGAAGTTTTTATATATATTCCGGCCAGTGTCAGATTTGGCGATGGTGATCTCGGATAATAACTTTTTGCCAGGCTGGCATACTTTATTGCTTCCTCAGAGTTATCCAAATCATTGTACATTGATGAATACTGGGAAAGCGCCAGCATATATTTTGGATCCATGAGTAGAGCGGTATCAAGCTGGGCAAAAGCGCGAGTGGTATCTTTTTGAAAAAAATTAATGAGGAGTCCGTAAAAAGTACGAGTTTCTTTATCTCCCGGGTAATTCATCACCAGCGATTCCATTTTTATAAAGGCTTCATCGAATTGTCTATCCAGCCAGAGATTGGCGTAAATATCAAGCAATTGTCTGTCTTTCGCGGGTAATTTATTTTCAAATTTGCGTGCTAAGGCAAACCAATTTGCTCCCTCTTGAATGCGGCCTTCAAATACATGAGCCATACCTATACGCATATAGGGCAGCGCAAAACTTGAATCAATTCTGAGGGCTTCTTTAAATCCTGAAATGGCATCGTCGAAAAGCTCAATGTCAAAATCATTCATAGCCTTTAGATAGATACGATAGGCTTCGGGAGAGGATGAAGTCAGGCTGGCTATTTGAGTTTGTCCGCTTCCTGAGTCGAGATTAAGAGAGGCGGCAATTTTATCGGTCAAGCTATCTACCAAAGCAAAGGGATCGGAACCAACGACTTTTTCGGTCAAAATTATTTTTCCCGTTGCCAGTTCCTCGAGGCGGGCGTCGATTCTGATTTGGTCGCCAACTTTATAGAATGCTCCTGATATGGCATGTTTGGCGCCAAGATAATTCGCCGCCCGCAGGCAATCTTCATGAGAATGCCCAAAGCCGACATGAGTACTGCCGTCTTCAAGACATTGAACAACTCGATCTCGATTAATTATCGTAATCGATTGGTTTTCGGCGAGGTCGGTTTGCAGAATTTCCGGAAGGCCGGTTTCCAGCCAGCTTAATTCCTCGTTGCCTGTCTTATTATTAAAACCAAGTATAGCCAATCCGTTTTCGCCGGCAAAGACAATCGGTCCTGAGCCGGAGGGGTTATCATCGAGGATTTGCATTAAAATTCCTCCGATGATCAATATCAGGGGTAGTATGATAATTAGTGATTTGGGCGATAGATTTAGAGTATAGTTTTTCCTGGGCCGGGTTTGGATCTGGCTAATGCCGGTGACGCGGGACGAAATATCGCTGTCGAATTGACGCCGTAAATTTCTGAGATCGACGACCAAATCGCGGGTATCCTGGTATCGGTCGTCGGCCTTTTTGCGCAGACATTTTTCAATTATGCGGACTAATTCAGCGGGGAGGTTTTCATTGAAAGACTGGGGCGTTTCCGGCTGGGCTTCGAGAATTTTAGCCATAGTCGAAACCTGAGTTTCTCCTTCAAATGGCATTTTCCCGGTGACCATGCGATATAAAAGAATACCGAATGAAAAAATATCACTGCGGGTATCGATTAATTCCCCGCGAATTTGCTCGGGCGACATGTATGAGACGGTTCCGATAATTTTTCCGCTTTGTGTCA
>JBDREQ010000034.1:0-13911 GCA_043819555.1 Candidatus Zixiibacteriota bacterium | reverse complement strand
AGGAGTGTGAACGAAGAGAGGATTAAATTTGTAATTAGAGCTAGCCAGGGGGCGGTGAATTTGAGTTCTCTTTGCCGTGAATTTGGTATAAGTCGTCCCACCGGTTACCTCTGGTTGGATCGCTATCGAGAGGCTGGCAGTCTGTCAGGGATTTTTGAGCGTTCTCGTCGCCCACATCGTCGTCCGAATCGCACGAGGGCACATCACGAAGAGCGAATAGTAGCACTTCGGAGGGAGTACGGTTGGGGGGCTAAGAAGATACGAATTCTTTTGCTTCGGGAGGGAATCGATTTGAAAGTAGCCACGATCAATCGTATCCTCAGGCGGAAGAACTTGATTCATTTGTATGATTCGCACCGTCCGGCCGTGAAACGTTTTGAGCGAGAACATCCCAATCAATTATGGCAGATGGATTTTAAGGGTGACTATCCCTCGGGCAAAGGTCGCTGTTATCCGTTATCTGTTTTGGACGATCACAGTCGCTATGGTATCGGTCTTTTTGCCCTATCTGGACAGGACACTAAGACCGTCAGAGATTGTTTAGTCAAGACCTTTGAGAACGGTGGTGTCCCTCATGCGATGCTGATGGACCATGGTATCCCCTGGTGGAGCCCCAGTAACACAAACGGCCTGACTCGCTTTTCTGTCGGTCTTATTGACCAGGGAATAAAACTTTATTTTAGTGGCATCAGACATCCTCAGACCCAGGGCAAAGTAGAACGATTTCACCGAACTCTTAACGAATCGCTTCGACATAAAGGACGTCCCAAAACTTTATCTGACTGGAATCAAGCCCTAAAGAGTTTTCTTTACGAGTATAATCATATCAGACCGCATGAAGCGCTTCATATGGCCACTCCGTCAGAATATTATCAGCCGAGCCAAAAAGCCTACAGCCCGACCCCAAGAAGATGGGAATATCCCGAAGGTTCTGTTGTGGAAACACTAAACACTCGGGGGTGTCTGGGAAAAAGTCGCACCAGATATTTTGTCAGCGAAGCCTTAGCAGAGAAAGAAGTGCGAGTTGAACAGATCGAAAACAAGCTAATCGTCAGCTATAGACACATGTATATCAGAGAAATTGAAATAGAAACCGGCAGGACAAAGTCTTTGCTTACTCCTGCCCCAAAACCTGAACTGTAAAGGATGTCCTGAAACAAACTGTAAACTATGTCTTGACACAGAACAGTCCACATCTGACCCATACTGATTCCGGCGCAGGGGGACACTTGAACCGCACTATATAAAATACTCAAATAGGAAAGGATGTATTCGTGTTCAATAAAAAAGGTTCAACAAATTATAAGCAGCCTCTGGGGGGAGTCAATCTCAAGACTCTGACGCACGGTGAAAATATGTCGCTGGTCGAATTCCACCTCAAGAAAGGATGCGCGGTGCCGCTTCATTCGCACCCGCACGAACAGATTGGTTATCTGGTGTCAGGGAAGCTGAGATTCGAGTGTGAAGGCGAGGAATTTCTGGCCGAAGCGGGCGATAGCTGGCAATTCCCGTCCAATGTCGAGCATATGGCCGAGGTTCTGGAAGATTCGGTAGCGGTCGATGTCTTCATGCCGGTGCGGGAAGATTATTTGTAATGGTATCCCGGTGCAGGTGTGGAGACCTGCACCGGACGATTAAATGAGTGTGGCGACAACTCTAGAATCATCGCCCTCACTTTTCAAATACGTTTATTAGTCGGGGAATTACAAAATAGATTTCTTAGTTATTGTCTCTCCAATTTTAATTCGGCTATGCTTTCTTGCGCTCTCTTATTTTCCGGATCGAGTTTTAATATTTCTTTATAGCAATTGATGGCATCGTCTATTCTATCAAGCTTTTTATAAACGATCGCTTTCCGTCCCCAGGCCATGCTTAATGGCGGAAATGTATTGGCATCAGCGTTTTGAATGAATTTATTCAGCCATCAAGAGCCTCTTCAATATTATAATTCCCCTTAATGCGGCCATCGGCGCAAAAAAACAGAGACATTAGGTGAGGCGGATCGATACCAGAGTTTTTTGAGAGTACTTTTACCGCTTCTTTATACTTACCCTTTGACTGGAGTGCGTAACCCAGCGTAAGGTTGGCGTCAGCAATAGTTGGTATTGAATATTCCTGATTAAATAAAATAGCTTCTATGCCGGAACATACTTGACCATTACCACCATCATAATTTGCAAGAGTTATAATCGTATAACCATCGTTGATAAATCGATAGAAATAAGCTTCCACGCCGTCTGTCCCCCCGCTATGGCCCAAAAACCGGTGGCCCAAATATTCCTTTATTTCCCAGCCGCAGCCATATGTCGGCTGACGCTCAGACGGTGTAAACATTCTTGCTTTGTTATCCTCCAAAAGTAACGTGTTAATATAAAGCGCCTGGTCAAATTTTAAAAGGTCCCGGGCGGTCGTGCTAAGACCGCCTGCGGAGCAAGGAGGTGGAACGACGCAAGTATTGGCAGTAAATGTGCCATCCCAATTTTTCGTATATCCGATTGTGCGATTTGTCAAAACTTCATCATAAAAAATAATACCACTTTCATTCATTCCTGCCTGCTTAAAGATATATTCTTCAAGATATTCGGGGTAGGTTTTACCGCTTACTTTTTCAATGATTGCACCTAATAATAGAAATCCCGAATTGGAATATGAGAATTGTTCGCCTGACTGGAATTCCGGCTTCTGGTCATATACCAGTGGAAGAGCATCCTCAATCTTATGAAGCGAAGACATCTGACATCTGTAATCATTATGTTCGAGGTAATCGCCCAGACCCGAGGTATGGGTTAGCAAATGATGGATTGTAATTAGGTCTTTTTCGGGATATGGAAAATCAGGAAAGAACATACTTAGGGGATCCGAGAATTTCAGTTTTCCTGCCTGCTCAAGCTGCATTATTGCAACGGCCGTAAAAGTTTTACCAATTGATCCAATGTTGAATCTTGAATTCATGCGATTAGGTACATTGTTGTCCTTGTTGGCAATGCCAAATGCCCCCTCGAAGATAACGATTCCATCTTTTGCAACCAGAACTACGCCGGAAAACATATCAAGTTCAGCATAAGCGGTTACCAATGCAGTAATTTGATTAGAGAGTTTTTCATTTGCTGGAGTCGCATCAGGGTTGGCTAATTGGACAGTATTCAGGCCGGCACTAAAGCAAGTAGTAGACAAAATTGCGAATGTGAGGTGATTTAGCATTCGGAACATTATTATTGCCTCCTCCAAGGTTCAGGATATTTACTTTATCTAATACGATCATGTTAAAAGGTGTGCTCCTTTAATTAGAGACACGACACATCCATTGGTCGCCTCCGCTGGATACAACAGCATAAAACGCATCGAACTATTTATGCACATCACCCGTCTGATATTTCATATTTATCAAAATCCATGAATTTTCAATGAGACCAATTTCTCCGGATCGGTGGTTTTAATGCCTTCCGCGCGTAGGCGTTTAATATATCGCGGAGTTACATTATGAATGCACATGGCAATAAGATTATCAATATCAACATCAGTGACACCCAGTTCCTCAAGTTGCTTGATGAATTTCGGCGTAACGTTATGAATTTTCATCGATACCAATTGTGTCGGTTTAATATTCGTATATCCAAGTTCAGCCAGCTGTTCGATAAAGCGCGGCGTGACATTGTGAATCTGCATGGAAACGAGAGTTTCAAGGCTGACACGCTTGACACCCTGTGTATTCAGTTCGTGGACAAGATCCGGATTAACGTCGTGGATTCGCATCGAAACGAGCTGATCGGCGTCGATATCCTCGTAGCCCAATTCATTGAATTCGCTGATAAAGTCCGGTTCCACGTCGTGAATTTGCATTGATACAAGTTGATCGGCATGGATGTTATTATATCCAAGCTTTTTCAGCTCACTAATATAATCTATGGTGACATCATGAATCTGCATGGATACTAATTGATCGGTGTCCAGTTTATCGTATCCAAACTCTTCCAAATCGCGGATATAATCGGGGGTAACGTCGTGAATGTGCATAGATATTAATTCATCTCGTGACAAATCGTCATAGCCCAATTCCGCCAATCCCCGGATGAAATCAAGCCTTATATTATGAATCGCGAAGGTCAGGATATTCCCGGTTTTACGGAGTTTGACGCCATGATTTTTCAATTCGTCCACGTATTCTGAATTCGGCTTAAAGTAAAGTTTTCCATTGCCTTTAATATCATCATCGGAATTATCATCACGCACCAAATAAAAAGTACCGGCGTCGCGCTCAATCATATAACCCCAATCGGTGGAAGTTAGAATTCGCATCAATTGTGATTCGGTGAAAGTATTTATATTCTTGTCGCCTCTATCAAAGTCCATTTCTAATTGGTATTTTCCACGGCGTTTATCTATCTCCCAGTATCCCCGAAGATCATCATCATCCGATTCGAAAGATAAGCCAATTGATTTATCCGGCTGGGCGTAGGCGCTGGGTGTGGCTCCTCCCAATAAACCCAAACCGGCGGTGAAAATGATCGCCATTATCAGGATGGCGGTAAGCCCGAAACCGGGCAAGCGCTTTGTTGTGGTTTCTGTTTTTAGCATATGCTGTATCCTCCTAATTAGTGAATTGCCCCCGGCCGCAACGGCCACTGCAGGAATGTTATTGCGCAATCCCTCAAGTTCAGTCAAAGCTCGGGCATAGGCGATGTTATCTCCATTTAATGAGATCACCTCATCATCACATCACAGCTCGCGTTCGATCCTGATTTGTCTTGAGATCAGCCAGGCAGCGGGATTAAAAAAGAGAATGGTCTCAATTATTTTTTGGAGATAATTGATTAACACATCATACCGACGGATATGGATTAATTCATGAATCAAAAGCAGTTCGATCTGTTGTATCGATAAGCCGGAAAATGCCGATACGGGCAAGAGCACCACCGGTTTTAAGGCGCCGATGACACAGGGCATATTGATTTTTGATGATAAAAGGATTTGTACCGGGCGTTTTAATCCGATTTTTTTGCCTAATTTTATCCATCGCGTTTCCCAATGATGGCCAGCCTTTGAAATCCCTCGACGGGTATAATTGTGGGCTCGAAACCATCCGGCTAAATGATAAAACGAAAGAGACATCATACCAACATACCAGAGAAGAAATATTCCGGCTGACATCGGCGGAGTTGAAAATAACCGAGAAGACATTTCCGTTTTTAATGATACTTGCGTCTGGAGCGTGGTGGTGGGTTGTGTTGCCATTATGTTATTCGATGTTATTTGATCACCGAGTTGGGTTAGAGATTCCGGGTTTCCGGAAAAGATAAAAAGTAAGGCGGTTATTATGAAACATGCCATTAGGCCGGTCATCGCCAGGCATGATAGGGCATAGCGAAGTCGTACATTATCGCGGATGATATTAAGACCGATAAATAGTAAAACCAATATGATGCCGCCCTGCCAGAGCGAGTGAATAATTGCCCATGAGAATGGCCGCACAACAGTTTCCACAGAGAGAAGTATATTACTTATCATTCCGGCGGCCCTCCATTTCGTCCAGCAGTTTCCGGATTTCCACTAATTCCTCTTTGGAAGTGGAGCGAGAACTAAGGGCATGCATGATAAGATTCCCGGCAGAACCATCGAATACTTTATTGACTAGATGGCTGATCATTGATTGTTGCGTTTTCTGAATATCAATTGCCGGTCTGTAGATATGAGCTTTCTGGCTTTCATCCCGATGAACTAATCCTTTTTCGCTCATTATCTGCAGTATTTTCAAAACGGTCGTATATCCCCGATTGGATTTGCCGGATAATAATCGGTGGACATCTTTAACGGTCAGGGGACTGTTGGCCCAGAGGACATTTAATATTTCAAGTTCCGCATCGGTTGGTAATGATTGCTTATCGATCATATTACTTTCTCTTGGTTTTTAGCTTTCTACTAATGATTTCGTACGAAACTGTTCGTAGGAAGTTTCACTATTTTTACAGAAAATTGTAAGTTATTATAATGCAGATCGTTATTACATAAAAAAGTCGCTGGCTTGGTATCATCCGAATAAAAATGTCGACTGGCAATGGGTGGCAGATGTTTTTTGTAGTTTTTTCTGAATCGCACAATCTATCTTCCGCAAAGAGCATTTTCGGAGGAAGTCATGCCAAGGATTTTGGTTATTGGCGGTACAGGGATGTTGGGGCGGCCGGTCGGGGTTCATTTATTAAATGAAAATTTTCAAGTTCGTATTTTCACGACAAATGAAAACAGGGCGAGGGATTTTTTTGGCGATGAAGCGGAATATGCCGTCGGTGATGTTGGTGATATTGGCAGCCTCCGCAAGGGCATTGAGGGATGCGACGCGATTTATATCAATCTAAAAGGAGGACCGCTGCCTGCCGATTATTTCCGAATAGAACTGGAGGGCTCGAAAGCCGTCTACCGAGCGGCTCTGGAAGTGGGAGTCCATCGCGTCGTCCAGATCAGCGAAGCTCGCGCCGATAAAAAACACTCCCGGTTTATTCCTGAAAAAGTAAAATATGAAGCCGAAAAGGTCATGGTCGCCTCGGGTCTTAATTATACGATTTTGAAACCGACCTGGTTTTGCGAATCACTGCCCTTATTTTTAAAAGACAGCAAAGCCGTTTGCATCGGCGGCGGGAAAACGCTTTTTCATTTTTTGGCGGTCGCCGATTATGCTCGAATCGTCGCCGAATGTTTTAAGACGGATAAGGCGGATAATAAAATATTGACAATATTTGGCCCGGAAGCAATGCCGATCTCCGAAGCGTTGCGGCGATTTCTTGCAATTTGTTATCCCGATATTACGATTGACAAACTCCCGATCTGGCTGGCAAAATTTTCGATGCTGTTTATGTCCAATAAAACATTGCAATCGGCGGTAAACTTGATGACTTTTTTTGACAGGCATGGCGATGATGAAGTGGAGAAACCCCCAGACGAAGCCGACGGTTTATTTGGCCGCAGTACGATCACAGTCGATGAATGGGCTAAAATGTACCGGAAGATTGTTAAGGGAGTTTAAGCCAGATCAAACAGGATAAATTCGCAGTCTGTTTCGGCTTTGAAAATGATATCTCTCTCGCTACTGATCGCCGCGCCATCCCCGGCAGCAAGCAAATCACCGTTCACGTGTAATTCACCCGAAGCTAGTTGAATCCAGCCGCAGCGTTTTTTAACAAAGCGATATGTAAGTGATTGGCCTCTTTCCAGAGTCGAATCATACATATATAAATCCTGATGGATTCTTATGGTATTATCCGTGCCGTCTGGCGAGATAATCATCCGCAGGGCGTTTTGTTTTCCGGGAAAAGGAAATGTCTTTTGCTCGTATTCGGGTTGGCGTCCTTTTTTATCCGGAAATACCCAAATTTGAAACAGATGCGTGGTCGTGTATTTGGAATTGTTTGATTCGCTGTGAAATATCCCGGAGCCCGCGGTCATCCGCTGAATGTCGCCGGGATATATCGTCGAGCCGTTTCCCATACTGTCTTTATGAGTCAGTTCTCCCGACAGCAGGTAGGTGATAATTTCCATATCTTTGTGCGGATGTGAGCCGAATTCGGTACCGGGCTGGATTTTATCCTCGTTAAGGACACACAAAGAACCAAAGCCCATGAAATCGGGATCGTTATAGTGCGCGAAAGAAAATGTATGATAGGTATCGAGCCAGCCGTGGTCAAAATGGCCGCGCTCATTGGATTTGCGTACTTTTATCATGCACCGCCTTTGTCCTGTGTTATGGATATTTAACAACAATGAAACTTGCCCGTTGTTCCCGTGACAAAAACTTATTGTTTTTTGGTATTACTTCGTATTACTTTGTGGGAATATCTAATTGGAGATACGGCCATGAAAAAGCATAAAGACGAAGTGATAACTTTCAAAGTCGATGAGACGCTGGCTGAGGCGCTCAAAAGCGTTCCCAATCGGTCCGAGTTTATTCGTGCGGCCGTGACTTCAGCTCTGGCATCGACCTGCCCATTGTGCCAGGGGGCAGGATTCTTAACGATGAGCCAGAAAGATCATTGGGATAGATTTTCTCACTCTCATTCGGTCAAAGAATGCGATGATTGTCATGAAAAATATATTGCCTGCAAACATACGATTAAAAAGACTTATAAAAAGTGAAGAGAATATTGAATAAATGTAAAGTGATTTGGCGCTGGCTCTTCCCGGTAGTTGTCGGCGTAACGACGTTTTTCATAAACTATGAAGTTCAGGCGCAGACAAATAATAAAATACAGGCATTTGTCAGCATTCTGCCTCAAAAATACTTTGTCGAAAGGATTGGCGGGGAGTTTATCGAAGTATCGGTTTTAGTCGGGCCGGGCCAGTCTCCGGCGACATTCAATGCTACACCCAAACAGATTGCGGCGCTATCGAAATCAGATTTACTGTTTACCATCGGCGTCCCATTCGAAGAGAGATTGCTGACAAAAGCGACAAAATTGTTTCCAAACATTAAAATCATAAAAACTCAAAATGGAATTAAATTGCGTCGGATGGATGATCATTCGCATGATCATGATCTTGACGAAGAAGATAGTCATCAACATGGCGCATACGATCCCCATATCTGGCTCAACCCGCAGTTGGTCAAAAGACAGGGTGAAAATATTTGCAGTGCTTTGATTGAAATATATCCTCAGCAAAAACCTTATTTTGAATCAAATCTCAAATCGTTTCAGACCGAACTTGATTCTCTGGATTTACAGATTGGAAAATTGTTATCAGAGTATGTCGGGAGGGGGCTTTTGGTGTTCCATCCATCATTCGGATATTTTACAGACCGTTATGGCCTGAGGCAAATCGCGGTTCAGGTGGAGGGGAAGGAACCGGGCGGCAAACGGCTGGCCGAGTTGATTGATTTTGCCGGAAAAGAAAAAGTCGATGCGATTATCGTGCAAGAACAATTTTCCCAAAGAACAGCACAATCAATCGCCGATGAGATTGGATGCGATGTGATTTCGCTCGACCCTCTTGCTGAAGATTATCTGAATAATATGAAGGCGATGGCGAAGGCGATTAAAAAGGCATTGAGTAAATAGATGGTCCGCTTATGAATAACGAATCGGTAATCATATTCGAAAACGTGTCATTCTCCTACAATGGACGCCCGGCATTAATCGACGTTAATATACATTTCAATCATCTCGATTTCATAAGCGTCGTCGGGCCCAACGGCGGCGGCAAAACGACAATGCTCAAATTAATCCTCGGGCTGTTGAAGCCGGATAAGGGCAGGATAAGAGTATGCGGCGAATCCCCTGAAAATGCCAGGAAATCAATCGGATATGTACCGCAGCATTTTCATTTTGATCCCAAGTTTCCCATACGCGTACGTGATGTGGTTTTGATGGGGCGTCTCAATATTGGCAAAAGCTGGGGAAGTTTTGGAAAAAAAGATCAACAGGCCGTCGATAAAAGCATGAACGAAGTAGAGATTATCGATTTGGCCAATCGCTCCTTTGCGGAATTATCGGGCGGACAGCGCCAACGGGTACTGATTGCCAGGGCATTGGCTACCAATGCCGGGATATTGCTATTGGACGAACCGACCGCCCACGTTGACCCCGGAGTGCAGGACGAAATTTATAACCTCCTCCAAAACCTGAATGAACGGATAACGATTGTTATGGTGACTCATGACGCCGGATTTGTCGCGCCGTTCATAAAATCGGTTGTATGCGTCAATCAAAAAGTGGTCATGCATCCGACTCATGCCGTCACCGGGGAAATAATTTCGGAATTATATGGCGGCCAGGTCCGCTATGTCAGCCACAGCGACGTCACCTGTCCGCATACCGAAGATTGCGAACGATGCGCGCGACTCCAGAAAACGATAGATAATATTCAGCGCGGCGACCGGAAGGAAAAATCATCCAATGATTGAGTTCTGGTCGGCTGTTGGCGATTATCAATTTTTGCGGTATGCTTTGTTAACCGGAATTCTGGCATCGGTTGCCTGCGGCGTTGTCGGCAGCTATGTCGTTACGCGCCGAATCAGCTATGTCGCCGGGGCGATTTCTCATTTTATATTAGGAGGAATGGGTGCGGCCAAATATTTCAATGTAGTTTATGGATGGAGCTGGCTGGAGCCTCTCCATGGGGCTGTGGTATCGGCTATTTTGGCGGCCCTTATCATCGGGCTGGTTAGTGTCCGCGCCAAACAAAGGGAAGATACCGTCATTGGCGCCCTTTGGGCGATGGGGATGGCGGTGGGAATTCTCTTTATTTCGCAAACTCCCGGTTATAATCAGGATTTGATGAGCTACCTTTTCGGTGACATCCTACTTGTCACGGCGAGTGATTTGTGGCTAATTTGTATTCTGGATCTTTTCGTCATAGCGATGGCCTTCATGTTTTATAATCAGCTTCAGGCGATTTGCTTCGACGAAGAATTCGCCCGATTGCGGGGGATCAATGTCGAATTGTATTATCTCCTGCTATTGATTTTAACCGCCATGACGGTCGTGCTTCTTGTTACCGTCGTCGGCATTATTCTGGTCATCGCGCTAATTACGCTGCCGGCCGCGATCGCCGGTCATTTTACCAAATCGCTTGGCCGGATGATGGTTCTGGCGACCATATTGAGCCTGCTCTTTACCACTTTCGGCTTAAGCGTCAGTTACGGCCCCAATTTGCCCTCCGGTGCGGTGATAATTGTTGTGGCGGGTGGTGTATATATGCTCTCAGTAATTGCCAATCAATTTATGCGTCATGCGGGAAAATAAATTACTTGCCGTTATCTTTTTTCTCGCCTTTTTCCAGCGCTTCGAGTTCGGCCGGGCTAATTTCGATCCGGGGTTGAGCGATCCCCAGCCAGCGCTGATACCATTTCCAGTTTTTCTTTTGCTCTTTATATTTTTTCTTAATCAATTTTTCTTTGCGGTATGAAACGGCGTCGAGCCGTTCAATCTTTTGGAGCAGATTCTCGATATTTTCGCGCCGCTCCAAAGCCTGCCGGAGATCATCATAATCCTTGATGGTGAAAACCGATTGCACGATCGGCTGGAAAAAAACCATTGCCTGCGCCCCGATATAATTGAGCGGTTTGACCGATTCGAGAAACATGATCGCCGGAACGGCCATGCGCCATTGAATAACTTTCTCGGCGACTTTTTCCAAAACCGCGTCTTCATTCGGGGGAATCTTGTTCGGATCTTTGGCGGGGTCGGGACCGGATGAAGAAAACATCTGCTTAAAAATACTCATGTTTTGTCTTTCTCAAAGGCAATCCTGGATTTTACGATTTTCATGACCTCGTCTTTGTTCTTTTCGAATTTTATATAGATTCCGCGAAAATTCTCAAGCCGCGTCGGCCGGGCAAATGGCGACAGCAAGACGCCGTTTTTGTCGGGATAATACGACCGATATTGCGACCATTCTTTGCGCAGAGCCTGCGTTTTGGTTTTGACGATGAAATGATCTTCATAAAAGAAATAGCGGGTCGGAAAGAAGAATCCCGACAGCGCTCCAAAAAGTATGACCGCTCCCAGAAACGTCATGAAGGATGAGTCTGTGACAAAATACGTCAAAACCAGGCAAATGAACATTACCATGATGACGAGAATCGAAACGGTTCGATTGCGTTTGACCGGGTGGCAGAGATATTCGTAGAGGGGTGTTGGTTCCGACTCGGTCGAATTTGCCGAATCATTATTGTCGATATTCTTGTTTTTGGTTTCCATATAAAATTAGTTATCGCTTTGCTCCGGAGGCGGCTCCATTTTGTATCGCTCTTCTTTGACCTTGTTGAGATATTCCATCATTTCTTTAGGATTGATTATTTTTTTGTCCACCAAAAGCCGGACGAGCGCTTCCTGTGCAAGGTTATTCGAGAGCGTCAATTCCTCAAATGTAATTTCCCTGACCTGCCCGTTGACGACGAGTTTTAACGCCGGGGGTTTTTTATCCGTCATAATATACCTTTCTGAAGCTTTCGATTCACCGCTCCGAAAAACCAAAACGCTGAACTATTTTTTTATGGCCTTCTTGTAGGTCGAAACCCCTGCGGTTTCGACATTTCAATTATCAATTACAATATGTTATGATACGTAAAAACGAGATAATTTACAAGAGGCGGGCCAATTCTTATTTATGGTTGTTGAATTTTTCAATGAATAAGAACGACGAATAATAAATCGCGGCCGCCATTAAAATGCTTGTGCTTATTTGGCCAGGGTAAAAAATACGCGAGCCCTGCCAGAGAGTGAATCCCGAAAGAATCGCAAAATAGACCCAAATCATAGATAACAAAATTGCCGGTAAATATTGTTTCTTTCGAATCATCCATGCCAGCCCCAAAAGGCACAGGAGAGTCTCTCTGTAATTTAATCCCTTTTTGTAAACATTTTTTATTATGCGTCGATAAAGCGGCATGATTTCCGGAACCTGGGCGCCGTGTAATTCCGATTCGCAATGAACATTACTGTTTATGTTTTGTGCCAGCATCTTCACTGATAATAGTGGATATTCTGTCATTACTTTTTTAAATGCACTCCGGGCAATTTTACCATATCGGCCATAATAATGCAAAGATGAGTCGGGGGATGCCGATATTTTATTGCCGTATAACTGGAAAATGCTATCATAATCAACATCGGTCGCTTTTGATTCAATAAAGGCCGCCATCCTGAATTGCGCCACTAGTCCGGACAGAGCGGGGGATGGCATATCGTATAGACTATAATTTCTAATTACCCAGCCGGCAGTGATGCTTAGCATGATGATAGTGATAATCATAGAAGGTTTAATAAAATACCAGAATATCCATTTGCCGCGATTTGGATGCGCTCTATAAATAAAATAGGTGTAGATGATAAGAATTATAAAAACGAATAATCCGATTGACCGCGTCAAAGTTGCGGCCGAGAATATTAGACCCGTTAAAACCGCTAATTTCCAGTAACCCGGTTGATGTGGTGGATCATCTTCCAAAAATTTACATGACCGAATTTTCTCAAGGATTCTTAGGTACAGTAAAAAACCCGTCAATATAAGTATAAAAAAAAGAGTGTCCGAGAGGGCCGCATTGGCAAGGGAAATTGATGTCAGCGATATTGAATTAAACAGGCCGGCCGTGAGGGCGATTGATTTCTTTTGCGTTAGATTGTATGCCAATAGCGCCAGAAGAGAGGACGCCAGCGAACTTATGACAATCTGTAGAATAATAGCCGCAACCAAACTGCGGAAGATAAAAAGTGCGATGGCTAAAAATACCGGGTATCCCGGACCAAAAATAATCACGCCACGTGAGTCCATACTAAAGTTGTCTAAAATTGTATGGGCCGCATTGACATAGCCGGTCATATCCGGTGAGAGTTCGCCAAGGGTGGCCGGATCCACCTGATTGACCATACAAATAAAAAAAACCAATCGCAGCGTGAGTGCAACCCCAAAGACTATTACTAATATCTTCAATAACGATGTATTATTGTCATCTGTATTCATGAGCTGTTTGACAGATTACGGCAATTCCCTAAATTATCGGCTTTTGGCATACGGATCGGATTTCGACTATAACATAACATGGCAATTTTATCTCTAAACGCCAAACCAATTTTTAATTACAGCGGAAATACTACGCAAAAACGAGACAATTTACAAGAGGCGGGGGGGACAGAATCCATTCAGATTATTAGTCTGCGTACTTCGAATGTGTTGCCGAATCGTTTATCAGTTTCAAAATCGCAGGGAAAGAGCCTGAAGAGCTCCTGACAATTCCTCAAAGCGGGAAATTACCGATAATGGCGGCATCACGGGGATGCCGCCCTTACTGCCAGCCTCTCGATAGCGATCCAACCAGAGGTAACCGGTGGGACGACTTATACCAAATTCACGGCAAAGAGAACTCAAATTCACCGCCCCCTGGCTAGCTCTAATTACAAATTTAATCCTCTCTTCGTTCACACTCCT
>JBDREQ010000033.1:0-37658 GCA_043819555.1 Candidatus Zixiibacteriota bacterium | reverse complement strand
CTTCGCCAGGTACTTGAATCAGAAATCATGGGAATGAAATTCAAGGGTGAGGGAATCTTATGCTATAGCCGTGAGTATGGAAAATGGCAAACGACATGGATTGATAATATGGCGGCTCATATTAGTCTTTATATTGGCGATTATGTAGATGAAAAGATAATTCTTTCAGGAGAAGAATCTTATCAGGGGCAGAAATTTCTATCCCGCACAACTTTCTTCAATATAACCGAGAATAAATTCGAATGGACTATGGATTCTTCATTTGATAACGGAAAAACCTGGATCGATATGATGAAGGCAGAATACACGAGAAAAATGTAATTCCGCGTAATAATATACTGGCATAAAAAAAACCCGCCCTGTTGGCGGGTTTTTTTGTGTTATCCCGATCTTCAACTTTTTGTATCAATTTTGTATTTTTTAATTTTATCAAACAGAGTTGTGTAATCAATCTGTAGAATTTTCGCGCAACGCCGTTTATTTCCTCGAACCTGATTCAGGACTCTGAGAATTGCGGCTCGTTCCACCTGTCCCTGGGCATGCGCCCCGATTTCCTTTAGTCCGGCTCCTTCGCGAAGCTGAATTTCATTATTACTTTTAAGCCTAATTGCCATATGTTCCGGTTTTATTTTTTTGCCATCGCAAAGAATTATCGCGCGCTCAATAGTGTTTTCAAGTTCGCGGACATTGCCCGGCCAATGATAACTCTCCATCAAAGTCAGAGCGTCTTTTGATAATGATTTAGGTCTTTTGTTCATTTCCCGGCAATATCGGGCGATAAAGTGATTTGCCAATGATTCCAAATCATTTATCCTAACCCGTAATGGCGGGATTACTATCGGAAACACCGATAATCGATAGTACAAATCCTCTCTGAATTTTTTCTGGGTGATTAAATCTTTAAGATCAGAGTTGGAAGCCGCAATGACGCGCGTATCAATTTTGGTCGAACGAGTGCCACCGAGACGTTCAACTGTCTTTTCCTGCAGAACCCTGAGCAGTTTGGCTTGAAGCCCAATATCCATATCACCGATTTCATCCAAAAATATCGTGCCGCCATCGGCAATCTCAAACTTGCCGATTTTGCGCGCCACCGATCCCGTAAAAGCCCCTCGTTCTGAACCAAACAATTCGTTTTCCAAAAGCTCGCGAGGAATGGCCGCGCAGTTAATTGCGATAAATGGCCCTTTCTTGCGGGGCGACAAATTATGAATCGCTCGGGAGAACAACTCCTTACCTGTCCCCGACTCACCTTGAAGTAAAACCGATGTATCCGATACCGCGACCTTTTGGATAAGTTTTAGAACCTCGATCATTTTTTCGTTTGAGCCTATTATTTCACCCATCCCAAGACGATTACCCAATTCCTCCCTAAGGATTTCATTTTCGGCAATTACTCGTTGAGATTTAAGCGCGCGCTCAACCAAAAGCAGCATATGATCGGTATCAAACGGTTTAGTCAGAAAATCCTCAGCCCCTTTTTTCATTGCATCCACGGCGGTTTCTATGGTACCATAAGCGGTCATTACTATCACTGCCGTCTCATCGTTAATTTCTTTGACATTGGAAAGAACCTCCAAGCCATCAACGTCAGGCATCTTCAAATCGGTAATGACAAGATCAAATTCCTTATCCCGAACCAGATTTATACCGTCCGCACCGCTGGCAGCCATTGAAACATTATACCCTTCCTCGCTGAGAGTCTGGGCCACCATTTTACGCATTGAATCCTTATCATCAATTACAAGTATTGAGGACATTTTTACTCCAGTGATAATGGTCTATGAATATACGTTTCTATAGGAATTATCGGCTTTTCCCCATACTCCTGCATCATCCTGGCTGTTCTAAATTAGCACAATTTTATGCTTGGCAAAAGGTTACGAATTATTATAAACATTTTTTACCGTTACATTTCCCATATCCACGAGTGTTTTTCATAGATAAACTTGAAAGATTTATCACTCATAACGGTTTTTGTACTTGTATTGTACTTTGCCAATTACTATACTTGAGGAAGTTAGATTACTTGGGAACAAACGGATCTTTACGGTCCAGGGAAGCCGCATATCGAGTGTTAGCGCTCACGCATACTTACTGATACTTGCTGATTATTTCTTCAGCATGATGACATAATTACTTGCCAAACGGGCCAACGGGATCCGGCCTCTATGGTAATTTACGCCAGGGATAGGATAGCGTGAGGACATTTTTTGGATTTCTTGCCTTAGCAGGGATTAGCCTGGGATTAACCGGCGTGAGTATAAATATGGCCGGTGAAGAAAGCGCCGCCCGAAGCGTGTCCATTAGACTAAGTTGGACGGCCCCCGGGGATATCGGGCCGGAATCGAAAGCGGCCGCGTATGATTTACGGTATTCGACAGATTCAATAACTGATGCAAACTGGTATCGGATTCCGCAAGTATCCGGAGAGCCCTTCCCCGAAATAAAGGGTGTCGTTCAGAGTTGTTATGTTTTTGGTTTAATCGAGAATACAAAATATTATTTTGCCATTAAATCTGTTGACCGGGCCGGCAACTGGTCAAAAATCTCAAATGTCATCTCAAGAACAGTTCAAAGATATACCCGGGGAGACATCAATAGCAATGGTATTGCTTATGAAGCTGCCGACGCCATCATGTTAACCAATTTCTTCATTGTCGGTCCCAGAGCTTTGGGACAAAATCAACTGGATGATTTTGTCTATGACATTAATGCCGATGGGACTCCATTGAAACTCGCCGACCTTATTTATATGGTTCGCATCATCAGCGGCGATGCTCAACCATTACCATAACTAAAAACCTATCAAAGGACTCCAATCATCGGTTATTTAATCACTTTAGAAATCCATTCAGAAATTATATTCAGTGCAATCGGCGAAAACGTTTCGTCAATATTGCCATATTCTGTAACCGCACCGGTCTGGCAAGTCTGAAATAGATGATTGAGGTTAGGTATTTCCTCTATTCTGTAATTTGAATTTCCTCCTGCCTTTAAAGCTTCTTCGATGGCTGCCAAATTATCTTTTGCATAGACCTGGATATCTTTTTCGCCATTGAGAGCAAGAACCGGGCATTTAGTCATCTGCAAAGCCGGACGAGGATCATAAGCCACGAAATATCGCATCCATGGCATTAAGGCCTGCTCAAATCCCTGCTGCATTTGAAATATCATGGTCGAATCAAGGTCTTGAGATATTTCTTCAGGTAACGCTTCTTCCCATGATTTGAATATCCGCTTCATTTCATCAATAGCATTTTCATCAGAAATATCTTTAGTTGCCACCTTGAGTATCCGTTTCTGGAGATCACCAAAGCATTTAACTTCATTTTCGCTATTACCCTCCAGCCTCATAATATCTATAGCCTGCCGCGTTAATATCTCGTTGCCCGGTACTCCCGGTCCGGCTAAGAGGATTATAAAAGCGACATCATCAGTCGATGAGGCTACCATTGGCGCAATAATCCCCCCTTCGCTATGCCCTATCAGTCCGATTTTGCTCTTGTCAATATCATCGCGCAACTTGAGATAATCGACGCCTGCCTTCACATCCCCCGCAAAATCCTCGGTTGTGGACGTCATCACTTCTCCTGTTGACTGACCGGTTCCGCGATCATCAACGCGCAAAACAGCAATTCCGTTTCTCGTAAGATGATCGGCCAATACCCAGAATGGACGATGTCCAAAGACCATTTCATCTCGATTCTGCATCCCCGAGCCGCTTATCAGAATCACTGTTGGAAACGGACCGCCGGTTTTTGGTTTGGTCAGCGTTCCCTCCAGATGAGCTCCACCTTCCTTATTCTCAAAAGACACTTCCTCCTCGAGATACGGATATGGTGGTTTTGGTTCCTGGGGACGATTCAGCTTAATTTTCTCACCCCTTTCGAGATTAAGCTCCATCTCTCGCCCGCCCTGCGTCCAGGTCCCTGTCAGATTGTTTTTGTCGTCACTTAACTTTCCTGCATAAACGCCCATAATCTGAGCCTTTGTAATTTGCACGCTACCGTTCTCAAAAGTACAGGCATCCATCGGAATCCCATAAGCTCCCTGGTCGGGACTATCCATCGCGGCCGTAAGCGTCCCGGATGTATCGGTTATATGGAATGATAAACGCAATGTGACTCCCTCAACTGACAACTTCCCGTTCCAGGTCCCGATTATATCCTGATTAGACTGTGCGCTAGAAAATCCAGCACACAAAAAAGTAATTAATATAAATGCGAATAACTTCTTCATTTTGTACCCCCAAAAAAAGATTTAATATTTACATTTTATAAAATCTATATGCTTAAAGGGAGGTTTTTATTCAATTTAAAAATTGTTTTTGTGGGCCGGGTTCTGAGACCAAAAGACCGAAAAACCCGACAACTAAAAATAATATCGGGTTTCTCACCCCGTTCAGAACCCGCTTGCTTAGATAAGTACCCCCGGTTTATTCTTCCCTTCCAATAATTTTGTCATATTTAAATAGCCATTCCTCTGCCAGTCTCAAATAGTCCACAAATATTAATGACTTCGATTCAAGTCTTAATTGTTTGCATTGTTGTGGTAACTGACAACTAAAATCACAATATTTTTCCAAGATATTTTGGTCTCCCGGTATTACTTCTTCACTATTGGCAGCCGCCCAATTTCTAATGGCCCTAATAGTGTTTGCAATTTTATTGGAATGAGCAACAACATCTTTTCCCCCAAGATCAGAAATGAACTTCTGGTATCTGTATTTTTCTTTATCCAAAATAATACAGTTCTTTTTTTTCTGTAATGTAGTACCAAAATATCTGGCACCCAAAAATAATCCAAGCTCTAATGGCATATTGAAGCGTGGAAGATTATTTTTATTATCTAATTGTGTTCGTGATATATCATGAACACCAAATTTGCATTCAGCAATTATCTTTAATATTTTACTCAATCTTTCTTCACCGGCGTCTGATATCTCAAGTGCGCAACGGGGAACAAATCCGCAATCAATAATTGTAAATACAATTGCGTGAAACAATTTCATATACTTTGGGTCAAAGGGACAATTAATAAAGACATTAAAGCGATAGTTTTTTGCTATGGGCATATTATCTTTTTAATTTTATTTTTGCCGATGCCCTGGCTTTAGAACGACTAAAACTCGACATCTTTGAACTTTTCCTAATAACTCTTTTGCCAGTTGGTTTTACTTTCTTGGCAGCTGGCTTTTTCTTACTAACCTTCTTCTTTACCTTTTTAGTAATCTTTATTTTCTTCGCGGCCGGTTTCTTCTTGCTAACCTTCTTCTTGGGAATAGCCTTCTTTTTTACTTTTTTAGGAGCTTTTATTTTCTTCGTAACAGGTTTCTTTTTACTAACCTTCTTCTTGGGAGCAGCCTTTTTTTTCCTCGTAACGGGTTTCATTTTAGCGACTGGTGTCATATATAATTCCTTTTGAGATGAACATATTAATCACTTCTAATACTCTATATACTTAATTATAACTATTTTTATGTAAAATAGCAATGGAAAACTCATAATATTCATATTGTAATGTCTGGATTTTTCGAAGTAGATATTAACCCATTTGGATAACTCCCCTTATATTTCCCAAAATAATCCTCCTTAAACTTCCCTAACCGGTTTTCCCTAATAGCCGTTCTAATATCACGCATAAACTCAATAAAGAAATTGACGCTGTGATACGAAGCCAAACGATGGGCCGTTATCTCAGATACCGAATACAAATGCCGTAAGTAAGCCCGGCTGTAACGCTGACAGACATAACAATTGCATTCGGGATCGAGAGGTTTGTCATCGTCAGCCGCTGATGCGTTGCGAAAATTATACGGCCCGCTTTTGGTGAACACCAGTCCGGTGCGAGCGTTCCGTGTCGGCAACACGCAGTCGAACATATCAATTCCCCGCTCAACGGCATTTAATATATCTTCCGGATACCCAACTCCCATCAGATACCGCTGTTTGTCTTTAGGTAAAAATGGCACGGTTATATCGAGCATCTTAATCATTTCATCTTTCGGCTCGCCAACCGATAGCCCGCCGATAGAATATCCCGGAAAATCCAGTTGCAAAAGCTCATCCGCCGACTGTTTTCTTAAATCTTCATAGACCGAACCCTGGACGATACCATGAAGCAACTGCGAAGGATACTCGCCAGTCTCTTCCAGTTTTTCAAACGCCGCCATCCCTCGCTTTGCCCAATCGGTAGTTCGCTTGAGCCCCGCCAGAGCCTGCTCGCGCGTCGCTGGATATGGGGTGCATTCATCGAAGGACATAATAATATCCGGCCCAAGCTTTCTTTCAATCTCGATAACTTTTTCCGGCGTGAAATCATGATACGAGCCGTCGAAATGAGATTGAAACCGCACGCCATCGTCTGATATTTTTATCCGGTCGCGATGCGAAAAAACCTGGTACCCTCCCGAATCGGACAGGATCGCCTTCGGCCATGCCGTCAGGCCGTGTACCCGCCCCATCTTTTCGACAACATCGACGCCGGGCCTTAGATACAGATGATAGGTATTGACCAGAAAAATCTGCGCCCCCATCTGTTCGAGATCTTCGCATGTTAGCGACTTGACCGCCCCCTGAGTACCCACCGGCATAAAAACCGGCGTATCGATAACGGCATGAGGCGTCGTCAATCGCCCCAACCGGGCATCACCGTCAGTGTGTATTACTTCAAACTCAAATCCTTCAGGATATTTCATAATTTCTTTCTGGCATAATTCCTCACAGCTTACATCGGATCATCTGTTATATATTTGATTTTGTCATGCCAGCGAAAGCTGGGCATCCACGCTGAGTAAACGAATATTGAATAATTCAGCAATTTTTCATACGCCCTATGGATTCCAGCTTGCGTTTCGCTGCCGCGAAACTTGCTGGAATGACAAACAGGTTTTAATTGCATCATTGCTTCCATCTCTACCTAATCACCTGCAACGCCTCTTCAATTGTACCGACCGAAATGATTTCAAGTTTGTTTTTACCGGACAAATTCTGCGCGTTGGCTTTGGGGATCATCGCTTTGGTCATTCCTAACCGGGCCGCTTCGGAGAGACGCCGGTCGATGTGCCCTACCCCACGAACATCGCCGGACAATCCCGTTTCACCAATCACAATCATATTGGCGTCAACGGTAATATTCAGCCGCGATGATGCCGCTGCCAGTAGAAAGGCCAGATCGAGAGCGGTATCGTCAATCCGAAATCCTCCTGCTATATTGACGAAAATATCATTGCCGCCCAGATTCACTCCGCCTCGTTTTTCCAGTACTGCGCTGATTATCGCCAGCCGTTTATTATCGATTCCCGATGCCACTCGCTGAGGAACACCATAGTGTGATGTTGCTACCAGCGCTTCGACTTCAACCAAAAACGAGCGACTGCCCTCCACCGCCGACGATAATATCCTGCCGGGAGTGATGCTGTCGTGCGACGAAGACAAAAACACCGCAGAAGGATTTGACACTTCGGCAAGTCCGCTTCCGGTCATTTCAAAAACCCCGATTTCACCCGCCGGACCGAACCGGTTTTTCTGCGAGCGTAAAATCCTGTACATATGATTGCGGTCGCCCTCAAAATACAAAACGGCGTCAACCATATGCTCCATCACCTTCGGTCCCGCGACGGCGCCGTCTTTTGTAATATGCCCGACGAGAAATAATATTTTTCCCGTCTGCTTGGCCATCTCAATCAACCGCGACGACGATTCCCGCACCTGTCCGACCGTACCGGGAGGCGAATCAAATGCCGCCGATGCCACCGTCTGGATCGAATCGATAATTATAACGCCGAAGTCTCCCCGGCAGACTTCGAGAATACTTTCCAGCTCGGTCAGATTGGCGACAGAGATTGAATCCCCCTTAATGCCAAACCGCCCGGCCCGTTCTTTTATCTGATGCGTCGATTCCTCGCCGGATATATACAGGACGTTAATATCATTTTGAGAATATTTTTCGGCAACCTGAAGCAGAAGCGACGATTTACCAATCCCCGGCTCGCCCCCGATAAGCATCGCCGATCCAATAACCGCTCCGCCCCCGAGAACCCGGTCAAATTCGTTTATCTTACAAAGTAACCGCGACCGGTCTTCGATTTTGATATCCGGCATCGCGACCGCTTCATTTTTGCCCGATGATTTTATTTGCGTTTGTTTTTGCGGAGATACGATTGTTTCTTCATGCAGAGTATTCCACTCGCCGCATTCACGGCACTGTCCCTGCCAGCGGTGGTGCATCGTCCCGCATGAAGTACAAAAATAAGCCGTCTTTTTCTTCGCTGCCGCTTTCATTTATGTCGTCTTTCTATTTATGTCCCTGTAGGTCGGTGTTCCGACAAGTGTCTTGTCATCGCGAGGAGGCCGCAGGCCGACGTGGCGATCTGCCCTTATTAAATCCGTAGGGAAGGAACCCTCAGGCTCCTGCCAATAAACAGGTCTTTGCCTGTCATTCCCGAGAGTCCCGCGAATCGAGGACGAGTCGGGAATCCATACTGCGATTGAAGCATACTGTCCATCTAACAATATTTAAAAACGCTGTCTGGATTCCCGCTTTCGCGGGAATGACAACGATTAACTCCTCAATTAGCAGGCAACTATCCTCATCTGCCCCAAAACAAATTTCTTTTGTCCTCGTAGGTCGAAACCCTTGCGGTTTCGACATTTAAAATCCGTAGGGAAGGAGCCCTCAGGCTCCTGCCAATCGCGCAAAGCGCGATACAAGAAAATATATTGGCGGGATCACAGGGATCCTGCCCTTACTACCAGTCGACAAATATATTTTTTCCATTCCATACAGAAGGCAGTTGGCCACCGTTCAATTCTTTATTTTTTTTTCAACGTAAGTCAATTTTACTCTTTGCGAAACCATGACATAAACCACCCACGGAATTGATTCCACTATTATCCATAAGAACATATATTCGACCGGTTTAGAAAATAACATAGCCAGCACCGCTTCAAGTGATACAATAATATACAGCGCTACTGCGAATCGAGGAAAATTCTTATCCGTAAGAATGCCCGCAACCAATACAATCAAACTGAATATTGTTAAAATGGAATAAAGCACTACCATTTCCCACGCTCTTTGATGCATGAATTCCATTAATAATGCAATATGCATAAATAATATAAAACTAATATTTAATAATAATAACTTCAACCATCCCTTAATTCCTCTTAGCTTTTCTTTCGCTTCACCATAATATATTGCCTGACTCTCACTAGCATCTGAAAGTTGAGATTTAACAATTCTTTGACCTTCAATATCACTTTGGGAATACCCTCTACTGATTAATATTTCCATCGCCACACTTTTTGCTTCAGATGTAAAGTCTGTCCGGTTTTCACCAAACATCTTCATAAGAATTTCGTCATCATTATCCTTGAGGCTTTCAAAAATATCTTTTCGCATATTCCTCCGTAGTATAATCTTTTCAGTGAGCGGCAGACGTCCCCGTCTGCCCCAATTCCACATGCTTTCTTATTCAATAACAACTCTCCATGCGGGAATCCACTGGTTTTACTTTAATTCATTCAATAAATGGTTAATATCTTTTAAGAATCCAGCCAATGATCGCAAATATAATTCCCTCCATAATACCAACTCTTTTCTATTAAATCCTACTTATAATAGGCTAAATCGCGACATGGTTCCTTATCTTTCTACTGCACCTGTATCGGACCAATTGACGAGCCGGATATAAATTGCTGAACGGTCGCATTATCAGTCTGCTTGATTTCATCCGGCGTTCCATCCCAGACAATTTTGCCATCGTGGAGCATAATAATTCTATGCGCGATCTTATATGCCGATGCCATATCGTGCGTCACAGCAATAGACGTCACTCCAAGTTGTTTATTCACATCAACAATCAGTTCGTTAATCATATCAGCCGTGATCGGATCGAGCCCGGTCGTCGGTTCGTCATACAAGAGTATATCCGGCTCGGTCGCGATAGCGCGAGCCAGCGCAACCCGCTTTTTCATCCCGCCCGAAATCTCCGACGGCATTTTCTCTTCGATACCGGAAAGCCCGACCAGTTTGAGTTTCTCGGCGACAATCGGCCAGATATCGACCCATTTCATCTTTGCGCTTTCCCGCAAACTGAACCCAACATTTTCGCCGACCGTCATCGAATCAAACAAAGCTCCAAATTGAAAAAGTACCCCGACCCTCCGGCGGTATTTCATTAATTGTTTTTGGGTAAGATCGAACACCTGTTGCCCCTCGACAATCACATTTCCGCTATCGGGTCGCAGTAATGCGACGATATGTTTGAGAAGAACAGACTTTCCGCATCCCGATTGGCCGATTACGACAACCGATTCACCTTGATTGACACGCAAATCAATCCCGGATAAGACCCGCAGGTCGCCAAAACTCTTATGTAATTTCTCAATCTGAATCATATTTGAAACAAAATCGTTGCCATCAAATAGTCGGCCACCAAAACCAAAACCGCCGCCGATACTACTGCCTGCGTTGTTGAAATCCCGACTCCCTGCGCCCCTCCGGTCGTATGAAATCCATGATAACAGCCCATGATGGAAATAATGGCCCCAAATCCGGCCGCTTTAATCAGGCCGGAAGTAAAATCACTCAGGATAAATAATTGCTTGAAACCGTTCATGAAGGTTTCTGTCTCCATCCCGACCAGGTTGACGGCCACGATCATAGCCCCCAGCATAGCGATAAAATCGGCCAAAATTGTCAGAACCGGAAGCATAATCAAACCGGCCAGAAAACGAGGCATGACCAGATAACGCACCGGATCGACCGCCATCGATTCCATAGCGTCAATCTGTTCGGTAACTTTCATCGAGCCAAGCTCAGCGGCTATCCCCGCCCCAACCCGTCCCGCTATCACTAAAGCAGTCAAAACAGGCGCCAGCTCAATCAGTACTGCTTTGCCGACGGCGCCGCCGAGATAACGCATCGGAACATAATTTTTAAACTGATATGCGGCTTGCCAGGCCGATACGGCCCCCGTAAAAACCGAAGTAATCATTATCAGCCAAATTGATTTGACACCTATATAATACATTTGATTGAGGATTAAACCGACCGATGAAAACAAAAACCTGATAGACGCAATCGTCCGGCTGAGCAATATAAATAACCGCCCAATGCCTTTGACAAGCGTGGACGGTCGGATATCAATTATTTGCTGAGTTTCTTCCATAAAACCTAAAAAGGAGTGTCACCCGTTTCGACCGGAGGCATGGGAGCTTGACGGTAGCCGGTGGCGAGGTTTTCGAAGCGTGCGAAATCTTTAAGGAAGGAAACATTAACTTTCCCGGTCGGACCATTACGCTGCTTGGCGACGATCAACTCGGCCTTATTTTCGAATTCCATTCGTTTAGGATCATTTTCGTCCAAATCCTTGTCCAGGTAATATTCCTCGCGATAAACAAATATTACCAAATCGGCGTCCTGTTCAATGGCTCCCGATTCGCGCAAATCCGATAACTGCGGACGCTTGTTGGGGCGCTGTTCAACCATTCGAGACAACTGACTAACGGCAATAACCGGGACATTGAGTTCACGAGCCAGACTCTTCAAACTTCTCGTTATCATTGAAATTTCCTGTTGTCTATTCTCTGAAGAATGGCTTCCGCTCATCAATTGCAAATAATCGACAACAATCAATCCCAGGTCAGTTTTGGATGCTAATCTCCGCGCTTTGGCCCGCATTTGCAGAACTGTCATCGCCGGTGTATCATCAATATAGAAATCCGTTTTCGCCAAAGGCCCGGCTGCGGTAGTCAATTTGGGCCAGTCGCTGTCAGACATTCTTCCTGTGCGAAGTTTATGCGATGAAATTTTTGCCCGGCCACACAGAAGACGAAGGGCAAGTTGTTCTTTGGACATTTCCAATGAGAAAAATGCGGCAGCTTTTTTAGTTGTCAGGCAATAATTTTCTACAAAATTGAGCGTCAACGCCGACTTACCCATCGATGGACGTCCGGCAACAACAATTAACTCGCCTTCATGTAAACCGGCCGTCATATTATCCAGTTCGATAAATCCGGTCGGTGCTCCCTGCAATCCTCCCAGAGTTTCACTATAACTTTCGATAGCCTCAAAAGTCTGGGGAATTAAATCTTTTACTTTTGCAAAATCAGTACGGAGCCGCCCCTGCGAAATATCGAATATTTTCTGCTCGGCCTCGTCGAGAAGTTCATCCGCATTTTTTTCCTGCCTGAAACAAAGATCTACAATTTCAGTGGAAGAACTAATCATATCCCTGAGTGTCGCGTATTCGAGGATACTTTCCGCATAATAAACGACATTGGCCGAGGTTGCCACGCCGCTGGCCAGTTCGGTCAGGTATTTACGTCCGCCGCAATCTTCGAGCGTTCCATTTTTCTCAAGATAATTGGAAACTGTTACAATATCGGCTGGCTGTGACCCTTCAAATAGAAAGAGTATCGCATCAAATATTTTTCGGTGTCTCGGAGAATAAAATCTTCTGCTGGACTGCAGCACCTCAATTGCCTCGCCGATCGCGCTTTCGCTGGTCAGCATCGATCCCAGAACGGCCTGTTCGGCATCATCGGAATGCGGTAAAACCTTACCAATTCTACTTATATTAGTCGCCATTATTTATCCGTTCGTATTCCTTCAACAAAACTTGCATATCTTCCCAGGTGTCCCGTTTATATTTGGCAAATCTCAAAAGCGCCGCCGGATGATATGTCGCCAGAAAAGGAATTCCTTCAAATCGATGCCACTTTCGCCTCAGGCTCCCAAGGGGAGCCTTCGTATCCAAAAGTCCCTGTACAGCTATGCGCCCCAATGCGCAAATAAACTGAGGCTTGATCAGTCGAATCTGTTCTTTCAGATACGGCATACACAAATCCATTTCATCCGGTTGCGGATCACGATTATTGGGCGGACGGCATTTCAGTATATTGGCAATATAAACATCCTCGCGGGCAAATCCAATAGCCGCCAGTATTTTATCGAGCAGTTTTCCGGCCCGGCCGACAAACGGCTCGCCCTGCAAATCTTCATCCCGCCCCGGCGCTTCGCCAATGAACATCATTTTTGCCTTAGGATTCCCGATCCCATAGACGAATTTGGTACGGGTTTTCCCAAGAGGGCATTTGACGCACTCACATATCGCTTCGTGATGCGATATCAAATCCGGATATTCCGGCGAGGTGACATTTTCAGACTGGGGCAGCAATTCGGTAGCAGTTTCAAGAGGCGGTATCTTGCCATAATCGGGAATCGGTTTGGATTCGGCTTCATTTTCATGTGAATTTTCTTTCGAATCAATTTGCGGAATTGAAGGTGAGGCCTTAGCCATTGTCTCCCCCGGTTGGATATTTTCGATTTTATTCAATTGCATGAGCGCTGATTTTTCGATGATTAATTCTTGATGGCCAAATTCAGCCTGACACGATATTGCCCGTGACGCCAGTTCATAGAGTTCTTTTAATTCATCATTCATGCGGCAGGATTATTTCCCATAAATTGCGCGCTATAATATTTTTATCAGCAATTTGAAGTTCACGGGTTTGCCCTGATTGAGAAATCACGGTAACGCGATTAGTGTCGCTATCGAACCCGGCTCCTTCTTCGATCGCGTTATTGACAACGATAAAATCAAGGTTTTTTTCTTTCAATTTCTTTTGTGCGTTGTCCATCTCGTTTTCAGTCTCAAGGGCGAACCCAACGACAATCTGATTATCCCGGCGTTTTGAAATAAGTGACTTCAATATATCAATTGTAGGCAAGAATTCAACCATCATTCCTTCATCGCATTTTTTTATTTTTTGATCAAGTCTAATTGCCGGTTTGTAATCGGCCGGCGCCGCCGCCATAATAAGATAATCCGCATCCTCAAAACTATCATTTACGGCCGTAGCCATTTCTTCAGTCGTTTCGACTGATATTTTACTAACGCCATCCGGAATATCCATTGCCACCGGTCCAGATATTAATTTGACATTGCCGCCCAATTTAACAGCTTCGGAAGCAATCGCATACCCCATCTTTCCCGACGACCGATTGGAGATAAACCGCACCGGATCAATCGCCTCACGGCATGGCCCGGCCGTAACCACCACATTTTTACCGGCCAGCGGTCCGGTTCTTTTTAAAATTTGTAAAATGCGTTCAAAAATCTCTATCGGTTCAGCCATCCGACCGGGACCATATGTCTGGCAGGCCATCTCACCAATTCCAACATCCATAATCTGGAGACCACGACGATGTAGTTCTCCCAGATTTTTCTGAACTGCATGACTGGAGTACATCCCTTCATTCATGGCCGGAGCCAGAAGTATCGGGCGTCTGGTAGCACAGCAAACGGCCGAAAGCAAACTCGAACAAAAGCCATGAGTTATCTGCGCGATAAAATCAGCCGTGGCGGGAGCGACGACAATCATATCCGGCCAGTCAGCCAAAGTTATATGATGCGTACCGGCAAAACGATCTTCGGGAAACATCTGGACCGATACCGGACGTCCGGTGAGCGATTCGAACGTCAAAGGCGTTACAAACTTGGTTCCGGCTTCGGTCATTATCGTTTGGACTTCGCATCCGGCCTTAATAAGCAGACGCGTGAGATACGCTGATTTATAAGCGGCGATACCGCCCGTGACACCAAGAACTATTTTTCTATTGATTAATTCCATCGAAACCGACCAGACTAATTGATCGGTTCGCTTTCGGGATCACCAACCCAGATGGCGAAAGGCATTTCCGACGAACCGGTTTCAAACATGGCCGCCGACGCAAACAGCTTGATGTCCTCGATGCATATCGGATCGGATGAAAACAGCGCACAACGGTCCAGAATTAATTCGAGCTGTTCCGCAGATAAAAGTCGAAGCTGGCGAAGCTGCAATAGATAGCCGTATGCCTCGGGCAAAATAATATTCCGCTCGGCATTGGATAGAATTCGAACAGAAGCGACATCCATCTTGGTATGCGGCATTGAAAAACTTTTCGGATAATCCTCAAAATGCTTCAGTAGCCAGCTATAAGCCGATGATATTTCCTTATCAGTAAACCCCATAGAACGCAAATCGGCCGACATCTCATCTATATTATTAATTATCCCCTGGTGATCAGAAAGTTGATTCATCAGGTAAACAACGATTTCCAGTATCTTTTCTTGCACGCTCACCTCTCAAGTTGTCACTAAGAAATTTACATCTTACCAAACAGTTTTGCAAGAGGATTTGTTTCTTTTTTTAGTGCCGAAAATGCCTGATTCCCGTAAAGACCATGGCCATGCCGAATTTATCGGCCGCGGCAATCACCTCCGGGTCGCCTTTTGAACCGCCAGGTTGAATTACGGCCGAAACGCCCGCTTCGGCAACGACTTCCAATCCATCCGGCATTGGGAAAAAGGCGTCGGAAGCGCATGTGCCGCCCTTGGCTCGCTCTCCGGCTCGTTTCACAGCCAGAAAGGACGAATCCACCCGAGAGGTTTGTCCCATTCCAATTCCTACGGCGGCTTTGCCGTTACATATCAGAACGGCGTTTGATTTCACGTATTTGACCAGCTTATACCCGAAAATCAGCGATTCCATCTGATCATTGGTTGGCTTGCTCTTGGTCGGGATAGCAATCTTATCCATATCGACATCCAGATTATCATATCCCTGTGTCAAAACACCTCCCCGAACATATTTGAATAGTTTGTCAGGATTTGGCAAATTGTTCAGAATTGACGGCAATGACAAAAGCCGCCGCGCTTTTTTGCGCCGCAATTTGTCCAATGCCTCATCGGTAAAACCGGGGGCCAATATACACTCGACAAACGGTGTTTTGTGAAGCAACTGAGCCGTGTCCATATCAACAACTCGATTTAGGCCAATAATTGACCCAAAAGCGGATAAAGGGTCGGTTTCATAGGCCATTTGATATGCTTTGGCCAGAGTCTCGGCCGATGCCGCTCCGCAGGGATTGGCATGCTTGACTACAACTGCAAATGGGTCCTTGTATTCCAATATCATATCGAGGGTTGCGTCAATATCGGCAATATTATTGTACGACAATTCCTTCCCGGAATGCTGCTCCGAATCGGCCAGCGTCACTCCTCTAAAACCATTCAAACGATAAAATCCCGCTGATTGATGGGGATTTTCGCCATAGCGTAAATCCTGCACTTTGGTGAATTCAAGGTTGAAATCATCGTCAATCGAAATCTGCTGGCTCTTTTTACCGGCTCCCGAGAAATATCCCGATATTGCGGTATCATAACGGGAGGTTAAAGCAAACGCCTTGCTGGCGAGATTTCGGCGGGTTTGAGAAGATAACGAACCGTCATTAGCCTGAAGTTCCGAAATTAAATCTGAATAATCCTCCGAATTTGTAACTACCGCGACTGAATCAAAGTTCTTTGCCGCGGCCCTGATCATGGTCGGCCCCCCAATATCAATATTCTCAATTTTTTCGCCATCGGTCGATCTGGGATTGGCCAGTGTTTCCTCAAATGGGTATAAGTTTACGACTACAAGATCAATCGGTTTGCACTCCTGTTGCAACATCTCGTTCTGATGATCTTCACTATCCCGTTTGAATAATATTCCGGCGTGAACTTTAGGGTGCAGCGTCTTGACCCGTCCGCCCAGAATTTCCGGCGCGCCCGTAAAGGTCGCTATCGAGATGACGTGAACGCCGGCTTTTTTCAAAGTAGCGAGAGTCCCTCCGGTAGAAATAATCTCTACACCTATCCCATCCAAAACCTTGCCCAATTCAGCCAAACCGGATTTATCAGATACCGATATCAATGCTCTCCTTATTTTCACCAAATCCTGCATTCCAATTAACCTCCGTCTTTGCGGTGCCTAACGAGTTAAACGATCAACTACCTCGGTATAACGACCCAATGCCCGATTGACTATTTCATCAGGTAATTTCGGACCGGGCGCCGTTTTATCCCAATCAAGCCCGTCAAGATAATTCCGGATAATCTGTTTGTCAAACGATGGCTGGGATTTTCCCGGTTCGTATTCGTCGGCCGGCCAGAATCTCGATGAATCCGGAGTCAATACTTCATCGATAATGATTAATTTGTCGCCCAAATATCCAAACTCGAACTTGGTGTCAGCTATGATAATCCCTTTTCCCCGCGCAAAATCGGCCGCTTTGGTATATAGCGCAATCGATTTGTCCCGGCATAGTTGGGCTGTCTCATTCCCGACAATATCAATCATTTTCTCAAAAGAAATATTCTCATCATGTCCGGATTCGGCCTTGGTCGATGGAGTAAATATCGCCTTGGCCAGTTTATCCGATTCTTTCATATTCGTGGGAAATTCAAAGCCGTGCACAGTCGTCATCCCTGTCTTGGCGGATTCTTTATATTCCTTCCACATTGAACCGGATATATATCCCCGAACGATGCATTCAATGTCGATACGATTCGCCTTGTTTACAAGCATTGAACGGCCCTCGAGGATATCTTTATACCTATGCAAATTCTTAGGATATTCTTCCACTTTGGCTGAAATAAGATGATTATCGATAATATCATTTAGATAATCGAACCAAAACACTGACACCCCGGTCAGTACTTTTCCTCTCCCGGGAATACCATTGGGTAAAACGACATCAAAGGCCGAAATACGGTCAGTGGCGATTATCAATAATTTATCATCGAGATCATAAACATCGCGGACTTTCCCGCGTGACAGCAATCGGTATTCCTTAATATCAGTTGTTATTACAGAGTCCATTTTCTTAAGATTCCTTCCTGTATTTTTCAACAAGCGATTTGATAACTTTTGGATAAAGCTCATGCTCAACCTTTAACACTCTGGCGGCCAGCGCTTCGGGAGTATCTTCAGGTAAAACAGGAACTTTCTGTTCAGCAATTACCTGGCCATGATCATATATCTCATCAACATAATGAATAGTTACCGCCGTTTCCTTCTCGCCCGCTTCAATTACGGCTTTATGAACACGGGAACCGTACATTCCCTTCCCGCCATATTGGGGCAGCCGTCCGGGATGAATATTTACAATTCGGCCCCTGTATTTTTCTATTACTGGCGGAGCAATCATTTTCAGATACCCCGCCAGAGCAATTATATCGATTTGATACTCATCCAGCAAATTCAGTAGAAACTCATTGGCTTCGTTTCCATTGGCGAACTCCTTGCGCCTATAAACAATTGTATCAATACCCGCCTCCGAGGCACGAACCAGACCATAAGCCTTTTTCTTATTGGATAGAACCAGAACAACTTCGGCATCAATGTCTCCCGTCGAACAATTATCCATTAGAGATTGCAAATTCGATCCGCCTCCCGAAACAAAAACAGCCAGCCTCATCTTATCATGCATCCGAGTTTATCCCTCTGATTTGACTGCAAAAATCCGTTTAACTTGCCTCATGCAATTACATAACCAGATTTACAAAATAACAAAAAAATATGATTTTTCCATATTTATATTCAATTACTTTATCGATTTTTTTGGACGAAACAGAATTTATCAATTTCTAAATTAAAAATTTAATTAATTGTCATAATTTATTAACCAGCAAAGAGATAGGCTTTTGGCTTCAGATTTTTTCTTGTTTTATCCAAATCAATTTTCTGGTTTCTAATGCCGCCGGGAACCGATTGACTGCGGACAATTCATACAAATTGAGAATCCTGCCTGTGAGCCACTTCTTACAAAAAAGGCAAATATTTTTTTATCTCATATTGCGAAACTCGAATACGGTGATCGTCCCATTCGATTCGTTTGTTGGCCAAAAATCTCTCAAACAGATCGTTGCCCAGTGTCTCCCGAACCAGCTCCGACTTTTCAGTCGCGGAAATTGCTTCTTCCAGAGAAGCTGGCAGAGATTTAATATTCATCTTTTTCCGCTCATCCGGAGACATATGGAAAATGTTCTGTTCAACCGGCTCGGGTAATTTATATTTTTTCTCAAGCCCTTTCATGCCGGCCGCAAGTATAACCGCGAAAGATAAATATGGATTGCAGGCCGGATCGGGAGAGCGAAGTTCGATCCGGGTCGATTTTTCTTTCCCCACACGATACATCGGAACGCGCACAAGCGATGACCGATTGCGGCGTCCCCAGGATATATAGACCGGAGCTTCATATCCCGTGACAAGCCTCTTATACGAATTAACCCATTGATTGGTAATAAGCGTTATTTCGCTAATATGTTTTAGGACTCCAGCCATAAAATGTCGGGCCATATCGGACAGATGATATGGCTTATCGCCGTCAAAAAACAGATTACGGCCGTTTTCAAAGATTGACATATGAGTATGCATGCCCGAACCGTTTTCACCAAAAAGAGGCTTCGGCATAAACGTGGCATAATATCCGTTATCCTGCGCGATTTCCTTAACGATAAACTTATAAAGCTGTGCGAAATCCGCCATCACCAGCGCATCCTGGTATTTCAGGTCAATTTCCTGCTGTGAGGGGGCAACCTCATGATGCGAGCATTCCACCGGGATTCCGATACTCTCAAGAGCGTTAACGGTTTTCTTCCTCAAGGTAGTGCTTATATCAACAGTATTGTAGTCAAAATAACCGCCTTTATCGATGATTTCCGGCGCCTGGTCGTCCTTGAAATAGAAATACTCAATCTCCGGCCCGGTATAGAAAGTCCAGTTTTTATCGTATATTTTTTTCAGCGTACGCCTGAGAACATAACGGGGATCGCCATCGTAAGGCTGGCCGTCTGGCGTTTGAATATCGCAGAACATCATCGCGACGCGCTCCCCACCGATGAGCCAGGGAATAATACGGAAAGACCTGACGTCGGGAATTGCCATCAAATCCGATTCTTCAATGCGCACAAAACCTTCAATTGATGAACCATCAAAACCCTGCCCGCCTTCCAAAGCCTCCGGAATCTCCGACCGCGTCAGAGCCATCCCTTTTATACGCCCTAAAATATCAGTAAAACAGAGACGGATGTATTTCACACCGGCGGCGTCAATACGATCAAGAATCTCTTCAGTTGTCTTAACCATTTTTATCTCCCTGTAAAATTCACCAAAAGGCAATATTAGACTAATTGGCGGCCAAAATCAAAATAAAAATTCAATGGTTGCAATAAAAACCTATATACGATTAGAGGTGCAGTTTTTATTGCCCATAATTGGGGATTTGAGGCAACCGAAAAAATTTTAGAATAATTTTGAACAGGTATTTAGATAAACAAGTCGGCCGTCAAATATTGTCGCCGCCACTGACGCCTTATAAATTTCTGATTTAGGCATCGTATATATATTGTCTTCAAGAATCACCACGTCGGCTTGATACCCTGGAGCTATTTTACCGGAAAAACTTTCCCGTCCGCAGGCATACGCTGGCCCGGCCGTAAATCCATGAACCGCACTTGATACCGATATTGATTCTTCCGGATAAAATTTGCCGCCCCGCTCGCCAAAACCGGTTCTGTTAACTGCAGAACTGATTCCGGCAAGCGGATCAAGCGGTTCGATTGGACAATCCGAACCAAAGGCCAACGGGATTCTTTTGCTTAAAAGAGTCTTGAAGATAAAGGCGCCTCGGCCTCGTTTACCCCAATATTCGGTTATCAATTGACGGTCGGAAGGGCAATGGCTCGGCTGCATTGAGGCGATAACGCCGGTCTTTTTCAAACGCCCCAGGTCCCCTTTGGCAATTAATTGAAGATGTTCTATTCTGTGGCGAAGACTGCTTTTGGGAACACATTCAAACGCCGAAATAACATTTGATACCGCCCGGTCGCCAATGGCATGTACCGCACAGGCGAGATTATTTTGGGCGGCTTTTTTTATCTGCTTTTTTAAATCCGCGAATTTTGTTACTTCCAAACCGAAGTTACTTTTTGATTCCAAATATGGTTTTTTCATAAATGCCGTCTGTGACCCCAAAGCGCCATCCGCGAAAATCTTGATTCCGCCAATCCGCAACGTATCATCGCCAATTTCACTATGGATACCCCGTTCAATCAGTTCATCAAGCATCTTGATCGGATAATAATAATGAACTCGAAAACCCAGTCTATTCCGGTTATTCAATTTCTCAAAAAAATCAAATCCTTCAGGACCATCCATCGAATGAAATCCGGTCACTCCTCTGCTATATGCAATTTGGGAAGCCGCTTTCCACGATCTCTGAATCTGTTTCGGAACGGACCGATTCATCAGTTTATAAACAGGGAAATAAGCCGGCGTCTCGCGCAGAATCCCCAACGGCTCTTTTGTCACAGGATCACGATCAATTTTCCCACCCGGCGGATCGGTATAGTTTTTATCGATTCCGGCCATTTTCAAAGCTTTGGAATTAACCCATATGGTATGCTGGTCCTTGCTGAATAACCCAGCCGGATGATTACCGGTAACGGCATCAAGCTCCTTTGCCGTTGGCAAATGATATGTATCCCAACGATCTGCCGACCAGCCATCACCAATGACCCACTCGCCGTCAGGAATTTTGGAGGTATGAGATTTAATTTCCCTGAGAGCCTCATCATACGATTCAATGCCATCCAGATGAACCGAGTGATATGTTTTGGCCCAGAAATAGAAATGCGTGTGGCTGTCAACCATTCCGGGAATAACCGTTTTTCCTTTTAAATTTATTTTCTTATGTTGGGGATAATCCCGTTTAATTTTCGTCAAATCATTACCAACAACGGCTATCCTCCCACCAGTAATTACCAGGACGGCAGGCCGTCGAGATATTCGATACTGTGGATAAATCTGTCCGTTATAGAGAATGGCGTTCATCGAAACATGCTCCTTTGATGCGATAATCCCCATCGCGCTTAGTTATTTTGATGTGATCTAGAAATTCCAAAAGCGGAAGGGCATATTTGCGCGTTGTCCGGAAATGATTTCGAACTTCGGCCAATGTCAACTTCCCATCATTGTTAAATCTTTTTTCGAGATAATCAAGAATTTCTTTCCATAAATCTGAACCCAAAATAAAATCAGGAGTCACAATCCGGATTTTTCCCTCGTCCCTCAGGAAATTTATTGTCCGGCGACTATTTTCAAATTTATTTTCGATTTCAGATATCGTCAAATAACTATGTCCGGCCGTTTTAACAACTCCCATTATTTTTTCCGATTGGCTGCGCATCGCATCATCCAGGGATGGTTTGAATCCGGGTAAATGATAGAATTGATTTGCACGTCCAATTTTATTTTCATTTTCAGAATATTTTAGCAGCAGGCCAAACTGAGAGTCAAACGATTGCTTTAGCCTCCTGGCGATTTCTTCCCCGGTCATTCCTCTCAAATATGATTTTTTCTTATGCAGCTTATCCAGCATCTCATGAATATTTTGAGTCAGATCGTGCAGCCTTTCGGCCATGCCAATATAATTGCCAAATCTCTTTATTAGCCCTGATCTTTCAAGAGAATTTAGTGTGTCAGAAATTTGTTTTTCCGAAAAATTGGAATAATAAAGCAAGTCTTCGAAGGTCATAAACAGTTGTTTATCAAGCTCGGTTAATGCCAATTGCTCAAGATCGCCATCGATCCTTCGTGCCCAGGCAGGTTCCAGTAAACTCAGATCTTTGCGTCGAGGCATGAATTCAAGTATATCCAGTATTTTGCCCCCGCCAATCGTGACCTGAGGAGTCGGCAGGCGTAAAATAAAATGATCGCCAATAAATGCGCATACGGGGATCAGTGCCTTTATAACCGCCAGCCCGGTCTCACCCGGCTTAATGCCCGAATTAGAAATCGGTCTTAAAATGGCCTCCACTTCCGTCGTTCCATATATTAGAAGTACTTTTCTTCCCTCGCTCAATACAAGAGCCGAGTTATCAAGATTTGAAATATTCGCCGCGAAGATTTCCGGCTTTTTTTTATATGAAAAGCCGCATATGACATCGCCTCTTTTGACTTCTTCTTTATCAACCCCGGTTAAATTGATTGCCACTCTCGTTCCTGGTCCGACTCTCTCAACCTGTCTTTCATGAGATTGCAATGATCTGATGCGTAATTTATTGCCGGAGGGGAAATGATAGACTTCACTGTCGGCCGAAAATCCTCCTCCCCGACTGGTACCAGTTATGACGATACCAATCCCGGTCAGGACAAAAGACCTGTCGATAAATAAACGCGACCTTCCAATATCTTCGACTTCTTTAATTTTTGCGGCCACCTCGCTGACCCCGCCTATAATTGCGGGGATGCCTGCCCCGGTTTTTGATGAGCAGGGGATGACTGGGGCGTTTTCCAAAAATGATGCTTTGACTTTTTCTTTAATATCCGATGTTATCAGTTCGACCCAATCGGGTTCTACCAGATCAGTTTTAGTCAATGCTATTATGCCATATTTCAGGTTGAGAAGTTTCAGAATATCAAAATGTTCCTGGGTTTGAGGCATCCACCCATCATCCGCCGCAATAACTAAAAGGGCGGCGTTTATTCCCCCCGCTCCGGCTACCATATTCTTCACAAATCGTTCATGACCAGGGACATCAACCAGGCCAATTTCTTCGCCATTGGGAAGTTTCATCCATGCAAACCCAAGATCAATGGTCATCCCCCGCTTTTTTTCTTCCGGCAAGCGATCCGGATCGATTCCGGTCAAGGCTTCAATTAATGAAGATTTTCCATGATCAATATGACCGGCCGTTCCCAGGACAAACATGGTCAGACTACCAACCGCGTTATTGCGTTAACAATATCGCCGTCCTGTTCAGGAAATACGGTGCGTAAATCGATTAAGAATTCATCGTTTTCAACTCGGCCGATTATCGGCGGTGAAAAATTCCTGAATGAAGCCGCCAATTTATTTGGATTTGATTTTGTTTTGATTGATATGACCAGCGACGGGATTGACTGCTCCGGAGTACTCCCCCCTCCAAGAAAGGCGTGTGATGCCCGAAGAATCATATTATTCTTCCCCGCGGCGCTTAAAATCACTTCGCCCCGCCTCTTCAATTCCGCCGGCGTGGCGCCAATCATCATCCAGATCGGGATTTCACTAAAATGATTGCCATGCAAATATGACGATAGTACTTTGGCCATCACGGCAAAAGATATTTTATCGCAACGGATCGTTCGGAAAATGGGATTGCTTTTTATTTTCTTAATTAGATTTTCAGATCCGACAATTAAACCTGCCTGGACCGCTCCAAGAAGTTTATCGCCCGAAAAACAGGTTAAATCTGCTCCAGCACGGATCGCATCAGAAACGAGTGGTTCATTTTTTATTTTTAATCCTTGCGGCAATGATATCAACCCTGATCCAAGATCATGAGCTAATAATATGTTATTCTCGCGGCATAGTCCGGCCAAATTATTTATTGTTGCTTCCTCGACAAACCCGCTTTGAATGAAATTGGATCGATGAACTTTGAGTATCATTCTGGTTTTAGAAGTTATGGCCTTTTTATAATCATTCAATGATGTTCGATTGGTCGTTCCTACTTCTATTAATTTAACTCCGGCTCGAGTCATAATCTCAGGAATCTTAAAACCGCCGCCGATCTGAACTAATTCCCCCCGAGATATTATCACCTCTTTGCGGTTGGCGAATGTATTTAATATCACAAACAGCGCCGCGGCGTTATTGTTGACCATGGTGCCGCCTTCGGTACCACATAGTGACGCCAGAAGATGCTCGACCAAAATCCCGCGCTTACCCCGTTGTCCCGTAATAGTATCATATTCAAGATTACTATACCCGCAGGCCATTTCCACAGCATCTTTTATCTGACTTTTTGCCAATGGAGCCCGCCCTAGATTGGTATGTACAATTATCCCGGTACCGTTTATGACCGGTCTCAGAATTTGGTGGTTCAGCTTATTTAGCTCTCCACATATCAATTCGATAAGTTTATCGATATTTATCGATTTGTCGCCGGCCCGAAACCTTTCCTTTTCATTCGCTACCGTTTCCTTGATTATTGTCAGGATTAAAGGTTTCGGGACATTACTATGGAAAGATTTTATTAAGGAATGCCCCGATAGAATTTCGACTGAGGGAAAATCCCGCAAGCCTGAAAATAAATTGGATTTATTTTTTGACATTGGTTTATTCCGTTTTTTTGCGGTGATGGTCAGGAACCAATATAATGCAATAGTTGAAGAGGCGCTATACAGATTTTCATTGCTGCCTGAAAAAACTCCCGGATTAAGTTAGAATCTCATTTCAACCCAGATGCCGAGTTCGCGCGTGTGTGTCTTTGTGCGATTTCTTGCATTGCTGCTATCCTGCCACCGGGCCCGAAGACCTCCCTTGACCGTTGTCGAAAAACTGTACGATGCCTGTGGTGAAATCGCGAGATTTGTTATATCTTCGGTAAGATTGAATTTATATCCGCCCGTTTCTTTGGCGCTTTCGGATTTATTCTTCTTGTATGACACATCAAGCGACAGAGATAATTGTGATTGAAATTTCAAACGGCCAAAAATCGGCAATTTAATCCCGCGCGGACTTGTAAATGAATAAGCCGTCTTAAATGAAATACTCTTCTGACCCCGCTTGGTTATGTCGGTTACATTGCCGAAGGTGCCGTTAATATTTTTGGCCGTAGTCTTGCTTGTTTCGATCCTGACCGATGATCGCATGGCCTTAAACATCACGAATGAAAATGAAAACAGAGGCGAAAATGATTCAACGATATTTTCATTATGAGGATGAGGTTCGTTTTTCCTTTGCTTTGTAGATGTCGTCCGCGTAAATTTGCAGCTTGGCGATATTTTATTCAAGAATTTTCCGATGACCCAAAGGCCTTTGATGGACCTGAAATTGAAATCAATATCCGGCCATGTTTGACTTATAGATATCGTTGGACTTGTCAAAAATGTTTCGCGTTCAGAACGATTATATTTGACATCCGCGCTAATTCCTGAGAATAAACTAACCCCCGAATTGGCGCTCATCGATCGACTTATCGATTTGGATTGGCGCACAGTACCGGAGTTAATGGAAACTTGCTCGACTCCGGGATCCTCGGAAAAACCAAATCTGAATTTTAAATTGGCCTTTTGCGATATGGACGGATAGGCCAGGCTGCGCCCCACGCCAAATTTAACCGAAACGGGTTTTATCGCGTCGGTTATATACCTGAAACCGGTCAGAGCTTTTCCAAAAACGCCAAATACCGAACCGCCTCCTTCACTAGCGGTCCGCCGAACACCCCGCGATCTTTTATTGGTTCCAAATAACGATTCATGCTTCAAAGACAGATTTAAATTGATATTTAAATTATTCGAAGCGCTATGGTATTGACCGGTATTTTGACTGCTACGATATGTATCCGTATAATTTGTCGAATAGTCTATTTTGTGGGTCAGGAAATTAAATATTTTCGGCTGATAATTGGCTTTGAAATCCTGCCGATAACTCTGCTCGACCCCCAACTTGAATTCCTTGGGATTAAAAGTTATATTAACCGTTTTGGGGTCAATCAAATCTCGATTGGTACTGAAGTTAAAACCGCCGGTTAGATTGTCGAAGATTTTGAATGTCGTTCTCAAACTGCCTCTAAAATCACGACGAATCGTCGTTGGATTGGCGCCGGTTTGATTCAAGGACTGAGAGAATTTGCTGTCCATCGATCCGCTTACTTCAAATTGAGTCGGATACAGATATAAATTAGTCCGGGGAATTCCGAATGGAACCTTAAAGGGTTTCATCCAGAACAATGGCTGTATCTTGGGAACATTTTTAACCGACAGTGAGAATGAGGCATCTGCTGAATAGTTTTCACGAAAAAAATACGGCTGATTGGCGGAATGTCCTTTCGAAACATTATATCTGAATTTCGTCTTCAAACGATTGAGGAAGGCCGCGAAAAGGATGTTTTTTGTCTTCTTGTTGAAAGATTGAGAAACGCTAAATCCCTTATTAACGGTGACAGCTGTTTCAATTTTCTTCAATTCATCTGGTACGGTAATGTCTGTGCCCGATCGCAATAAAGGCTCCTGAACTGACTGCGACCAGTTAAAGCTTAAGGGAATCCTTAGCTCAAGAGAACGAGGGAAGAACTTTTCCAAACGTAACGACCCGGAAAATGAATAACTTTTCTTGGTTGTTCCCGAACCCAGATTGTTGGCGGCCCCTCCCTTTGTTGCCGATGAAACTCCCCGGTAATAGGCGTCCTGATTGGAATAACTCATATTATAGGTCACCAGGTCCGATAAATTTCCGCTGACGCTGACGCTGGCCGCCATTCCTACATCGTCACGCACATCAGTCAAACGCAGCTCATCAACCCAGACTTCACCGCTTGCGGCTTTGGTTGTGTCAAGATTAATTACACCCATGGAGAAGTATTGGATATTGGTCAAAGACGGTTCGCGCAAAGAACTGCGGACCTTTACAAAATATTTTCCCGTTTCGTCAGTTCGAGCCAGCGATGAATCCGAGCCGTTCTTATAATCCTCAATTATTTTCGCTTTCAGCCCCGTGATTTTATCAAAATCAATATCGACATGATTATCATTATGCCACCCCGGTTTAAGGATCGTACGGTATTCATAATAGGAATGATTTGCGCCGCCAACTCTGAAGAAAAACATGACCGAATCTTCATCGGCATTGTCTCCGCCGTGAACGAAAGCTTTGAGATGGCCATAACCCATAAAATTGCTGGCTCGGTAGAACTTCCGCACCGCCAGCCCGGTATCCGCCGCCAGGACAAAACCCGAATCCGGAGAATGCACCATGACTCTGGCATTTAGATTGGAGTATGATAATAATAAAGATTGTTCGGCCTCAGTGACATCTCGTGATGGATCAAAATAGCCTTCTACATTGGGAGGAGGAGTATATCGTTCATCGACTTCATCATTGATAACAGCAACATCAAAACCAACCGGTCCGCTTCTGATGGAATCCGCTATAAACAGAGAATCACCCCAGGTTGTCGAAACTAAATCAATATCCGCAATCCGGATGACGTATGGATTCTCCAGACGATTTTCATCCGCCCCGTCAAACCAGATGCGCGCGAAATGAATATTCTCCCATACCGGTTCGCCAATAATGGTATCTATTGAGATTGGATCCCGCAGCGGAATACGAATTGTCCGCCAGTTATATTCATTGCGCGTTCCACTAACCTCAAACTGTGTGGTATCCGACAAATCTATACTATATGAGAAATAACTGTTAACCTGTTCAAATCCGTCATAATCAGGATCTTCGGTATCTGGAGTAGTACCACCACCGTCCGGATCCCCGCCCGTTTCTGCACCGTTGCCTTCGGTTCCATTAATCCGCCAAATATCATCATTATTAAAATTATCCCCGGCCGGATCGGTAATGCCATTATCCGGATCATATCCTAATTCCGCCGCATCGGGATTGCCATCAATACCAACATCTTCGCCTTCATCCAGAAACTTTAGCCCATCTCTATCCTCATCGGTTAGTCTGCCATCACCGTTGATATCTTCAGTGATACGCCCCAGATCAATATGCATAATTCCAACGTCGCCCTTTATGCGCATTTCCAACAATTGAGCGTGAGTTAGCTGTGACACGGCGCCTTCCGGAATATTGCGCATAAAGCCGTTCCAGGTCAGCTCTGGTTCGACTGGCAGAGTATCAATCGCGGCCGAATCCACAGCGCTTTCTCGTATATAATAATCAACCGGTTTGTATTGAATTTCGAGAATGTTAGTACCCGCTTGCTCTCCGGTACCGATATCTCTTTGAGGATAAATTTCATTTATGGATATTTGCTCTTTGGGATTATGCCATGCGACCTTTCCCCGAATATTCAACGAATCATCAATCTGCACCGGTTTTGAAGCATGGCGCCAAATCCCCCGGAAAATGCCGAGAGAAAAATTATCGCGACTGCCTTCAAAATCGTCAATATAAACCTGCCCATCAACATTGGGATTCGGCCGCGATTGAGCCAATTCGGCCGAGATTTGCATATTGGAGGGTGATTCCGATGAAAAAAACGGAAGCACATTCAGAGCTTTGGTGATTAACTGATTTTCAAACCGATATCTTAAATCGGCGTCCCAGACCAGAGTTTTCGATGTTTCTTCACCGACCTTTGGTTTGCGATTCGTCGATTTATCAGATTTATATAAGACCGTCGCCCCCGCTTTGAAATCGTTGCTCGGAGCGTACTCGATGCGCGTTCCAAACAGAGATTTCTTGGCCAATGAAAAGAAAGGCGCTTTTTCAAACATTATCGACAGATTGGAATTAATATCCGTGTACTTTTCATCGAGTAGCGTTAAGCGCCCAAAATCAGTATCGATACGATAATCTGTCCCCCGGGTAAGCCGTTGGCCGTTCCATGTAACAACTTCCGATCCCTCAATAATATTCGCGGCATTGAGTGAAATCTCCGATTGCCCGCGTCCCTTGGTGGAAACCGCCATATAATAACCCGACGATTGCTGTTGAATACCTATCTGGGGACTGTTATATATCTCAGGAATCGAATCCTTCAAAGCAATTGAATTGGCGGGGATTTCCCCGCCGGGGACATATACCAACGTATCTCCGAGAGTATCGAGAACAAATCGTGAATTAAATGGATGGCGTGTTGGGAAGAATAAAAGACCCAGTATTTCATCGATATAAACTGCTCGATCAATATCTTCATCCAGGGGTTTGTTGCCAAAATTATCTCCGCGATTAAGTCCTAGAATCTGCAGGTACGGTATGCCATCCTGATTGGGGAGATCATCCGGATCGACCGCCCCTCCAACCGGATTACCTTTATATATATTGACATCGATTTCGCTGAGTTCCAAGTTAGTACCGCCCAGAGAATAGACATTCTTCCATTGATATTCCCAGACATGATGATTGGCGGTCGTAATACTAACCGGTTTTATCAATTTCAACCTTAACGTATCGCTTACACTTCCAATCGTATCGATCAACCCAGTTGCGGACCGATAAATTTCCATATAAACTGCCATTAAATCCCTGGTATCCAAACTCCGGCGTATGAAATGGATATAATGTTCCGTCGGGTTCATGAAATAATCGATTTCTTCCATCACCTCAAAATAACCTTCTTTGCGGTACTCGACTCCTGTAGGATCATCAGATGTGGTATCCTGCGGATCGATATAGCAAATTCCAAATTGGCGAGAAAACCTTTGAGTATCATCATTGGTATTGTCATCAACGTACACTATTATTTTGGTAATGGAATCCCTGGGCGCAAAATCATATTTGTCCGGTTCGGGGAGATTATCCGATAAGGATCGTATCAGGGGTTTGCGGCCCAAATCAAATATCGTATTTTTTTTGTACTCAATATCCTTAATTATTTTTGTTGCCGACGACGATCCCCCGGCGGAGATTTCGATTGATTCTGTTGTTCCTTTCTCCTGGGATACAATCGCGGTAATGGATAAATCCGCCAGTTGGGCAGTTGCCTTAATTCCGAATAAACCTTGAACTCTGGATGAATAAGCAAGAAACTTCGTCGAGGGTAAATTTAACGTCGTATTTCCCGCTTCAATAGTCTGCAGTACATCATCGTCATGACCGCGGTATCTAAGAATCAGCTTATTCGCCAGAGGAATATCGTTGCGAGAATCCTGACTGACCTTGACGCTGATTTTTGAACCGATCGTTCCTTCAATATCAAAGCGATAGATTTGCTCCATCTGTAATGTAGGGAATTTTGATTGTCGATTAAATGCCGTCTGCGGCTTATCTGTCCATGTCGAGCGGCCTAAAAATGAGATTTTTCGATACCCGGATACTTTGAGACTGGCTCCGCCCTCTCCGAAAATTGATTCAAAAGCTCGGGAAGGGATAGGAATACTGATCTGGAATAATCCGCCCGCCTTGTTGCGCTGGTCCTTAGCCAATGAACCTCGGGTAGATTCATATCTCAGTTCACCCAAATTCGATTCAAGTCGCCGGGTAACAAAGATGCCATATTCGGAAGTAACCGGAGTCAGTTTACTATTATCCCGCAGTAATTTTGTATATGTAACGGAAAAATCTGATAGATCATATTCAAATTCGTATTGTTTCCCAAAACGTAAATTCATCAATAATACATTGTCTGCAGGTGATATTGTCGCGACTAAACGCTTCCGGAATTCAGGAGATCTTCCTTCCGGGAAGGGCGCGAACATATTGGTCGGATATCTTAAGGACCCTCGGAATTGAGGAGGAGCGGCCTGCGCTGCAACGCACAAACACAAAACTCCCAAAATAACAGGGATAATACTAATTATTAATTTGTTGAGCCTTTTAATCATTAATCAAAAAATCAAGGCGTTAAGTTTATCTAATTATCAAGTCGCTATATATACCTCCTTTGTCAAAAATCTCCCAGACAAATAACTTCTTCCTGCAAATCAATACCAAATTTCATTTTGACCGCTCTTTTCAATTTATCGGCCAGTTGCCTGATATCTTTTGACGTTGCGTTTCCCTTATTTATTATAATATTGGCGTGCCTTTCAAACACGCCCGCCCCTCCGCAGGTCATCTCTTTCGCCCCAATATCATCAAGGAGCTTTCCTGCCGGTAATTTTCCATGAGGCTGCGAAGCGTCTTCGACATTCTTGAAGAAGCAACCGGCGCTGCAGGTTTCGGATGGGTGTTTCCGCAATCGATCATTCCGGATTTCCTGAATTTTGCCCGTGATATCATCCTTATTCCCTGAAGTAAGGCCAAAAGTCGCGTAGATTATCAAATCGTTGGTTTCCTTCAATCGTGAATGCCGATACGAAAATCCAAGTTCATCTCCGGATATAGTTCTTAGATTACCTTTGTCATCCATTATTTCCGCGGATTTCAGTATTTTCCCGACATTGCTTCCGTAAGCCCCGGCATTGCCATAAATCGCGCCGCCGATCGTGCCCCAAATTCCGGCTGCAAATTCAAATCCTGTCAAAGAACATTCGGCCGAAAAATCAACAATCTTATCGAGCATCTCTCCAGCCCCGGCGATTATATCATTACTTTGTACCTCAATGCGCCGGATGCAGTTCCGGATTATTAACCCTCGAAAACCGGTATCACTGACCAGCAGGTTACTTCCCTGACCAATCACAAAATATGGAATCGATAATCTTCTCGCGAGTATTATGGCTCGTGACAGGCTATCAGTATCCGAAGCGTCTATAAATAAATCCGCTTGTCCTCCCGTCCTGAACGTTGTGTACGAGGACATTATTTCGTTTTCCCTGACCGATCGCCCAAAGGTATCAACAAATTGTATATATTTATCCGATCGGTTCATATCAATATCTTCCCCATTAAAATATACTTATAGGATGGAAATAATCAAGCCGTTTCGGCATATTTAAGCGGTTGTTTTTAATAGTTTACTTATCTTCTGGCGTTTCGGTTCCGGGATTTTTGCTCTTTTCTTCAGATGCTTTATCGTCCGGCGAATTATTCCCTTGTGCCTTGGGCTCTTTTTTGTCTTTTTCCAACTCATCAATATAATTCATCTGAAGATTATACACCATTGAATCAAGGATCTTCTGTTCTTCGTCAAGCAAATTCCCCTTTGTTTTTTCCTGAAGCATGTTCAGTAGATCTATTGAAACTTTGGCCTGGATCAAATCCCTCTCAATCTTACCCGAAACCGGCGAGATTGTTTTTCCCATCTGATACCAGGCAGCCGACTGTAATGAAATTACCAGTTGCAGAAACAGAGGATTAATTGTTTTGGTCTCGTCCGTCATATTATACTCCCAATTACTTTATTAAGCGACATCCACCAATTCCGGCTTCATATTAGAAAAAACGGCGGCATGGTTCAATAAAAATCGTATTTCATTTTCTTTATCATGGCGATTACGGTACAGACTTTCCGCCCATTTGCGGGCCGCGACAAGCAGTTCCTGATCCAATACCAGATTGGCGACTCGAAACTCGGGCAAACCATGCTGCCGAGTGCCAAAAATTCGCCCGGACCTCGCAACTCCAAATCAGCCTCAGCAATCTTAAAGCCGTCAGTTGTTGATGTGAAATATTCCAAACGCTTGCGCCCAATATCCGACATTGGCTTATACGCCACCGCCACGGTCAATCCCTGCCGTTCGCCGCGGCCGACTCGCCCCCGCATTTGATGAAGCTGCGATAACCCAAACCTCTCGGCATGCTGGATCACCAGTATATTGGCATTGGGAATATCAATACCGACTTCAATTACAGTTGTCGCCGCCAAAATATCAAGCTTTCCACCATGAAAGTCGTCAATTGTTTTGTCCCGCTTATCCGCTTTGATCCGCCCGTGGACCAGACCGATTTTTCGATGCGGCAATAGTTCGACGAGTTCTTTATACCCCTCTTCGGCGGCCTGCAAATCCATCTTCTCTGATTTCTCAACCAGAGGATAAATAACAAAAGCCTGATTGCCCTTATTTAATTCCGCATCGATGTATCTATAAATCTCACCAATTTTTGAAGCGAACCGCCAAACTGTCTTGACCGGTTTTCTCCCCGGAGGCAAATCAGGAATGGTGGATACATCTAAATCGCCATATAGCGTCATTGCCAGCGTTCTCGGGATAGGTGTTGCCGTCATCACCAGGCGATCCGGCATGTCCCCTTTGTCGGCCAGCTTGCTTCTCTGCATTACGCCAAATCGATGCTGCTCATCAATGACAACCAAACGCAGATTGGAAAAAGTGACCGCTTTACTGATAATCGCATGCGTTCCGAAAATAATATCAATCTCCCCCGATTCCAGAACGCCGATAATCTCTTTTTTTTCTTTGCTTTTGATCGAACCGATCAGAAGACCGGATTTAATCCCGCATGCATCCAGAATCTCTTTCCATCCCGAATAATGCTGGGATGCCAATATTTCAGTCGGAGCCATGACCGCCGCCTGACCGCCGTTTTCGACCGCCAGAACCGCCGCCAGAATTGCCACAACGGTTTTGCCCGACCCGACATCCCCTTGCAGCAAACGATTCATCGATTTTTTCGAAGTCATATCGTTTACGATATCATCAAGACTGCCTTTCTGTCCCGGCGTTAGCTGAAAGGGCAAGCCGTCGAGGATTTGAGTAAATAATTTACCCGGGCGGGCGCATGGTTTGGATTTTTCCTTTTCTTTATATTTGGCCTTGCGATTATATATCAAATATTGCACAAACAGAAGTTCATCAAAAGCCAACCGCTGTCTCGCCGACCGGGCCGATTTAGCATCCTCAGGATAATGAATATTTTCAATGGCCTCGGGCAGACATTTCAATTTTTCAGCTTGAATGATTTCATTCGGTAAATATTCTTTAATATTTTCTTCAAGAGAGATCAGCGCCGTCTTAATCAATTTGCGAATTGTCCGGGATGTCAATCCGACTTTATTCAACTCTGCCGTGCCATGATAAATCGGAACGATTCGGCCCGTATGAATCTGCTCATCGCCTTCCCCACCGATAAACTCATACTCGGGATGGAGCATCTGATTCCCCTGAAAATATGTAACCGTTCCGGTCACGGCCAGCAGATCGCCCTTTTGGAATTGCTTCTCCAGATATCGATATCCGGCGAACCACATAAGCGACAAGTGCCCGGTTTCATCGCCGATAATAACTTCCAGCCGCGTCTTGCCACCCTTGAGTAAGCCCTTGGTAAGAACTTTCCCGATGACTGTCTTATAATCGTTTTCCTGAAGAGACCCGATAGTATCGACTTCGGAACGATCGATATATTTGCGAGGGAAATAGTAGAGCAGTTTCCCGACAGTATCGATCCCGTGTGCCTTAAGAACTTCTCCCCGCCTGGGGCCAACGCCTTTAAGAAATTGAATATCGGTTGTAAATTCCAGCTTCGCCATCAGGATAACCTAATTCTGGATTACCCTTAAGTCAATCTTTAACAAAAGTGCATGATGGTTACCACGAACTATGGGAATCACCCTATAATTATTGCCTTTTACCCATAAAATTTACCAAAATAACCGGCCCTAACCGGGATCGCCAACTAATCATATCTATTTTTATTACAATAAGATACAAGTCTTATTGTGCCTCTTTCCCAATATATCACAAAGCGGCATGAAATCTGTACATATAACTTCTGAAAATGAGGAATAAATCTATGTCGAAGCTGATAAAAAATGAAAAAGGCGTGAGTTTACTCGAAGTCATGATTGCGATTCTAATCCTGGGCTGTGGAGTATTGGGTTTGACGCCAATGTTTATCCTTTCTGTCAAGGGTAATGTAATTGCCCGCGATAATTCGTTCGTAACCAATCTCATCAAAGAAAAAATTGAGCTTTACGAAGGAATGGACCCTTTGCCTGCTCTGCCTTTTAAAGACGCCGATCTGGTTGTCTGGGAGCGAGGCGAAGTCGGCCAAAATGAAATGGGCCGCGATACAATTTGTACCGGCTATTCATCGGGCGACCCCGGAGTATTCACGCGAACGGTTGTGATGGAAGACAACACCACTGATTCTCTTATTCCCGCCGGGCTGGTCCAGATAACGGTCGCGGTTTCCTGGCTGGATCACCAGAATCTGAATCGTTCATCGTCATCGAGCACATATATATTCCAATAACCGAGGTTTGAAGGATATGAAAAAAATAACAAATTCCAGAGGAACTACGGTCGCTGAAGTTTTAATAGCCTTACTGATAACTGGCATCGTTTCAGCCGCTGCTTTTAATTTTTATATAAAAGTGCAGGGACAAACTTTGGCTCAGGGAAACATTTCCGATATGCAGCAGAACAGCCGCGCCAGTCTTCAGGAAATAGTCAAGGCTCTTCGCACCGCCGGATACAAAGTCGGAGCGCATGATTCTTACGCCATTGTGGGCGATAGTCTTTATGTCTTCACCAGCATTACCCAGCCGGTCGATACGATTATATATTACCTTCAGCCTTACACCACCTATGAATATCCGGCCATTGCAAAGTTGCGCGAACCATTACACCCCAAAAAGCTGATGAAGAAGGTCAATAGCGGGGCCGCTGAAATATTTTCTGACTTCATCAATGATATCGATTTTACGGCAGTAACCGCCAATACTATAGAAGTTGTTGTCAAAGTTCAATCCGAAAATCCCGATCTGGATTATCAGGATAATGAGGGTTACCGGATTTATACCTCCGCCGAGAGGGTTTTAATTCATAACATGACGTTGTAATGAAAAGGATTCGTTATGATAAATATAATTAAGAATAATCGTGGCGGAGCGCTGTTTATATCGCTAAGCTTGCTCGCCATGCTGACTATTATCGGTATGTTGGCGGTGCAGACATCCAACACCGATATAGAATTATCCGGGTATCAGGTCGAAACCGATAAATCATTCTATATCGCCGATGCCGGTGCCAAACGGGCCATTTTAGAAGTTGTTGACGACTTCACCTGGCGCACCGGATATGCTGACATAGCTTTGGCTAACGGTGTTTACACTGTGGTTGTGGAAGACAGCGCCGCCGATTCATTATTGGCTGATACAATTCTTATTACCGCAACTGGAACATTTAAAGACGGCGTCACCAATATTGAAGTACTTATGACGCCGACAGTCACGTATCCATTTATTCATGCCATGTTTGGCGATAGCTCGATTATTTTGGACCGAAATACTTGCACCGATTCTTACAATTCTGATTCAGGGACTTATGCAGCAACAATCCTGGACTCAATGGCTGATATTGGTTCCAACGGCACCGTCAGCTCCAGCAAAGGCGTAACTTTTGGCGGTGGCATATCGGTTGCAACTGCCGGAGGTATTTCATTAGGTCCCGGTAATACTATTAATGGCGACACTACTTCTAATGCAGACTCAGTTAATCTGGATATAATTCCGGCTTCCGAATACAGTTGGGCGGAATCAAACAGCATTGCCATGACCGGTATATCGGGAAGCAATTTTAACTATAACAACGGCACCAAGGATTTGACGCTTGGTTCTTCCGGTGATATTGTATTACAGAGTGGCGTCTATTTCTTTGATGATATTACTCTCGGGCAGGATTCCCGTATTTCTCTTGCCGCTGGCGCACAGGTTACTATTTATGTTACCGGTACTGTCCACTTTGCCCAAAACTCCGTCTTTAATGAAACCGGTAAACCGTCTGATGCCCTATTTTTCTCAAATGGACCTCTTTTGCAATTTGACCAGGGAAATATCTTCAACGGAGCGTTTTATGGAACCGACGCACACATTCAGTATGATCAAACGACTCAGGTATACGGCTCATTAGTAGGTAATTCAATTAAACTGGATAAAGGTGCCTGCTTTCATTATGATCGCGACCTTGCAAACCTGCAAAGAAAATCCGTCGATGATTATGAGGCCTTCGCCTGGCGCGAATTATAAATACCAAGGCTATTATTTATACATTTGGCGGGTTCACTTTGAGCCCGCCTTTTTTTTTAACTATGTGGGCGGCAAATGTCCACATCTGCGCTTAAAATAACTGTTATTTCCCACAGGCGGGCCCACCCAAACCAGCCTTTTTTTAATTTATTCATCAAATATCCAACGCATTACAACAATCCTTTATTTCTCTTGCAGGGCAGGAGCCCAAAGGGCTCCTGCCAAAGACAATCCCCACCTGTGTCATTCCCGCGGAAGCGGGAATCCATACAGCCTATGAAGAACTCCTAACTTTTTATCATGATGTAAACTCCGCGTGGATGCCCTAAGTTCACAAACGAAGTGCAACACCTCGTAGAGGTGTTATGGGACATAGATACAAACAATTTAACCTTGAAGAGCGGTGTGAGATTTCCAGATTATCAGCCTCGGGCTGCTCGATCAGGCAAATCGCATCAAC
>JBDREQ010000032.1:0-25671 GCA_043819555.1 Candidatus Zixiibacteriota bacterium | reverse complement strand
CATTGAAAATCTTTTATTCGGTCACTGCAAAAGCAACATCTTTTTGCTGGCGGTGAATTCATCGGTTGTGATGCGATAATAATAAACTCCTGACGCCGCGTCCCGGCCATTATCGTTTTTACTGTTCCACATAATCGAATGCTGTCCGGCCGCCATGTTTTTTGAAATCAAGGATCGAACCTTCTCGCCCAATATATTATAAATGTCGAGTTCCACAAAAGAAGATTTTGGCAAATTAAAGTCGATTCGGGTGAAGGGATTAAACGGATTGGGATAATTCTGCCTCAGGTTGTATATCATCGGATTAAGTTCCGCCCAGTTATCGACGTCAGTCGGAAGACGATGTAAAATGATGGCAAAAGTACCGGTATCGTTGATTTGCGCGTCGCTGGCAAGAATGGAATACTCTCCGGCAATCGGCACGGAATTAATTATTGATACAGCTTCAAATGGATCAATACGCGATTGTAATAAAACTCCATTAGGAAAAAAAAGCTCCAACCGGGGAGTAATTCCGCCGCTCAAGCGTACCATTTGGATTATAAATGCATCTCCTTTATTAAGGGTAAGTTTATATGATATTAGCTGAGCGAAAGATGTTAAAGTATCAATTATTGTCGCGTCGAAATTCAATCTCCTTGCTCCCACAGGATCATTTGTTCGCTGAAGCGAAAAGGCGTATCCACCCCTTCCCGGACCGTCATAATCATAGCATAAAAGCCGGCAATATCCATTCTGATGCATTTTCTTATTAATAATCTCAGCGAATCCCGCTCCGGAACCAGAAACGTCCAGCAAATTACTATTTGGACCCCAAAGTTCAATTCGAGGCTGGAACGTCCCACTCGTTCGCGCCATTCGAACCATCACATTATCCCCGTCCTGGACACTAAATGTATAGGAGTGAATCTCAAGCGAAGAGTTGATAGTATTAGTCTTTAATAAGCCCAGGGATGATGTCCCGCACAAATTATATTCACATCCGTAAGATATCGAATTCCCAACTAAAAACAGGATTGAAATTACTCCGCAAAGGATATAATTCATATGTCTTGATTTCATACACAAACCCCTTTTAACAAAACAAGGTTTTATAACAATATCATGACGCACAATCGAAAGAAATATCAAATTTTATTTGGGGATGCCAAAATTCGTCAGCATAATATCCCCATAATAATATACGAAAATTCAACTCAAGATGTACAATAATTAATAAAATTCCCGTCAATCGGGATTAGCTTCAGGGAGACGCCCCCAGTGCAGTTTATTCCTCAAAATATCGTAGAATGAATTATTTCGAAAAACAATGAAATTAATGCAAAAATCGGCTTTTCGGATAATAAAACTTGATTCGCGCGATAAATTACAGAAAACCTGCCCGTCCAGAGTCATTATTGGATCACTGTGTTTACTGCGTGTCACAATTCTTAAGGAGCAGGATTCGGGGAAAACAATTGGCCGAGTCGTTAATGAAAAAGCTGAAATTGGGGAGACAATGAAAGCATTCATAAGAGGGTTTATTATCGGCCCGCCTACCGCCAGTGAATATGCGGTCGAACCGGTCGGCGTTGCAATTATCAACCCGTCAGCCGCATATGAGCAGATAAAGTAGTCGTCGGCATACAAATCCAGGTTAATAATTCGGGAAATCGGACCTCTATCGACGACAATTTCATTCAGGGCAAAAGGAGATTCCAATTCCTGTCCGTTTTCCAGTTCAACTTCCGCCACCATTCTTTTTTCAAGAATATATTTGCCTTCAAGAACCAAATCCAGAGTCTGTTCCAGCGTCTTAGGAGTTAATTGCGTTAGAAATCCAAGCGAACCGAGATTAATTCCGAGAATTGGAATACCGGTAGATTTTACTGCCCTGGCAGAGGATAACAAGGTGCCATCGCCTCCCAAAGATATGATAACATCGGATTTATCGGGCAGTTCATTGACGGGAACTCGTTTGACATTTAATTTTAATTCATTTGCCATGGGCGAGGCAAATATCAACGCGACGCCATTTTTATTACCCCATGAAATAATCCGCTGAATAACATTTTCAGCATCAGGGCGATTCATATTGGGTACAATTCCCAGGCGCATTATTTATTTTTTCCCAATTCAGAAATTTTGGAAATCGATTTTTCTTCCTTAAAATCAGTTTTCGATTTCCTGATCTCGTTAGCGTTTCGTTTGCCATTTCCAAGCTGAAAGACATTAAGAAATGAGCGCTTGTTTTTGAACATCGCGCTTATTCTGCGAAAAATCCCTTCTTCATCGAGTCCTATTTCCTTGAGTAACAAACTGCGGCTACCGTGCTGAACAAATCTATCGGGGATTCCGAGATTTAGAAATCTGCCACGATAGTCAATTGAATTCAGATAATCATGAACCGCGGATCCGAAACCTCCAAAGAGACTATTCTCTTCAACCGTTACAATCCATTTGAATCTTTCGGAAATCTCTTTGAGGGCTTCAAAATCGAGAGGTTTGATAAATCGGGCATTTATTAGTGATGCGTTAATACCGGCAAGTCGCAATCGTTCAACCACCGGATAGCTCTGTACCACCATGGAGCCGGTGGCAATGATTGCCACATCAGTACCTCCCACGGAAACATCCCATTGCCCCCATACGATGTCATTAATATTTTTGCCGAGTTCATAGGGTATTACCCCGCGCGGGTAACGAATCGCAACCGGTCCAATTTTATTTTTGACGGCATATTCGAGCATCTGGCATAATTCATCGCCATCAGCGGGCGCGGCAATAATCATATTAGGGACTGCCCTCAGATAGCTAATATCAAAGGCGCCGTGATGCGTCGGACCGTCTTCTCCAACCAATCCGGCCCGATCAAGACAAAAGACAACCGGTAATTTTTGCAGGGCGACATCATGTATAATTTGATCATAAGCCCGTTGCAGGAATGTAGAATAAATCGCCACTACGGGACGCATTCCACCGGCGGCCAGGCCGGCGGCATAGCAGACGGCATGTTGTTCTGCAATGCCCACATCATAAAACCTGTCAGGCAGTTTTTCTGAAAATTCAGTCAATCCTGTTCCGGGAGCCATAGCGGCCGTAATTGCCACAACTTTGGGATCGTTTTCAGCGATTTCGGTTATCTTTTTTCCAAAAACAGATGTGTAGGAAGGAAGTTTGGATGAATTGTTTGTCTGACCTGTTACCTTATTAAAAGCTGATATCCCGTGGAATTTGGTCGCGTTTTTTTCAGCCGGTTCGTAGCCTCTCCCCTTTTGGGTGATAACGTGCAATAATCTCGGACCGTTAAGCTCTTTAATCTGCTTAAGAGTCTTTAATAGAACTGGTAAATCATGGCCATCAATCGGGCCAAAATATCTGAAGCCCAAACGTTCAAAGATTATTCCCGGCACCAGGATACCTTTGACCTGTTTTTCAAAATTCCGAACGGTCGCTTTAATTTTATCAGCCTTTTTTAGCCGTCCGATAAATCGCCAGACATCATCTCTTAATTTATTATATGATTCATCGGCGAGAATATGAGTCAGATATTTTGACATTGCCCCGACATTTTTTGAAATCGACATAAAATTGTCGTTAAGGATAACGAGCAAATTGGTTTGCTGTGCCCCGGCATTATTCAGGCCTTCGAAAGAGAGACCGCCCGTCAAAGCCCCATCACCGATAACAGCAACAACTTCATTATCAATTCCATTCAAACGATTGGCCTCAGCCAGACCGAGAGCAGCGGAAATTGAAGTTGAAGCATGTCCGGCGCCAAAAGCGTCGGCCTCCGATTCGCTCCGCTTGGTAAATCCGGACAGGCCTCCATATTGCCTGATGGTGCTAAACCTGTCTTTGCGGCCGGTCAGTAGCTTATGAACGTAGGATTGGTGGGCAACATCCCATACGAATTTATCTTCGGGGCAATTATAAAGATAATGCAGCGCAATAGTCAATTCCACGACACCCAGGTTAGAGGCCAGGTGTCCGCCGGTTTGGCTGATAGTAGAAATTATATGAGTACGAATTTCTTCTGCGAGTTGATTCAGATCATCCGTCGACAGCTTCTTGAGGTCCTGCGCCGATAATATTTTCTCTAAAAACATAATTTCTCCATACTAATACCGTCGTCCCCCAATAAAACGGGCGATGTTTATGAAATTATCGCATTTCGGCAACACACTCTCGACCGCGTTAATCGCTTCTTCAATCAATTGTCCTGCGATTTCATGCGATTTTGATAGCCCAATCACCGAAGGATAAGTTGCCTTTTTATTTTTTGAATCAGAGCCGATTGGCTTGCCCAATAAATTGGTATCGCCCTCAATATCCAGAATATCATCAATTATTTGAAAAGCCAATCCGATTTTTTCGCCGTATAGCGTAATAGCTTGAAGATTCTTATCATTGGAATTTGCGAGTATTGAACCAATTCGGACGGCGCTTCGAATGAGTTTTCCTGTTTTATGATTATGGATATATCCCACGTCTTTCAAATTAATATTGCGTCCCTCGGCTTCCATATCAGCCATCTGGCCGCCCAACATTCCGCCGGTGCCGATTGCCTTGGCGAGTTCTAAGACTACATCGGCTCGTCCGGTTTCAGCCATTAATCTGAAAGCAAAATCATGGAGGGCATCGCCCGCCAAAAGAGCAATTGCTTCGCCGTATTTTTTGTGCAGCGTAGGCCTGCCGCGCCGGAGATCATCATCATCCATGCAAGGCAGGTCATCATGAATCAAAGAATATGTATGCACTAATTCCAAAGCCACCGCCGCCTTATAGATTTCCTGGCCATCACCATCGCAGGCTTCGTAAGCGGCCAAAGCCAGAACCGGACGAAGTCTCTTCCCGCCGGCCATAACCGAATATCTAATCGCCTCATGTAAAACATGAGGATATACGTCTGGCGATGGTAAATATTCCAGTAAATAATCCTCGATGAGTTTTGATTTTTCAATCAGATACGCGGGAGCGGTCACTTTTGTGTTCTCAGTCATCATTTGCCCCGGCAAAATCCTCCAACTGGAATTTATCGGCGATTTTTGTCAATTTGGTTATTTTGCCCTCGGCCTCAGTCAGTTTTTTATTGCAGATTCCGGCAATTTCGACGCCTTCTGTATATAATGTAATAGAATCCTCAAGGCTCAACTCACCTGATTCTAATTGCTCTGTAATCTCTTCAAGGCGATTTATTGCGCCCTCAAAATCTTTATACTCTTTTTTAACCGGCATATTCAATTTTTCTTTTCTTTTTTATTGACCTTCGAAAAAATCGATCCGTCGCCAACAATAGTCTCCATAAAACCATTAACCGAAATATCTTCCACCGATTTTATAACCTTTTTCTTTGGGGCGCTTCGGGCAACAGAATACCCTCGCGCCAAAACCGCCAGAGGTGACAACGCCTCCAACCGCGATATCCTATTCACGGCCGATTGCCGAAAGGTATCAAACCGACTTTTGGATAGCAAGCCCAAAAGTTTAATATGTTGATCAAGCCGTTGATATCGCGATTCGAGCATAATCTCGGGATTGGCGAAAATTCTTGATTTAACTGAATCGAAAAATCGGTGAAATTGATCTCTATACAATATTTTAACAGCACCGCCCATACCCTGCAGGTTCTGTAATATTCGTTTTAGAAATCCCTCAAGCGGCCAGGAAATCATCTCGGCGGCCATCGACGGCGTTGCCGCCGAATAATCGGCCGCCAAATCGGTCAGAGTGATATCGACTTCATGTCCGATTGCCGAAATTATCGGAATTTCAGAATCGAAAACCGCCCGGACGACTCGTTCATCATTGAAGGCCCATAAATCTTCGAGAGAGCCTCCCCCCCGCCCGATTAGAATCACATCAACTTGCCCATACCGATTCAGTTCGACAATTCCTTCCACAAGCTGCGGGGCGGCAGTATCACCCTGGACGTCTGATGGCCATAAGATAATATCCAATTTTGGATTAAGTCTTTTGATGACGCGGCAAATATCATGAATAACTGCCCCGGTCGGAGAAGTCACAACACCAATTCTCACCGGAAACGGGGGCAATTCTCTTTTATACTGAGGCGAAAAAAGGTTCTCTTTTTCCAACTTTTCTTTTAATTGCAGAAAAGCCAGTTCCAACTCGCCCATCCCGGTCGGCAACAGCTTTTTGACGATTAATTGATATGACCCGCCACGCTCATATACGGTTAAATTGCCGTTAGCCAGGATTTTCAAACCGTCTTTAGGCTCGAATTTGAGACCAGTCCCGCTTGAGCTCCACATGGCGCAGCGGAGTTGAGAAACGTCGTCTTTTAGAGAAAAATAGCGATGGCCTGAACCATGAAGATGGTAGTTTGATATTTCACCCTCAACCCAGATAGACGGAAACGATTCCTCGAGGGTGAACCTCGCCATTTTATTAACAGCTGATACTGAATATATTTCTTCCGGAATATTTTGCATGAAACTGAAGATAGTTTTTTGTACTATAAAAGACAATCACTTTTGTTGTTTGCAAAAGCACCTGTATTATATATCCTTTGGTAGATAGGGATTGAAATCTGATACTGTAATATGGCTAAGAAAAGACGCAGAAAGGCTATTAATAATAACTTTAATTCTGGATTTATGAATAACCTGCGAAACAAAAAGGTACAGAAATATATCATATATTCAATCGCCGGAGCATTCATAATTACTATTGCAGCATTAGCGATTGTGGAGTATATGCGCACGCCCCCACCCACCCACCCGCTTCCCGCACCCTCAAAAACCGTCTTTTCCTCTCCCGAATTCGAAAAGCACGGAACTCTGACATTTGTTAGAAGTACTGGAAGCGAAATTATCACGATCGACATCGAGATCAAAGACAACGGCTATGAACAGGCTAATGGAATGATGCGCCGCAATACGATGGAAGAATTGCAGGGGATGCTGTTTATCTTCGCCGACGAAACCGAACGTTCCTTCTGGATGAAAAATACAATTCTCTCATTGGATTTATTATTTGTTAATGCCCGGAATGAAATTGTGACAATCCATAAAAACGCCATACCGTTCGATAAGAGCACTTATAAATCGGATGCCCCGACCAAATATGTCGTTGAGGTTCTCGCCGGATTTACAGACAAATATAATATCATTGTCGGTGATGAAATCAAATGGACTAAAATCAATAGTTTTGGACAATAATCTGCTATTTATTTTTTTCATGATGAAAATAATTATAAATATTCTGTGCCAGTTCCGCAGAAATGTTTTTTAGCGCTGTTATTTCTTCGATAGAAGCCATCTTAACCCTTTTAACAGAACCAAAATGTTTTAGTAACATTTTTCGGCGCGACGGCCCCACTCCGGGGATATCATCGAGTTCCGATTTTATTGTCCGATTTTTACGGAGGTTATGATGATAAGTAATCGCGAACCGATGGGCTTCATCTCTGACTCGTTTTAGCAGATTTAATGCAGGTGAATTTTTGGGAATAAAAACGGATTCGGATTTGTAAGGTATAAAAACTTCATCGAGTTTTTTGGCCAACCCGATTATGGGTTGGTTTTCAATTTTGCATTGATTCAAAACTTCAACCGCGACTGAAAGCTGACCCTTGCCACCGTCAACCATCATCAAATCCGGGAGCGGTTTATTTTCTTTTCGTCTTCGTAATACATATCGTGTAATAACTTCCCGCATGGCGGCAAAATCATCCTGCCCCTCGACAGTTTTGATTTTGAAATGCCGGTACTCAGTTTTTTTTGGCTTCCCTTTTTCAAAATAAACAAGCGAGGCGGCCTTATCGGATTGGCCCAGATTGGAAATATCAAAACAGCTGATCGTTTGGGGCGCCTTGTCGAGGTCGAGAGCTTTTTGCAACGCCGCCGCCGAGGCGGGGATTCGTTCATAATATTTTTTCTTTTGCAGCAGCATCTCATCAAGAACCAGCCGGGCATTCGCTTCAGCCATTGACACCAGTTTAACCTTTTCGCCTCTTTGCGGTGTAAGAATTTTCGTCTTGATTCCTTTGGACTTTGACAGCCACTTCTCAATTAGTTTTTCTTCTGCGATCTTCACCGGCAGGAATATTTCTTCAGGAAAATTTTCAGCATGATTATAAAACTGTTTCAAAAATCCGGATAACAATTCCTCTCCGGAAATATCGGAATTGACTTTCAGCTGCATATCCTGGCGGCCGATAAGAATCCCCTCGCGTATCTGCATTACAACCGCAACGGCATCGTTATCTTCCCGGGCATAGGCAATGACATCCCGATTAATGCCCTGGGCCGCGTCAACTTTTTGTCTTCTCCAGACCGACTCCATCGCCTCAATTGTATCGCGCAGCCGGGCCGCTTCTTCAAATAGTGTCTGTCCCGAAGCGAATTGCATTCTCTCTTTTAGACTGCCGATTAAATCGGATTGACGTCCGGAGAGAAACATAATTACGGCATCAACATGCTTTTTATAGTCAGCCTGAGTTTCTTCGCCAATGCATGCTCCGGCGCAGCGCCCAATATGATAATCGAGGCAAACTTTGTATTTACGACCCGTAGATGAAGGGATTTCATAATTGCAGGAACGAATTCCAAAATGCCGCATCAGAAATTTCAGCGTCCTGCGCATCATGATGGCATTTGTGTATGGCCCGAAATAACGAGAGCCGTCACGCAGGACGCGGCGAGTGACCATCAACCTCGGATACGGTTCATTGACAGTCAGCTTCAAATATGGAAATCGTTTATCATCCTTGAGATTAACATTGTAGCGCGGTTTGTGTTCTTTAACGAGATTGGCTTCGAGAATCAATGCTTCGATTTCGGTATCGGTAGCGAGAAGCTCGATATCTTCAATCTGCCTGACTAAAACCGCCGTTTTGAAATCAGACTGCCCTCGGCTCATAAAATACGACTTGACGCGATTTTTGAGATTTTTGGCTTTGCCGATATAGATGATTTTCCCCCGGGCATTTTTCATCATATAGACGCCGGGTCCTTTGGGCAGGTTTTTCAGTTTTATTATCAGTTTCTCATTCATACCGCAATTAATAACGAAAAAAATTGTAACGAGTGCCAGAATTTTTTATTCACTAACATTCACCGATAAGAAAAGCCCGGCCAGGTGGGTTGTTGGCCGGGCTATTTCAAAGGAAGAGCAACATGGACATAGCTTTTGGAAAACTAAATTTCCTGTTACCTGCGCGATATAATTCAATCTTTATATTTATCGGAAAAAAGCGTCGAAAATTTAGAGAATGTGGGCATTTTGTTTTTCACTTTTTATCGCACACACATTACTCACATTGGCGAAAATTAATCGAAAAACAGATTTGAGTAATTAATGATGAATTTCTCAATTACAAAGGCGAGGAATTGTTTCCGAGGGAATTACTCCACCACTCTTCGGGCGCCGAGGAATCGTTTTTTCCAGTATTTTTCAGTTATATTAGAAATAATAATACCATTGGAACTCGAAGCATGAACGAACTCATCGAATCCAATATAAATACCGACGTGTGATACTCCTTTTCCCCCGGTATCGAAGAAAACCAGATCGCCAAAGAAAACATCGCCGCCTTCGACGATGCGGCCGGCTTTCCAAAGCTTGTCGGTCGAACGAGGCAGATGAACTGAATTGTAATCGAGATAAATAGCTCCGACAAATTCTGAGCAATCATATCCCCGCTCGCTTGCACTGCGGCCAGCGTATGGTTTGCCCAGGTAGCGGTCGATAATATTGCCCATGGCAATCGGATCGACGGCATAATTTTTGGCTTTGGTTTGTTTGACTTTGGCCTGGGCTTCGCCTTCGGAGGTATGCCTTCCGCCGCCGTAACGGGGAGTCCCCTGACATCCGATTAAAATCGTAACAATAAGAATTAAAAATGATAAACGTTTCATATTATCAACTCAGTTTCGGATAAATGATATCAAATCGTTTCTTATAATAGAATCTTGTCAAAGTGATTGTCAACAAAAGAAACGCGAGATAGAACGGATAATGAGCGCCAGCCAAGAGAGTTAATAACAGGATAGGAAACTTGCAGGTAAATAGGAGCAGCGACTTATTTTGTCTGAAGAGGAGAATCGCGACTAACAATGAAGTTATTCCGGCGACTATCGTCATCTCATAATTACTGATAAGATAAGAAATTACTCCGGTCGCAAGAGCCGATAATAAAGCCAATATCAAAGCTCCTCTTTCGCCTAAAACAACGGCCACAGTAAGCTTATTTGATATCACATCGCCTTCATAATCGGGCAGGGTCGTCAATATATATCCGGTCGCTATGGCCAGAAAATACGGAATACTCGATAAAGCCGGTAATCTGCCAGCGCAAAATAGTCCAATCATAAAAGGAATAAGAAATCCATAGGCAACGGCATTCGCGAGTAGACCTCCGAAAAGATTATCTTTCAGCCTGATGCGCGGAGCCGAGTACATAATTCCCAAAATGACGATGTAGAGAGCCACATAAAACGTATGTCGTGAAATGAAATAGGCGAAACCCAATCCTGCCGCAGTTAATAATCCATAATAAATCCAGGCGGCCTCTATCGATATAATCCCCCCTGGGAGAAAAAACAATTTATTATTCGCGCGATCCGATTCGATATCGAAAATTTGGTTGATGATATAAGTACCGGCAAAAACAAGGCCCAACACAATCAGCTGCCAGATAAATTGCAAATTAATAGAGGCATTTCCGTATCCGGAAACAGTGCAGTCTGAGAGATAATGGAGATATACCGTCCAAACCGGAATGAGGAGCATGGGACGGCTCATGAATATAAAATCAAGAATCTTCACAACCATTACAGGTTCATAACATATTTCAGGTATAAATATACAACCGGCGCGGCAAAGAGCAGTGAATCGAATCGATCCAATACTCCGCCATGACCGGGGATTATTGCCGAAGAATCTTTAATATTTATCGAGCGTTTCCAAAGCGACTCAACCAGATCGCCCAATTGCCCAAACGTTCCGATCAATACCGACAGTATAACAAAGTGAATAATCTCAATTTCTGTGAGCCAGTAAATCTTAAAAATAAGGGCGACCAAAAATACGCCAATATATCCTCCAATAAAACCTTCGATAGTTTTATTGGGTGAAACTGCCGGTGCGAGTTGATGTTTTCCGAATTGCTTGCCAAAAAACATTGCCGCCGTATCCCCCACCCACAATGAGCCCATCAGGAAAAACAGCCACCAGCGTCCGGGAGGTGGATCCATCCAAACCGCATTACCGCGAATCATGTAAATGTAAGGATAAAGCAGGCCAATATAAAAACTGCCCCAGACTATATAGGTTAGCTTATCATTCAGGTTTTTTACGGGATCTTTTCCGGTCGCCAGGATAATTCCAATTACCAAAAATACTCCCAAAAGGCAGTACAATCCAAACGAGGCGTGGCCGGTTGCGGTTAAATAAACAGAAGTAAGCACACCTAAAAGGGGGAGATAAAAACATGGCGATCCAGCCGGTAATTTGCCTCCGCGCAAGTATTCGACCATCCCGATTCCCGATAATAGCAATATGAAATAGAGGAACCAATTTCCACCGCGAAAAATAAGAAACAATATTACCGGAATGGCAATGGTCGCGACTATTATCCTCTGGATTAAATTTTTTGAAACCATCAGGAATTTACCCGGCCGAAGCGCCGGTCCCTTTTGATATATTCCTTAACAGCCATCAGGAAATCAAACTTATCGAAATCGGGCCATAGCGTGTCGGTAATATATATTTCCGTATATGATGTCTGCCAGATGAGGAAATTGGATAACCTCATTTCTCCCGAAGTTCTGATTAGCAAATCCGGGTCAGGCAAATCGGCGGTATAAAGATATGAGGCGAATCGTTTTTCATCAATCTCGCCAGAAGTTAATTCGCCGTTTTGAATATCGTCGGCTATATTTCTAACGGCATCTATAATTTCGGTCCGGCCGCCGTAATTTAAAGCCAGATTGAGGGTTAATCCGGTATTTTTTGATGTTTTCTTAATAGCCGATTTAAGAACTTTTTTTCTGGCCAGAGGTAATTCTTCAATCCGCCCTGTTGCTATCAGCCGAACATTATTTTTCATTAAATCATCAAGCTCCTGCAAGGTTGTCCTTGACAGAAGCTGCATCAATGAAGCGACCTCATCTTTGGGTCGATTCCAGTTTTCAATCGAAAAAGTATAAAGTGTAAGATAATTAACCCCAATTTCCGAAGCAATCTCGACCACTTTCCGAACCGCTTTTACACCGGCAACATGGCCTTCGGTGCGTTTCAGCCCCCGCCCGTTGGCCCAGCGGCCGTTGCCGTCCATAATAATGGCGACATGACCGGGACATTTCCCGCCAGACTTGATCTCTTCAATTAGGTGTTTTATATCTTCAGACATTAGCCTATTCTACGAATCGAAAATGCTTTGGGCAAGACTAATTTCTTGTCATTCTATTTTTTTATGCGGCTGCCTCTTTTCTCATTATTTTTCAATGGAACAATATGAGCTGCGTATAAGTTATACCCATCAGAGGTGATAAGGAGGTCTCATGCAGGTAAAAGATATTTTAGACGATTTTCATAAACATCCCCTGACGATAAATGAGAATTTGACCGTCGGCGAGGCGATGAAAGCCCTAAATAAACATAAGATCGGATCGCTCGTCGTTTTGGATGATTCCCAATCCGTTTCCGGTATAATAACCGAACGTGATTTAATGAGAATGATGAATAAATTCAACTGCGATATTGAAGGAAAGAAAATTAAAGATTTTATGTCCACCGATTTAATAATCGGCGTCCCTGAAGATGATCTGGATTACATCGCGGGCTTAATTACCCAGAACCGCATTCGCCATATCCCGATAATTGACAGCGAAAGCAATCTGTGCGGCATTATCTCTATCGGAGATATCGTCAAGGTTCGCCTGAATCAGGTCGAAGTTGAAAACAGACACCTGCGCGAATATATAACTGGCCGGGCTCATTTAATTTCAGAGGAATAATTTCAGGAATAAATAGATTTTAAAAAACCCGCTCTCTCAAGCGGGTTTTTTCTATAATGATTATCTGATAGGCAGGCAAAAAGACTTATCCATCGACCTTATTCTTGGCTACGCCTTTAAGTTTATCATTGGCAAAAATGGCAATATCGACTCGCCGATTTGCCTGGCGGCCAACGGACGTGGAATTATCCGCCACCGGCTGATCTTCACCGTATCCCATTATATGGAACCGTGTGGCGATAACCTGTTTGCCAGTCAACAGATTGGCAACTGATTGAGACCGACGCAATGAAAGATCCATATTATGTTCGGCCGGTCCGGTCGAATCGGTATGGCCCTCAATCAGAACTTCGGTATCTTCATATTTATTCAGGATTACCGCCAATTTTTCCAAATTTGTTTTGGCTTCGGACCTCAAAGAAGATGAATTAACATCAAACAAAATTCCCGAATTAAAAGTTATTTTAATCCCTTCGCCGATTCTTTCCACGGTGGCGCCTTCAAGATCGCGCTCGATTTCTTCAGCCTGTTTATCCATATAATTTCCGATGTATGCTCCGGCCGCGCCGCCAATCGCCGCGCCAATAATTGCGCCGACGGCGGTATTGCCGGCTTTATCTCCGATAACCGCTCCGGCCGCCGCACCGGCGCCAGCACCGATCAAGGCGCCCTGGTATTTTTTCTTAAGTCCGCATCCCCAGATACTTGCCAGCAGGACAAGGCACAAAGCAATTATTAAAAAACGTCTCATCGATTATTCTCCTTACCTCTAAGATTCCTATCTATAAGACGCCGCAAGACTATTCAATATTTGAGTTATTTGCAGCCCCTGAATATATTCCAAGAATTATTAATCTCAATTATCCGACAATTTCAGACGGACATAATATCTTTTTCCTTGGCATCAACCACAACGTCAATTTCTTTGATGTATTTATCCGTCGCCTTTTGAATATTATCGATACCATCATGCATTTGATCTTCTGAAACCTTTTTATCTTTCTCGGCTTTCTTAAGCTTATCATTGGAATCACGGCGAATATTTCTAATCGCGACTCGGCCTTCCTCCGCCATCCTTTTACAAAGCTTGACCAATTCCCCGCGCCTTTCTTCGGACAAAGGAGGAATGGGTATTCGTATCAAATTGCTTTCGGCCTGAGGATTAAATCCAAGCTCGGCGGTTTGGATCGCTTTAACCACACTGCCGATAATACTTTTATCCCAAGGCTGAACTAAGAGGCTTTTGGGGTCGGGAACCGAAATTGACGCCAATTGATTTAGAGGCGTCATTTGTCCATAAGCCTCAACCTTGACGCTATCGAGCAGCGCCGGGGTCGCCTTTCCGGAACGTATACCGGATAGATCGCTTTTGACCGCTTCGATAGTTTTTTTCATACGGTTTTCCGCATCAGACTGAATTTCATTCAACATAATGAAGACTCCCAATTATTGAACCAAAGTTCCAATTTTATCGCCCATTCCGGCCTTAGAGAGATTACCCTCTTTGGTCATATTAAAAACCAGAATTGGTACATTATTTTCACGGCATAAGGCGATAGCCGTCGCGTCCATGACTTTCAAACGCCGAGTCAAAACATCATTGTAAGATATATCGGAATATAATTCCACCGAGGCATCTTTCTCCGGATCACCGCTATAAACGCCATCAACGCGCGTTCCCTTCAAAACAACTTCGGCATTGAGTTCTACGGCTCGCAATGCCGCGGCAGTATCGGTAGTGAAAAACGGATTTCCGGTTCCGGCGGCGAGAATTACGATCCGGCCTTGCTCAATGTGACCGATGGCTTTATCGCGAATATAAAACTCGGCAATGGTATCCATTCTCAAGGCCGACATTACCCGGGCGGAGACGCCAATTTGATTCAGACCATCCTTGAGAGCCATGGAATTCAGGACCGTCGCCATCATTCCCATGTAATCGGCCGTAACTCGATCCATGCCATTTTGAGAGGCTTTGAGGCCGCGGAAGATATTTCCCGCCCCAATGACGATTCCAATTTCAATTTTTGCTTGAGATAACTTTTGGAGCTCAAGACAAATTTTCTTCACGGTCCCCGGATCAATACCATAGGGACTATCGCCCATCAGGCTTTCTCCTGATAGTTTCAGAATAATTCGTTTATAATGGGGATCATCCCCCATTGATTATTCTCCCAGGCGAAATCTTACAAAACGACGAATCTGAATATTCTCGCCCAATTTTGAGATTGTGTCTGTAATCAGATCCGAAACAGTCTTATCGTTATCTTTTACGAAGGCCTGCTCCAATAGACAAGCTTCCGAAAAGAATTTATCCATTTTTCCATCGACGATTTTATCGATAATTTTCTCCGGTTTGCCTTCCCGTTCAGCCTGATTTCTATAAATTTCTCTTTCAGTCTCGATCAACTCCGGAGTAACTTCTTCCCGACTGACGACTTTTGGATCTGCTGCCGCGATTTGCATGGCGACATCTTTGGTAAATGATTTAAAATCATCGGTGCGGGCGACAAAATCTGTTTCGCAATTTATTTCGACTAATACTCCCAATTTATCACCAGGATGAATATATGAGCAAATCAAACCTTCGCCGGTTACACGACCTGCCTTTTTAGTGGCTGAAGCGATTCCCTTTTCGCGGAGATTCTTGACAGCCATTTCCAAATCGCCATTACTGTCGGTCAACGCTTTCTTACAATCCATCATACCCGCGCCGGTTTTATCACGCAGTTCCTTCACCATTGCTGCTGTAATTGCGGCCATTTCGTAGTGTCTCCTCTATAAAATCTCAGCTGCGTCTTCATCGGTATTTGGCACAGCGTCATTACTTTCGGTATTTACTTCGGATGCCGGGGTGGCTTCATGGACTTCCTGTTCGGGAGTAAAATCGCCAGCCGTCATCTCCTCAAGTGTCGTATTCTGCTTAGCCGCCACAATGCAATCAGCCAGTTCATTTGTAATTACACGAATAGATTTGATGGCATCGTCATTGGCGGCGATCGGAAAGTCAATTAATTCGGGATCGGCGTTGGTATCGACAATCGCTATAATTGGAATATTTAATTTGGCAGCTTCAGCCACCGCGATTTTTTCTTTTTTGGAATCGATGATATAGACTAGGCCGGGAAGAGAATTCATATCACGAATACCGCCTAAAACCCGGTCCAAACGGCTTTGTTCCCGCTCCAGTCGGCTGGTTTCCTTTTTGGTCAATTTTTCAAACGTGCCATCCTCTTTCATCTTTTCAATCGCCTTGAGCCGTTTGATACCGCCACGGATAGTATGAAAATTGGTTAGCATACCACCCAGCCATCGATCTGTGATAAAAAACGCCCCTACTCTTTCGCCGGCTTCGCGGATAACATTTTGAGCCTGCTTTTTTGTCCCGACAAACAAAATTGGCCGGCCGCTGGAGACTACTTCCTTAATCTTGCGTTTGGCTTCGTCTATGGCAGAAAGAGTTTTTTTGAGATCAATAATATAAATGCCGTTTCGGGCGGCAAATATAAATGGTTTCATTTTGGGATTCCAGCGCCGAGTTTGATGCCCAAAGTGGACACCGGCTTCAAGTAAACGCTTGACGCGTGATTCAATCATTGATAGGCCTTTCCGGTTTTATCGACCACTTCCTTCATCCCTCATCAGGCCGCATAGTGCGGACCTCCCGATAAAGTCCGGAAGTGTGATTATTTTAATTTATTAACGCTTGGAGAACTGGAAGCGCTTCCGCGCTTTCGGCTGTCCATACTTTTTTCTTTCGACCTTACGGGCGTCAACAGTTAAAAAACCGCCCTTTTTCAAATCGTCCCGCAGCGACGGATCATAAATTATTAAAGCCCGAGCAACGGCCAACCTTATCGCTCCCGCCTGGCCAGTCAAACCACCACCTTTAACACTGGCAGTAATATCTAACTTACCAGTCATTTCCACTTTATCAAGAGGTTCCAGGACATGTTCGATGAGCGAGTCGCGGCACAGATAGGTTTTTTTCTCTTTGCCATTAATTAAAATCTGGCCTTTGCCGGGTTTTAGATCGACGCGGCAAACCGATTCTTTTCTGCGGCCCGTGGCGGCAAATACGACCAGGGTTTTAATATCAGCAGCCTGTTCCATATTCTATTTCCACTTTCAGCCCATGTTCAGGGCTTGAGGTTTTTGAGCTTGGTGAGGATGTATATCATCGGCATATACATAAAGCTTATTAAATACTTTTCGTCCCAGACGATTATGCGGTATCATGCCTTTAATTGCCTTTTCAACGATTCTTTCCGGGTGTTTGTTCATCATCTGGGCGTAACTGCGAGTCCGCAATCCGCCTGGGTATCCGGAATGAGTGTAATATTTTTTATCTTCGGCTTTTCGCCCGGTAAGGGTTACATGACGGGCGTTAATAACGATAACATTATCGCCGCAATCAAGATGCGGTGAAAAATATGGTTTGTTTTTGCCGCGTAAAATATCGGCTATTTTAACCGCGGCTCGCCCCAGTATGGCTCCTTTGAGATCAGCAACAAACCATTTTCGATCAATGTCGGTCGCCTTGGGAATAAATGTTTTCATTTCCAACTCCAAAATATAAATCCGCTAAATAACAGAGCCAGAAAATATAAGGCAAAATATTCTACTGTCAAGTCATTAATTAAAAAAATCCCCGCCTTGACCCTGTCCCCGTTCTTATCGGTCGATTGAGATAACCGGTTTAGGCACAACATATTTCAGAATAAAATAAAAAAACCCGCCTCCGTGGCGGGTTTTTTAACATAGAGCTGAAAAGCGTCCATTAAATTTTGCCAACCAAATCCATTCCAGGGGTCAATGTTTTCTCCCCTGGCTTCCAGTTAATCGGACAAACTTCGCCGCCATGCTCGCGAACAAATTTGGCCGCCTGAAGCTTCCGCAATAACTCATCAGTGGAACGCCCGATTGAATTATCATGAATTTCATATGCTTTAAGAAGTCCATCCGGGTCAATTACAAATGTGCCTCGAAGGGCTAAACCATCATTTTCAAGATATACTCCGAAGTCGCGCGACATTTTACCGGTCGGATCGGCCAGCATTGGGAAGGTTATTTTTCCGACAGTTCCCGAACTATCATGCCAGGCTTTATGGCTAAAAACCGTATCAGTCGAGGCGACCAGTACTTCGGCGCCTTCATTAACAAATTTTTCATAATTATCGGCCAAATCACCAAGTTCGGTCGGACATACAAATGTAAAATCGGCAGGGTAGAAAAACATAATTACCCATTTGCCTTTATAATCTGAAAGCGATACCCTGGTCATATCGCCTTTATAATACGCGTCAACCGAAAAACCAGGAACATGTTCATTAATCTTAACCATTTCTTATCTCCTTGCTCTGTGCAAATTTTTTATAATCCCAAAATAATTTTCCATACTTTTCATGTCTATCATGGACTTATAACAGCCATTTTCATAATTATGTTCCCGCTGAATGTGAATATCTAATGTCAAAGGCAAAATTCCGATAATATTCCTTTTCTCGAGGTCTATTTCCAATTATCTTCCACTACCAACAATAATTGCATAAAATTGGAGAGGATAAATATGAAAACGATAGTGAACCTTTCGACAGCCCTTTTTATTTTTATTTTAGCTGGAAATATTATTGCACAGGGAAAAGTTATTATGGAAGATAATATCAAAAAGGCGGTTGAAGCTTTTGCCGATGCCAATCCCGGCGCGGCATTGGCGAATTTTGAAAAGGGCGCCCGACAGGTGGCTCAATTATGGCAAGAAAGCGATGGGACGGGCGACGAGTATGTCAAATTCTGTTTGGATAATTTTATAATTGGTGACGAACAGAGGCTCCAAACGGCTTGGCGTTATCAGGATGCTCTGGCTAGCATATATGGTCATCTCTGGCAAATGGGCAGAGAACTTGGTTGGCAGGTAACGATCGACACTGGACCGCTTCTGCCGATAGATTATGGATTTGCCGAGTTTTCACCCGGATCCCACATCAATGATGATTTATTTGAATCGAAACTGGCCTTCATTGCGCTTTTGAATTTCCCCGATTATAGTCTGGATGAGTTGCTTTCAGAAGGATCCGGTTTTTCAAGAGAGGATTGGGTCTTTGCCCGGCTTGGTTCATATTTTTCTTCGAGAGTGCCGGCAGATATTTCAAAAAATCTCAATAAGGTTTCTGTCGAGGCTGACAACTATATCGGTGCCTACAATATATTTATGCATCATTTGCTTACTCCGGACGGTCATCGACTTTTTCCGGAAGGAATGCGACTGATTTCCCATTGGAATTTGCGAGATGAACTAAAGGCCCGGTATGCCGACCCTGATGGCTTGAAGAATCAGGAAATGATATATGACGTCATGCTCAAAATAATTAATCAGGAAATACCACAGGCTGTCATTAATAATCCGGCCGTCGATTGGAACCTTTCCTCAAATGAAGTAATCGTCTCTTCAGTTGTTGATGGAGACATTCCCGATTCCTGGACACAAGAAGGAAATCCCGGAGATAATGTTGACAATTCGCCTGAACCAAATACTCGATATGAACATTTACTGAATATCTTCAAAGCCCAGAAAGATACCGACAAGTATTTTCAAAAATGGCCAACCCTGATGGATCGTCGTTTTCAACGAGATCGGGAAATGCTTGAAGAAAATGTCGAAAAATTATTTGAGACCGTTTTGACCTCAGAAGTATTGCAGGATATCGGGCAATTGATTGAAAAACGGCTGGGAAGAAAGCTGCGTCCATTTGATATCTGGTACGATGGATTCAAGACTCGCTCCGGCATTGACGAGAGAAAACTCGACAGTATAGTGAAAAATAAATATCCAAACGCCGAAGCGCTTCAGGCTGATTTCCCAAACATCCTTGGAAAACTCGGATTTGAGAAATCCGTCGCGGCCGAAATTGCATCAAAAATCGCCGTTGATCCCTCGCGCGGCATTGGGCATGCTTCAGGTCCGCCGTATCGCGGCGAAAAAGCCCGGCTAAGAACCAGGGTAGGCGAATCTGGTATCGATTACAAGGGCTTTAATATTGCAGTTCACGAGTTCGGGCATAATGTTGAGCAGGTTATTTCACTTTACATGGTCGATCATACATTATTGAGAGGCGTTCCCAACACTGCTTTTACAGAGAGCTTCGCCTTTATTTTTCAAACTCGGGATATTGAGCTCTTGGGTCTCAATATCGATAATCCTGAAGCCCATAATCTATATGTCCTTGATGAGACCTGGGGTGCGATGGAAATTTGTGGAGTATCATTGCTGGATATGAGAATCTGGCGCTGGATGTATGGACATCCGGATGCGACACCGGAAGAGTTAAAAACAGCAGTAGTCTCAATTGCTCGTGATATCTGGAATCAATATTTTGAGCCCGTATTTGGAATTCATGATTGTGAAATCCTTGCGATTTATTCACACATAATTGACGCCGCCTTATATTTGCCTAACTATGCTATCGGTTCGATGATCGCTTTTCAAATCGAAGATTACATGAAAGACAAAGTAATCGGAGAAGAAATGGTCCGCATGTGCAAAATCGGTTCGGTTACACCCGATCACTGGATGGAAATAGCCGTCGGCCAGCCAATCTCACCGCAACCATTATTAGACGCGGCAAAAATGGCTGTCGAACAAATGAATGATTAAACTATGCTGCGGTGGCCCCGGTTACTCACAAGGACCGGGGCCGCCTTTGAAAACATGGTTAATTAAATACACGGCATCCCCCACGTTTACTGAACCATCGCAATTGGCATCACCTATTTCCACAGTCTCAGGAGGCGGGCCGCCTTTGAAAATGTGATTTATTAAATAAACGGCATCAGCAACATTGACAGTCCCATCGCCATTGGCGTCGCCGATTAAAACTTGTGATTCGGCAATTAACGTAACATGTCCGGTGGCCGAATGCGATTCGCCTTCGCCCAGAAATTGCCATGAGATTAAATAGCTATAACTCCCGCTATAAACTACATGACCATAAGTTTCCATAAAATCGGAACCAGTGAAATCCATCTTTAGAACTTCGCCGGAGAAATATAAATATGTTGGAAGAATTGATGTTGAATTCGGAGATAGGCTTCCGTTTATGGATAAAGATGAGACATCTATATCACTTGCTATTTTGCCTTCTCTGAAATTACCCAAATAAATTTCTACCATTGCCGGAGTATTATCGACCTCAATTAATTGCGGTTCGGACAGGGTTTCCCCTGCGAATCCGGCCGACAATAGCTCAGTAACGGCAGTTTGTAATACGGTCATCGCTGTTGAACGTTCAAAAAACGTTAAGGCCATCTCGAAAAAGAAATACTGATAATCTTCGCCCAAATATCTCCAGGCGATCGGTTTGTTTTCTGCCTGATAGGCATCGGTCCTTGAATCATAGGTATATAGAATGTCAAGATCCGAGCCGGAATAGCCCAGATGGACAAATGTCGGACAGGGTATCCCGGATACTTGTACCCATGGCGATGAATGATCAACTGCGGCCAGACTGTCCCAGGTCATTGCCGGATAACCGGGCATATTTGAATGCGCGCCGATTAAATCCGAATACATGGTTGTTCCGTCTATTGTGTGGACGAATTTTGTACGGGTATCGATATGAAAAATTGCCTCGTAATTATAGTCGGAGTTGCCTTCATTAAAATAATCATTTTGATATGTAGAGGGTCCGGTTTTGAGATCTCCCCAACGGCCAAAAATAATAACTTTTCCGCCTAACGACATGTAATATTCAATATCATCGAGAATACCACCCATTAGTACCGACGCTCCGATATCATCTTCCCGGCCTGATTCGCCTCCGATTACGAGTAGCTCATAATCAAGAAAATCATACAATCCCAGCCTTTCATTGGCCGGTTTTGAAGTATAAGCGCTGTCAGAATAATAATCAAAATTGAATGGCTCCAGGGCATCGCGAATAAATAGCCCGGTGACGGCTTCGTTGACAATACTAGTCGCCAAATTACTGGACCGGTTAATACCCAAAACAGTCCCCGGTTCCAAGGTGGCCGCTCTGGTAACCTGAAAGTCGATCCCCGTCAAATCCGAGATATATCCGTCATTATCAACAGCCGCCACCCGATAAGAATGGAAAGCCGCGCCCAGATCGAAATCATTATCGATATAAGGCCCCGAAGTTAAATTCATTGGCAAAGTTATATCGTCCCTCTCAATTACATAATGACTAAAATCCAGCTCCGCATTCTGACTATTCCAGCTAATTTCAATCGAACGCAATAATGATCTAACTGTAACTCCTGCCGGCGCCTGCGGAAATAAATATGGCGTTACGCTTATAGGATGGCGTAAAAACGAGCGATTGCCGTCTAAATCGTATGCATCAATATAGATCTTATATTCCTGGCCGGTCGTCAAACCTTCAATTGTATAGCCAGTAATTGAACCGTCAACATCAATAGAATCCAATCCTGTCGGCGGATAGGTGTCATAAAATATTCTAAAATAATCAATGTCGGCGCTTATTTCATGATTCCAATTCACCTGGACGGCCTGGCCGTCGCCAACATCAAGAGCAGATTCAATCTCAATCGAAATAGGAGCTTCGCTGATAACCGCCATGGTGGCAATCGATGCTTTTATCATCCGCGTCATATATTCAAAATTTATATAGGACGTGCTGTCAGTCGGGAAGTGGTAGTTATCCGAAAAAAAATATTCCTGGACAAATGTAACCGGTATCCCGGCTTCCTGAAACGGCAAATGATCCGATGCTGTCGAACCGGATAAATCGGCCGTAATTCCAACCAGAGAATCCGCAAGTTCTTTCCATAACTCAGAATATGTAATGACCGAACCATAATACAAATTAGCCCAGTCATAGTTGGTCCGATCCCCAATCATATCCAGATTCATCATATACAGGATTTTATCGCCACGCGCCGCGGCTTCATCCATATAATGATATGACCCCCACATCCACGACTCCTCGGAATCAAAAGCGATAAAAACAATGGTCACCTCGGTTTCAATATCAGTGAGGACTCTGGCTATTTCCAATGTTCCGGTAGTTCCGGTGCCATTATCATCGGCTCCCGGGCAATCGGGCACCGCGTCAAAATGCCCTCCGACGATTATTTGATAATCGGGATATAAAGTTCCCAATTTTGTACAAACAATATTCACGCTGGGTACGAGATGACGGTCCCACAATTGAGAACCGGTAAAGGGGTCATGATAGACTGAATCATATCCAAACGACGCGAATTTATCATAAATCCAATCAGCGGCGGCAAAACAGGAATCCGTACCGGTCAGGCGGCGATAATAAGCTTCCAGACGATAGAGGTACGCTTCTACCGAATCCTGCTCGATTTGATCAATCAGCCATTGCAGATCGATATTACCCATTGTATATCCGGGATTTAGTGTCTGATTAGGCGTATAAATGATTTTCTCAGGGGTCCTAATAATCGGTGAAATATCTGCGGTCAAAACGCTTTTGTCATCAGCCTTAAATATCCGCACATTTCCCTGCTCAAATAGAACCGGATACTTCTGAGCATTAATATTATCGCGGCGGCGATCGATTGCCAGATCTTCAATATCAACATTAAGGGCAATGAGCTTTATATCATTCGATGATTGGTGAATTAATTCATAATTTTGTCTATCACAGAGAATCAAATACCCATCATGCAATTGCATAACAGGTTGAATTGTGAGGGAATTTAAATAGTCCGCGCTGTTGTTACTTTCGACTGAAACCTTATAAAGATCAGCCCCGGATACCAAAGTAAATGAGGTGAGGATAATAATAAAAATCGCAAAAATTAATCTCCAAAACATACCGCCTCCCGGACAAATCATCACAATTATAATACTCAGACGAAATATCTATTGATATGTTCAACGTCAGAAGTATAGATCGCCTGCAATAAATAAAGCACAATTTGCATTTTTGTCAATGATTGAAGTTACTCACCATCTTAATCTACGAAAGGAATGATCACAGGTCATTCGAATATTAGATAATAAACAAGCTAAAGATATCGGGCTAATAGTATGTCTTTATAGTTAGCTATGTTAACGGTTTTAGAACGACCAGTTCACAATCGGGAATACCGGGAATTGACCGCCCTGTTTGATTATATTGACAAGTCCAATCTGAAGTCCCTTCATGCTCCTGGCGTAGTTGACAAATCCGAGTTGGAAACCGCTGGCGTAATTGGCATAATTAACGAATCCCCACTGGAATCCTTCAAAATTGCCTTTCACAATATTAACGGCGTTATCCTGCCAACCGACAAAATTGGCGTCGGCTATACCTACAAATCCCCATTGAACGCCCTTGGTAACGCCGGTTGTAGTGTGATTTACCAACCCCAAATCGAGTCCCGTCAGTGACACACTGCGGCCATAAATCAGGTTAAGTCGAATGCCGGATATCGGATCGTTTTCATTGAATATTTGGACCGGCGTAAATACCGATATTTGTATCGGTCTCTTTTGTTGAGCAAATGCAGACGGCACAATAATTAATAGTGCGACGAGAATTATCAATACGCTTAGCAAATATCTGGATGGCATACTTACCTCCTCTTAATTTAAGTAAAAAATAATTGAATTGATACTTATCCGTCAAGCCATAAAATTAGTCCGGAATTGGCAATTGATGGTCTTTAAGATAATACAGCCGTAATCCTATGCGTTATTTTGGTTCATCCGCCTGAACAGTAATAATTCTCCTATCTCGGATTTTCCGAGTAATCATCCATCCGTATAGGATTAGGTTCAATGCAAGAACAAAAATGCCCAGAATAATCTGAATTTCACGAGTTAACCCAGAGGGATAAATTATTGCCAGGAGGTAATGCTCAATGAATCCGCCCGTATAACCGCTTTGATTTCCCAATTGCCTGAGTTGATTTTCCCATGGGGTCAACGGACAAATCCAATCCTGAAACTCGATCAGCATTCCCCAGATGGCGGCAGGGACGTGGAGCCAGGCCACCCAACGCTTTTTCACGACCAGTAAAGCGCCAAGAATTACAAAAACAACAAATCCGAGATGAATGACTAAAATTATATTTGCCGCGATAATATAGGCCATAGCATTAACTTCAGAAATTGTATCTTTTCAAGTCAAGGCAAAAAAAGCAGGATTGGAAGCCGGAAAGCTCCAGTTTCCATATCCTTTTGTGTAATGGCAACTCTCGAGTTGTCGCAATTGTTGGAAACTTAGATTTCGTCACTGCGAATCCTCTCCGTGGGACACGGGGAGGATGGGGCAATCTATGGGTTTTCAGAAGTTGCCAGATCGCCGCGTCGGTCTTTGGCCTCCTCGCGATGACAGGAACAATTAGAGGAATAAAAATTCCAGGACATTTTTATCTTATGTGATGTCAGGTCCTGATTTGGCGAAGCGGAATTGTGACCTGACATTAATTCTTGCCCATTCAGCGTCAGTCCCGTTGTCGAAACCGCAGAGATTTCGATCTACATAACTCAACTTAATAGAGGTGTTATGGGACATAGATACAAACAATTTAACCTTGAAGAGCGGTGTGAGATTTCCAGATTATCAGCCTCGGGCTGTTCGATCAGGCAAATCGCATCAACTCTGGATCGCTCGCCATCGACAGTGGCTCGAGAGTTGAAACGAAATGGGAGTAAACAGAGTGGTTATCAGCCGGCGTACGCTGATCAACAAAGTCGTGCTCATCGCTG
>JBDREQ010000031.1:0-95232 GCA_043819555.1 Candidatus Zixiibacteriota bacterium | reverse complement strand
GACGTAAGCATTCTGGACTTCAAGAAAAACTTGACAATTGTTATTTGGATAAGATTGAAGGGCGTATAAATACTGGATTTTGGCAAAAGCAACACGAGAACTGGATAACAGAACAGAATGCAATTTCGTTACAGATTCAGAGATTGGAAACGGCCAATACTGATTATTATCAAGAGGGTGTTGAATTTTTAGAACTCGCTCAAGGTATTTATTCGCATTATGTTAGGCAAACTACAGAGGAACAGGGAAAACTGTTAAGGAAATTACTTTCGAACTGCACAATAAAAGATTTAACTCTTTATCCCACATACACAAAACCCTTCAATTTGCTTGTTGAAGGGAGTGGTTCTGATTTTTGGCTGGCAATCAGGGATATGTGCCCCTTAATTAAAGCCGTCTCGCCTGAAAAAAAAGCCTATCGCAATGTCGCCAAATATATGGACCGCGAAATCAGGTCGCCTGATGATTTTCGGGGTTGCTGGCCGGAACAAGCCATTGTTACTAATCGCGACGTGTCGAATGGCCGGTTCATCGACGATAATGATATGCGACGGGCATCAAAGGTATGCGTTATCGGTCCCGCCGTTGCCGACGCTCTTTTTGATCATCGTGAAGACGCTATTGGGAAGGAAATCAAAGTTAACGGTTATGCTTTTAATGTTATCGGCGTCCAGGAAGAAATTGACGATTTCTTCGGCATCAGTGAAAATGACTTCATTTACATCCCAATGACTACTTTTGACCAATATTATCCGAACACAAATCAGGTCTATTTACTGGCCAGCGCTATCTCCAGAGATATGTTTGGCGAGGCGATGGATCAGATTGTAAACGCTCTTCGAAGAGTTCGCAAATTGCGGCCGGAAGACCCAAATAATTTCGGTTTCCAAACTCAGGAACGATTTAAAAACATGATAAATGATATTGTCGGAACGGTTCACATGGTTGCCGTGGCAGTCGCCTGCGTTGGCCTATTAGTCGGCGTTATCGGGGTACTGAATATAATGCTAATATCGGTGACTCAAAGAACTCGCGAAATCGGCATCCGCAAAGCCCTCGGAGCGAGGCGAAAAAATATTCTGTTTCAGTTTCTCGTCGAAGCCGGAACTTTAACCGGAGTCGGGGGACTTATCGGCATATTTTTCGGGGCTTTAGTGGGATTGGTAATTACAGCATCGCTTGATTGGCATTATCACTTATCGTTTATATGGACATTTGCGGGTCTGGCCGTCTCAATCGGAACCGGAATGACAGCCGGTGTGTATCCGGCCTGGCGGGCTTCGCGGGTCGATCCTATCATTGCTTTACGATATGAATAAAAAACCGCCTCTATATCAAAGACGGCTTTTCTTATATATGGCTCATGATACTGCCGGTGTAGATAATTTTCTATATCTGGAACAAATATTGCAATTTCATGAAAATCTGCCGCGATGTCAATTTCGTTGAATTGTAAGATGTACCGGATTCATTGTAAACAACCGGGTCATCAAACTGTCGTCCAAGATTCTGGCCACTATGGTTATAAAGATTTTGGTAATCATACGTGGTCCCGATGTAAAACATTGAAAACGGTGTCAACCGATAGGTAATTAACGGATCTATATCCCAGGAATCACCGAAATAATCATATTGAACGACGAGCCGAACCGATAATTCCTTGTTGTGTTGATAATTCAAACGCGTGCGGAAAATATGGCCCTTGAAGAGCATATAATCGGTGGCAATTACCAAAACGGAATCTCCCAAATCATCCAATTTGTATTTATCTTCCGATGCCCGGCTCTGGATATAATTATAACTAAACGATATCTGCAATCGGTCATCCGGCCGGATATCAACTACCCCAGCCCATCCCAACTGCCTGCCCATAATTTTGGGTCCGCGCGCTACCCGATTGCCATAAGTCACTGTCGTACCAAGGGAAATATATTTGCTTGGCGTGGCGCAGCTATGAAAATTCCAGTCCCAGATATCTCCAAAGTACACACCGCCATAGGTTTCAGTGCTCCGCATATACATCATATTATAATGAGATTGGGCTTTTCGGAAGTTAAAATTAATACCGGCATTAATCCACTCGTCCTTCTTTTTTCCATCAAAGTTCCACACGCGAGCCAGATTCATACTTGGAGAAATTGACTCTATCAATCCCTCGTCATAACGCAATATGTAGTTAGTATTGAAATCGATTTCGCGTCGGTTATTGCGCGGTTCATATCCGTTATCAAGCCGGAAGGTGGGACTATACTCTCTGTAACTTGCTCCGGCAAACAGGTTCCGATCACCGTAATTTAAAGCGCCTCGAAAGCCATGCCCCGAGAAGGACTCGCCATTGAATGTGGCATTATGTATATCATCAAATAAAAGTGTATCGTAGGCATTATAATAAGTAGTATCATTAGTTGCCGTTTCTATATGCATTTGGGGATCAGAACCTAATAATGTAATTGTCGTATCATCCGGTTCAATAGTCCGCGTGGTAAGAATCTGTCCGTTAACTGTAAAATTACTGCTGAGCCTCAAACTCCCATCAATGCCCATAATTGTACTCGAGCCTCCGCCTTTGAATCGGCGGTCGGTCGCCAGTAAACCAACCTGAGAGTTGGCACCAAAAGTCTGGCGAACACGAACAATATTGGTAAAAGTAGTGTCTGCATTAAAGGTCGGCGAACTGCCTTCTTCAAAAGGAATTATTACCGGAGAACTTTCATCAAAAGCGCCCATGTAACCGATACTGGTTCGCCCCATCCGAGCCGTTGATTTAACCGCGAAAAAAGGATCGTTTATCATTCGAGTATAAACGGCATTGAATTGAGTGCGAAAGATATCTATTCCTTCTTGAAAAAATGGCCTTCTTTCAGGAAATTGCAGCGCCGTTGTCGAATTAACATCAATCTGGCCGGCATCGGCTTCAACCTGGCTGAAATCGGGATTGAGTGTCGCTTCCAGAGTAAAATTGGAAGATGGGGAATATTTTATTCCCAATGATCCATCTCCATCCAGCTTCTCATTGTGAAAGCAAAGCGTATCGAGAACACCATCGGATGAAATTCCGACCTGATTTAGTGAGCCCGATTGAAAACCAATAGCCGAAGCCAAAACTTCCACACCCTTCCCCGGCTTAATATCTTTCAGACCGGTCATCGTTCCCCAGTTGCAGCGCCAACACGATTCATTGCGGTCGTAAGCAGACCAGGAAATGCTATGGTGCATATCTCGACTATAATGCCTCCAGAATTCGATCCGCCAGACCTGTTCCTCCCGGTTGGGGAAGCGAAGTCCCGAAAACGGCATAGCCACTTCCACCTGCCACCCCGAATCGGTGATCTGGCCCTCCGATCGCCAGACCAAATCAAACCCATCGTCCTCGCCATAATCATTGACCCCGATGGCGTCATATTGAAAGCCGTAGGGATTGACATTAAACATATACGACCAGGCTGCTTCGCCATATGTATCGAAAAAGAATCCGATATTGTCGTCGTTAAATATCCGGTCCCGTTCACAAAATGAAGCCCGGACATCTTCGGGATTATCATAGCATATAAAAGCCAGATACAGATTATTATCATCGTAAGTAACAAGCACTTTGGTATCAACCGGAGGTTTTATCTGGTCGCCGGGTTCATTCTCAACAAAATGGTCGGCTATGGCGGCATTCTTCCATCCGGGATCGTTTATCGCACCATCAATTTTTATTTCTCCCGGCGCGCGGGAAATATGGATTTGGGGATGGAAAACAGGCTTATACTCGTCATCAGCCATTACCACTGAGCTTGCAGATAAAATAAAAATTAATCCCAAAAATCCATAATACATCTTCAAAAAACGCATACTCATTTGCTCCGAACGTTTTGGTTTACTTTTATTGACGATATAGTCCATAAAAAGGTTCAATTATTTAATGCATTTCATGGAAAAGTCGCGGGGGAAAATGGAAAATGAATTTCTATTTCAGGCTGTTTTCGAGATTGTCTTTCATTCGCTGAAGTTCTTTGGCATAATACGCATGAGACGGGTCCTCTTCGACAGCCAGTTCCATTATCCTGACAGCTTGGTCGTATTTCATTCGCATATCGAGAATACTGGCTAATTGATGAAGAGCCATTGCCTTATAAGCTCCGGGCTCGGCCCAGTCGGCGGCAGTGCGGGCATACGTTTCGGCCTTGGCAAGGTTTATTTGCCGTTCGAGACACCATGCGGCATAGCGGTAAAACTGTTTGGGGTCATTTTGCCATCCCAGCCCCATACTGAATTCTTTGGCTCTGATTGCTGTCGCTGTGTCTCGGGTCACATATAAAATCGTATCTATTGCAAATTCGGAATGGGCGCCTTTGGAATTATCGTCTTTGGCGTTAGCTGTTATCTCAAGTCCGAATCTTAAATAGCTGCCCAGTGCGTCGGTTCTGTCTTTTTTGCGTGCCGCCCGTCCCAGGATTTTGATGGTCTGGATAATGTTATTGACGTTTTTGCGATTTTGAAAAACGCTGCCAGCGGTCGCCAGTAATTTATCAAACGGCAGAGAATCAGACCAGACGGCATTGGCGGTATTGGTAAAAATCTGATAAGAATAATCGAGCTTTCTTCCGGTTATAAGAGTTTGAGCTTTTTCATAGTATTCAATCGCCTTCAAAAACTGTTTGGTATCGGCATGATATTTGGCAAGCGTTATAGCATCTCGAAATGTGGGCTTATCGTTAAAACGTTTTACTTGTTCGTCAATTGATGTCAGGTCCGACATTGATGATTGCAGTTGCGAGACGAATTGTTGAGCTGTGGAAAAACCGCTCCAGCGCTGGATCGGTTCGCCGCGGCTGTTAGCCAAAATAAAAACCGGGTAAGTACTGCCAACATGATATCGGGGCGATAATTCGAGACCCTCGCCATACTGAACGCACATTGAATAATGGACGACATGCCCCAGGGCATTTATCATCGCCGCTTCACTTTCCGCTTCACGAGCGGCCAGTTCGCAGTATTCTCAGTCGTCTCGATAAAATTCAAGAAGAAGCGGCTTGCCGGTTTGATTGGACAGAGTCTTAGCTTCATCCAAAGATTGCGGCTCAACCGCAAAACCGGGTAACGTCATGCATAAAACAGCGCATATGGTGAATAGTGTTTTTTCCATAGAATCATATCTCATATCTGCTTATACCAAAAAATACAACAATCAGGGCTATTGTAAAGGGAGAATATAAGGTAATCATAAAATAAATTTCAAACAAACTTCTCAAAAATTGCTTGCCTTTCGTAATATATTTGTTATATATGCAACTGTTGCATATGCAACTAATATTGGATTTATTCTATGCTTGATGCCAAAGACAGATTTCATCACGCCCTCGGCCGCATGATCGGCATGACCCGCAAAAGCCTGCGCAATCGTCTTCAAAAAATATTATCTGAGCGGGGCTATGACGTTACCGCCGAGCAGTTGATCGTAATTTGCAATCTCTGGGATCGGGAGGGAATGAACCAACGGCAAATTTCAGAAATCCTCGACAACAACAAAACCAGTACAGTGCGAATGATTGACGGTCTGGAAAAACGCAACCTGGCAGTGCGCGTGCCGGATAAGACCGATCGCCGGCAGAATATGATTTATTTGACCCATGAAGGGAAATCTCTCTGCCCCAAATTAATGAAGGTTGTTGATCAAATGCATGAAGAAGCCCTGAAAGGAATCAGCAAAAACCGGCTTATGGCCTGCAAAGAGGTTCTTGAGATTATTATGAATAATCTCGCGAAATTGGAGAATTAGTTGTATCTGCAACTATATTTGGTCAGGACATGAATTGACAAAGATTTGAACCTTGGCAACAAATATTGGTTAATGAACTTGCGAGTACAACAAATGATTAAAGGAAGGGGCATATAAATGAATACCCGTGGGAAAATATTGACTTTTATAATAATCATGGCAGCGGGCATAATATCCCTGGTTGCCTTGATAAGTTTGAAAGAAGACACGCCAAAAAGAACTTCATCTCCAAAAGTAAAAATAGTCGAATCGATAGTTGTTGAAACCGGAACCGTTCCGGCCACGATTACCGCCTTTGGACGGGTTTCCAGTTCACAGCCGGTACAGCTTTTTAGTGAAACTACGGGGACTATTATGGAGGGCCAAATACCTTTCCAGCCGGCTCAATCTTTCAAACAAGGCGATCTTTTATTAAAAATCGATGACCGTCAGGCCCTTATGAACCTGAATAGCGCCAAAAGTGATTTGCTGAATGCATTAGCTTCGTTACTGCCTGAAATCAAAGTTGATTTCCCCGGCGAATTCAAAGTCTGGCAGGATTATTTCAATTCCTGCGAGTTTGACAAGCTTCTTGAGGATTTACCGGAAACTATAAATCCGAAAATAAGGATGTTTCTATCCCGATTCAATGTCTATAAACTGTATTTTGCCGTTCGGGATTTAGAGATAAGGCTGGAAAAACATTATATTCAGGCCCCGTTTGACGGTTCGATTATTCGAGCCGATTTGCGAATCGGTTCCACTGTTCGGGCAGGTTCATTATTGGGCGACATTATTAATCTGGAACATCTTGAAGTTGAAGTAACCGTTGGCGTCAATGATCTGGCGCAGATGGATAAAAACGCAACCGTTAGATTCACTTCGTCCGAGGTGCAAGGTGAATGGTTGGGCAAAATACTGAGGATCGGAAGCGCAATTGATTCACGGACTCAAACCGTGCCAGTTTATATTTCGATAAACAATGGAAACAATGCGGCTATATTAGACGGGGCTTTCCTGCGGGCCGATATTCAGGGAATTACGTTTGAAAACGCTGTTTTGGTGCCTCGCAAAGCCTTATACAATGAGAAATATGTCTATCTCGTCAATTCAGGTAAATTGGATTTGCGCCAGATTACTATAATTCGCAAGGAATCTGACAACGTTATTGTCAATCATGGATTGTCCACAGGGGATACACTGGTGGTCGAGGTCTTGCAGGGCGTGGCGTCAGGAATGCCGGCCAAAGCGAGGTTAATTTCTAACGATCTCTCGGGGCAGTTATGAACAAATTAATCGCCTATATGATTCGTTTTCCCGTCTGGGTGACGGTTTTAAAATTAGGCATTATCGTATTTGGCCTAATTTCATTGTCGCAGATGACCTTTTCGTTTTTCCCGGAAACGACGCCCGATATAATCAATGTCATGGTCCCATACCCGGGTGCTTCGCCGGATGAAGTCGCTGAGGGGGTAGTCTTAAAAATTGAGGAACAGCTTGATGGTCTTGAGGGTGTTGATCGGATAACTTCGGTTTCCCGTGAGAATATCGGGCAGGTTACGATTGAGATAATCAAGGGAGCCAATATTGACAAAGTTCTGAATGATGTAAAAAACGCGGTTGACCGGATTAGCTCGTTTCCTGAAAATAGCGAAAAACCGGTAATTTTCCAGCAGGAATTCCGCATGCGATCTCTGTCGGTTGTCTTGTACGGTGAGGCCGACTTATATAATTTAAAATTTATCGCTGAGGAGTTTCGAGATGCATTATTGGCCCGCCCTGAAATATCCCAGGTATCCATGCAGGGGCTGCCCGATCTGGAATTTTCCATAGAAGTATCCGAATCCGATTTGCGCCGTTACCAACTTACATTTGATGAGATATCCAATGCTATCAGACAGGCGAATGTAAATATTTCCGGAGGAAAATTCGAAACTACCGACGAAGAGATTCTTATCCGCGCCTGGGGTCAGGGTTACTTCACGGCCGAGTTATTGAAAATCCCCATCCGCGGCAATTCGAATGGAACCAGCATTTACCTGCGCGATGTGGCCGAAGTCAAAGAACAATGGGAAGACGTCCCGGATAAGAGCTTCTATAATGGGCGCAACGCCGTTATCATAAACATTGACCGCACCCAGCAGGAAGATATCATTAAAATTGCTGATGCAACCAAAGATGAAATCGCGAAATTCAATCTTGAGCATGATACTGTTGAGGCTAAAATTCTCGACGACCAGACGATTCCTCTGCGCCAGCGCGTTGAGCTTCTGGTTAAAAACGGAATCATCGGTTTGGTTCTGGTTATTATCGCTCTTGGGTTTTTCCTGAATTTACGATTATCTTTCTGGGTCGCGATAAGCATCCCTTTCTCCTTTGCGGGGATGTTTATCATCGCTAACGCCGTTGGTATCACAATCAATGTCATCTCGCTGTTTGGCATGATTATCGTCGTCGGTATCCTCGTTGATGATGCCATTGTCGTCGGCGAGAGAATCTACGCTCGTTTTGAAAGAGGAGAAAGCGCCTATTCGGCAGCCATTAATGGCACCAAAGATGTAATGGCTCCGGTGGTAACCTCCGTCCTGACAACCATTATGGCTTTTATGCCGTTTTATTTTCTAGACGGTATTATGGGCAAATTTATCTGGCAGATGGCGCTTGTCGTCGGGGCGTCGCTGATGTTTTCGCTGGTTGAAGCCCTTCTGATTCTTCCTTCACACCTGGCCCATTCAAAAGGACTGCGGCTTCATAGCGAGGACCCTCCCATCCGCAAAAAGATTGAAAAGTTCATTCACAAACTGACGCATGATATATATTCTCCGATCCTGAAGACAACTCTGAAATATAAATGGCTGGTGATCGCCTCCCCTATCGCGCTGGCTTTAATGACTATCGGTCTGGTATTCGGCGGGCATATCGGTGCGACGTTTTTCCCTTACGTTGATTCAGATGTAATTCCGGTCAATGTTTCTTTGGTCTCTGGACGTCAGGAAACCGATACCGACGCCATATTGCAAAGAATCGAAAGGATCGCCTGGGAAGTTAACGAGGAAATAAAAACCGAACGAGACGATTCATTAGATGTCATACTGGGCATTAAAAGGGATATTGGATCCAATACTCTGGGAGAATCGGGCGGTCATGCCGGCAGTTTGACCATCCAATTGCTTGATGGCGAAGAAAGGAAAATGGAAAGTTACATAATCGGCAATCGCATTCGAGATAAAGTTGGGAACATTTCCGAAGTTCGCAATATGACCTTCGGGCAGTCAGGCCATTTTGGAAAAGCCGTTTCAGTGAGTCTGCTAAGCAAGGACCCTGATCAATTACAGACTGCCAAAGAGCTATTACTGGCTGAACTCATGGACTTTACAACTTTGAAGGATATCACGGATTCTGATAATAAGGGACGGCGGGAAGTTAATATCACCCTCAAACCGAGGGCTCATGCTCTGGGATTAACATTAAGAGATATTGCCGGGCAGGTGCGCCAGGGATTTTTCGGACAGGAGATTCAAAGAATCCAGCGCGGCCGCGATGAAATACGGGTCTGGGTCAGATATCGGCCGGAAGAACGGGCGGCCCTGGGATTTCTCGATAATATGCGAATACGCACCCGGACCGGCGAGGAGTATCCATTTTCCGAACTGGCCAATTATAATATCGAACGAGGCGTGACCAGTATTAATCATCTTGATCGCATGCGCGAGATTAAAGTCGAAGCCAATCAGGCGAATGTCGGCGATGACTTGCCGCCGATTCTGAATGAAATAGAATTTGAGGTTATGCCGCGTGTGTTGGCGCAAGTATCGGGCGTAAACTTTTCGTTTGAAGGTCAGACGCGCGACCAGGCCAAGAGTCAGGCATCCATTCGCCGGGCATTTCCGCTTGCGCTTATAGCGATGGTAATATTAGTGGTTCTTGTCTTCCGTTCATATCTGCAGGCGATGATTATTTTCTCATTAATTCCTATTGGCTTTCTTGGAGCAATCTGGGGTCATGGAATTCATGGTATTCAGCTAAATATGTTGTCGATATTCGGCGTTATTGCTCTATCCGGAATTATTATCAATGACAGCATTGTCCTTGTCGATCAAATTAACCGCAATTTAAAAAATGGCGAGAGAGTATTCGATGCCATTCATAATGCCGGACTGACCCGTTTGCGCCCGATTATTTTAACAACGATGACGACTGCGTTGGGCCTTGCGCCTTTGATACTGGAAACAAGCCGACAGGCTCAATTTTTAATTCCTATGGCGATTTCAGTCGCCTATGGCTTGGTGTTCGGGACATTGATTCTGCTTTTGATATTACCGGCGACTTTTCTGGTGGTCAATGATATCCGCGTACGGGCCGCCAAGTTTTTCATGAATCGGCAGGTAACCAGCGAATCGGTGGAACCGGCGGTTAAGGAATTGCAAACTATACCAATTGAGTAATTGCGGGAGGTTTTATTTTGCGCTTCATATATGTCAGACGATTTATATTATCTATCTTCATCCCCGCGTTCTGCGCGATTAATTCGTATGGTCAAAGTAATTTGACTCTGGAAGATGCTGTAAAAACAGGTCTGAAACAAAACAACAATATTCAGATCGCCCGCAATCTGGGTCGTATCGCGGAGCAAAACGCATCTTTGGGAACGGCCGGTTTTTTACCCAAAATCGACGCCGCTGGTAGTTATTCATTAAGCCAAAGTAATGTAGAAACTAATTCCCCGTTTAGTTTCGGGAATACTGACGCAGAAAATATCTCGGGGCAATTATCACTCAACTGGACACTTTTTGACGGCCTCGGAATGTTTTCCAATAAATCTCGATTCAATGCTTTGTCCCGTCTGGGAACTTATCAATCCCAGGAAATTATTGAAAATCTTGTGGTCGCTATTTCGGCGGCCTATTTTAATCTGGTTCGTCAGGAAATGCTCCTCGATGTCTCCCGGGAAACAATGGAAATATCACAAACTCGTTTGGAAAAGGAACAGGTGCGACATGATGTCGGAGGCGCGTCATCGACTGATTTATTGAACGCCCGGGTATCATTCAACAATGACGAAGCGATATACTTAAATCAGGAAATGCTGGCTGTAATCGCTCGCAAAAACTTAAACGTCCTGCTCGGACAAAATCCGGCGCGGGAAATTTCTGTCATAAAAGAAATCGATATCCCTCTCTTAAATATGACTTATGATCAACTTCTGGATTTGGCCATGGAAAAAAACAGCGGTTTGCGCCTGACCCGCCAGGGGAAAATTGTGGCTGATAAAGACATCGGTCTCGCCCGCGCCAAATTCCTGCCTCGAGTATCATTGCAGGCCGCTTACGGATATTCCGACCGAACGACAGCGCGCGATGTCGGTGAGGATATAACTTCGCATAGTACCGATGGGAATATCGGCCTCAATCTATCATATAATTTATTCAATGGCGGCAGCGACCGGGTTAATCTCCAGACGGCGCGATTAACGGCAAAAAATCAAACATTGAACCTGCGTGAGCGGGAAATACAACTGTCCGGACTGGTAAATGAAAAATATGAATCATTTCTGCGTTATTTGAAACTGGTCGAGCTTGAAGAGCAAAATGTAAGAGCCGCCGCGCAAAATCTCGAATTGCAGAATGATCGTTATCAACTGGGGTCCTCAAGCTCGCTTGAGTTTCGGGATGCTCAAGTAAGTTTTAGCCGAGCTCAAATAGCTTTAATCTCGGCCCGGTACAGCGCCCGAATTACTTTTCTGGAAATACAAAAGCTGACCGGTCAGATCGATATTAATTAAATATCGCCTGTCATCAGATATTTCTTGTTTCAATATGCTTGAGAATTTATAATCGAGCGACTATGCTTTTTATTTAAAACTCATTGAGAAGGTTTTAAGATGAAAAATAGCCTGGGTTTTAATATTGCGGATGAACGGCTCTCCTATGATGGCCGTCAGGTTTTACTGAAATTTAATAAAGATAGAATCATTGAATTTAATCACCGCCATAAATCTGTTTTAGCTAATTACGACTTAGCGCTCAAAGCATGTGATATAATTACACTCAGCGAAGAAATTAATTATAAATCCAACCTGGGAGCCCTTCGCAATCGGAAATTACGCCAATCGGTGATTTTATCGGCTGCTTTGTCGGCTGTGGCCGTAGGGCTTCACGGTCGGGGTAGTTTGTGCGGCGTGCCCAAGGAAATGATTACCAAAGAACTTACCAATAATCTTAAGCGCGCCAATGACCGAACGGCAGCCCAAATAATGTCGGAAGTACTTCAGACAACGACGGAGACTTTACCTGTGGGCGAGGAAGTATTAATCGAGTCAACTATCACCGAAGGCGCCCGCGCTAAACCTGGAAAGGAACCGGGTGGCAATCCGACCATCGCGGTCGGCGCCGTTTTTGGGAAAAAAAGCCACCGCACCCAATACGGGTTGACAATGCCGCGAAACGTTACGCTTCTTTCGATGGGCAGCGACGTCGTTGAAGGGACAACCAAATCGGTCAAAGGGCTCCATTCCAGCATGACTGCATTATTCGTGACTGAATCTGGAGTCAAACGGCATCTGCCGGATATTTATGTCCAACGCTGGGGCTCGGGGAAATATTTCAAGGAATTCAATCCCCGGGAACTGGATACCTCCGAGATCACCGATATCATTTCACAGTCATACGGTTTTTCCGATAAAAGTAAATTAAGCGCTTTCTTTCTCGACCGAGACCGGCATCTGCCGATGATTAGCCAGTTGCACCGCGAAGGAATTGCAACGCCAATGGATAAGGACGGAGATTTGTTACCGGCTGTGTTTCTTGGTTTGGATGGTTTGCATTTTCCCGACGGCCATGGACTGCATTCGATGATTGGCGAGATTGGCGGATCGGCTGAATGGGCGATCGGTGTCCTGCCATTGGTCTGGCGGGGCGGCCAGATGATCGGGATGCTGACCAGCCAGACGGCATTGACAAATTCCAAATTCACGCCCGATGAGCGATGGAAAGAAAGATTCCATTTTACCGAAGAGGAATTTTTGACGATTCAGGACGCCCGTTTTGAACGCAAACCATATTTTACCGTATCCGATATTGTTGAAGATCCGTTTGCCGGAGGCATTAGCGCCTTTGGCGCCATCACCGATAATTATTATATCCCGATGGTTACAGGAGTCGAAGCCAATCCTGACAAGAAAACTATAAATGTCAATGTCATAACAGTCAATTCTTTGGGTATTGTGGATTGCTGGGTAATGCAATTTAAGACCAATCATAGCATTGATCACACAAGAGATTTAATGTGCTCGCCAAAGGAAAAACTGGACGAACTCACAGGAAAAGAATTGGAAAACGCCATTGGGATAATGCTCAATGATGAACGGATGAGAGAGCGTTTTCGGATATTTTTCAATAATGAGTATTATCCAGCCTTGATTCCCGCCAGAGATAAAATGCTTCTTTTGAAAAACACTATCCGAAGCCTGATCGAACGGTCGGCCCTTCAGGAAAAAAACGCCGAAATTGTCGACGCAACGCAGCGCCTCGCCCCCGAATGGTTTATAAATTCCGATTGATGAAAATTTCCATTTCCCCTTAATCGCCTGGGCAATTTATTAAGTTGTCATGCCGCCCCTTTTGATTTATTTTCTGTGTAATTATCACAAAGGGTAAATAAATCTATTGCGGTAGCGTACCATGTCTGATAAAATTAAATTTAAGCATATTTTCCTGCCTCCCAATTTAATGTCGATCATTCGCATTGTACTTGCGCCAATAATTGTTCTGATTTTAATTTCAGATATTCAAAACGCCGACCGCATCGCACTACTGGTTTTAATTTTGGCGGGATTTACCGATTTCCTCGACGGTCTTCTGGCCCGCAGGCTAAACCAAGTGACAAGACTGGGGCTGGTTCTCGATCCTCTGGCCGACAAGATCCTCGCCATTGTCCTCATTATCGCTCTTATCTTTATCCGTGACTTCCCACTCTGGCTGGTATCTTTGATTATTGGGCGCGATATATTAATTTTGCTGGCCGGATTGTTGGTAATGGGTAAACGGGATGCGATTCCCGCCTCGGACATTATCGGCAAATATTATTTCGGATCCCTGGCATTTCTTCTGGGGAGTTTTATGATTTCGTTTTCATTCGGCCAATCATTTATGACAATCATCACTTTGGTCTTTTTTGTCTTCTCGACCATTAATTATACTGCGGCATTTGCTTCTTTTATCATACATGGCCAACCAGACTATTTATTCAAAAGCCCAATTGTAGTTTTTTGTGTGCGGGCGGTGGCGATTGTATCGCTTTTGATTTTTTTCTACAAACTTTACTATTTTTTGTTTTAATAATCTGTAAAAAATGGCGTATCGAAACCATTGCGGTTTCGATAATGATTTATATCAATCATCCCTGCTCAAATCAACCACGGTCGCTCCCCATCCGCCGCCGGAACCGCCTTCATGACGGAATGATATCACGGCTGGATGATCTTCCAATATTGACCGGACGATTTCGCGCTGAACCCCAATTCCTTTGCCGTGAATGATACGCACGGCAAAGATCTTTTTATCCAAACAACATGCAATATATTCTTTAACAACATCGGCAACATCTTTGGGTTGAAACTGATGCAAATCAAGCGTTCCATCGATAGGATATTCGACACTGTCATGATTTTCTTCACGCATGATAAATAATTGATACTTAAGTACAAATTGAAAATTGAGTAAATCGGGTTCCAAATTAACAGAGCTACATAAGTGGTGTTACAAATGAGAAACCCATCATAATTAATTGTCGGGTTTTTTCGGCCTGATGGCCTCAGAACCCGACCTGCATTTTTTCTATGTTCTGTCACGTCTTGCGACGACGAAGGAGGCGTGTGACCTGACAGTAACTTATTCGTCCGTGCTTTCCACGCCTTTATCCGAATCCCCGTTGTCTGACTTTTTGAGCTTCTTCTTGAGATTCATAATTTTGCTGACGACACCGGGAATCGCTTCGACGATGGAGTCGATTTTGCCCGGTTTTGCGGGAAGCAGCGAAATGCCGCTTTCATCCATAATAATAAATGCGGCCGGCTCTACAATGCATCCACCACCACCGCCGGCTCCGTACCCGCCCACGGTTTTTTCCTTTTCGCCTTCGCCGCCGCCGGCTCCAAAACCAACCGAAATTTTGACGATCGGTATAACGGTTTTGTTCCCAACCGTGACTGCTTCGCCGATAATCGTTTCGGCGCTGGCGATCTGTTTTAATTCTCCGACTATGCCGGAGATGACTTCCATGACATTATTAGGCATATTATCCTCGCCTTCCTATAAAATGTTTCACTAATTGTCTTATCGGCAATTCGCCCAGCAATTGAAAGAATATATAAATAACCTCCCGGTTTTTAATCGACAATGTCAGCCGCCCCGATATCCGGCTAAGGCCGCCATCAAAGCGCGGTAAAAATTGAAACGTCCTGCCCAATCCGGGAAATGCCCCTCCAAAAGCCTGAGTCCATCCATAAGCAATCCCGGCCATAGCCGGATTGGCCATTACCGGTTCATAAACCAATTGCCCGGTATCATATTGTACGCGCGAGATTAATCGGCAGAGAAAAAGAAATCCGGCCTTGGCCATTTTCAAAATCAAGCTAAGGGGCATTCGCTTTTTGTCTTTTTTAATTTTCTTATCCTTTTTGATTTTTTCCTTTGGGGAAGCGGCCTTCTTCTTCCTAGTTTTTTCTCCTGTTTTAATTGCAAGTGAGAGCTTTTTAAATCCGTTTAGATAAAGCCCCGCCCGTTTGCCGGTAATATCATAAAAAAAACCGCATCGCAATACTGTCACGAGCAGGCATAACTGTCTTTTTTGAAAAGAAATATCGAAAACGGTCCTGGTTAGAACGATTGTAAAAGCTGCAAAGATAAGAATGGCCGCAAAAAAATATAATGTAATCATCATAAGACCCCGGCGGCGGGAGGTTTATTGGTGAGCCGCCGCTATATTGAATATATCGGGTTATACGGATAGATATAGATTATCTAAACGAAAAATATCACAAACTATTACTAATCTTCCGATTCCGAATCTTCAGCCAAATCCACGTTGGCATAATCATCTTCCTCGTAATCGTCCTCGTCTTCATCGAGCAGACCATAATCATCGTCATCATAGTCGTCGGGATCATCAAGCATTTCTTCGCCCAGAGGAATCGCTTCGCCTGTCTCCATGGCATCGGAGCATTCCAGCGAACAAAAGGTCATCCCATCCTTTTGGAATGGAATACCTTCTATATTATCGCCGCAAAAATCGCAACGCATAAGTAAACCTCAATCGAGATGTGTCGTAGTGGCCATTTTACAAAAGGGAATTAATATATGACCTCACGAAAATCAAGCCCTTTTTTTATCAAAATAACCAATTCTAAAGGCTTATAAAATCAGCCTACAGAATCTGATTATCGCGAAGCTTTTTTACCAGCTTATCGGCAATTTCTTCGGGCGTTTCACCCTCAATCATTTCTCCTTTTTGGCGCGGGGGAGGCGATGCCGCCTTTAATGTTCTTGATGGCGAATTGACGCCGACATTCGAGGCATCGATGCCAATATCGGCAGCGGACCATTTTGTGATGGGCTTTTTCTTGGCCGTCATTTTGCCTTTCAGTGAGGGCAGCCGAGGCTCATTGATTTCCTTAACGACCGAAACCACTGCCGGAAGAGAAGTACATACGGTATCATATCCTTCTTCGGAGGTTCGCTGGAAAACCGCTTCGTTGTCGGAGATGCTCTCGGTCTTGCGAACGAATAAAACCTGGGGCCAATCGAGATTGGCAGCCAAAGCGGCCGGGACGGCGGCGGCATCGTCATCGATGGCCTGCTTGCCGGCGAGAACGAGATTGACGTCGCCGATTTTGCTTATGGCGGCGGCGAGGATTTTGGAGGTCGCCATTCCATCAGAATTTTCAAAGGCCGAATCAGAAACAAGAATCGCCTCATCGGCGCCGACAGAAAGTGCCTGGCGAAGAACCGATTCGGCTCGATCGCCCCCAAAGGTAAGGGCCGTAACTTTCCCTCCGTTGGCTTCTTTTATTTTGAGCGCCTCTTCGATGGCATATTCATCAAAGGGATTGACAATCCCGGGACCCGAAGGAAGATTGACCTGCCCGGACGCGTCGTCAACGCGCACCAATTCAATTTCAGGAACCTGCTTTATGATAACAACAATGTTCATTCAAACCTCCAGTATATCATCAAATCATGTTCGTTACAAAAACGCTATTTCCGGTATTACTTCTCATTTATAAAATTCAAAACCATTGGACCGCCGTGTCAATTCTATCATCTGCTATTTGTACCCATCCTTTAATTTTTCCAGCGCGACAGCGGCCGCTTTTTGTTCGGCGTCTTTTTTGGATGGACCGACACCGTTGCCGATAATTTTACCGTTGGCGATTACTTCGATCGTAAATGTCTTGTTATGATCCGGTCCTTCTTCGCTGACAACTTCATAACGGGGCATTCCTTCGCTGCGACCCTGAAGAAACTCAAGCAGTTCCCCTTTATAATTGATGTAGGTTTTGTCGGCGGCAATCTCATCGGAGTAGGCAATAATGGTTCTCTCGATAAACGTTTTGGCCGGAAATAATCCGCCATCAAGGAATATCGCCCCGATGACGGCTTCAAAAGCATCGGCCAAAATTGAAGCTCGTTCACGGCCCCCTGATTTTTCCTCTTCGGATGAAAGTAGAATATAATCGCCTAAATTAAAAGTGACGGACTGCCGTGCGAGAGTAGTTTCATTGACTAATAGGGCTTTGAATTTTGTCAAATCACCCTCGGGTTTTTGGGGATATTTATCGAACAGATAGTTCGCAGCGACGAGACCGAGCACCGAATCACCCAGAAATTCCAGGCGTTCATTGGAGGGCAGCCAGTCCTTTTCTCCCAATTTGGCGAAGGATCGATGGGTTAAGGCTACTTGTAAAAGGTCTTCATTTTTGAAAGTATATTCTATTTCGCTCTGAAAACTTGCCAATAATCTCCGATTCTCGACCACCCTACCGGCCCCAAACAATTCTTTAATCGATTCCCAGATGCCCATTTTAGTCTATCTAATCATGCGCGGACAGGATAATACTGACATTATGCCCGCCAAACCCGAATGAATTGGTGATGGCATTCCGTATCTTCAAAGAACGTTTGCCATCGGCAGCGAAATCAAGATCGCATTCCTCATCCTGATTTTCAATATTCGCGGTCGGATGCACCATTTGCTCTTTGATTGATTTGGCGGTAACGGCCGTTTCGACCCCCCCGGCCGCTCCCAGCAAATGCCCGACCATCGATTTCGTGGAGTTGATTACAAATTTATATGCATGGTCACCGAATACGGTTTTCAAAGCCTTGACTTCCGCTATATCGCCCAAACCGGTCGAAGTACCGTGGCTATTGACATAGTCAATTTCATCGGAATTGATGCCCGCATCTTTAATCGCCAGTTTCATGGCTCGCACCGCGCCGCCTCCATCAGGCAGAGGCGCCGTCATGTGATGTGCATCGCAAGTCATACCGGCGCCGATTATTTCGGCATAAATCCGAGCTCCCCGGGCTTTGGCAGACTCAAGCGACTCGATTATCATAATCCCGGATCCCTCGCCCATAACAAAGCCGTCGCGGTCTTTGTCAAAGGGACGGCTGGCCCGCTGGGGTTCATCATTTCTTGATGACAGAGCCTTGGCTGAACAAAAACCGGCCATGGACAAACGAGTAATTGCCGCTTCGGATCCGCCGGTAATCATCACATCCGCTTCACCTCGCTGTATGATTCGATAGGCGTCAGCAATAGCGTGGGCGGCCGAGGCACAGGCTGAAACCGTAGAATAATTGGGGCCACGGAACTTAAATCGCATGGCCGCCATCCCGGCGCACATATCAATGATTATCATTGGTATAAAAAACGGTGACACCCGTTTAGGACCGTGTTCATTCAAGGCCAGATGCTGCGCTTCCAGAGTCTGTATACCGCCTATTCCCGATCCGAGTACGACGCCGCATCGATCGAGGTCAAGCCCTTCGCCATCTTCCTTAAACCCGGCATCGTCATAGGCCATCTGGGAAGCGACAATGGCATACAACTCATTGGGATCCATGCGGCGCAAAGCCTTTTTGTCGATATATTTCTCAGCATCCAAACCTTTAATTTCAGCGGCAATAGTCGTCGGCAATCCTTCGGTGGAAAAATTGGTGACGGTATCGACACCTGATTTTCCTTCGAGCAACAACTTCCAGGTTTCATTAAAAGAATTGGCCAGGGGAGTAACTGCTCCCAGTCCGGTAATTACAACTCTCGTTTTCATGCGAGGTGAACTTCCTTGTCCTGCTATGGTTAATTGCCTTTTTGGCTATTTATATATTCAATCGCCGCTCCGACAGTAGTTAGATTTTCACTGTCTTTGTCGGAAATCTGCATTCCAAATTCATCTTCCAGCGCCAGCACTAATTCGGCCTGATCGAGAGAATCAGCGCCCAGATCCTCCGCAAAGGATGCTTCAATAGTTACCTGCTCAGCCGTAACATTCAATTTGTCCATGACAATTTCTTTTACTTTTTCTTCAACAGACATTCCAATCTCCTTTGATAATGTTGTCCTGTTATTTAAAAATCTGTTTACATCAGCATACCGCCGTCGACCTGCAAAACCTGACCGGTAATATAATCAGATTCAGGGGACGCCAAAAACGCGACCGCCGAAGCAACGTCTTCGGAAGTTCCCGGTCGTTTTAGAGGAATAACATTTAAAAACGCTTCGCGAGCGGCCTCGGGTAATTCCTCGGTCATGTGGGTTGCGATGTAACCCGGCGCCACAGCGTTAACGGTAATTCCTCGCCCGGCTAGTTCTTTGGCTATAGATTTGGTCAAACCAACCAGGCCCGCCTTGGAAGCGGCATAATTTGCCTGCCCGGCGTTGCCCATTAGACCAACCACAGAACTGATATTTATGATTTTGCCGTAACGGGCTTTCATCATCACCCGCGATACGGCTTTAATTGTCAAAAAGGCCCCCTTAAGATTAACATCCATAACCTGATTCCAGGCCTCTAATGTCTGGCGAATCAAAAGGCCATCCCGGGTAATACCGGCATTATTGACCAGAATGTCAATAGAGCCAAATTTATCTGTCGCCTTATTAACCAAATCATTGACGCTTACAGGATCACTAACATTGCAGCAGATAGCATAAGCCGTATATCCTTTATCGGAGAATTCGGCGGCCGTTTGTTTTGCCATCTCTTCCATAACATCAGAAATTACCAGCTTTGCTCCCAAACTGCCCAACTTGTCGGCTATGGCTTTTCCAATCCCTCTGGCCGAACCGGTCACTAATGCTGTTTTACCTTCCAATGGCTTCATAAATTATCCCTAAATTACGGACTGTTTGGCAAATACTTCCAAATCAGCAAAAGTATCGATATTAAACAAACTTACCCCGGGCATATCTCTTTTGGCCAAACCGCTGAGTACTTTGCCGGGTCCAATTTCAACGACCGTTTCGACATTCTGTTCAACGAAACATGCCATCGTATCGCGCCACCTGACCGGCGATATTATCTGTTCGACCAAAAGACGGCGAATATCTTCCGCTTTAGTAACCGGCTGAGCCGTCACATTCGCGACAACCGGAATCAAAGCATCCCCGATATTGATCTCGTCCAGACATTTTGCCATCCCGTCAGTGGCTGAATTCATCAACGGCGAATGGAAAGCTCCTCCAACTTCGAGCATGACTGCCCGTTTAGCGCCCTTCTCTTTGGCCAGACGACAAGCTTCTTCAACGGCAGGTATATCGCCGGAAACGGCAACCTGAATGGCCGAGTTAATATTGGCGGCCGTTATAATCCCTTTGGATGAGGCTTCGCTTATGACTTCATTAAGCATTTCATCATTTAGAGCAAGAATTGCCGCCATTGTTCCCGGGTTATCGAGACAGGCTTGCTCCATTAATTTGGCCCGAGTGCACACCGCCGTAATGGCGTCTTCATTATTCATAGCCCCGCAACATACCAGAGCCCCATATTCGCCCAGGCTATGACCGGCTGCAAAAGACGGCGGCACCAGACTATCTCCGGCAATCTCCAAAATGGCCAGAGAATGAATCAGGATAGCCGGTTGAGTAAAAATCGTTTGTTTTAATTTATCAGCCGGCCCCTCAAATGAGATGCGGGCCAAATCATCGCCAAGTAAATCAGATGCTTGTCGATAAAACTGCCTGACGCGATCCGATTTTTTATAAAATTCCTGTCCCATGCCGACGTATTGAGACGCCTGTCCGGGAAATATATATGCTGTCTTATTCACGTTCTCCTACCAGCGGAATAGAACCGCTCCCCATGTTAAACCGCCCCCGAAAGCAACACTGACAATGTTATCACCGGTTTTTACCACACCTGTTCGAACCGCTTGATCAAGAGCAAGCGGCACCGACGCGGCCGAAGTGTTGCCGTATTTTTCTATATTCATAAAAACTTTTTCCATCGGTATCCCGACGCGATCGGCCGTGGCCTTGATAATTCGGATATTGGCCTGATGAGGAATCAACCAGTCGATTTGCTCGCAAGTCATCCCGGCTTCACTGATGACCCTTTCAGCGGCGTCGCCCATATGCCGCACGGCATGCTTAAAGATTTCATTACCGCGCATTTGAATGAAATAATCGGACCATGGCGTATTACCATTGCGGCTGAATGGATTTTGAGTTCCTCCGGCCGGAATGCATAATAATTCACCCAGATTTCCGTCCGATTTCATATAGGTCGAGAGAATTCCGGTATCCTCTTCTGTCGCGGTCAAAATTGCCGCTCCCGCCGCATCGCCGAATAAAACGCAAGTATTGCGGTCTTCATAGTTTGTTATCGAACTAAGCATTTCTGCGCCAATAACCATGATATTCTTATAAATTCCGGAAATGATTTGAGCGCGGGCAATAGATAAGCCAAAAATAAATCCGGAACAGGCCGCGACAATATCCATAGTAGCCGCGTTTTTCAAACCCAGTTTTCTCTGAACGACACAGGCCAATGAAGGCAGTTTATAATCCGGTGTTACCGTTCCAATGAGAAGTAAATCGATATCGTCGGCGCCAATATTGGCCATTTCGAGGGCTCTTTTGGCCGCGGCGACACAAAAATCTGAAGTTACCTGACCCTTAACAGCCACATGTCGTTCGGATATTCCCGTCCGACTCTTTATCCATTCATCGGAAGTATCAACCATCTTTTCAAAATCCTGATTGGTCAATATCTTATCCGGCGTGTACGATCCGGTTCCGATAATTTTTGCTCTTAGCATTAGTTTATATCATCCAATTTAACTTTGCAACTTCTTAGATAGCGATTCGCCGTTTATATTATAATCAACGGCTTCATTATCTCCGTTCTGTCCAGCTGTCAAAACCGCCTCTATTTTTCTGTTCACCTGGAACGACACCATGTCTCGAGCAACCATTAAAGCGCTTATAATTGCCCTCGCCGAAGAATCCCCGTGGCAAATCAAACAGACGCCGTTAATTCCTAATAAAGGCGCCCCGCCATATTCGGCGTAATCAAAGGCTTTGCGCAAACGCCTCAAAAACGGATACATCAGCAGCGCGCCGCACCGTGAAAAGACATTTGTCGAAACCTGTCGGCGCAATAAAGTTGTTAAAAAACCTTCAACCGATTCGGCAAATTTGAGTACGATGTTGCCCACAAAACCATCGGTGACAACGACGTCGGCATTTCCCATCAGAATATCGCGGCCTTCGATATTACCTATAAAATTCAAGGCTTTATTATTTTTCAAAAGAGGATAAGTGCTGACAATCAGTTCATTACCCTTGCTTTTTTCTTCACCGATAGACAACAAACCGACCTGAGGATTTTTCCTATGCATCATTGACTTGGCCACAATCGTACCCATGATAGCAAATTGATACAAATGGATCGGCTTGCAAGAGGAATTGGCCCCGACATCCAGAACAACGGTTTGGCTGCTGTGAATCGTTGGGAAAAACGATGCGATGGCGGGACGGCGAACTTCCCGCAGACGCCCCAGTTGCAAAACGGCTGTACCCATAACGGCGCCGGTATTTCCCGGTGAAACCACGGCGTTGACTTGTCCTTCCTTATGGAGCCGGAATGCTTCGGCAATTGAAGTTCCCGAACGGCGAATCGCGTCAGCCGGAGGATCCTCCATAGTGACGACCCCTTCGGCGTGGTGAATATCGAGATTAGTCGGGACATCACGCAGCTTTTTTAACTCGCTTCTTATGATGTCTTGCCGGCCAACTAAAATAATCCTTATATCCGATCCAAATTTGCGCGCCGCCTCGACGCCTCCGGCAATAATATTTCCGGGGCCGCTGTCGGTGCCCATAACATCAAGCGCTATTTTTATCCCCGTCTTTTCAGGCATAATGATGGGCCTGATTATTTACCGTGTTATTTGACTTCAAGGACTTCTTCACCCTTATAAAAGCCGCAATTGGGACAGATGTGATGCGACAATTTGGGCTGGTGACATTGCGGACAATCGGCAATGGTCGGCGGATCCAATTTCCAGTGTGTCCGGCGCTTGCGACCTCGAGCTCGTGAATGTCTCCTTTTTGGTAGTGCCATAATCTCTCCTCAATTATTTTCTGAGTTTTGCTGATCTACTAATAAATCTTTCAAACCGTCCCATCTCGAATCCGCGCTCTCTAACCGGCAGTCACATGGATGAACATTCTTGTTGCCGCCGCAGAGAGGGCAAAGACCGCGACATGAGTCAGCACAAATCGGTTTTAATGGTATCTCCAGAATTAAGGCTTCGCGAATCGGCTGGCTGATATCTACTTCTTTGGTTCCGGATGTCAACATTATTTCGCTTTCCGGAACTTCATCTGTATCAACCGGATGTTTATCGGAAAGTTCCTGAATCGAAAAATCGATTCTGCCATTTAGAGACACAGGATAAGCCTCCAGGCATCGAGAACATTCCATTTTGGCATCACATTTAACCTGACCTTGACAATAATAAATATTATCGCTCAGGAAAATATCCATTTCGACCTGAAAAGAATTTGTTTCAACCAACTCGCGATATCCCTCCAGTCTCAAATCACCGGCTTCGCCATGAAGAACTACATGGGCAGGGAAGGTATCTATATTATTCAAATTCAGTTTCATAGCCTATCAAGCTAAGCAATTGGTTCACGTCTGTCAAGCAATTTCTATACCCCTAATTCATTGTGAAACAATGAATTGCATTCGCCGTTTGGCCGCTTTTTGGCCATTTATTATTCGAATTGCGATGGGCATTTTGCCTTGTTTCAGTTCTGCGGATTTATCCTTCTTCGGTCCGATTAGAATCTGTGTCCTTTAGCCAAATCCATAATATTATTTACCAAAAGCGTTTGGTCGCTTTTAAAACCCTGACCATATTTTACACCGGCCAACATGCCATAATGACGCACCAGACTCTCAAGCGCCCAAATATAATCGCGTGATTTTTCAGGATTGAGAAACTGGCTTTTATGGCATTTTAAGGCTTCCAACCATTTATCGAATTCATCGCTTATATCAACTACAAAATCAGGATTCATCCCGGGGGGCAGAAAATAGTAAAAGATCCGATTAACCTGATACGGTACTCCCTCAATAGGAACTTTCTTAAGCGACGCCAGATTGGCGGCATTAATACTTATTTCTCCGCAGGCGACATGGTCCGAATGCGATTGCCTTCGGCCATGCCCTTTCCATGGCGCCGGACACAAAATTACCGAAGGCTTATAGTCTCTTATATCTCGCGCCAACGCCAGGCGTTTATCATAACTGTCGGCGAGCGAAGTATCTCCCCAATCGTATGTTTTGAGCAAATCCGCGCCCATTAATCTGGCAGCATCTTCGGCTTCACGGCTTCGCTCTTCGGCTTCGCCACCGGTACCCATTTCACCGGCGGTCAAGTAGATTATACCAGCCCTGTAGTTTTTCTCGGTCAGCTTAATAATGATGCCTCCCGTCCCGACTTCTACATCATCCGGGTGGGCGCCGATCGAAATTATATCATATTCTTTCATCGTAAGAAAAAGGGCCGAAAAGAATATTCTTTCCGGCCCAACCCTTAATTTTCGAATAACTATTTATCAGTCTTATAAATCATCCGGAATATCAAAATTATCAGAATGGAATATCAGGATATCTTCCAGAAGATCATAAAGGTAGTTTTCGGCGGTTGCCGGCAATTCGCCATTGCCTTCGAATACCTCATGTTGAAAAGTACTGGACATTCCATTGCTATTTAAGAAATCTATAAAAGCTGACATCTGTTCATCATAATGGAATTTCGCTTCGTCGGAAGTAACCAGATATTTCGGCATATTGGTAAATTGTGCCGAGAAACCTTCCGGGTCGTTGATATAAAGCGAATCGATATTATGAGCCATCCACAATCCCCAGATGTAAGTATCAAATGTTCCGGTTGAATCAATCGGGGCATGCGATTGATGTCTGGGCAAATATGATTTCAAATCATCAGTCAGAGTATCTCCTGTAATATATCCAAAAGTGCGAGCCTGAGAAACCTGACTGGTGAAATAAAAGATACTATCAATCGCAGTCACATGCGGAGAAAAAGCCGATGACGCGGAGACTATCAATGATGTCTTTGGATCGGATAGGGAAGTATCGAGCGGCCACACGGTTGAGATTTCATTCTCTATAATTGTCTTAAAACCGCCATTCCCGCTGCCATCAAAATCAAGAGGAGCATTTACGGCTGATACCGAGCTGAACAGGTCGGTTTGGATCGCGGCGGCAAAAGCTCCATAACCGCCCATGCCCACACCGCCAATAGCGCGAGCGCCTTTATCCTGAATCGTGGAATATGCCAGATCCACCCGATTAACCAGTCCCTTGCTGAATATACTGACTAATCCGGTATCGTTAAGACCCCGCCATTCTATATCTATGTAAGATGTATCATGGAACAGGGCCGTAAAGTAATTGCCCTGCCTGATGGAATTGGTATAGAATGATCCACCCAAAAGAGACCGCCCATCAAAACAAACGATTATCATCGGTTGAATCTTGCCTTCGCTAAGCAAACGATCAGCGGTTTCCACCAGGCCATGTTCGCTATAATAGAGATCATTGGCCTGGAAGGGAGACAATAAGTATAAGACCGGATACGGCCGTCCCTGAGCCTGCCAATTATATCCCGGCGGGGTATAAATATGAACGCCCCGAACGCTTGGGTTTTCAGTCGTGGCATCAAATACAGTCGAAGTCAAAATGCTTTCGAATTGCATCGGCCAATTCCAGAGCAATCCCTTTTCCGTGATTATTGATCTGGTCGGATTATCTTTCGTTTTATCGGTACATCCGGCAAGGAATGCGATGGTGAGTATAACACCAAAAACTAATGCCAATAATTTGAATTTCATCTCATTCTCCCTTAAAACCGAACCGTGAATTGGGCAATTGATTCTAATGCTGAACCGGAATAAGTACCCGGCAAATTATCAAAAACAGCGTCATGATTGCCATTACTGTCTTCCAAATCGACATTTCCGGTTTCGATTGCTTCCGGGTATTTTGTATATTTTGTTGAGAAATCGAGACGGACATTTTCGAATACCAACCCTAATCCCAGAGTTGCGCTGTGTTTAAGACCGGAATCAAAAAACGCCAGATGCAAGGTTCCCACTTCAAATGGTGATTGATCGGCGGCATAGCCGGCCCGAAGGAATATTTTTTCAGTGTATGCATATTGCAATCCCAGTGAACCACTGAGAGTGTTTTTCCAATAAACCGGCAACGACATATCCTCAACCATCCAGGCGTTAATCTCATCATTAAAGGTAATGCCGCTATCACTAAACTGGTAATCAAAAGCGTAGCCTTTGAAATCTGACCAGAATGTGAACTCCATATCGCCTGTGACGAGCAGTTTATCATTAACCTGGAACGCAAAACCGCCCGCAAGTTGTCCCGGAAGCTTCACTTCGGTTTCAAAGGTGCCCTCGGCCTCATAAACGGCTCCATAAGAAAGTATATAATTGGCCGAGTTTGGAAACAAAACATCGTCATCAAGCCTATAATATGGGTTATCCGGCATATAGTAATAGAAATAGCTATCGCCGTCGATAGTCACCGAAGAAGGCAGAGCATAGGTCAGACCCAAATTCAGTTTTTCAGTCGGTTTGAAAAGTAGACCTGAACGTAAATTAAAACCTAAACCATTGCCATCAGAATGTTGCCATTCCGTGATCAAATCATTTGGGCGGCTGGCCACACGTTCATAATATGAAGCGGTGGGGTCAGCCGGATTATCACGCAGGAAAAAACCGCCATAAATCAAATCACCCTTTAATAATCCGCCCGATAATCCAAAACTCAATTTGTTTTCCATTAATTCAATTGCCGTGACAACATTGAATGCGACTGCGTCAAAATTATGCTCGATTTGTTGCCCCGGAAGCGAGGCCGAATTATTGAGAGATCCAAACAATTCCCAGGAGAGGTTTTGGTCAAAGGGTTGAAAGATAGCCAAACCAAATACAACATCTCGCCCGGAAACCGGAAGTTTAAAATATCCTCCCAAGGTAGGGTTGGTCAAAATTTCATAGCGATTGTAAATCTCACCTTGATAAAAACCAACCGGATAACCGCCGTAATTGATGCCGGGTGCATACTTGAGCTGATAATTGGAAATCACTTCATTAACTGTCAACTCATTTTCAGTCATGTAAAACAAACCCGCCGGATTATAATATGCGGCCGACCAATCATCGGCAATAGCACGAAAGGTCCCGCCCATCGCACTGGCCTTGGCGCCAACACCCATTACTCCCATGCCACCGGCAAAAACCGATGATATCGTCATAAGGGCAATGCCAACGCATAAGAAAAAGATGACCATTGTTCTTCTCATCCTCTACTCCAACTCTATTGATGACAAAATATTATCCCATCTCACCTACTTATCGCAACCCGATACACTCTTTATTTAGCGAGTTTGCCGGAGAAACGAATTGAAAAGGTACAATATCCGCCGATTTTTGTCAAGTCTATGCCGTCTTTTTTTATAATACCAGGACACCTCTAAGACTATGACGCCGTGTTCGGCTTTTTTTTTCAATCGATAGGAATTATTTTCCGGAGTTTTTGTAATTTTTTTTCCATCGCAAGGGGAAACCTCCGCTTAACATACAATTTTATTTCGTTAATCTTCTTGTTTAATAAGCAGTTACAACTTCCGTCGCACTCCGGCATGAAAGGTGCATGTCATATGCCAAACCATGGAAGGTAACAATATGAAGAGAAAGCTATTAATTGCCGCTTTAGTCATTGTGCTTATATGTATTAATTGGCTGAAGCATGGCTTTGCCCAGGAAAATCCTACTCCTGAGCAAATCAAGGCATATCAGGAGCTAAAAAAGAAAAATCCTCAACCCGTTAATCCCGGCAATCAGACTTACAAATCACCATCCATATTTGAAGGAAGCGGTGAGACGTCTGACGAAAACGTCCAGCAGGAAATATTGAGGCTTCAGGAAGAAGAGAAAAGAAAAGAGCGGGATAATCGCGGAGATGAAGTCGCCGGCGGTGAAGGGACACCGAATGTTATTTCTAATAATCCGAACGACCAATTGACCTTTCCGGATAAAAACCAAATACGGCGTTTCGGTTATGATCTGTTTACCAATACCAGAATAGGGGAAATAAATGAAGCCTCGATTCCGGATGATTATCTTTTGGGCCCGGGCGATAATATAATCATCAATCTTTGGGGACGGGTTCAGCAGGAATGGAACCTTACGGTCGATCGCGAAGGCAAAGTATTTATCCCCAAGGTTGGCGAAATTACCGCATGGGGATTGACACCGACCGAGTTTGAAAAGCAGCTTGATAATGAAATCTCAAAAGTTTACACTGGCTTCAAGCGCAAGGTCACAATCGGCAAAATCCGCACCATAAAAGTTTTTATTTTCGGTGAAGTATATTCTCCCGGAGGCTATGCGGTCTCGGCTCTTTCGACACTTTTTAACGCTTTATATAGGGCCGGTGGACCGACTAATAATGGCTCCCTGCGACAGATAAAATTAATTCGGGATAAAAAACAAAAGACTATTGACCTCTATGATTTCCTCGTCAGCGGTGATAAGAGTTGCGACGCGCCTCTTTTATCCGGAGATGTTGTTTTTGTGCCGCTGGTCGGTCCCCAGGTTACAATTCGAGGCGAAGTCAAACGACCCGCCATTTATGAATTAATTGATAACGAGTGCATCTCCGATTTATTCACTCTCGCCGGCGGTCCAACCGCACATGCCTTTATGGAAAGACTGATGCTCGATCGGGTTTCTGATGATGACTCCCGTAAAATCATGGATATAAATTTTACTGAAACTGACAAAAACGATTTGACCCTCGCTGATGGCGATGACTTATCGGTCTTTAGTATTTTCAAAATGCGGCAAAATCTGGTCTGGGCAACAGGGATGGTCAAACATCCGGGAACATACCAACGCACAGAATTAATGAAAATATCGGATTTAATCGACAAATGCCAACTCCGGCCGAATAATGTATTTCTCGAGAGGGCTGATTTGTATCGCCGGACGCCGGAAGGGCAGCGCGAGATTATCGCCGTTAATCTTCGGGCGGTCATGAATGGCGATACTGCCGCGGATATTCAACTGGCCGATCTTGATTCTCTCGAAGTTTTTGACGTTGCCAATATCGAACGAAGGAAATTTATCGATATTGACGGTCTGGTGCAAAAACCGGGCCGTTATCCGCTTTATAAGAACATGACGATTTCTGATTTAATATTTCATGCCGGAAATCTTAAAGCCAGCGCCTATATGCTTGAGGCGGAGCTGGCTCGTATTGACACTTTGGGCAACACCGAGATAATTAATATTCATCTTTATAACGACTCTCATCAGCAATTTCAACTTCAGGAAAACGATCATCTATTTGTTCGCAAAATTCCCGGTTATCAACTGCACCGTACGGTGGCGATTGAAGGCGAAGTCAAATTTCCGGGAGTTTATACGCTGACTCATCGCGATGAAACTTTTTGGGAATTGCTCATGCGGGCCGGAGGATTTACCGACAAGGCTTTCCCGACAGGAACGATATGCAAACGTCCCGCTATCGTCGAAGATCTGCTCCGCAAAGATATTGAGGGCATCATTAACAATTCACAGCCTCTTGTCGCCGATTCTATGGGCGAAATTCATCAGCAAAAAATTATTGGTTTGAGGCCAAACAGCATGGACCGCATAATCCTTGATATGGATCTGTTGCTTAAGACAAATGGCGCACAGGGTGATTTTAAATTACAGGCCGGTGACTATATCCATGTCCCCGAAACGCCAACCGGGATTCCGGTTTTAGGGGAAATCTGCGCCAATGGTACAATCAAGTATCAGGATGGTCTGCGAGTTAAGGAGTATCTCCAAAAAGCAGGGGGATTTACCAAACGGGCTGATAAGGGCGAGACCCGTCTGATTAAAGCTAACGGGCGCGTTTACGCCTCCAACGGCGTTCTCAAGAAAAAAGTAGATCTGGGTGATGTCATTGTCGTTCCGGCGGAAATCAAAAAAGATAAGGACTGGTTCAAATTCATCACAACCAGCCTATCAATATTAACCGGAGTGGCGACTTCATTCTTAATCATTGATCGCCTGTAAACATGAGACAAAAATTCTGAACTATACTATTAAATCGTAAGGGTGGGAAAAAGATGCTAAGCACAAAATCAATCTTAGTCACCGGGGGAACGGGTTCATTTGGGAAGAAATTCATTAGTACTATTTTGAATCAATATCCATCGGTCAGGCGAGTAGTTGTATATTCGCGCGATGAACTGAAACAATTTGAAATGGAACAGCAATTTCCAACATCGGTATATCCTCATATTCGATTCTTCATTGGCGATGTCCGCGATCGAGACCGCCTTTGCCGAGCGATGGAAGATATTGATATCGTTATTCATGCCGCGGCCTTAAAACAAGTTCCGGCAGCGGAATATAATCCATTTGAAGCCGTGAAGACCAATATTTTTGGAGCTCAGAATGTCATCGAATGCGCCATTGACCAGGGCATCAAAAAGGTCGTGGCTCTATCCACCGATAAAGCCGCCGCGCCGATAAATCTTTACGGCGCGACCAAGCTATGCTCCGACAAGCTATTCGTCTCGGCAAATAACTTTCGGGGCAATCATGACATCTCCTTTTCTGTTGTCCGCTATGGGAATGTCATGGGAAGCCGCGGAAGCGTTATACCATTTTTTCTGAAAAAGCGAAGCGAAGGCGTTATTCCGATAACCGACCCGCGTATGACAAGATTTAATATCACTCTGGAAGAAGGAGTCAATCTCGTCCTGCACGCGCTGACGCATATGTGGGGTGGCGAAATATTTGTTCCCAAAATCCCCAGCTATAAGATTATGGATCTGGCCGAAGCTTTGGCGCCCGAATGTAAGAAAAAAATCATCGGGATTCGCCCCGGTGAAAAACTACACGAAGAAATGATTACTCAGACCGACGCTATCAATTCCATTGAATTTTCGGATTACTTTGTCATCCTCCCCTCGATGAGATTATGGAATGTTGAAAAATTCGCCGAAGCCTTCGACGGGAAAAAGTGCCCGAATGATTTTAGTTATTCAAGCGGCAATAATACCGAGTGGCTGACGGTTGAGCAAATCCGGGATTTAATGCGGAAATATATTGATAAGGATTTTTCGGTTCCGGGCGAAGAAAAATCCTCCGTTACAAACCGTATCGCTTTGATGCGAGGGATGGAAGAATCTCTTTACACAAAAACTGAAATTTCCGAGTCGGTAGAAAACGTTAATAAGGGTAAGTGATATGGAAAATCAGAAATTTCTGCCTTATGGCACTCAACACGTCACCGAAGATGATATCGCTGCCGTATGCGAAGTTCTCAAATCAGATTGGCTGACTCAAGGCCCGACGATTGTTGATTTTGAGCATGCTCTGGCCGACAAACTCGGAGCCCGGGAGGCGGTCGCATGCTCCAGCGGCACCGCGGCCTTGCATCTTTGTATGCTTTCCCTTGGGATAGGTTCTAAAGATGCGGTTATTACATCGTCAAATACTTTTGCCGCCTCGGCCAACTGCGCTCGATTTGTCGGAGCCGATGTTTGTTTCGCCGATATTAATCCCGAAACCGGTCTAATCGATCCTGATAGCGTTGGACACTTATTAAAAAACGATACCGAGAAGAAAATAAAGGCGATTATCCCGGTGCATTTTGCCGGCCAACCGATTGATTTACCGGCTATTTATGATCTTGCCAAAAATCATGACGCCTGGGTCATCGATGACGCCTGCCATGCCATCGGAGCATCTTATAATTATGATGGGAAAACATACTTAATTGGCAATAATCCCCATAGTGATATGACCGTATTTTCATTCCATCCGGTTAAGCATGTTGCCATGGGTGAAGGCGGAGCCATTACAACCAATCAGCCCGAAATGGCCGATCGGTTGAGACTATTTCGCAATCATGGAATCTCCCGCGAATCGAAAATTAATGATGATATGGCTCTCAGCCCGGAAGGAATGGCCAATCCCTGGTATTATGAAATGACTGAACTGGGATTCAATTACCGGCTGACCGATATCCAGGCCGCGCTGGGCATTCAACAGCTTAAGCGATTGGATTGGTCGCTTGAAAAACGCCGTGAGCTGGCCGGCATTTATTGCCGTTTAATACAGGATAAATTTGCCAACGGCGAGGTTTTGCCTTTGATAAATAAATCTGAAGTTGAAAATGCATATCACCTGTTTGTCGTTCAGATCGATTTTGAAAGACTGGGCGTTTCCCGGGCCGAAGTAATGAATCAACTTCGCGCCCAGGGCATCGGGACTCAAGTTCATTATATTCCGGTTCACCTCCAACCTTATTATCAAAGAGTCTGCGGTACCAGGCCGGGCGATTGCCCCAACACCGAAATATACTATGAGAAAGCCTTGAGCCTGCCGATGTATCCGAATTTAACTAAGGATGATATCAAGCGCGTCGTTGATGAACTAGAAGCGATATTAATGAAAAGCTATGAAAGAAAAATAACGGTATAAATGATGGAAAAAAAGTCATCATATAGCGTCGTTGCAATATTGCAGGCCCGGATGTCCTCTTCCCGCTTGCCGGGAAAAGTATTGCGGCCGATAATGGGCCGGCCGATGCTGGAGTATCATCTCGGGCGATTGTCGCGGTCATGTAAAATTGACAAACTTATAGTTGCCACTAGCGATCAAAAAGACGATTCTCCCATTTGCGATCTATGTGATAATCTTGGGGTGGATTTTTATCGGGGCAGTTTGAATGACGTCCTGGATCGTTTCTACCGGGCCAGCCTTGAGTTTCCATCTGATATAATAGTTCGTCTAACGGGCGATTGCCCGCTGGCTGATCCAAAAATCATTGATCATGGAATTAAACGCTTTATAAATAGTGATTTTGATTATCTCAGTAATACCGTTGAGAGAACTTTCCCGATTGGTCTTGATTTTGAGATATTTTACTCACACCATCTCAAAAAGGCTGGGGAGAATGCGGTCTTGCCGTCCGAGCGGGAACATGTCACGCCGTATTTCCACAATCATCCGGAAATATTTTCCATCGGGCAATTTTCCAACGACATCGACTTATCGCATCATCGCTGGACAGTAGATGAACCGCAGGATTTTGAATTTGTCCTGAAGGTATTTGAATCATTATATCCGGATAATCCGGCTTTCACAACCAATGATGTTTTAAGATTACTAGAGAGAAGACCGGAACTCATGAGCCTGAATTATGATATAATTCACGGAGTCGGATATGAAAAATCAATCAGGGAAGATATAATATTTCTGGAGAAGAACATAATTGAAACCTAAAGGGGCGTTAATAAGCATATAGATTCTCTTCTTGATACGTTACTATGGTTGGGCCGGGCAAAATCCCGGCCCTTTTTTATCCCTGTCATATTAATGAGCAGAATAGATTTTAGTGGACAATCGGTATCCACAACAATACTCTGTTTATTGGAGGATTATTGGAGGTGGATGTAATTATTCGTACCGACGCGTCGGGTCAAATTGGAAGCGGGCATGTCATGAGATGCCTGACCTTGGCCGATTATCTTTGTTCTCAGGGAAACTCGGCCGATTTTATCTGTCGAGACCTCCCCGGCAATATGATTTCATATATTGAGCAGAGGGGATTTGCGGTTGAAACTCTTATGCTTCCTGACGGGGATGCTGATCCCGAGCATCTGAAAGGTTATGAAAACTGGCTGACAGTATCGGCCAGATTTGACGCGAAGCAAACTTCACAAATGCTGTCAAAAAATACTAATATTGACTGGTTAATCATTGATCATTACGCCTTGGATAAGAGTTGGCATAAAGAACTAAAACCTCATTGCAAAAAAATAATGGTCATTGATGATCTGGCCAACCGAAAATACGAATGCGATTTACTGTTGGATCAAAATCTGAATGGAAATATGAATGGCCGGTACGGCGACCTGGTACCCGACCAATGCGTCAGATTAATCGGGCCCGAATTCGCGCTTTTAAGGCCTGAATTTATTGATATTAAAAAATCATTAAAAGAGCATAATGGCCAGGTTAATAATTTATTAATCTTTTTCGGAGGAGTTGATAACGATAATTTAACCGTCAAGGCTATCGAAGCCGTAGCACAATGCGATTCCGAAAATTTACACATCGATATTATAGTCGGAATGAACAATTTGTATTATGAAGAGATAAAGAAAATTAGTAAAAATCTGAAAACATGCAGGATTCTCCGTAATGTTAATAACATGGCCGAACTGATGGCGCGGGCGGATCTGGCCATTGGAGCCGCGGGAACGACCTCATGGGAGCGCGCCTGGCTGGGTTTGCCGTCAATAGTCATTGTCCTGGCCGAAAATCAAAAAAGCGGGGCCGAGGCTTTGCACCGGACCGGCACGGCCTGGAACCTCGGCTTTCATACCGATGTCACGGCGACAAAAATCAGAAGCGCTATCGAATTTGCCATCGCCAATCCCAATGAAATGATTGCCATGAGCCGGCGCGCCTTAAACCTATTCGGTGATGATCCCCGTCCGGGAGTCGAAAAAGTTTATGAGGCCATGAAAGAAGTGCGTAATGAATTGGCGTGATCAATATCAAATCAGACCTATTGAGCGCGGCGATTTGGATCTCGTCCTCAAGTGGAGAAATAGCGAACGGATTCGTGAAAATATGTACACTTCGCATATTATCTCATTCGACGAGCATCAAAAATGGTTTGAGAAAATTAGTGCTGAGAAAAAATCACTTCATTTTATTTTTGAAACGAATGGCATACCTCTGGGGGTTGTCAATATAACAAATATTGATAATGAAAATAAAAAATGTGTCTGGGGTTTTTACATCGGCGCAGAAAATGCCCCTCGGGGAAGCGGGTCCGCTATGGGGTTTTTTGCCCTGGAGCATCTGTTTGAAAAGCTTGAATTCCACCGCATCGTCGGCGAGGCTTTTGCCTTTAATTCCGATAGCGTCAAATATCATAAGCGGCTGGGATTTATTGAAGAAGGCCGCCTTCGTGATTATGTTTTAAAAGATGGAAAATATGAGGATGTCGTAACGTTGGCTATACTCGAGGATGGATGGCGCGATATAAAACCATCGTTGATAAAACTTTTTTTCGAAAGAGATGGCTAATTATGCAAGATATAAATATTGCCGGTCGGATAATAGGTTCGGACCATCCGCCTTTTATAATCGCCGAAATGTCGGGTAATCATAATCAATCTTTGGAGCGAGCTCTTCAAATTGTCGATGCCGCGGCCGAAACCGGGGCTGACGCCTTGAAAATCCAAACCTATACGGCCGATACAATGACAATCGATCTTGACGAAGGCGAATTTCGCATTGAGGATAAAAACAGCCTTTGGACCGGTAAATCATTGCATAAACTTTATAATGAAGCCTATACTCCCTGGGAGTGGCACTCTAAGATATTTGACCGCGCCAGAGAACACGGCATGATTCCTTTCAGCACTCCATTTGATGACAGCGCCGTCGATTTTCTGGAAGAACTGGATGTCGCCTGCTATAAGGTCGCTTCATTTGAAAACACTGATTTGCCGCTTATCAAACGTATTGCCGCGACCGGAAAACCGATGATTATATCGACCGGCATGGCTCAAATTTCCGAACTCGATGAAACTATGCGTACCGCGCGATTGAACGGTTGCAATGATATAATTTTATTGAAATGTACCAGTTCATATCCGGCCTCGCCCGAAAACACAAATTTACGAACCATCCCCCATATGCGTGATATGTTTGACATCCTGGTTGGACTGTCAGATCATACGATGGGTACCGGCGCAGCAATCGCGGCCATTGCCCTGGGTGCGACAGTGTTGGAAAAACACTTTACTCTTGCCCGCGCCGATGGCGGAGTCGATTCGGCATTTTCGCTGGAGCCGGAAGAGATGAAAACCCTGGTCATTGAATCAAAGCGAGCCTGGCAGGCTCTGGGACACATCAGTTACGGACCGACCGAAAAGGAAAAGAAATCACTCCAGTTCCGGCGGTCTATATATGTCGTGGAAGATATGAAAGCGGGCGACGAATTCAATCCTCGAAACCTAAGGGCTATCAGACCCGGCCTGGGATTGCCTCCCAAACATATTGAACGTCTGATGGGGAAGCGCGTAAACCGCGATGTAAAAAAAGGTACGCCGGTTGACTGGGATCTGGTTGGGTAAGTAGTTAAATCAAAACATCAGGGAAGATGTTTAATACGGGATGGAGCAGCCGAATAATTTGATTCGCCAGATCAAAAGAATCATCTACCGCTATCTGGTCGGCAAATATATCAATGGACTAAATCCGGAATATGATCCGGCCAAAAAGACAATTCTGGCTTTGAATCATTTCTATGACCAGGATTTATTCGCGCTGGCTCGAGTCAATGAAAAGTATAATTTTATAATCGTGGATGCGCCTCGCCTGGTGCGAGGAGGCAAACTGTTTTTTTCAAATGATGTTATTCAAATTAATGCTCCCTATGTCAATGAAAGTGAAGCCAACCGCCGGGCATGGAAGACGGAATGCCGGCATATCTTTAAACTCCTGAATCGCCGTTTTAATATCAACTTGATAATTACTCCATCCGATATTTTCTGGTGGATTCGGGAATTGATTGCCGTCGGGCATGATCATGATATCAAAACTTTCGTGATTGATAAAGAAGGATTGATATCTCCCTTTGATTTTGACGCCGAGGCAAAACGGATACGCGAACGAGCACCTTTTATATCCGATCATATTTTCGTGTGGAGTGACAGGCAAAAACAATACTGGCAAAAAATCGGAGTTCCCGAAAAATTGATTACCGTTTTGGGCCAGCCCCGTTCGGATTTATTTCATTGCCAGCAAAATGAGGCGATCGATAAGTATTTTAATAGTTCCAGACCATTGATAACCTTGTTTTCATACGAAGATACGGCCTATGTCCCGCCATATCTTGCCCGGCAGGGAATTAATTGGAATACAATGAAAACCGAAACTCATGATTTTATTTTCGATTTGGCCAAGGGCAATCCAAAATACAATTTTGTAATCAAAACCCATCCTCAGCAATCCGATCTGGCCTTTTTGCATGAAAAATATCAGCTTGATAATCTGGCTGTTATTGGCGGCGCGGCGGTTGCTAACGAGCTTATTCAACGATCGGAATTAATCATTGCCTTTCAAACAACCGGTGTTATTGAAGCAATGTTTATGAATAAAAAAGTGATCTATACCTGCTGGGATGAAAATTACCGCGATTTAATAAACGATATCCTTCCTTTTCATGATGCTCCCGGAATCGTTACTGCAAAATCTTTTGAAGATTTCAAAAAGATATGCCAGCGGTTTTTTAATCAAGACCGCAAAGATTTCAATTTTTCTGAAGAAAACATAAAAAAACGCGAAGCGTTCATTAATAAATATCTGCATAAACCGGATGGGCATGTCAGCTCTCGGTTTTTTGAAGCTATTGACACGATGATTCAATGAAAAGATTATTTAAAAATACCGTCTTTACGTCATTAGATTATTTCGTCCTGATTGTTCTTAACCTTCTGGCGACACCTATTCTGATTAAACATTTCGGTGTTGACGGATACGGCGCCTTCGTGTTCCTCAGCATATTCAGCATATACGGAGCTCTTTCATTCTTCGATTTGGGAATGGAAGGATCGCTGATGAATTATGTGGCCCGTTTTGACGCCGATAAGGATAAGCGCAAATTACAGGATACGTTGTCGGCCTCAATATTATACTATGCGCTCCTGGGTTTAATTTTGGGAATTGGAATTTATCTGGCGGGCGACATTATCGCGGGGAGGTTAATCGAAGAAAATGGCACGATTGGTATTGTCAGCATTCGCCGCGCGATTTCATTTATTTCAATAAACATATTTTTGCAATTCCTGACAGTTCCCTTTATGGCAGTTTTGCAGGGTATGCGACGCTTCGTGATTACCAAATTACTAAGCTCGATTATCACAACCGCCCGTTATCTGCTTATTATCTTCATTGCCGTCAAGTATCAGCGCATCGAATACGCCTTTGCGATAATTGCCGGCCTGACTTTTATAATGCTGCTCATCCTGCTATACATTTTCGCTTTTAAGCTTTCATATTTCAGAAAAATGCGTGTTCACTTTGACTGGAAACTTCTCAGAACTTTGGTCAACTATAGCTCCATATTGTTTATCAACCGAATTATAGGCCTGATTTGCAATCAGTCTCCCAAGTTCCTGATTTGGCTGTACCTGACCGTATCCAGCATGACAGTTTTCGACGTCGTTTCACGGCCCGCAAATCTTTTGAGGCTGGTTATGAGCGTCCTTAATTCTGCCATTGTCCCCGAAGTTGCCCGTCTGCACCAGCTCAAAGACTTGAAATCGATCAGCACCTTATTCATTAATCTGACTCGCTATGCGTATCTGATAATTCTTCCAATTGTTGCCGTCATGGGCGTGTATATAAATGATCTTTTGCGTCTTTGGGTTGGGGAAGAATTCGTGCCTCATGCGTACATGGCTTTGATATTGCTGGCGGTATATATAGTATTGCCGATTCCTTCGGTAGCCTCAACAATGGTTGTCGGTCTGGAAAAAGTCAAACAAACGATCTGGATCGCGATTGTATCGACCATAATAAATGTAGGATTAAGCCTGAGTCTTCTTCAATTTATCGGCCTGCCCGGCCTCATGATCGGGGCATTCTGCGGTGAAGCCTTCGGTCTAATCCCATATCTTCTGGCAATGAAGAAATTTCTAAAATTCCAACTCGGCGATGCCATTAAACCTCTCTTTCCAATTGCCTTCACCAGTGTATTATTCATGCTGATGCATTTCGCGCTGAGATACGTTTTCAAAGGACAGATGATTCCAATAATTTCATGCATCGCGGTTACCCTTATCGCCAATTATCTGATAAATTACAAGTACCTTCTCAATGGAGAAGAAAAAGCTTTCCTCTGGGGCAGATTAGCCGCCCTGAAAAATAAAATTACTTAACCTCAATGATTATTGGTTTATATTGGTGTTTTAGATGCGAACGTTAAAGCCGTGTTCCTTAAGATATTTCTTGGCTTCAAGCGGGGTTCGCTGCGTGTAATGATAAATGGCGCCGGCGGCCACGGCTGATGCCTGGCCTTCGCTCAATACCTGAGCCATATGTTCATATTCTCCGGCTCCACCGGATGCGATAACCGGTATTGAAACGGCCTCAGATACCTTTTGAGTCAATTCAACGTCATATCCGATCATAGTCCCATCGCGTTCAACCGACGTCAACAGGATTTCTCCGGCTTCGTATTCCTCAACGGTTTTGGCCCACTCGACCGGATCGAGACCCGTTGGTTTGGTCCCCGATTGGGTAAACACTTCATATTTGCCGTTTTCATGGCATCTGAAATCTATGGAAGCAACCATGCACTGCGAACCGAATTTGCGGGCCACCCGCCGGATTAGTTCGGGATTTTCGACTATTTCGGAATTAATCGCGATCTTATCGGCCCCGACCATCAGAAGCCGGCGAACATGCTCAACCGATTTTATTCCGCCGCCTACCGTCAACGGCATAAAACATTCATCAGCGATTTCATCAACGATTTCATAATCAGGTTCGCGCCCCTGGTTGGTTGCCGTGACATCGACGAATACAAGCTCATCGACCTCCCGCATATTATATACTTTGACCGCCTGCATGACGCCGCCGAAACGCCTCCATGAGTCAAAACCCTTGCCCTTGACCAAACCGAGGTCTTTGTATAACAAAGTGGGCATTACTCGAATTTTGACCGACATTTGACCTCGCTACAATGATAGAAAATTGCGGAGAACCTGAAAACCAACCTTCTGGCTTTTCTCAGGGTGAAACTGAACCCCAAAGATATTATCATATCCTACAGCCGACACGAATCCGGCCGCGTATGGAGTTGTAGCCAATACTTGATTCTTATTCTCGCAGGCCAGATGATAACTATGCACAAAATAAAAATCTTTGCCCGGTTCGATATTTTCGAATATAACCGGCTGTCCTTCGGGATAGACTTCATTCCAGGCAATATGCGGAATACGCGTATCTTCGCCGTACGGTTCCAATTTAAGCACATCACCGTCGATCCAGCCCAATCCCTCGGTTGAACCGCCTTCGTGACTTTTCCGGGCCATGAGCTGCATCCCCAGACAGATACCGAGAAACGGAACGCCGTTTTCGAGAACTTCTTTATTGAGAACCTTGGCAAAGCCTCGTTCAACCAGGTTTTTCATACCGTTGGGAAAGGCACCCACGCCGGGCAGGATAATATGGGAGGCCGTTTTCAAATCATCGGGATTTTCGGTAATTATCGGGCGGCCGCCGCATTCTTCGACAGCCCGCCCAATCGAATCGAGATTACACATTCCATAATCGACTATGGCAACTTCACTCATTACTTATCCATGTTGTCATAGTTAATTTTGGTCAGATTGCCGTCGCGGTCTTTGATGAGGTTGCCGCGGGCATCGCATTTGAAAAGACGCTTATTGGTGAAGCGATCACAAATCGTAATAAACTCATCAATCGCCATATCTATATCTTTTAGAATATCTTCGATGGAAACCCCCAGATAGGTCCACGGGAATTTGCCATCGCGCATTTTGACCAGTTCAATGGCATCCTCGCGCGTCAGTCTTCCCCGCCTGAGATGCAGGCAGCAAAAATCAGTAGTGCGTCCGAAACCGTACTTGATATATTTGAAATAATCATGAATCCCCGTTTGCAGATTATCCAGGTTTTCATAATTGACCAAGGAACCTTCAATTGCTGTCGGATATGTCTGCATGCCATAACCCTGCGAAAAAAGTGCATTGGTATAACCATCCCAGGGGAAATAATATCCGAGGAACAATCCCGTGACTCCGACTTTTTTTAGCTCTTCATCCGTCGGGTAAGTATAGCTGACAATATGGCTTGCCTTGATATCTTCCTGTCCGATTAAATCGGTCACACGCAAACCAAGAAGACCGCCGAATTCTTCCAGCCATCTCCGGTCGAGAATATTACTGTCGGCATCGGCAGCCGGACCGCCATATTCATTCTGCGAATTTTCACCCCAAATCAGGAGTGGGATATTCATTTGTACCGCCAGGCGAACCGGAATTGTGAAAATCGTCAAATGTTCCGGCCATGAAATATCGCCTATTTGCTGCAAACTAATACGATTAATTTTGCGGCGTACCAGCGGATTGGTGGTAAATTCAACATAATCAACACCGCGCATTTTCAAATTCTCAATGTTATTCCTGCCGATTTCCGATAGTTTGCATGTCGTTGATGTTACGCACAACGGATTCATGCCCATTTCCAGAAGTTTGACTGTCTGGAAAGTGCTGTCCTTCCCCCCGCTTACGGGGACAATACAATCATAATTGGTGCTGTTTTTGTTGCGGTACTTTTCGAGAATCTCCTGCAGTTCAGTTTTGCGGGTATCCCAATCCACGACCGCCCGGTTTTCAAAACTGCGGCAGGCGTTACAAACTCCCTCTTCATCGATATACAGATCCGGTTTGGTTTCCGGCATCACACAGCGGGTACAATAACGAATATATTCGCTTTTTCCGGCAACAATGCGATTAGTTTCGCGCTTTTTGACAGTTATTTGCGTTTTGATAACACACCCTCCTTTGCGATTGGTCACTTATTTTAAGAGACATTATTCGATATCGCGATAGTGATTATATGCCCCCGTTATAGAAAATGTCAACTAACACTTTTTCGGCACACATTCCAATTTTCTTAAGTAGAATTATTTGGCTCACAGCCTATTGATTTTATCGGCCGAATGCCCGATAAATAATATATCTATGATACAACGGATTTTTGACGGGGGATAATATTATGTCTTTTTCTAACAAATATAAAAGCGTTATACTGCTGGGAATTATTCTACTCAGTCTGGTATCATGCAAGAGGCTTTTCGACTTAATGTTAATTGAATCGCAGTGGACAACGGAAAACGCGGAATATGATGGCGGAGGACTTAACATCATTTCTGGCTTCGTCGGGCCGTATGGAATAACCGTCAAACCCAGCGGAGACATCTACGTTTCCGAACTGAAAGAAGGCCGCGTCGTGCGATTTGATCGCCGTCTGCAATTCAGAGGATGGCTCGGCATGGTCGAAGGCGTTGCCAATTCCGAATCAGGGTGGCATTTCTCCGGCCAGCCTGACCGAGGAACCGAAATAGGCATGTTGAATATGCCGCACTCGGTTGATTTTGACCGGGCCGGCAATATCTATGTTGCCGACTATCTGAACGGACGCGTCCATATTTATTCTTCATTGGGCATATTTAAAGGATTGTTTTTTGATCCTCCGTCCCGCCCGGAACTCGGTTTTGACGGTTGCGCCAATGCGAATTTTGATAATGATTTTAATCTCTGGGTCAGCGATTTTAACGCTCATCGGATTTTCAAATTTAATCCGGCCGGAGATCTAATCGGGTGGATGGGCCAATACGCTTCGGGCGCCATGACCAACGGTTTCGCCGATACCGGTTCGGCACAAATATCGTACGAACCGGGCGGATTTTTTAAGCCGCATATGGTTCAGGTCGATGATGCCGGAAATCTATATGTCGTCGAAACGGGAAATCATCGCGTCCAGAAATTCAGCCAGGACGGCCAATTCCTTGGCTGGATTGGAGGCCGCGCCGCCGGAGGATTGACCGACGGCTGGGAAAACACCGGTCTGTCCACCGCGTCGGATTTACCGGGCGGATTCAATGCCCCGGTTTCTCTGCAACTGGTCAATAATGAATTCATGATAATAACCGACAACACCAATCATCGCATTCAGAAATTCGATATTGACGGTCATTTTATCGGATGGCTGGGCGGAAAATCCGATAGTACCGTTACGATGGGTTGGGAAACATCCGGATTGGCAGGTCCAGGCGACGCCCCGGGAATGTTTCTCGCGCCGTATGACGCCCGCCTGCACGGAAATAAACTATATGTAGCCGACGGCCATAACGGACGAGTTCAGATTTTCACTCTTGATAATCCGTAAAACTCGATAATCCGTAAAATTACTCAATGCTGGAACCCATCCGAAAATCTAATTTTTCGGATGGGCTTTCGGTAATCAATATCTTTTTATTGAACACAACAAGCCGGTGGTCCGCCCTTGAAAACATGACCCGTGGCCCATCCCAGCTTTGCTGGGGTGGGTTCCCGCTTGGAGCCTATAATTCAATTCCATTAATCTCCAACGGCACATCACGTTTTCCCTGATACCGATTATAACTCGTCCATTCCCAATCGCAGGGTTCTTTTACCATCATAATGTTTAAGACGCACCATGCAAGTTAGTATAAAAATATTTACCAGCTATCGTCAACGCTCCCTGCGGGAATCTACCTCAAAAACACGCTTCTCTGATTTTTCCGAAGGGCCACCATCCAAAAATTGATTCTCAACATTTTAATATAGAAAATCATTTGCTTATGCAATAAGATATCATAATATTTGATACGAAATCACATGAAAGGATGCGCAATATGGCCGCAAAGCTAATACCGATCGATCCGTCGCTGATAAAAGACAATCCCTTCAAATTAATCGGAATGGACTGGATGCTCATTACTGCCGGAACGCTCAAATCGTTCAACACTATGACCGCCAGCTACGGGACGCTGGGCGAATTGTGGCATAAGAAAGTAGCCTTTTGTTTTGTCCGACCAACTCGGTACACATATGAATTTCTGGAGAAGCACGATTGTTTTACGCTAACATTCTTTGAGGAAAAATACCGGGATATTCTCAAATTATGCGGCACGAAATCTGGCCGCGATATCGATAAAATAAAAGGCCTCGGCCTGACTCCAACAGTGGGCGAAACCGGCTCTGTTTATTTTGAGGAAGCCCGCATCGTTTTGGAATGCCGCAAAATTTATTATCAGGATTTTGATCCGTCCAATTTCCTCGACCCCAAAATCGATACCGAATACAACAACGACTACCATCGCATGTATGCCGGCGAAATCGTCCGGGCATTGTCGAGGTGAGGTATACGCAAAATATACAATAAAAAAAGGCAGGGATTGAGTCTCCCTGCCAGAGTTAGATATAAAGACCTTGGTTTGTCTCTAATAAAGCTCCCGTAATTTTAATTTAAGATTTTTTGTTTGACCGTCGCGGATTATTGTGAATTCGTATTCTGTGCCGGCATCAGCCTTCATTAAATTCCTGAATGCGGTCAACCCTTTCAAATTAGCCACGTCAATATCATTAATGGCGGAAATTATATCATCTTTTTTAAATCCTGATTTCGCGGCCGGCGTGTTTGGAGATACAAAAATAACTTCCAGTTGACCTTTGTCGCCATACATAACCTGCAATCCGCTTTTTTGTCTAGGGAATGTCTTACCGAAATCACTTCCCTTTTCAAAGATCATGCGCTGATTGTTATAATCGAGATAGAGTATGAAATGCCTTAAGATATCATTTCCGATAGTGCCGATTGATTCAACCGAACTGTGCGCTCCGGTCGATTGTTGAAGCGGTATTGATATAATTGGTTTATCGACAATGAAATTTGCTATTTCAAATGTTTCGAAGAGAACCCTGCGGTCAAAATTAAAACCGCCTGCCCCCATGCCCACATTATCGACACCGGGCAGGTCAAGAAATCCGTTTTTCTCCGCGTAAGGGTAGTGGATTGTCGTTCCTGTAGCGCCGATGTCGAGTTGCCACATTCCCGAATATTGGCCGTTGACCGAGGCGGACAAGCTTAAAATATTTTCCGTAAGAGGAGTTTGGAGTATAACACCGTCACCGTCATATTCAAATGACTGAGGATCGTAAAACGAGATGGTGCGGTTGGCATAGTCAATCTTACTGACAAAACGGGAAATGAAATCAAACCCCAAAATGCCGACCGCATCCCAACCAGCTCGGGCAAAAAGATTTTTCAAATCTATCGCGGCAATTGTCTGGGTGTCAAAATTTATTCCCTGAATGCTAAACGGAGGCATTTGGATAAACGAAGCGGAGATTGTATGACCGGTTGCCTGGCCCTTGATTTCCCCCTCAAGCTTTATCCCCAATAAACGAGCAAAATCAGTGTCGATTACACTGATACTGGCGCCGGTATCATAAATCCACAATCGTTCCTTACCGGCAACATTGACAGGAATCAGGATATGATTTAGCGAATATACAAAAGGAATATCAAGCGAACAATCACCCTCGACAAATTGAAAGTCTCGAACTTCTCCTCCGGAAGGTTCAAACAGACTTGGATCAATTTCGATATTCGATTCATATTTAGTAACGTTTATGCTCAAGATATTGCCGTCTGGCATTATCGTGACTTCCTGGCTAAATGAGCGAAACAGTCCGTTTACTTTTCGATAGTCTGAATACACCGTATAAGTTTCTTCGTCGGGAGTAATTTCGGAGGTCTTTTCAATCATGAAATTCTCAATATTGAAATAGGTCAATTCATAATCATTGTTTAGGGTATTGGTTGTCTTGATAACATAGCATTCTGAACCCCCAACCGTTTCAATACCTTCAAAAGTGAGCGTGAATGTGGATGACCGGGGATCAAGATGCTCGTATTCGGCCTTCAATTTATTAATCTCTCTTCGCTTCAACGTATTTTCATCACGATTGATTGTGGCTTTCCCGTTAGCATCTTCAGTCCAGCTAAATTGGCCATTATCCCCCATTATTTGTTTAAAAACCGTTAAATCGATTTCCTGCCTTTCGAATAATGGAACTTCAGTCCAAATCTTAATGGTACCCTGAAGGCCAAAGGCGGTCAGTTCAGCTTCAATTTGTTGGGAGGTCTCGTTCTTTTCTATGTCAAATCCGCCTATAGCCTCATAATGTTTCTGATAAATTTCATATGGATCGGTCAGCCGGTCTATCGACCACGAATTTGATATAGGCAGGATTATGATAATTAATCCGACCAGAAGTTTATACCCCAAATAAGTTTTACGACACATAAATTACTCCTTCTCTTTCTCAGTTTCACCGGAAAGGGCCAAAAAGAAAGAGGTTGCCCCCTTGAATCCTGTGGCGTCCAGTTTTAGCATTGATTCATATTTATTGAATTTATTCTTCAATTCATCGACCGATTGATTGTTTTCAAACCCATTCCGAAGAGCCGTCACAAGAAATTCATTGGCCAACCCATCATAATATATCCACGATAAACAGTAGTTGTTACTCCAGACCGCTTGATGAACGTCCTTCGCGTCTTTTGTCAAAAAGGATAACAAGTATTCCTCGCCGTCAATAATCCCATTGGCCCATTGTCCCGGCCACCTCTCAATGACCGATTCGCCATCGCATTGCAGGAAAATTGTAGCTCCCGGGATTTCACGGGGCCGGTACAGTTTCATAATGACTCGAACACCTCTTTCAATCGCCGCAATAATGTCCTTATGAAGAATCTCAACCGCAAACGGGAATAAATCCATTATTGCTACTCTCTGGCACTCAGATAGCATTTTTTGAAAACGTGAAATAACCTGATCTGTTGACTGCAATTGATAAATCCGATTATCGCTCTGAGAAATCTTCAGCCTGTTTAATTCCGCTTTCGCCTGATTTTTGAGATTGTCAAATTTTCTCTGAAGCGAATCAATTAATTCATCGACCGGAATCGCGCGGCAAAGCCGAGTCGTATCATCGTCAATTATAATGGCACCTTTTTTATGAAGAGTTTCAATTGCCTTATAAATGTTTGAGGCCGGCTTGGCTAATCCTTTGGCGATTCGATAGCCTGTCGCAGGTGAATTTTGCAATAAATAGGTGTATATTTGGGCTTCCAAGTTGTTGAATCCCAAGCCAATCAGCGGTTTTAGGTTAATATTCTGCATACCTTCTCCATTATATATTAGTATCACTTACAACTAATATACGTCAATTGGTGAATTTTGTTTCCAAAAACCTTATTCTATTATCCAGAAATTTCCGGATTAAATGAATATTTTCCCCCGATTGTAGTATTGTATATTAGAAACAGGACCATTTATGAATGAGGTACGCCATGCCGGAAATAAAAATGACCATTACCGAGCGGGGAGATCTTTTGCCCAAATGTCCATTCTGTGAAAAGGAAATAAATCAGCTATTCAGCAAATCAAAAGGTATCCCCTGGATTGAAGGCAAAAATATTATTTATTTCTGCCCCCATTGCCTGAAAGTTTTGGGAATCGGCCAAAGCCGGATGATGTAAGCTGAAAAAAATAAATTTATCATTCAGCAAATTTTTGACATCAGGAGCGACAGCATCGCCCGCTCGTCTTCGCTGAGATTTCCCCAGAGAGCATCATTGAGCCTTCGATTTATTTCTTCAATATGGCGGGCCGCCTTTTTGCCCTCAAGAGTCAGTTTGATTATCATCCGGCGTTTATCGGTTTTGTCCATGGTCTTGTGAATCAACCCTCTGGCGGCCATCAAATCAATAGTTCGAGTAATGTTGGCATGGGGAAGCATCGACTCCCGGGTTATTTCTATAATCGCGACGCCATAACCAATCGAAGCCAGGCGGGTTAGGATGGCGAATTGCTCGGGAGTATTAACGCCGGTATAATGTTCTTTATCAGCATACGCGAGTAATTTTCTGAGGGCGGTTTGCTTGACTGACCAGAGTTTATTCAGTCCTTCAATAAGTTTGTTATCCATATCCTGTGCCATGTTCTAATATATATGTATATACAATGATATTGTCAAATAAAATGTTCCTCGATATCGTTTTATAAGAAATCCTAACATAAATTCTTATAACTTATAATTATATAAGGGATTATGTTGATGAATGCCCTGGCAAACTGAAGGGGTAATCCTTTCGGGTTTATTTTGGAAAAGCCAAATATGTAACATAATAGTTGTATATACATTAAATATTTATGCATAAAATATTTGCGCTGTTATGTTTATGTGCGTATATTCTCGAGGCAATATTGAGGGATTAGCGAATAGTTTTGAAAGATAAAGGAGTCTTTTTATGGGCAGCAAGAAAGTGCGTGTCGCTATTATTGGAGTCGGTAATTGCGCTTCATCATTTGTGCAGGGAGTGCATTTCTATCAAAAGGCCAAGGCTGACGATTTTGTCCCGGGTTTGATGCATGTCAACCTGGGCGGTTATCATATTTCGGACGTCGAGTTTTCGGCCGCGATTGATATTGACGCCAACAAAGTCGGCAAGGATTTATCGGAAGCGATTTATACCAAACCGAATAATACCTATAAATTCTGTGATGTCCCCAAAATGGGCATCAAAGTTCAACGCGGGATGACCCACGACGGCCTGGGGAAATATCTCAGCCAGATTATACAAAAAGCGCCCGGCGACACAGTGGACATTGTCAAATTATTAAAGGACACGAAAACTGATGTGGTTGTCAGCTATTTACCGGTCGGCTCCGAACATGCTACCAAATGGTATGTCGAGCAAATCCTTGAAGCCGGATGCGGGTTCGTAAATTGTATCCCGGTCTTTATCGCCAGGGAACAGTACTGGCAGAAGCGTTTTGAGGAAAAGGGTTTGCCGGTTATTGGCGATGATATCAAATCACAGGTTGGAGCGACGATTACTCACCGCATTCTGACTCGTCTTTTTCAGGATCGCGGCGTCAAACTGGAACGAACCAGCCAGCTCAATGTCGGCGGCAATACCGATTTTTTGAATATGCTCGAGCGCGAGCGATTGGAATCCAAGAAAATTTCCAAGACTAACGCGGTGACCAGTCAACTTAATTATGATATAGGCAAAAAGAATATTCATATCGGCCCATCCGATTATGTTGAATGGCTGGATGATAGAAAATGGGCATACATTCGCATGGAAGGCACGACTTTTGGCAATGTCCCTCTTAATATCGAATTTAAAATGGAAGTCTGGGACAGCCCCAACTCGGCCGGAGTCGTTATTGACGCCGTACGTTGTTGCAAACTGGGCCTTGATAACGGTCTTAAGGGCGCCCTTCTTGGGCCGTCGGCGTATTTCAAGAAATCGCCACCGGTGCAATATACTGATGATGAAGCGCGCGATATGGTGGAAGAATTTATCCGCAAGTACGGCCAGAAATCATCAGACGGAAAATCATCTCGTAAGATTACGTTAAAGGGCGAAACTACCAGGAAAACGGCTAAGAAGAAAGCGCCAAACGGTCGAAAAAAAGTTAAGGCGATGGCCTGATTTATTTCTTATCTTAAAGGCGGCTGATTTACAGCCGCCTTTTTTTTGGATATTTAGAAATTATGATAAAACGCAAGGGACTCTTTATTACATTTGAGGGGATTGACGGGTGCGGCAAATCCACCCAGGCCAGAAAATTATTTCAAACGCTTAAAAAGGCGGGGCTCCCCGTAATTTTTATCCGTGAACCGGGCGGCACTCCGGTATCGGAAAAAATCAGGAAAGTGCTGCTTGATCACCGGATCGAAATAAGCGCTCTGAGTGAATTGTTTTTATATCAGGCTGCCCGTGCCAATTTAACCGAAAGGAAAATTATTCCCGCCCTGAATAAAAAGCAGATCGTCATCTGCGACCGCTTTTTTGACTCGACTACGGCTTATCAGGGTTATGGCAGACAACTGGATCTTAATCTGATTGAGAAGCTAAATAAATCGGCCAGCTTTGAGCGTGATCCGGATATGACTTTTATCCTCGATGTTGATTATGAAACTTCTTTAAAGCGCAGGAACGGAAAACCGGATCGATTGGAGAAAGAAAAAAAGGCGTTTTTCAATCGCGTTCGCAAAGGATTTCGTGATATATCCAAAAAGAAACGAGTTATCCTGATTGACGGTCGCGATGATATCGTAACTATCTTTGCGCAAATTCAATTGCGGGTATTGACAAAAATAGGCGCTCGTAAACATGCCTGATAAACGAGAAATCATCGTCGGATTAGTATCATCCCTCATGATATTCATAATATTGTTCATGGGGGGAATGTACCTTTTGCGAGACCCGCTCTTGAAAGAAACGATAACGTTTAGCCTAACCGCTTCAATGATCGCTTCCCAATATCCGCTGCCTTATTCGCGAGGACAGGCATTAACGGCCGCCCAGGACGCAATGCTGGAAATGCTGGATCCCTTTACAAATCGGATCGGGTCGGCCCAATACAAACTCCTGATTGAAGAATCTTCCGGTAAATACGGGGGGATTGGTATGATTGCCGCCCCCAAAGATTCTTTTATTTTGGTAATGTCCATTATTGAGGATGGTCCCGCCGAACGCGCCGGAATAAAACGAGGGGACAGAATAAGCGCGATTAATAATCAAAGGTTCTTTAATATGAGCCCTCAGGAAGCGGGCAATTTGATGCGAGGGGCGGTCGGAACAAAGCTAAACCTCACGGTATTGAAGCTGCGATCGGGCGAAGAGGAGGATTTTGAAATAACTCGCGAGATAGTTAAACTAAAGCACATCCCCTATTATGGTATCACAAAAGATAGGATTGGATATTTGAAGATTTCTGATTTTGAGGCCGGGACTTCGACCGAGATTGAAAAATGTGTGACTGAACTCGAAGGTGAAGATGTCATTGGGTATATTTTAGACGTAACCGGTAATCCTGGCGGATTTCTGGAAGAGGCGGTTTCCGCCGCCGATATATTTCTCGATGCCAATCAACTTATTGTGGGTACCGACGGTCGTTCAAGATGGGCCCGAAATTCCTATCATTCCGTCCGGAAAAAGCTTACCGATAAACCCCTGGTTTTATTAACCGACATCAATACAGCCTCATCAGCGGAAATATTTACCGGCGCGATTCGTGGCGCGGGCCGAGGCGTTATTATCGGAGATACTACTTATGGGAAGGGATTGGTCCAGGCTCATTTTAATTTACAAAATGGCGATGCCCTGAAAATGACTATCTCCCGTTATTATTTCGCGGACGGCCGCTTTCTCAATCCCCCTGATTCGGAATTATCGTTTACGGGATTAGCGCCTGATATCGCGTTAAGGCAGGAAGTTGAAAGAAAGTTCAATGAATATATTACATCCACGTTTTTCCTTTATGATTTCATATTGGAAAACTGGTCGAAATTATCTCAGTATCCGTCGCATTTCAGATACCCTGATACAATAATTCCTATGCTTGAGAATTTTGCCGTCACTTATGACTCTCAATATGTATCCGCAACGACTGCCGGTATCGAAACCATATTGAGCTATCTATCTCTGGAATCAACCGCATCACCAATTGAAAAAAAGTTTGGAAAACTCAGGCAATTATCGGTAAACACAGATCGGAATTCATTTAGTCGGTATGACGATTTTGTTGAATTTCATTTGCGCCGTGTCGTAACAGAATGGAAAACCGGCCCGGACGAAACCTATCGTTACGTTATCGTTCCCGGAAGGCTTGATATAAGACTGGCCTCGGAATTACTGCTCGATATAGAAAAATATGAAGCCATACTATCGGAAAATATCCAGGCAGAAATTTGAACCGCGCCGATTTTGGCCTTGTTTCTGAATGAAGATTTATTACTTTAGCGTAATTGTAAACGCCAAAATAGAAAGGGTAATTTATGTTTTCAAATGTTTCAATCAAGATTTTGGGATTATGCATCATTTTGGTGGTACTAACCATGCCTGTCTTCGCTCAGGAGGGCAGTGCCACGGGAGACAAGAAGGAGGCGCCGGTGACAAAGGAAAATCCATTAGAATATATTCGGATCGAGACGAGTATGGGCAATATTGTCGTGGAATTAAATCGGGAAAAGGCTCCTCTTTCGGTCGCAAATATCCTGGGCTACGTAGATAAGAACTTTTACGATAACACGATTTTTCATCGAATAATTCCGAACTTCATGATTCAGGCCGGCGGATTTACTTCGGATCTGGTGCAAAAACCGGCGGGCAAGCCAATTGAGAATGAATGTAAAAACGGATTGAAAAACGCGCGTGGCACGATTGCATTGGGTAGAACCAACGATCTCAATTCAGCGACAACCCATTTTTATATCAATGTTGTAGATAATTTTGGTCTCGATAAGGCCTGTTATGCAGTGTTTGGTCAGGTAGTTGAGGGGATGGATGTGGTTGATAAAATCAAAATGGTCAAGACCGGAGCCAAAAAAGGAATGCGCGATGTTCCGGTTGAAGATGTTGTTATCAAGACAATCGTCAGAACCGAAAAACCCACGGAATAATCGGAATTATGAAGCGAATATTTTTTATCATCAAAGGCGGCTTTAGCCGCCTTTGATGTTTGAGGTCATTTAATTTCGCTTTCCATCGAGAAACTCAGAATGAATATCGCCGGGGACAAAAAAATAATGGTATTTTCCGATTTTGACGGAACGATATCGACTAGTGACGTAGGCAATCGCCTCTTTCATCATTTTTCCGAGGGCAAATCGGAAGAAGCTGTCCACCGCTGGAGGCTTAACGAAATAGATTCGCGAGAGTGTTTGCTTCAGGAAGCCGCCGCAATGCGGAACGTTACTAAAACTGAATTATTTGAATTCGTAGATAGTTTTGAAATCGACCCATCATTTTTTGATTTTGTCGAGTACTTGGGCCGCAAGAATATATCCCTGTACATTCTCTCAGATGGTCTTGATATTTACATTTATCGCCTGCTTATAAAATATAATCTAAACGGGTTGAGAGTGTTCGCTAATTCCGTCCAACTGGTAGAGGGACGCTTTGAATTAAAATTCCCATATTACGATAATAGCTGCGGCGGATGCGCCAATTGCAAAGGATATCATATCAGAAATCTTCGTCAGCCGGATGGTCGGGCCGTATATATTGGCGACGGCAAGTCTGATGTTTGCGCGCTTGGCGAAGCCGATATTATTTTTGCCAAAGATTATCTGGCCGAATATTGCCGCGAACACAAAATTGAATTCTTGCCATTTAATGATTATTCTGCTATAAGTGAAATGTTGGCCGGAATAATCGGCCGCTAATTAAACAAATACATACAGGGAGCATAAATCGTGAAAGCGATTATTATGGCCGGAGGATTTGGGACCCGGTTAAGGCCGCTTACCATCAATATCCCCAAGCCGATGGTACCGATTGGAAATCGGCCTATGATGGAACATGTCGTCAATTTGCTCAAAAAGCATGGATTTGACGAAATCATGTCATTGATATTTTTCCAATCCGAAGTTATCCGGAATCATTTCCAGGACGGCAGCAAGTTTGGCGTCAAAATGGATTATATGTTGCCCAATCAGGATTATGGCACCGCCGGAGCGGTTCGCTATGCCGCTGATTTTTGCGACGAGACAACACTCATTATTTCGGGCGATGTGCTGACCGATTTTGATCTAAGTGCGGCTTTTCAATTTCATAAGGATAATAAAGGCGATGCCAGTATTCTATTGACGCGGCTCGAAAACCCGCTGGCCTATGGTATTGTTATTACCGACGAGAGCAACCATATTACCCGCTTTTTGGAAAAACCATCATGGGGCGAGATGTTTTCCGATACAATCAATACCGGGATTTATATTCTTGAGCCGGAAACGGTACAATTAATTCCGCCACGGACCAATTTTGACTTTTCGCAAAATCTTTTCCCGGTCATGCTCCAGAAGAACATGAATCTACTGGGGAAAATATCCCAGGGTTACTGGCGGGATGTGGGAGATATTGATGAATACACTTACGCCCAGCATGATATTCTCGAGGGGAATGTCGCCATTTCGAGTCCAGGCAAAGCGATTGAGAAAAACGGAGGCCGGGTCTTTCTGGGTGAAAATGTTGATATCGCCAATTCTGTTAATTTCTCCGGAACTGTATTTATAGGAGATAATTGCAGGATTGATGAAGGCGCCCATATCGGCAATTCCATAATTGGCTCAAATACAACAATCGGCGAAAAGGCAAAAATCTCCGGCACGACTATTTGGTCGCAAACCGTGATCGGGCCCTTAGTATCGATTTCAAGCGCCATTATTACCAAACAGGTACAGATCGGGCGCGGGGCGTCGATTCTCGACCGGGCAGTCGTTTCGGATGAATGCCAGGTCGGGGCTGAGGCGACAATCAGAGCCAATTGCAAAATATGGCCGGGCAAAATTATTGATGACGGTGCTATTGTCTCTTCTTCGATTGTCTGGGGTGAAAAATGGAATCGTGAATTATTCACCGATTCCAAAGTTTCGGGTCTGGGACTGACCGAAATTACTCCCGAGATGGCGGTAAAATTGGGTGCGGCCTTTGGCGCGTCCCTGGGCAAAAAGCAGCGCATTGTCGCCAGCCGCGACGCTTCGGACGCGACCCGATTATTGAAGCGATCCATATTATGCGGCCTCATGGCGACCGGCGTGGATGCGGATGATCTTGATATCCTGCCGTTGCCGGTACTGCGCCATACGCTGAAAAACGGCAATTATGGAGCGGGGATTTATCTGCGTCACAATCCCGACAACTATAATGTGGTCGATATAATTTTCCTCGATGATTCCGGGCTCGATCTGCCAACTTCAAAAACCAAAAAAGTGGAACGCTCATTTACCAATGAGGATTTCCCCAGGGCATCGCTGGCCGATACCGGTCATCTTGAAGAACAGGAGGGATTGTTCAAGAATTATCAGGAGACGTTTTTGCGGATGATTGACGAGGAAACAGTGCGCCACCGTGATTTCAAGATCATTATCGATTATTCATACGGTTCGGCTGGCCAATGTTTTCCGGCTATCACCTCATCTCTCGGAATAGACGCTCTCAGCCTAAACGCCTACCCCAACCCTCTGCGCGCCTCGGACCATTCGCATGATTTGCGGGATAAAATCAAACAGCTATCAACAATCGTAACATCATTGGCAGCCGATTTGGGAATCATGATAAATCCTTCCGGCGAAAAGATGATAGTCATCGACGGCGATGGAAATGAAGTCGGAGCGCAATTGCTTCTTTTGATTATGACCGATTTATATCTGCGCAGTAATAAATCGCGACGCATTGCGGTACCGGTAGCGGCGTCGATGGGCGTCGAGGAACTGGCTCGTGAATACGGCGTTGAAGTGACCCGTGTCAGAAACGATCATCTGGCGATGATGAACGCTCACATCCGGGGCGGGGCCGATTTTGTCGGCGGAACCCTGGGCGGATTTATATTCCCGCGTTTCCAGGTCGGGGCCGACGCAATGTTTGCAATTATCACTCTGCTCGAGATGCTTGCCAGCGCCAATACGACTATCGAAGAGCTGCGCCATCAATTTACATCGTATGTCCGCAAAACCGTTTCGATACCGTGCCCGTGGAGTAAAAAAGGCCAGGTTATGCGCCAGTTAATTACAATCACCAAGGGTAAAGAGAGACAGCTTATTGACGGCGTCCGGGTAATGGAAAATGGCGGCTCGGTTTTGGTTGTACCGGACAGAATGAGGGCGGCGTTTAGAATTATTGCCGAAGCCGAATCGGAAAAAAGCGTCGAAAAAATTATCACCCGCTACTCGGATCTGGTCAAAGAGTCACAGAATTAGATTATATGTACTCTGCTGCAGGCCACCCGACCGAGTTCCTCTGTAAAGCAACCAGCTTGTTCCCCCACTAGGCCCTTGCCTATCTAGGACCGGTGCCCCGAAGGGGCGGGTGTGTTTTGTTTCAACACTGGAGAAAATTATGCTAACATATACCGAGGACATCGAGAATATCTCAAAAGACGAAATCCTTAGACTGTACAACTCAGTTAATTGGACCACATATACAAAAGACCCGGAAAATCTCATTAAGGCCATAATAAACTCAAATTTTGTTGTAGTTTGTACGGACAATAATAAGCTTATCGGACTGGGGCGGTCACTGTCTGACGATAGCGCTATCCACTACCTTCAAGACATTCTTGTTGATCCGGAATTTCAGCATCGTGGGATTGGCCGAGAACTTCTTAATCGTTGTCTAAAAAGATTCGAACATGTCCGCTCGCACGTTCTCTTGACGGACGACGATGAAAGGCAAAAACTATTTTACGAATCTGTAGGCTATATCAGTATTAAATCACTGAATAAAACTGTATTAAACTGCTTCGTAAAAATGCCCGGCATGAATCTGGAGTAGGAGGGGGGGGATTCTACTATATAGTAGTGGAGAACATTGGAGTTACTAAATCCATTTTTCGTCAATTAGTCTTTTCCTTGCAATTGCTATGTGCTCTGAATTGAAAATCTTCTTCTTTCGATCATTCCACGCAAAAACCTTAGTAACTGTTTCCGCATCAGATAATTTTCCATCTTTATTATCTTTTAACACCCAATGCACTGTAGCTAATAATTCCATTCCATAGGGATTTTCAAAACCCTCAATCAATTTATGGACCCTTTCGAGTCTTTTTAAAGATTCGTGCTTATCGGACAAGGTGATTCCCGCCAATTTGCTTGCACCGCCGGTGCCCCAACTTAAAAATAAGCGCAGCGTTTTTTGAGATGGGTTCCCGCATGAGAGCATCAACATTTTTCCAATAGATTTGGCGCTTATTCCGAAATCATCCCGTTTTGTATGATGAAGTATATTTCAAACCGACTGGTATCTATTGGTGCTCGTCGCGACGAGCCCGCTGTTGGAATAATATCATTTTCGCGCCGCTCGCGAGCGACCCCTACGGGAAATTTATGAATGCCTTTCATAATCACCATCAAACTTGTAGCGGATAACCAAAAACGACAAAGCAAAGCCATTTTGCTATAAGCTATAGGAAAATATTGCGTTACAAGGAATTTTAAGAACTATAATGTGGATAACTTTTGGAGAATAGTATTAAAACTCAGTCATCGCGAGGAGGCCGAAGGCCGACGTGGCGATCTACTTTCTGCTTCTCGTTCGCAATGACGACGTTGGATCACTGTGTAGCGACAACCCTCGGGTTGTCGTATTGTATTTGCCAAAACCGCAGGGATTTTGATCCATAAGATTACAAAAAAGCCGCCACAACCTGCGACGGCTTTTTGAGGATATATTACTGAGGGATTCTATGCGACTGAATTTTCCGGTTTTACTTCAGATTGTTTTTTTTTATCCCGGTTGTATTTGACTGAAGCGGCCACAAAATCGCGGAACAATGGATGCGCCTTGGTGGGACGGGATTTTAATTCGGGATGGAATTGTACTGCTACAAACCAGGGATGATTGGGAACCTCAACAATCTCGACCAGCTTGCCATCGGGCGAGATTCCAACCAGTTTCATTCCCGCGCTGGTCAGCATATCCCGATATTCATTATTGAGCTCATACCGGTGGCGATGGCGATCCGATATTTTGGTTTCGCCATAAGCCTGATGAGTAAAGCTCCCCTCTTCGACGTCGGCCGGGTAGGCGCCCAGTCTCATGGTGCCGCCCATTTCAGTAATTTCTTCCTGGTCGGCCATGAGGTGAATTACGGGATATTTCAGATCGCGATAAAATTCATAGCTATGGGCATCCTGCAGACCGCAGACGTTGCGGGCGTATTCGATAACGGCACAGTGCATCCCAAGGCAAATGCCCAGAAAGGGAATATTGTTTTCACGAACATACCGGATTGATTCAATTTTGCCTTCCACACCCCGTTCGCCAAATCCGCCGGGGATTAAAAGTCCATCAACGTCGGACATGTATTTGTCCGCTCCGCCATGCTTAATATCTTCCGATGAAATCCAAATCAAATCAACGCGGGTATCGTTTTCGGCTCCGGCATGGACAAAGGCTTCAATAATTGATTTATAGGCATCTTTCAGGAAAACATACTTGCCGCAGATGGCTATTTTTATCCGATTGGTTGGATTCTTAATCCTATTGACAAATTCTTCCCATTCCGTCATATCCGCCTCGGGGGCTTCGATATCAAGTTGCTTTAGTACCAGATCTGAAAAATCATGCGACTCCAGAAGCAGCGGTACTTCATATATGGTCGAGGCATCGATGGCCTCAATAACATTGGCGCTGGGCACGGAGCAAAATAGGCCGATCTTTTTGCGAATATCATCTCCAAGCTGTTTTGAAGTTCGGCACAACAGCATATGGGGTTGAATGCCGATTTCCCGGAGGGCTTTAACCGAATGCTGGGTCGGTTTGGTTTTCAATTCACCGGCCGCTTCAATGTAGGGAACCATCGTCAGATGGATGAACATAGTATTGTGTTCATCGCCTTCAAGTCCAATCTGCCGGATCGCTTCCATAAACGGCAATGATTCAATATCGCCTACGGTCCCGCCGATTTCGGCAATAACCACGTCGACGTGGCCGTTAATTTTTTCGAGCTTCTTGATTGAAGCCTTGAGTTCATTGGTAACATGAGGGATGACCTGAACGGTCGCGCCCAAATAGTCGCCGCGGCGTTCCCGGGCGATAATGGCCTGATAAATCTGTCCGGATGTGACATTATTATCACTTGTCATTGATTGGTCAACGAAGCGTTCGTAATGACCGAGATCAAGGTCAGTTTCCGACCCATCATCAAGAACATAAACTTCGCCATGCTGAAAGGGGTTCATCGTTCCCGGATCAACATTCAAATAGGGGTCAAGTTTTAAGATATTAACCGAAAGGCCGCGCTTTTTTAGCATGAGTCCCAGTGAGGCCGAGGCGATGCCTTTGCCCAAAGATGACACCACTCCCCCGGTAATAAAAACGTATTTTGTTTTTCGTTCAGACAATTTTTGCTCCATTTATTTTATCAATTTGTCAATTTTTTTCAATGCCTGCTTGCTATCCACGGATAAAACACGAGGCCTGATCTTGAATAGCCTGATTCGCCCGCCGTTTTCGAGTATTCGCAATTGTTCCAGTGATTCGGCCGCCTCTGATTTTGCCCGCGGCCATTTTTTATATTCCATCAGGGCCTGCTTCCTGAAAAAATATACGCCAATATGTTCCAAATATGGATAAATACTTGCAGGGTTGATTCGACCTGAATTTTTGGCCAGCGGAATAGGATGGCGGCTAAACCAGCCGGCATGACCGTCAGCGGTTTCGATAACTTTGACGACGTTTATGTCATTTAATTTTTTTCGGGAATTTATTCCCTCGATTTTTTGAGCGAGAGTGGCAAATTGAATTTTCTTATCAGCCACCATAGCCTCAATGACACTATCTATGTTTCTGCCTGTTAGTCCGATATTATCCGCCTGGATATTTACGACTATATCGGTCCGCATGATTTTGACCGCTTCAGCCGTTCTCTCCGTTCCATTCCGGAGAGTTTTTGAAGTCATTATAACGGCTCCTCCAAAAGCATTGACGGCCGCGCCGATTTCCACCGAGTCAGTGGCGATAAAAAGCTGATTGATTAATTTTGATTTTCGAATCGAATTCCATACATAAAAAATTAGCGGCTTTCCATTCAGGGGATAAAGCACCTTTCGAGAAAACCGCTGGCTTGCCAAACGGGCAGGGATAATAGCTGTAATGTGTGCCATTCTATATTACCCGAGGTGCCATAGAATAATAGTCCTTTTGGGTCAAAACGTTTTTTAATGTTTCATCGGCATCGAGTGATGGGATTGTTTTTCCCTTACGAAGAGGCCGATGAACAAACGCGGATGTATCATCAATTTCAAAAAGTTTAGTATTCACCATAGCGCTTTTTTCGCAACAATCCCGTATTTGGCTTAGCTCGTGTGAGTTTTTTTCTATTTCTGAAGGCTGTAGGCTTTTGCCCTGACTGCGTTGTTACCTGTGAAATCTGTTCCTTAAGTATCGGCATAGGTTTAGTTATTAAATTTGCGCTTGACTGTCAAGAAAAAAACAGATTATGCCATATTAAAAATGCATAAAGGCTTTTTATTTCATACTGCAATCAAAGATTCAAACTGAAGCAACAATGAAACCTGGAAGATTTATGAAACACCGAATAGAAAGCAGTCAATTGAAATTGATATTAAATCCGTAAAATTCTTCCCTGCTTCTCACGAAGAGCGTTCAAGGCATTAATATTTATAGGCTTACATAAACGTGTCCGGATCGCCGCCTGCATTTTTACAATGCGAAAATTATTTCCCTCACCAAATAACCTCTGAAACATGGGTAAATTATTTTTTAAGTCAGTCGATATTGAAATTATATGTTGCATCGTGAAACAATTAACAAAATGGGGATACCATGGCAAAGACGGCGATAGGGACATCCAGGAAAGAGGTTAATTTGCACGCTCCTGAAACATTGGAAAGATTAGCGGAGCGATTGACGCACAAGATTCGAAATCCATTAAGTGTCATCACCACTGCCGCCAGCCAGCTTGATTTTTCGGTCGGGCAAACTATTACCGATGATGATTTGTATTTCACAAAAGTGATTTTGGAAGCCGCTGAAAATCTGGAAGAGGTATTAATCAGGTATATGCTCTATGCGGCGCCGCGCCAGCCGGATATAATTGAAACCGATATCAATGAAATATGCCTTAAGGAATTCGAAAATGTTACGACTTCTTTCGGAGATGATTTCAAAAACATAAACATAAAATACGGGAATTTAACTCCTCTTCCAATGATCTGCTGCGACGTGGAAATGATCAGGCTGATATTCAGAGAAATACTTATTAATTCCATACAAGAATTAAAAGGCAACGAGGACGGCCAAATAATTGTCTCAACTGATTTCGATGGCGACAATGCGATTATTAAGGTCGAAGATAATGGCAGTGGTGTTTTTGATGAGCAATATGCCGAGATTTTACTTCCGTTTATAACACACCGAGCCGGTGGAACGGGGCTGGGGTTGGCAGTCGCTAAAAGCCTGATTAATTTGCATAGTGGTTCGATAGAAATTTCGCCAAATCCGGGCGGAGGAACGATTGTGTTCGCCATAATACCAAAAGCAAAACATGGGGAATATTAAAAATGCCTTCAGTATTGATAGTTGAAGATGAATCCGGAATGAATAAAACGCTGACTCGGTTATTTGAGAAAAATGGATTTGCGGTGACTGCAGTGGAGGAAGAAGTTGAGGCTCGCCGATTGCTTGAGTCACAGATTTTTGATTTGGTCTTAACCGATTTATGTTTGGGGAACGGTTCCGGGTTAAGTGTTTTAATGCTCAGCAAAAAACTTCATCCCGAAACGGAAGTTATAATTATGACCGCCTACGGTTCGGTTGAGACTGCGGTTCAGGCGATTCAAAACGGGGCTTCGGATTATATAACCAAACCATTCAAGAATAAAGAGATGGTTTTCAAGGCGAATAAAGCCCTGGAGAGGCTGGATTTGCGCCATACCGTACGGTACTTGCGTCAGGAGGTGGCGCATCAATTCGGTTTTGATAATATTATTGGAAATTCCAAGGCCATCAGGGATCTCAAACAGGTTATCAGTCGGATTTCAACCACAAATATTGCCGTTTTGATTACAGGTGAATCAGGCACCGGCAAAGAGCTTATCGCTAAAGTAATTCATCATCATAGTGAGCGGCGCAAGGGTGCATTTGTGCCAATTAATTGCTCCGCCATACCTGAAAACTTATTGGAATCCGAATTATTTGGGCACGTAAAGGGAGCCTTCACATCGGCGGTCGCAAATAAAAAAGGCCTCTTTGCCGAGGCGCATAACGGCACCATATTCCTCGATGAGATTGGTGATTTACCCGGGTCGATTCAGGCCAAACTTCTCCGTGTCCTGCAGGAAAAAGAAATCAGACCGGTTGGAGGCAACACGACGTCAATCGTTGACGTTCGCGTAATAGCCGCGACCAACGCTAACCTTGATAAAATGGTTCGAGAGGGCAAGTTCCGAGATGATTTGTACTACCGTCTCAATGTCATGCCTCTTCATATTTCACCCCTCCGGGATCGTCTCGAAGATATCCCGTCCCTTACAGAATATTTTTTAAGAAAAATCCAAAAAGAATATGAACGAGCGCCGATTACCTTATCGACCGATGGGTTAGAATTATTGCTCAAACATAAATGGCCGGGTAATGTCCGGGAATTAGAAAATACACTGAAACGGGCAATCGCCCTTTCCGGAGGAGACCAGATAAAGTATGAAGATATAATCTTCATTTCTCCGCGGGAGACGGAACTGACTTATAGGCCGTCACCGCTGGATAAATCACGATCTCTGGCAGAAACTCAAAAATTGCAAATCTTAAATTCGTTGGAAGAGAATAACTGGAATTATTCTCTAACCGCCAACCAGCTTGGAATAGGAAGAACAACGCTCTGGCGAAAAATCAAAAAGTTCAATCTAATGCAGCCGGCCTAATGTCGATTGAACCTGGGGGTAAAAAATGGCGTATTTTTCTGAAGACGAGTATCACCTGGATGATTTTTTGAAAGGTTCAAGGATGGCTTTTAACTTGACCGATTATCTCAACCCAGCAACCAACAAAATAATCAGCGAATTATTGCAAAACCTATGGGGTAAAATAGGAAGGTTTTTCAATATTGAGAGAGGGGCGCTTTCATTTTTGGACTCTCAAAATGAAAAGATGCTCATTACCCATATGCTTAAAAACGGCCAGATCAATAGCGGTGTAACACTGGTCATAAAGAAAAAGAATTCAATTATGCATCAGTCGCTTGAGCATGGTTTTCCGATTGCCGATAATTTCCCCGAGCATCTTTCCGGCAGTACTATCGAAAAGAAGATTTTAATGTCGGATGATACCCGTTCAGTTCTTTTGATTCCCCTCATCATGGATTCGGTTCGAATTGGAGTTTTAAGCCTGTCCTCGGTGGAAGAATGCGCTTTTGGTACCTACTTTGAAGGGCTTGGCAAGGGTTTTGTCTATGAATTTACCGATCGGTTATATCATTTGTTAACCGCGGAAAAGATCGCTGTTTGAGCAATTTCTATCGAGACTGATTTTTTACACGCCGGGTATCCCGCAGATGCCCCTGATATGTTTCGTTGAAAATGTGGCGGCCTTTGCCATCGGCAACAAAATAATAATAGTCAGTTGAATCCGGATATAGAACCGCCATAATTGCGTTCATTCCCGGGGAGCAGATCGGCGTCGGCGGCAAACCTTCATGCAAGTATGTATTATAAGCCGATGAAAACTGATAGTCCTTTATCATCAAAGTCCGATCCAGACCTCCCATACCGTAAATTATAGTGGGATCGGCCTGTAGCTTCATTCCAGTATTAAGGCGATTTCTATAGACAGAAGCGATTAGCGGAAACTCGTCGGCGTGGCTTCCTTCCGATTCGACAATTGAGGCCATAGTCAGAATCTCATCGAGATTATAACCTAATTCCCGCCCTCGCTCCAGCAGACTATCGTCAAGATGCTGAAAGAGATATGCGGTCATAGTTTCTACAGCTTCGCGAGAAGTTATTCCCCATTGAAATCGATACGTTTCCGGAAATAAATAACCCTCTGCAAAACCGGCATCAATTCCCAGGGCTGATAAGTAGGAAGAATCGCGCACCAGGCTGTCAAATCTCTCCGGATTGGCACCGCATTTTTGATGCAACAATTCACGAATCTGCATCAATATAAAGCCCTCGGGAATGGTCACATTCAAAACGGCGATATCGCCCCGCCAAAGTTTTCGCAGGATTTCAAAATTCGATATCCGTTTCTCGAAATCATACCGGCCGGGGATTATATGTCGGTCGAGGCCGATTATTATGCCCGCTTTTGAGAAAAACCAGGGAGAACCAACTATATCCCGCTCATTAAGTTTGACAACAACGTTATGAAAACGATCACCCGGCTCGACCAGAATCGAGGCAGGGTAAATATCCTGTCTGCTAAAAAGCCACCATCCGCCGACAATAACCAAAATGGATAAAAGTATAAGTGCAGTCCACAAGTATCCTTTTAAATTCCTAATCATGACGATGTAATTTTTCAACTCCTCTGAAAATTAAGGATATCGGCCAGAGAATCATCAGCATCAGACTCCAGAATAAGTAATGAATCGCGGCATAGATTGTTTTTCGATATCGAGCCGGCCGTTTTGATTGTGGTATTGAAGTCATATTCTATATCTAAAGGTTCCGCCTGTCCAGGAAGGCCTGCAATATAATAGCCGCCGAGATCCTGTCAATTATTTCTTTATTTCCCCTTATCTTTTTACCATGAGAATGCAAAACCTTTTCCGCCTGTTTTGAACTGAACCGTTCATCCTCAAAATAAATAGGCAATTCAATCTGTTTTTCAAGTTCAGACGCAAATAGCTCAGCCTCTCGAGAAAGATCGGAAGGCTGTCCGGACAAGTTTAGAGGCAGGCCAATTACGATTCCGGCAATTTCGTTTTCATCAATAAGGTTCTTTATCTGTTCGGTGGCGTTATTCATCCCGCTAACGATAAGCGTGTTCATTGGTCGGGCAATAATTCCCTGTGGATCGGAAATGGCAATCCCTATCCGCCGACCGCCATAATCCAATCCCAAAAATCTATTAGATACCATATTAGGAGTGTAGCAAAACGGAGGTTAGATGTCAATTGTATATATATGCATGAGAAATTGATTACAAAAACAAACCCCGCGCCTCAAGGCGCGGGGTTTGGATAAAGCTGTGTTTTCAGACAAAGCTTAAATTACTTCAGAAGTATCATGCTCTTGGTAGCCGAATAATCAGCGGCTTTCACCTTATAGAGATAAATACCTGAAGCAACGCTGCTGCCGGAAGCATCCTTACCATCCCACACTATTTCTACAAACCCGGCTTCATTATGACCGGTGTAGCTACGAACACTCTGGCCGGCAATATTATAAATCTCCAAAGTAAATTCAGAGGCAACAGGCAGAGCGAGTTTAATCGTAGTTGTTGGGTTGAATGGGTTAGGATAGTTCTGAGCCAGTGCGAAAGAGGACGGGAGAACATGAATTGACGAAGCCATGGTATTACCATTATAATCAGCGGCTTCGACTTCACTTAGTGTAATCGAACCGTTGGTTGGAATGGTCATCAGTTCGCCGGAGCGGATAGCTTCGGAACCAATGTTATAAACCAGGACACGGAGTTCGCCATTGTCAACACCGGATGCAATATCCATGTTGACACCGTCGGCCAGAATCGGTTGCCCGATTTCGCCCGAGACGTTAAAGACAAACAGAACCGCGCCGGCGTCGTTGGTAGTCTCGACACCGATATTCATGTTTCCGCCGACCATTTGCGTCTTCACTGTGAAGGACGCATTCGGATCCGGCTTCAGATACGGAAGCGCATCACCCTGGATAACGCGGACGAGGTAAACCAAGTCAGCGACGGTCAGGGTAGCGCCGTCAGCATTGGCATCGGACGCGGCGATCGAACCCTCGATATGAGTACCAAAAGCGGTCAAGCCGCTGATGAAATAATTGGTAAACATAACCGCGTCGGCGATTTCATAGGCGATACCATTCATGTTAACGTCACCGCGATCATCAATAAGAGAGTCGCAGATAATGTCAACGCCGCCGTTTTTGAAATCGATGGCACGAAGAGGATATTCTTTCGTCTGATCTTCGTCCTGAGTTAGACAGGCGTCATCGGTTCCGTACATGTTGGGGAAACCGCCATGAGCGGAAATAATGTCGCCTTCAAGATTATAAAGTACGTCTTCGAGGAAGAGCGTATCACCAAACTTGGAGGAAATGGCGTTGTCGCCGCAATCCATCCAGAAAAAGGTGACCGGGACATACTGACAATCATAGCTATGATTATTGACGACGTAGAAGTTCAACACCGCCAGCTCAGTGCCTGAGGCAGAGCTGAAGCACGTCGGGTGATACGGACCGTTGTTGGTTTCGGCCATTGCTACGATCCGAACAGCGCCGGAAGGACAGCCGGTACCACAGTTGCCGTCATAACCGTGACGATAGGTGAAGTATTCCCATCCGCAGGTTTCCAGAAGAGCGCCGGGTGTGGCGTCAACCAGACTAAGGATGGAATTATCATACGTAATCAAGAAATCAAAACCACCCATCTCCATTGATTCATAAGAATCATCAAGAGTAATGGTTAGATCGGTGTAATGGCCAAGATAAACATCATGGCTCTTCTCGATGGTGACGCGGAACTTCGGCTCAACATGTACATTGAAACAACATACATCTGAGTTCGGCATCGGGCACTCGGGAGTGCTCGGAGCTAAATCCGAAACCTTGACACAGATTTCGAAATCGCCAAGGAAATCGTTGGTTTCCATAGTCTCCCAGGTAACAACACCGGAAGTCGGATCGACTTGCGGTTCTGAGGACATTGGGCCATCATAACTTTCAATGGTATAAACCAACGCCGAAGGTCCTGTATCGGGATCAGAAGCCGCGACTGTCGCCATTGCGGTCTGACCCCAAAGAATATTGATGGTCTCGTCTGGACATTCAGTAATCTCTGGAGGATTATTGTGAACGGTAATATCAAACTCACAGAAATCCTCGCCGCCATAGCTGTCAGCTACCCTAACCTTGACATGGTAGCAACCAATGCTCTGAGATGTAGCCGCGAATGAATAAATTCCGGTAGCGGAATTGATTACGCCCGGGCTTTCATCTAACAAGGTATAAGATAGAGCATCGCATTCGCATAACAGATCAGGATCCTCGACACTAAACGGAACGGTGACCTGATTTGTACCCCAAGGGCCGGATTTCCAGAAAATATCAAAGTCATCCGGGCAATTGGTGAATTGCGGATCGGTATTGACAACATTGACTGCACCACTGGTAACGGGATCTGGGAGGATCACGGTACCATCGTCATCCATAAACATGGTGACTTTATCGTCACCATTACAGAAGTAAGTGCCTGGATCGATAGAAGCCGAGCCAAGGAGACATGCGGAAACAAATGAAAGTTCCAATGTCGCAATTTGGCCGGAACCGACTGCCAAGTCTTCACCTGCAACTTTTACGGCGCCGAGACGGAAAACTCCGCCGCCGAGATCGCCGATTGGATAACGCTGATCAAGGACTTCCAGGTCTGTAAGAGGATCCATTCGACCTGCAAATAAAACGTCAGTTACGACAAGGTCTACGCCTCCGGTAACGGAGACTACCTGGCCGACAATATCGACAGCAAACAGGTCAATGTCATTGTCCACAAAAACGGGGACATAGACTTTTGAGCCTGCTGGTTGAGGACATACGCTTATTTGGTCGAATCTTACCGTATTCTGAGCATTTGCATAGGAAGCCAAAGTCAGAAGCAGAAACGAGGCCAGCAATGATAAAATAAGTAGCTTGTTTTGCTTCATTACACTGCTCCTTTAAATTTGTCCTTTACGGCGTCGCAAAACATAAGACACCATAAGGAATTAAGGAACCTTTTCAAGAGTTTAAACCTCTTTTACATAATGGGATTAAAATCAATAACGAATACCCGCTTAATGAAAATGTCGAATCTAAATGATGCATGGGTAAACGCCTAATGAACTTACCTCAAGAGTAAACTTAGTTTAAATCTCAGCAAAAAGTTTTTGTAAGAGCATTAAAATGTAACTCGGAGTACTTTGGTAAGTACGATAAGCTACTCAAGGTGCGCCTGAAGCATAGAAAAGGTGCGACAAAACACAACTAATCCCTAGACAATAAAAAAGTAATACATTTTCCGGATTTGTCAAGCCCTTTTTGCTGCCAAGATGGGCAGGGATTGATCTAAAATCTTGAATTAATCGATGTGGAGAGTAAATAAAGAGTTGTATTGTCCTCTTTTATTTCATGGCGCTCAAAGTCGATTGTGCCATTCAAATTAATAAATATTTTTGCCGTTATTGATATTTCTGCCATTATAGTTCCTGAAATCAGGGAATAAGAACTAAGAACCAGAAGTTCTTTCGGATAGTACCGTTTACCCAATGAAATCCCGGAGGTGAAAAACGCACTATTTAGGCTCATATAGTCAGCCATAATTCCGGCTTCCCAATGGGAATAATTTTCATTATCGAGGCCAGGTACGGAGTTGAACTCTTTTAGCAGACTTTCAGCATAATGCTCAAAGATAAATTCAGGACCAATACTCCAATTGCCTATTCTGCGAATAAGGTTGATTTTGGGTCGAATCCGGTAATGATTTCGATATACAATATCAGGAGCAGTATAGCGGTAACTGCTCAATTGGAGCATTATACGGCCTTCATATTGTTCATTCATATTTTGATTGGCCAGAACCATTATTTCAAATGCTGTAAAGTCTTCTCGATTATTAAGTTGAGCATAATCCCTGAGTTCGAGATTAGTCTCAAGGATTATGGAGCGGCGATATCCGAAATCGCTGTAACCGATTCGAAACGAATATTGATTATAGGCCGCAAGGCTTGAATCGGGCACATCGCGATGATTGTAAGCAGCCGACCAGTCGATTACTCGTAGGAATTCACTTAGTTCAATATCGCCAAAAACCTCTGCCCCGCTGATATTGTAATCTTTGTTCTGGAAGGTACTTACTATTCCGGCCTGATCGGCTAAAAAATCGGTTCCGGAATCCAATTTCTCAAACGATACATATTCGATTCTTGGCATGATACCAATTGAAATTCGCGATGTTAGGGGGCAAATGCCTCTTAGATTGGTCTGAATAAACCGATATCCCTGGTTATAATATGATTCGTCTTCAAATGATGATTTATTCTCAAATTTGGTGTAAAGGCGCAAACCCTGATTCAAATTTCCAATTTGATAGAAAGATTCGAAGCGTGAAATCCACCGTTTGCGGGACAGCTCAATATCTGTGAAAAAGTTGTATCGTTTGGAGGGGGATTTGTGACGGTATTGAAGATCCGTTTTAAAAATGACCTCATCGAATTTATCCTGAGCCAGCGTCCAGTTTTCCAATAAGTCAATGTGGGTCGTATCAATGATGGATTTGTAGAATTCCTGGGAAATAAGCTGATACTCGAATCCACTGTAAAACGACAATCCGGAAGGATCATGTAAATCATTCCCCCAAATTTGGCCAATCTGAAATAGCCATATTATAATAAATATCCCGGCCGGATATTTTGCCAAAGATTAGTCTCCCAGAAGTCTGGAAACGCGGGCCAACAGCAGGCGGGCTGCCTGAAGCTGAGATGCCGCGGCCTCAAAACTATTATTTTGAAGACCTTTTTGGGCATTGTCTAAATGCTCCAGAGCATTTCCAAAAAAGTTCCGTATCTGCCGGTCATCCGATAGCTGGACCCTCTCTCTCAGGCGTTCACTAATATTTTGTATATTCTCAAGGGCCTGTTTGATTCGCACCGGATCACGCAGCCGCTCGACAAGCTTCCTAAGCATATCAATCGCTTCATTCATAGCCTTTTCAGCCTGCCGATGATTATTGCTGGCATAAAACGTTTCAGCTCTTTCCCGCAATTGCTCCGCGGTCCGTAGACGCTCCTGTACTTCCGCGTTTTCCGATAATTCACTGGAATTAACCCTGTCGATTAATTGATAATAATTGTCCAGTGTGGCAAGGTGGCGATTTTCCAGGCGGTTTTCATTGTCAATATGCCGGGCCAGATCCTCAAGAGTTTTTTCAACCTGCATTGACATCTGGAGTGAAGGTTTCAAGCGCCGATTACGGAATAATTCCATAGCTCGACGCTGCTTTTCTCGAGCCGAATCAAGTATTTTCGCCACTTGTTCGGGCGAGTCAGGGCCGATTTGTTCCATTTGGCGACGCATCATTTCTTCATTTTTGTCCAATTTGCGTCTTACAAACTCTTCATTTTCACCGGACTGGCGAGTAACCGCAATTGCTCTTTGAGCTCTTTCCCGGGCTTCAATAGTCCGGCGGCCAGATTGCATTCCAATAGACGCATCCGTTAAATCGGCTGACCGTTGCATTAGCCGGCGGGCTTCCTCCTGAAGCCGAATGGCTGCCTGCAATATCAATCGAGCCCTTTCGGAACCGCTTTCCTGAACAACCTCACGGGCACGATTTATTATTTCATCTGTCTTTTCCATGGCGTATTGAAGCCGTTGTTGCTGTTCGGCTCCATACCCCTGAGCTGAAACAAATCCGGCAAGAATTAGAAGTCCCAGCGTGGATACTATTATCATTGGCAATTTTTTCATAAGCATATATCCTTTTCTCTTCACCACATTAGGACTCAATTTCCGTGCCGGAGGAATCACCGCAATATCTATGAATAACGCCGTTGATTATCATGTACTTACACGAATTCATCTTTTTATTCCGGCAAATAAATGTACCCACCAGGTCAATTATGTACCGTCGCGGACAAATTTCAGGATTCTATATCATGTATTTTCATCCTCGAATACAGCCTTCTTCGAGTTATTCCCAATAATTTAGCCGCGTCTGTTTTGTTTCCTTTGGTTTTTTTCAGCGCATCTATAATTAGTTCTTTTTCATTTTCGCTTAATGAAACGCCCCCATGTTTTGACTTTCTATCCCCAATTAAATCGTCATCGTCAATCCCGATACAGCCGCCATCGATGGGATTATCGCCGGCCAGAATTATCGCTCTTTCCAGTATATTTTTCAATTCTCGGATATTTCCCGGCCAGCTATAACTTTTTAGTAAATCCAGAATTTCATCATCGAGATGAGGATGAGGGGAATTTTTCGTTTCCAGAAAGTGCTTTGCCAAAAGAGGAATATCGTCGAGACGTTCCCGTAGGGTTGGCATAGTAATCGGGAAAACATTTATGCGGAAATACAAATCTTGTCTGAAAGTTCCTTCTTTAATCATTTTCTTCAAATCTTTATTAGTGGCGGCAATCAACCGAACATCGACGTCAATGACATCCACCCCGCCGACTCTGACCAGCTTCCTCTCCTCTAATACCCTCAGGAGTTTGGCCTGCAGCCCCTGAGACATTTCTCCAATTTCATCAAGCAAGATACTTCCCGCTTCGGCCAGTTCAAACCGCCCAGGTTTGCGTGATACAGCCCCGGTGAATGCTCCTTTTTCATGTCCGAAAAGTTCTGATTCGAGCAAAGTTTCAGTCAGCGCTGCGCAATTAACGGTTATAAAAGGTTTATTTTTGCGAAGGGAAAAATCATGAATCATACGGGCAGCCAACTCTTTGCCGCATCCAGATTCGCCGTTTATCAAAACTGTGGTATCGGTAACCGCGACTTTTTTCAACAGGGCAATCAGTTTTTGCGAGGCATCCGACTGGCCTATAAATTTATCATAAGCAAGCGAATCAAAATCGGTCTCTCTGAGCTTCTTCAGGTTTTCGGTTTTATTCTGGTGAAGTAATCTTGATATTTGAATGCTCAATTCATCAAGAGGAAACGGCTTTATCAAATAGTCGGCGGCTCCTTTTTTCATAGCATCAACCGCATTCTTAACCTCGGCAAAGGCGGTCATCATAATTACGTGAGTATCCGGCTGATTGTCGATTACCCATTGCAGGATTTCCATACCGTCCGGGGCGGGCAGTTTTATATCGGTCACGACGACTTCATAAGCATGTTTTCTTAAACAATCCAAGGCTTCTTTGCCGGACGCGGCAGTATCCACATTAAGGCCGTTATCTGAAAGATGAGATGCGATGAGTTTTGTCATTTTGGGTTCGTCATCAATAACAAGAATCCTGCTCATTTATTTGGTACTCCATGGTATTGTGACTTCGATATTCATCGGGAATTCAGAGTCGTCAATGATATTGATAGTTCCCCGGTGGTCATGAATAATCCGTCGACAGAGATACAATCCCAATCCCGATCCTTTGGCTTTAGTCGTATAAAACGGTTCAAATAGTTTTTCCCTGTGCTTCTTATTTATTCCCGATCCGCTGTCCTGCACGAGAATAACCAAATTTCGATCAGTTCGAAAGATTTTAATTGATACAATCTTTTTCTGATCCTCAGAGGTTTTTCCCGCGGCTTCAAGGGCGTTCAGGAGTAAATTTAAAATCACCTGGCGAAGGCCGGTTTTATCGAGTTCAATTTCCGGCAAGCCTTCCTCGAAGCTGCAAATCAGCTCAATATTTCTTTCAGCAAACTGGCTATGAAGATCAGATATAATTTTCCGCGTTAATTCGACCATGTTTATTTTTTCCGCAACGGCTTTTCTTTGGCCTCGAGCAAATGACAAATAGCCGGTTACGATTTCATCAAGGCGGGATACTTCCTCAGTTATAAACGAGGCCTCTTCGTCGGAATATTTTTTTTCCAGTCTCTCCCCAGCAGCCCTCAGGATCATTAGAGGATTTTTGATTTCATGGCTGACGACCGAAACCATTCGGCCCAAAGCCGCCTGAGAACCGGCCATAAATACCTTATCTTCGGCGATTGCAAGTCGCCGATGATAGAATATGAAAAAACCAAGCAGGATAATCGCGAACCCTGCCGATCCCCCCGCCAGTAAAAATAGGTTATTTCGTAATTCCGATAACAAATCAAAATAAGTCGCTCCTGCTTCGACCACTAATATGGCGGAAACATTTTGGGCTGAATCATAGAGTGGAGCATAAGCCGATTTTAAATATGTCCCGTCGACATTATAAAGCCGCGAAGCAGCTGTACTGCCGGCCAGCGTTGCCTGCAGGAATTCAATATTCAATTGAGATAATAAATAACTTTCATCGGATAAGATATCGCCTCTGGTTGAGATGAGATAATTGAAATCCCTATCGATTATTGAAACTTCGAGCAGGGAATCTATTTGTGCCAGCGAATCAAGATAAGTCAGGGTCCGGGCAAAGACTTCAAAATCTTCTATAAGAAGCCGGTCGATATCGTCGCTTGAAAAATACAGGGATGCGGTTGCGGCATTTCCATTCAATCTGCGCGAAAGTTGCTCTTCGAAAAAACGGCTCATAGAATGGTAATACCACCACCAACCCAGATTCACCGCGATCAAAACCAGTAATGTAAAAACTAAGGCGGCCGCGGCCGTTTTGCGCCCAGAGATCATATGTAAATTAAGAACAATTAGGAGTTAATAGTCAAGAATCAATGTTGATATGTTGAAATTATCCGCTTATTGCCTTTTCAATTCCAAATAAATTCTTGACTGCAAATAGTTGTGATAATAACATGAGAAATGCGATTATTGGGATATCTTCGAAATATTTATCATTGGCTGACCTGGATCCGCTATAGAAACCTGATTGTTCTCTCATTTTTTGTGCACGTTGTTTTTATTTCCATTTATAATACGCATCCCGGGGTCGATGGCGTCATATATCAGGGAATCGCGGATCATATTTATGCCTCAGATGATATTCTGGCCTGTGGAGCGTTTGCCGGGGCGTACTGGCCGCCTCTTTTTTGTATATACTTGTCGATTATTTATAAAGTATTTGGTCATGCTGAATGGTTATTTTTTTTGCTTAATGTTTTTGTCGCTTTTGGCTCTGTGGTATTCGCACAAAAATATCTAGAGAGAATTTTCGGGGAACTTATCAGTCGCTGGGCCTGCCTTTTCTTTTTCAACTCAATGATAATTTTCTACTTCACGCTGTATTACAAGTATGAACTCCTGACACTTCTATTACTGAGTCTTTGCCTGCTGTATTTATTGCGCAAAGAGATTTTATCCATTGGGAATATTTTTGGCGCCGGACTATTTTTCGGATTGGCGATTTTGGCAACCGGCCGCATCCTGAGTCTCTTACCGGGAATTCTCTGTTTTATTTTCTTATCATGCCGGGGATTTAAATGTAAAGGAGGAAAACTAATTTCAATCTTCATGCTTGGAACGGTATTGATCATTTTGCCATGGTCACTGCGCAACTATATTTGCTTAGATAAATTTATTCCCGTTACTTCAAATAGCGGATTAAATTTCTACACCGGGTTCAATGAAAATGCCGATGGCGGCTATCTTCACCGAAATCAACTGCCCCAACCGTTTGATACTATCGAGAGAACCGATAATGCGGCTTTTTATAAAGGCGGATTAGAATTCATAGCCAAAAATCCGATGCGCTCAATTATGTTAATACTAAAAAAAATAAATTTGATGTGGCGGATTCATTACGGAGATTCAATAATTTTCCTTCCATTTTTTTATCTAGGTATATTACTCCTGAGCAGACTGATTCCCAGGCACCGATATCCTCAATTATGTTTGGTGCGAATACTGCTATTGGGGTACACCATTTTTCATAGTTTTTATATTGCCCGTTATTATTACATAATCCCCCTTCTTCCACTTGTCTATGGGATTTCAATTTCTTGCCAACATTATCTTGCGGCGGGGTTGAAAAAACGACTTGAATCTGATTAATGGATGGCGACCATTTTTTGGTATTTAAATGCGGGCATCGATAAGTTTTGCCAATTCGATTATGCCTTCAATAATCTCCGGTTTTCCGCTGTACCCGGTCAATGTTATCAAATATTGTCCTTTGCGGAAATTAAGATAATACTGTTCCAAACGGCCCTCATCTCCGATTTCGATATTCTGATTTCTGCCCCCTGATTTATAACTATAAATTTGGAAAGCCGCTTCGTTATTTTTCATCTTGAAGACCTCGGCCGTCACAGCCGGATTGCTGTTAAATTCAAACTCCTGCGTATAAACCCGCTCGAAGCCATATTCATGATAGATTTCGGCGCCACCGTTAATTAATAAAAATAGATCTTCGCCGACAAATGTCCGGACCGTGTCGCCTTCCGTCCATCCCGGAGGGAGGTTATTTAATGGTAATATCTTTGATCCTCCAACCTGCGGCGAATCACCACAGGCGTTCAAAAAAAAGAGACCGAATATAATAATCGCTATAGTTAAGCGCATTAGCACCCTGAAGATCAGATTGTGATTTCCTTGATTTTGAGAGATTTCAAATCATCCGTACCAATTCCGTGGGAAGCCGCCATTCCGATCATGATTACATCTTTCGGCTTTAAGCCAAGGTGGCGTACGCTGTAGGCATCGACCGCGACCGGATCGGTCCCGATGGTAATCGCATCTTTACGGCCAATTTCTCCGGGGCCGAATGGTCCATTGGTAGTCAAAAATTCAATGGAATCATTAATACACAAATCTGGTTTTCTAATCAGATTCATATCGGCAATGCACTGTGATAGAAATTCGGCGTTGGCATACCATTCTTCGTTTTCGGAATCGGGATCGGAACCAAAATGGCAAAATCTGTTTGTGGGATCGTGCGGACAGGCACCCATGAAATTCTTAAGTACGCCGGTATGACAAGTCCCGGCATGATTCTTGGCGAGGCTAATATTTATAAAAACATCACATTCGAGGAGATCTTTTTGAACATGTACTTCCTTTAAAAAAATACCTTTGGGGTTATCAACTTTGACAAAGTTGTCGGCAATTTTCAGCGATGATATGATTTTTTCATGTTCTTTAGCTCGGGGACTTCTGCTCCAATAGTTATGCGACAAGCCTTTTAGCAGCCTTAGTTCTCCCGCGCCGGCTTGGCGGCATAGAGATAACACCGCCAGCAATACATCGGGATGTACATCTGTCCCCGGGTGCCCGCGAACGGCGTTTACTAATAATCCTACTCGTGCATTTTTGGCTACGATCTGACCGATGCCCCCGATTTGCTCAATAGCCGCGAGAGTATTATCAAAATAATTCTCCCCGATGATGCTGCAGATGTCAGATTTTTCTGTGGCCCAGGCTTGGTTGATTGTACCGTCAATCAGTTGCGAAAGCGCTCCGCCTCCAACTGCGGCGGCCCCCAACAAAGTGCTCTTTTTCAAAAATGATCTGCGATTGATTTCCTTACCCATTTTTTGTCCTCACCAAAAATCACTGAGATTTTAAATATAGTTATCTGAATTAATTATTCTCATTATCTTGCCTGGACGTTATGGCCTAAATGTAAGAATAGTTTATGGTCAGGCGACAATATGAACCACAGCCGAGATTATCAGTCCAATTATCAAGATCGGAATTGCCAGGACAATTAATGTTACCCCCAAACCGACAATAAGCCCGATAGCGCCGCCGATTAAGCCCACCACCAAGCCAAAAACTCCGGCGATTAATCCAACTATACCCCCGATTATGCCTCCAATAATTTCGAATCCGCCGGCGCTGAGAATAAACAGGACTCCGAATGTAATTAAGATAATACCTATCACACGCATGACTACTGCCTCCCCGTTCCAACAGGATATTTAAGTATAACCTGTCGAAGAATTATTTGCAATCCTTTTTACGGGAACTACCGGATATAGTTGCGTGTCGGCCTGGTATTATCATCTTCACAAAATTCCTGCGCGGAACAGGTAAAGCTTGTTCTTAGCTGTCGCGTGGTTGGTCTGGTGTATTACAGTCTTGCTATATGAAAAATGCGAAGGAAATTTATATCAGGGCGGGTGGTAGTTATTTCATAATAACAAGTTTTCCGGTTTGGTCGCCCATGTCCGAGCGGACATGCCAGATATAGATACCGGTTGTGATGGCCTGAGTGTTGCGGCTGATGATATTCCATGTTTCTTCCTGCGAGCCAGGGCCGCCTTCGGGATAAAAATGTTTTATTTCTCTGACCAAATCGCCGTCGATAGTGAATATCCTGATTGTGCAAATCGGCGGCAGATTGGCGAAATGAATCGCGCGAGAGCGCTCGGCTGATTTTTGACGACTCCGATTCTCATATCCCGCCCGGGCATAACCGCCGTCAATACGATACGGATTGGGAAACACCATCACATTCAATCCCTCGCGCGAAACCGCTTCTGAGGGAGGTAAGGCAAAATCGCGAACGGCATTGGCCGTCACCGATGATTCCATAACTCCCACCCGGGGATTGAAATTACCCTTGTTGAAAGCCGTCACATTGAAATAATAGGCCCGTGACGGTTGCAAGTTATAGATCGTGTATTCATATTCATAATAGCGCAGATAACCTTCCTCAGTGGTGTCGTTCGGATCCCGATGCGAGGCGTCCGGATAAACTTTATGTATCCCGTTCGGATCGGACAGGTCGGATTGGTTCCAGTTCTGTAATTCAAAGTACAGATATTTATCAGCGAAGCCATCATAGTAAGCATGATGTTCATCATAGTATTCCTCAGGATCAAAATCATGACCATAGAGACTTAACAGGCTGTCGCGTGTTATCCCCAGATAAACACCTCGCCATTTACCGGAGTAATTATCAAATTCATACATCTTAAAATCATCCCGGTCATAGGTCTTGACCAGAACAAAATCATCCTCCCGGCTGAACTCGCCATAATATACTTTGTATCCTTCAAATCCTTTTTGCTGGGTCATGAAATCAATATATTCTTCCGAATCCTGTCCATTCCAGCGCACTGTCACTTTACCATAGTCGGGAACCGTCTTAACGACCGGCGGCGGTGGCGGAGCGGCCGTGCGAAAATCGGGAATGCCGTCACCGGTATAATACCGCTTGAAACAACATTCGCGGGTCGTGTCGGGAGGATGATCGCCAACTTCATAGCAGGTATCAACTTTGTCGCAGTTGCATTTCCAGATATATTCCCCGCCATAACCATCGCCGTCGGTATCGACCCCGGGATTATCAAACGTGAAAGCCGCCCACTTAGCATTCTCAAGAAGATCATTGAAATTTAATGTATTATAAAATTCATCGGGATAGAAACCATGAAATTTGGTATAGAAATCGTGCGGGTTGGTGTGAAATTCATCCCCAAAAACTAATGCGGTCGTAAAATGAGTTGTCTCACTTGGTTCCAAATCTATTGGGCCGACCGATAGTATTGAGGTTGTCTGAGCGCCATTAGCCAAATACCAACCCCACCAATTGCCGGGAGGTGGCAAAAATCCTTCTGCCTGATGATCCAGCGTCGCATACAATTGGTCATAATCCACCTCGTGATGGGATATTAAATAGTACTTATTGCGATCACCCGTAGGAGTGCCTAATCCCCGATGAAAAAATTTGGAGTATGTTTTTAATCGCGGTCCAAAATTAAGACTCCAGTACGAGCTGTTATAGAACCAATTAAAGCTGACCTGAAGTTCATCTTTGGGTTTTCTTAGAAAATGAAGGCTTGCAGCTGCCCGAGGTGATTGGTTAGTCCATTGCGTATAATGGAGAGGGTCTCCGTCATTATCGGCCCACCACATCATATCCAATCTATCAGGAGGAAAACATGGTTCCGACCAAAGTTCAGAAATTCCTTTAAACCCTATGAGCTCATCATCAATACTGATACCCATTTGCATTCCTCCCTTGTCACCTACCAAAGGATACACCAAAAATCCAATATATGCCTCACGAATTGGCTCATCTCCGACATTAGTCATTTCATAGTCAAAAATAATAAAGTCATCGGCGTAATTATAACTCCAAACGTAACTGCTTTGGGTAAATGAGATATTCAGCGGTATATGTGGTCGATCATCATAGCTGTCTTCCGGGCGGGCCGAAAAATTCATTGCTTTCGATAATGTGTCGGTGTAAGTACAAATTATATCAAGATCAGATATGGCATCCGTACTATAATATGGTTCGCTTTTTATATTTGACCTTTTGGTCATATATCCATCGGGCCAAAATTCCGTTGCCCGGTATGATGTGCCGGGCAGGTCAAAAATTCCGGCTGTTGAAACAACCGTATCCTTACCAATAATGCCGCCGACCCATAGGTTGGCAAAAGCCATATATTCTATGTATGAATTGGCCGGGTATTCACAACTTATATGATTATTGAGCTTATTGGCCGCCCCCAAAATCCCGAAATTCGTTAATGATAACCTGACATTATTGCGGCTGAAAACAAAATCTTCATATTCGGGAAAACCAATAGCTGATTCCAAATTGCCGATGTTGCTGCTATTATTATCCTCCGCTTTGATAGGATAATTTGAAAATATGGATAGACAAATGGATATGAAAATTAACCTAAATAATGTACAGTCCCCAAATGCGATGAACCCAAGAAACTTTTTCATTTACCCATCCAAAGTACAAGTTCTAATTTCCCGCACGAACCATGCGCCAGAATAATCCCGGGTATGCATAAAGAAATTATACACAATAAATATTGGAGAGTCAAATATAATAAGAGATGTTTTGATTTTGGCAGGCAAATGCCTTTTTTCGGCTGGTGGTCCATTATCTTCGTTCTTAGTGTTGGCAAATTATACGTCTATATTCTCTGGAACGATTTGGGATAAAAAATGGTTAATAGTATGGCGGGCTCTCCCGATAAAATTATATACGGGGAGTTTTCTGCCCAAAGTACCGGGAAATTTCCAGTAGTCTTTATAGAATAGAATGATGGAGAATGGTTTATGAAGAACCTAAGTATCAGCTTATTTACTTTGCTTTTAATGTGGGCAATGGTTGGCGCCGACTTTGATAATGACGCTGAATATAAATCCAGGTTTATTGTAGATCTTGTCGATTATGTTGAATGGCCAACCGGCAGCAATCCCGACGCAAACAACACAATCACGATTTCCGTCATCGGTGATACCTCGCTTTTGCCACAACTAAAGGCTATGGCCGAGGCCAGGACCAAAGACGGCAGGAAAATCGTAATTAAAGAGAAAGCTATAAATGAGCAAAGTTATGATTGCCAGATTCTGTTTTTGGCATCGAAGGAAACTTCTGATTTGGCGAAGGTATTGAAAAAGGTCAACGGCAATCCGGTCCTGACTGTCAGCGATTGTGAGTATTTTGCCAATTACGGGGTTATGATTAATTTTTATAATGATGAAAGTGATGGGAAATCCAAAGTAAAATTTGAAATCAATAAAGCGACTGTCGATAGAGCTGGTCTCATAATCAGTTCCAAGCTGTTGAAACAGGCCAGGATCATTTAAGTAAATTTTATCTATGATAAAAAGCCCGTCTCTTCAGGCGGGTTTTTTTATTTGTTGGAGAGATTTAATAAACAGATTCACCGATTTTCTATTTTTCAAAATAACGCATCGGTCGCTCATATTGCATTTTGACAACGCGCTAAATATCCGGGGATAATTTTTACTTTTAAATTGCCAAATCCACTTAATAAATTCCCAATCGAATTTTTCGGCGCATCCTTTGGCCATATCCGGCCGCACCTGGCCATAACTTCGAAGGATTCTGCCAATAATATTCTTGAGGCAGCAAAGCGTGGAAAAATCAAGAAGAATGACCGCCTCTGACCGTTTAAGCCGCTCCAAAAACGTATCAGAGTATGAGCCGTCGATTATCCAGCGTTCCCGGCTGATCAATTCATTATGCTTCCTGCGCCACCATTCGGGATCCGGTTGGCGCCATCCTGGTTGCCAGAAAAACTTGTCGAGATGTAATACCGGAATTTGGAGAATCTCTTCCAGCCGGGAGGCCAAAGTTGATTTGCCGGAGCCGCCGTTGCCGACAATGACGATTCGTTCTGCCTGAGAAATATCAAACATGCGATGTATATAATTGATATTGAAATGAGATGCAATTTTTTGATAAAAAGACCGGCCCGATGGGGGCGGTCCTTTGCGGGATTACTATGGAATTTTATTTGAGCAGGCAAAAAGATGATTTGTTACGCTTTATGCTCAAGATTTCGTCGAGGCATGGTTACTCAGCCTCCGGAGCTGGATTTTAAGAAAGATGCAATTACGTCAATATCAAGTTTTTCATTATTAGTACTAATATGACAAGAAATGCTATAACAAAATTATTCGGAAATGCTCAATTTGGAAAATCCCAACCAGCTGAGACCTATTTTAAAGAATGATGAGGTTTTATTGATACCCGGTTGATTTTGATAATTCTCAATGTCAGCAATTCCTGTATCCATTGAAACAAATAAGTGTTTTCTGGTATATGGTGAAAAGGGGATGTAACCTCGGACTCGTATAGCTATTAAACCTGATTTTTCGACAACACCAGTCGGGAACGGTTCTGAATAGTCGCCTTCAGCCTCTAACCAGGGTTCATCCCATGGCTTGAAAATAGAGCCTTCGCCCCGTCGGCGGTATGCTGCCTCAATTTCGGCAAAGAAATCACTCGACGGCCAGAACCTGATTTTAATTGAGATTGAATCGGCGTCGGGACCCAGTGGATGGCCCAACAGTTTATTGCGGAACAAGTAACGATTCTTCGGGTCGCGCTGATGATATGTTCGATTGGTAATGCGAACATATTCAACCTTTATATCGGGATTAAAAGTACCGGTTTGACCAGCTCGAAAAAGACCGCCCATAATTCCGATTTCATCCGGTTCCTGGTCGCCCTGGGATTTATCATCAATTTGGAAATCATCAATCAATAACTGGCCATATAAGCTCATGCCTTTCCCGGGCAGGAAGATAAAATCACCCCCGATAATGGTATTGTCATCGGCATTCTCATTTAGCTGGGCCGAATGAAAAAACTGAAGGGGGTTCAGATAATACAATTCCGGCGGTCGGCCTTCTCCGCCGTAGAGAATTGTCTCGAATAATCCGAATCTCAATCGTTTGTGCAGGCGAATATCCAGCCTGTGTCCAGCCATATACCGATTATCTTCAAACGTCCGCTCGGGCAATCGTACCATATCGATACTATCGGGATGGCTTCCGTCGAGGCGGGCAAACAGAAACTGGAAGTTAATTCGTCCCCGATGGTATCCCGCCAAAAGCAAATCGAGGGGTTCAGCCGTGCTTGATAATAACAAGTTTATCCTTTGCGGTCCCCAAAACAGGCGAGTTCTTCCAAAAATCGCGATGACATTTTGATTTTCGAAACTTAAAACGGCAGTTTCCAGATTCCCCGCCATTCCCCGGTACTTTTTGCCCGTATAATCCGGATCCTGAGCCTTGGCGCGGTCAAGGACAAAATGAGAAATAAGTCCGAAGTGTTTTCCGGGGCAATGTGTGAATCCCCCCATTATATAAGGGATGTTTTGACCGTGTTCCGATTTCCTGGCTTGATATTGTTCGCCGCCGATGGCAAAGCAATTAATATTGTTATCATCGAAGACATTCAAAGCTCGGATTCCGCCGCTTGATAAAGATGATGCTTGTGTAAAATCTTTGATCGTGAAAGGCCCCGAAGGCAGAAGTAGATTCCAGGCATTTTGAATAACGCCGGTTCGATATTGTCTTAGATAATCAAAATCGAAAATATCGTTTCCGGGGGGATATATAATTTGACCGCAGGCAATCGCAGATATTGATACAAACAGCCCAAAAGTCAAATATGTACTTTTTAATTTCATCCTGAAATCTTTCAGCATCCATCCATTGAATGCCAGGTCTATTTATTTACGACGCTCCGCTGCCTTTTAGAACGACTGGAACGGTTTTCATCAGAATCTTGGCATCGAGCCAGAGCGACCAATTGTCGATATATTCGAGATCGAGTTTCATCCACTCTTCAAAATCAATTTGATTGCGGCCATTGACCTGCCAGAGGCAAGTCAGGCCTGGTTTGACTGACAGTTTCCGGCGCTGCCAGCGGTCATATTTGACAACTTCGCTCGGCAAAGGTGGCCGCGGTCCAACCAGCGACATATCTCCTTTAAGAATATTTATAAACTGAGGCAATTCATCAATAGATGTTTTTCTTAAGAGATGCCCTATCCGAGTGATGCGGGGATCTTTTTTCATCTTAAATACCGGTCCCGACATTTCATTTTTTGCCATCAATTTTTTCTTGAGTTGTTCCGCATTGGGAACCATAGTCCGGAATTTATATAGCGTAAACGTTTTACCATTTTTACCCGAACGCATTTGTCTGAAGAATATCGGTCCGCCGTCTTCAAGTTTGATCGATATCATCGCCATTATTGCGACAGGTATTGAAAGTAAAATTCCGACCAGACCTCCCAGAAAATCAAGACAGCCCTTAAGCGTCAACTGCGTATGGCCGGCCGGGACTGAAGAATATTTTACCGCGGGAAAATCAAGGAAACTTGTGGATGAGGCCCTAGAAATAGGGTGATAATAAAAATCTGACAGCAGACAAACGGTTACACCCATTTCTTCGCCGATGGCGAAAGCATGCCGTGTAAGCGGCAAATCGCCATTTTCGGAGGCAATGACTATATAGTCAACCTGATTATTGCTGATGACCTCAGCCAAACCATCGGGATGGCCAATTAATGGAATATCATGATAACTCCACAGACCCCGGCGTTCATAATCCATAAAGCCCATAACACTCATGCCCCAATGGTTGTTTCCCTGGATTTTATCGGTTATTTGGCGAGACCTGTCACCGGTCCCGATTATCAGGATATTCCGAATTGATTTTCCCCGGCGGCGGTAATTATACAGAAATGTCATCAGGGAAAATCTAAATATCGTCAGCAAAGCGGCATTAATACCAAAAAAACTGATAACCATTTGAACTGGAAAATTTAGCCCTGAGAAAAATATAATGGCCGTAAAAGCAAGATAAGAACGGCCCAGGGCCCAGAATAATTCTCCCATTATCTGGACTTTTGATTTCATCCGGTAGTAATATGAACCGGCGGGACTATACAATGATAAGGCCCAGATCAAAAGAGTAAGCGTATAAAGCAAACCGGTAATGGCGGCATCATTTCCGATGGCAAATAAAACTTTAGTGACATATAGAGAGATAAAGGTCAAAACCAAATCACCCAGTAGATTCAATTGTCTCCAGTGATTCTGTTTTTCCCGAAGCATTTATCAATTCCCCCACGATATGCGTCTTGGCAGTACTTTTGTTCTTTTGGAAGCAATGATAACGGGCTCAGACATTCCTGATCTGAAACAGCAATTATTTTTTCGATTTATTTTCATTTATACCCCGGAGTCCCCATTTACTCCCCGTTATCTGCGCTCTCAAGCATTCGAGCGTACCTGTTTCAAGTTTATCGGCCATCTTCGTACTTTGTTTAGCAACTAACATCGGTGTACCATTAATTATCACCCCATCGTTCGAAAAACGTATCAAATTGGAGGGCAATGTATTGCAAATCGGGAATGGTCAGAAATTGATGACAAGGAACGCAAAAACGGTTCGAGTCACTGACGTTCGCGGATGATATCCGATCTTTTTTATCCGTCCGAACAAATTCGTCAGGGTCAGGTAAAAATCCAAAATTGCTTCGAATTTCAATGCCGGCCCTGGAAAAGTGAGAAGTCAATTCGCCCATATCAAACGGAGCGTCTTCTTTTATGCGAATTGAGAGGGCCAGATATAGAACATCGTCGGCCACTCGCGGCAATTCAAGATATCTGGCGTATCTTTTCAAATGCCGGGTCAAAAAGCGAACATTTTCCCGGCATGATATAACCAGTTTTTCAGCCTGCGCGGCGGCCGGATCACAGGAATTATAATCGTTAACGGATAATTTAATCTTCCGCCTGCCAGCGCTTTGTGAAACGGCCTCGGTATTGAGGTTCAATTCCACTCCCGGTTGGTGCATCTGCATCATTTAGTAGGTACCTCACTGTTGGATTTTGAATAAAATTCGGTCGGCAATTGATATTTGGGAGACAGCCGTTCCAATTCGGAATCAACCATCAACTGCACCATTTGATCGAATGAAACTTCCGGTTCCCAAAGAAGTTTGCGGCGGATATGCGAGATATCACCGATGCGTCGTTCTGATTTTCTCCGAGTCAGGAACGAGTTTCTAATTGTTATATAGTCCTGCCAATCAAGGTCAACCGCGGCGAAAGCGGTCTGGCAAAATTCTTCAAGCGAATGAAGTTTTCCGCTCGCGATTATGAAATTATCCTGCCGGGGATGCTGAATCATCATCCAGAACGCGCGAACATAATCGCCGGCATAACCCCAGTCCTTTTGAATGTCGATTGTATCGAGAACCAGATGTTCCTGAAGGCCAAGCTTGATTTTTGCCGCCCCTCTGGTAATTTGACGGGTCAGGTGGCGAGGATCCCGGCGGGGTGATTCATGATCGAACAAGATTCCGCAGCACGATTTCAAATTATATTTTTCACGGTACATGATCGTCATCTGATGGGCGCTGAATTTCGATATCGCGTAGGCCGATATTGGTGCATATGGTGAATTCTCGCTTATCAACTCTTCTGAGGAAGCGTAAATTTCCGACGGGGATGCCTGGAAAAATTTTATCTCAGGATCCAAAAACCGGATAGCTTCCAGCAATCTGACCGGTCCGAGAGCATTGGTCTGACCACCTGTTTCAATTTGAAGAGCTTTGCCAAAATCGCATGGCATTCCCGCGAGATTGTATATTTCGCTGGGCTTAATCTCTTCGAGGAGATGTATAATCTCCATCTGGTCAAGAATATCGACCTGATGAAGCCGCAGGCGGTCAATGATATGATTTATGCGTCCGGTGTGACTGGAGGATGAAGGGCGGGTAATTCCATGCACTTCATATCCGCGCGATAATAAAAATTCCGCCAAATATGAACCATCCTGCCCTGTGATTCCAGTTATTAATGCCTTCATTTCATTTGCCTCACTTAGTTCAAACAGTTTCTTTGCCTGAACATTAGCAAGGTCAGTGCCAATATGTGCAAAATATGACCATATCTATGTTGTTAGTATGTAATAAGTTGTGTCGCTCAAATCAGCTGGTTCAAAGTATCGTCGCATCACGGTAAAAAAGCCGGCTTTTTATTCCGATCTGGCTGGAATTGTTTTCCAATTCTTTTAGAAAAATCATTTGGGGGATAAAAAAGGAGGCGGATATCCGCTCAGAACAGATATCCGCCTTTATGAGAAAGTTGTTTTTCGCCTTAAGATTCTACAGTTTCGGCAGATTTTTCCTGTATTTTTCTAATTCTTGAGATGATGCGATTGGTTCGAGGAAAGGCCGTTTTTAATTCCTTTTGGAAGCATTCAAATTCTGTTTTATTTTGTCCACCCGTTCCGGCTTTGAAAATATTCCAGAAAAATATGCCGAAGCAGGTCAGCAGACATGACAAAATCCCTGATAATAGAATGATATTACGCCTGAAAGGACCTGATTTTTGCGTTGGGAGGGAGGGAGCATCGAGGATTCTGGTAATGGGGACGTCTTTCTGAGCGTCAAATTTAGCCATCTCATACTGCTGCGTTAGCGTTAAATAAGTTTCCGACGTGATTTCTACATCACGTTTGAACCGCATCAATTCTTTTAAGATTTCCGGGCTGTCGGTCATTGCCCAATTTTGATTGGCTAACTGGAATTTTTCCAGCTTATTTTCGGCAACGGTTAATTCGACTTTGGTTTTTTCAATTTGACGGGCGAGGTATTTTCCATTTTCCCCAGCCGATGTGCGCCTTTTATGCAAGTTATATTCTTCCAGTTGGGCAATGTACTCATTTAATATTGCTTGAGAGAAGCCCGGGTATTCAGTCTCGATTCCGATTGAGATTTCGCCGGTTTTCTGAGATGTTTTAATTGTCGTAATATCTCTTATAGAACGGCGCAATTTATCTGGATCGGTCTGCTCGAAATAATGTGGAATACTTAACCTTTTTAATTCCGAGTTATGTTCAAATTTATGTTCCTTTGCCAGGACGGCATCGATTACCAGGTTCGATTTTAGGATAACGGGAAACAGCGCCGACGAATTCTCGTCGGACATAGTCGCCCGAATTCCGAGTCCGACAAGGCTTTTAAGACCGGACATACCGCTGGTAGAACTTCCGGAAGGGAGAATTGTCGCCGTGGATACATAAAGATTCGGCAGGGTAAACAAGTATCCGCAGGTTAAAAGCATGATGGTTATGGTCATTATTAAAATAAATTTCTTTTTGTTGAGAATCAAACGAGACATCTCGAACATATTTATTTCGAAATTAAAAGAATCACCTGTGGTCTTGTCATTATTCGGATTATTTTCCGGCGATTTTTCTTTATACGTTAATTTTCTCGACATTTTCTTTCTCCATCCCCACCATGATATTCTCATTTGCGGGACATATTTCACTAAAGCCTTTATTATTGACCTGATTTCCAAATCGACTATGAACTTTCTGACGGACGAGGTCAAAAAATTGTTTTTTGAATATATTGGTTGAAAACCTGAGCGAGTTTCGCCTGATAATTTCCGGATCAAATGAAGTCCGCTCCCTTTCAAATCTCTCAACAGCCTCAATAAGTCCTTCAGGCGTTTGTTTACTAAAAAGAATTCCATTCTCACCATCGGTTACTATTTCAGGCGCCGCGCCTTTACCGAAAGCAATTACCGGCGTGCCGCAGGCATGAGCTTCGACAACGGCAATCCCGAATGGTTCAACCGATGAAAACAAAAAAGCCCTGGCTCGTTTTACAAAATCATTGACGGTTTCACGTCCTTGAAAGCCCAAAAACCGGATATTTTTTGACGCCCGAGCTTTGAGTTTATCTATGTCGGGACCGTCACCCAGAATTACCAGGTTTTTATCCGGCATATTCTTGAATGCATCTATTATTAAATCGATCCGTTTAAAAGGAACCAACCGCGATACGACGACATAGAAATCTTCTTTTTCGGCATGAAAGGAAAACTTATCGGTTTCCACAGGCGGATAGATAACGTTCGATTCACGGCCATATATCTTATTTATCCGTCGCGCCATGTATCCGGAGTTGGCAATATATTCATCAACGCGATGTGATGAAACGGCATCCCACAGGCGGATATAATGCATGATGCCTTTGGCCAAAAGACCGGACAAGCCTTTATTCAATTTGGCTCCCGACAGGTAATGATGATATAAATCCCAGGCGTAAACCATGGTGTTGTTGATATAGCTAATATGCAATTGCTCGGCGGTAGTTACGATCCCGTGAGCGACGGCATGCGATGATGAAATTATCAAATCGTAATCTGATAAATCAAACTGCTCAATGGCATATGGCATAAACGGCAGATATGAGCGGTATTTTTTTGAGCAAAAGGGAATTTCTGCAGACAGGATGTGGTTACCTGTTTGTTGAGAAAATACCCCCGTTTTCCTTCAGGAGTGAAATCATAAAGCGCGAACAAATCCGCCTGAGGAAAAATCGAAAGAATTTGTTCGAGAACTCGTTCGGCCCCGCCATATGTAATCAGCCAATCATGAACGACCGCAATTCTCAAATTATCAATTACAGCATCCTGATATCCGATCGACCCGTTATGATTACTGCCGATTCGATTTTTGATCATCAGTTTTTTATGCATAAACCCGTCCTATTTACTCTTCCGCTCAGTTGTAAATCAAAATATGTGCCAGAACTGGTTTTGTTCTGGTGCTGGCAAGTAACTGGTACACAATATATTATCTGCGTGAGATTAATTGAGGAATTTCCCAAGTCAAATTAAGGAAAACTATTCCCATTGGGGTCGGAATTATCTTCAGAATTTATTTGGGGAAATTTTGCAGAATTTTATCGTAAGCTTGAATCAAATGGTCAATGTGATTATCGAGTGTCGGCGGATCTGACCAGAAACTATCATAGGCCGCCCGTCCAATGCGATTGAGTAAATCGTTACTTTTGAACAGTGTAATTTTATCGGCCAAATTCTGACTATTTCCGCCAGTGAACCAATAGCCGGTCTCTCCGTCTATGACCATATCACGAGCGGCACAGGTGTCGGGGACGATGGCCGGAATTCCCAGGGCGGCCGCTTCGGCCACGACGAGCCCCTGAGTTTCATACCAGAGCGATGGCAAAATAAGCGCCCGCGCCGATTTAACGATTTTGACAACCTCTTCGCGATTCAGCCATCCGGTTATTTCAAGTCCGGGATATTTTGAGATAAGTTCTTCTTTTAACTCACCGTCACCGATAAATTTCAAATTGACTTTTGCAATGCAAGCCGCTTCAGCGGCCAGAAATAAACCTTTTTCCGGTGTCAGGCGTCCTACGATCACAAAATAATTGTTATTCCCCGGGTTGGCAGGAACCTGCCGGTCAATGAAAATCGGATTGGGGACCGGAATAATCTCCGCGTCGGATGGCAAATAGCTTTTTAGGATATCTTTACTAAATTCCGAAATTGAAACGAAATATTTGACGCCCTTCGGTGTCAGTCCAAATCTATTTTGAATCATTTGCCTGACAACCCGATATATTTTTTGCGTATAACCGAATTTATCACAATTGCAAAAAACGCAAGAAGCCGACATCGCATTCAGTTTGCAAATTTCATTTTTGGGGTAGTTGAAAAATCCGCCGTTGGGGCAGGCGGCGAAATATTCATGAAGACTGATTACGACCGTAAACTTTTTATTTAAGGCCATCCGAATAACGCTCGATGACAGGCTTTTGGTCCAACCATGAACATGAACAATTGTTTTTTGCGGATCATATTGTTTTAAAAGCTCTTTCATTTTTCGGGCCGCATACCGATTCCAGAGGCCTCGACCGACGGCGCGAAAACGATTGCGGTCAGTCAGGATTTCTTTTTGTCCGGTACAGACAACTTCAACGCCTGATGCGGCCAAATCGTGATCAACAGGTTCAACCGCCGCGAAAAGTACGACATTATACCCTCGGGAGGCCAGCGTTCGTGCCGAAGACAGGGCGACTAACGCCGCGCCGCCGTTGACATGGGCAAAATCATTAACAATAATGATATTATTCAGGCTGTGATTATCCGGCATTACTTAATCCCGGACAGTTTCTTTGGGCAAATCACGCGCATCGAGATATTTGATTATTTTGGCCGGATTGCCGACGACGATGGCATTATCGGGAATATCTTTCACAACGACGCTCCCGGCCCCGATTTTGACATTGTTGCCGATTTTAATCCCGCCGATGATGCATGAGTTGGCTCCAATTTCGACATTATCTCCGAATATCGGGCTGGGACCCTGCGAGCCGTCCGGCATCATCTGACAGCCGATGGTGACACAATGGCGAATGTGAAAGTTTTTTCCGATGACGGTTTGATCGTTTATCACCAGGCTATAGCCGTGTTCAATCTTGAGACCGGGACCGATTTGAGTGGATGCCCTCAATTCGACGCACAGGATATATTCTACGATAACGCGATAGGCTATCATCAGCGGAATTCCAATAATCCACAAAATCGATTTTTTGCGGCGAGCGAAAACATTGACCAGACGGAAAAATGTCACGATAAAAATGATTTTGATCTGGCCCCGATTGCGCGAGTAGTCCTGAAATAAATATTTAATCATGAGTTTTGCTCCCCTAAGGCCAGTTTCCTGATATTGTCCTGCATTCCGAATATTATTTCCGAATATTTTATCGCCGCCATAATTAACTAAACCGCCAGCCATAATATCAACTATAAACCAATGCGAGTCTTTAAATGTTTTACCAGCCCCGCCCTGTTATCCGCGTCTGCATTCAAGTATTGGGCTTCTTGCTGAATGCCACGAACGACTTCCGCCACCGCATTATAATATAGGCTATCAATATCATTTCTGAGATAGACTGCAAGGTAATAATCGGGAAACCACTTTATAAAGCCGATTTCATCATATTGGGAAAGTTGCGAATGCGGTTCAAAACCGAATTGATAAGAATTTATATTTATGCCGTCTCCTGAATAAAGAATAAGAAGGCTTGGTTTTTTCTCCATAATATAATCTGACTTATCAGAGGGATTGTGAGCGGCAAATTCATCATTAAGACCCACAAAATCATAGGATACCCACTCCGAATAATAAGGTATCGCTCCGGCATCACCCACCGCCAGCCTTTTCAGTTCTTTCGGGATATTTATCTTTTTGAGGGAATAGGCCAAATTGATATGTGCATTTTTTAAGTGTGACTCGTAGAGCGCCATGTGAGCCGTCTCGGTTTTATCTTTGTGAAACAAAGGAAACAGGCATATAATCACAATGATAATAATGAGACCATACGATGCAGACTTCCCCGTTTTGTTATTGTCACTCCTACAGAACAGAGCATGCATCTCCAGTGTGAATATCAAAAAGATGACGGGAAGGACATGGAATAAAAAACGATTCATGTAATTCATCATTAAATTACTGCCGCAATAGGCAAGAATTGCGGTTATCAGAAAGGAGACATAATACAGAGGTACAACTAATTTCTTTTGTCCATGATTTCTTGTAAGGGCATAAGCCATATATATCACGACGATGATGCCTGCCAACGAGCCAATTGATATTGCCAGCCATTCAATGCCGTCGAAAGGTTGCCCAAATTTCACATAAAATGTATTGGGCAACAACCACCCGAAATATATCACTCTCCAGATAAAATAAACCAGACCGGGAAAGAATAATAAGAATAATGAATAAATCAAAAGTCGTTTGCGATCATTTTTATCAGTGACATAATAAATGGTCAATAACATGATAAGTCCCGGTAATAACCCCTCCGGCCTTGTCATTCCGACTAGCAGAACTAAGATTGGGGCCACGGCGATTTGCCAACCGGCAGGTTTTTCTCTGGTAGTAATGATTTCGTACCCGGAAATAAAAACCAGCAAAAGGATAAAGTCATACAGTATTGTTTCCATCCCCGAAATCGAATGAAAATATGTCGAAGGGAGAATAATAAATGGTATTATGGCGAGATAGCCCCAGGTCGAACTTCCGGTTTTATAGCTAACGTATCTGTTGAGGGAAAGGGCGCATCCACTAAAACAAAGCAGTCCAAATATTTTTGAAAATATTATCGGCGACCATCCAAGAAAATGAGGGATGGCCATTATAATCATCCATAAAAAATTAGTATATCCTTCAACCGGATTTGAATCGCCGGGATTAAATACAAGTCCCAGACCGTCAGCAAGGTGTTTTGAATATCGAAATGTGATGTAGGAATCATCCGCTGTAAAATCCCAAGTAATAAAAAAACCGGTTAGGATTATCAAGGCGTAAAGGACGGTTAAAAAAACTCCATTAGATTTTATGTTCATAACTCGCCTATCTCCCTTATGTATTAATCTTTTTGAACAAGATTTTGAATTCTCAATATACTTGCCAATAGTTAATATAAATTAGACTTGGCTGCTTGAGATTTCGCGCCCCCTATCTCCAAAATTGCCAAAATAAGAGCCTTAATGGGTATTCCCAAAGTGAAAAATGCCGTTAGATTTCCGGTTACCAAAACTACCATAAGGGGAAGAAGAATGGTCAATGCGATAATTGCGCGAAATAAGTGAGAATATATAATCGAGTAATACAAATAGTAAAGGACAATAAAAAAAACAAACCCCGCCAGAAATTGAATGAAAATCGATATAGAATATGGAAACATGGCTATTAAAATAGCGGGGTACGTCATCGTGTATAGATATCCCTTTTCTATGATTGGGTATGCATTTGCCGGTCCGAGGATTTTTATCATCAAATACTGCATGCCGACATCGGTTACTGGAATTTTTTGCGGTGAAAGAATGGCTTCTAGTTCCGTATGCCAGTGTTTCTCATCGTATAAATCACCATTAAAGTACTCATAGTCCGCCGCCCACCACATTTCTCCTTGAAAAGCCAACGCCCGGTTTTTTAAGTATAGTACTGCGAATTCACTATCATCAGTTTCATTCATATAAATCGTAAATGCATAAATTATTGTCAGCATGATTAGAATAATAACGATAATAACATTCTTGGTAGATAGTATTCTCATTTTCGAATTTTGCTGATATTGCTTTGCGAATATCGGCGCATAATAATAAGTGGCCAATGAAATCAAGGCTGAAAATTTATTGCCTGTAAGCACAAAATACATCATAAAAATTAAGAAAAGGATTCCGCTAATGGAATTCCAACCTTTCCTACGACGATAATATCCCAGTATGAACGCAAATAAAAATCCGTAAATTAACAGAATATTATCTGGGAATCCGGCTTCTTCGAAATATATCTGCCGCCCAAATCCGGAAAAAACAGGAATACCGCCAGTCATGAAATTATACGCGATATAGACAATAACGAGTCCGACACAGCCGTAAACAACGATTTTTATGCCGCCCAGTTTCAACGTTTCGCGAGTAATTTGATAATCGACCCGGGCCGGATAATAGTTTTGAAAAATCCTCATGGCGGCCAAAAAACCAAGATTGAAAACGACATAAAGCAACGCCAATCTAAAGGTGGCATAGGTTGGTTCAGTATAGCGAAAAAGCTCTATATTATATATCCCCAAATCATTATAGAAGCACGAAATGAGTGCCCAGATTTGTGAAAAGGCCAGAAACGCGAAAAAGACAAACAGCCTTTTATCCTTTTTAAGAATGTAGATGCAGGAAGCCAAATATAATGCTATGCCGGCGGCGTTAATCAGCATCATTGCCCACTACTTCAAGAAAAGCTTCCCGTAATCTGTGTATATTATCCGGTTCCATAACTTCAGGATATAAATTCGGATCGGTCCAGAAGCCAAGATATGAATGTTCTACCATTTCAATCATAAACTCGCAGTCGGCCTCATAGTCACGTTTGAATGTATTCAATAGTTGATAGACCAATTCCTGCAATAGTGCCAAATCGGTGCAGGTATGAACCGATGATAAGCCGTTAAAGTAAATGGGGCAGAACATAACAACCGGAATTCCCAACATTCCACCCTCGTAACCTGTGGTTCCGGAGACTGTAAAAATTATTGAGGCTTTTTTATAGATATCAAAGGTTGATATGTCGTGCCGTACCAGAGCAACATTTGGTATACATTTTAGTTTGTGGAAAAACTCAATAGATTTGATGCCCAGAAAATTCGGATGCTCTTTGACCACCAACGTAACATCAAATGGCAAGGCCCGGCGTATGTCCTTTATTAATTTCAATTGATCGCTGAAATATGAGCCTAAAACATCGATTGAGGCTTCCGGCTGCACATGAAGGCCGTAGAAGGCTATTTTACTCTCGATTTTACTCAGATCATCATAGTGCCAAATCCGGCTCATATATTGGCTATTAATCATTCGTCTCAATGATAATTTTATCCGGCCGGATAGGTTGTGATGAGTCAAGCCTCGGCCACTGTCAGTTTTATATCTTTTAATGCGATTACCGATTGACCATAATATTTTCCGAGGATCAAGCGTTTTGGTTTTGTTGTGCTTGGCGAAATAATAAGGTGCCGGCTTGTGGGAAACGAAATCTTCTATCAGTTGACAGCCATCAATTCCGTGATCGCTATTGCTTCTCTTTATTGGTTTTTTCTGAAGATAAGAATCAAAGAACAACAACCGATCGGAGGGAAAACGAATATGCCGGGGTGAAATAAACCTTATTCCCAATTCGTTACAGACCATACAGGCAATCATTTCGTTGCAGTTGGTCGGTTCGGCAACCAGATGGGTAATTTCATTATCGGCTAAAAACCTTTTTATATCCCGATAATAAAGAAAAAGATAGTCGTTTATATCAGACTTGTTTTTGTAAGTCACAAACTGATCCATCATCAAAGTCTGATTGATAGTCAGTCCTGATTTGGCTTCGCATGCAACGATTTCCGAGAGGAGTTGTTCTTTTTGTCCGTTGTCGAGAAAATCGGATTTGGAATAAACCAGTTGTAAGATGCGTTTTTTGCCGACGCCTTTTTTAATCAACCACTGCGTCCAGACTTCATTGGTCGTAATCCAGAAAACATCATGATCGTGCTCTTCAAGACCCTGTGCGACTTCATAGAAAAGACGGGTCAGGTCAAATATGGAGATGAAGACAATTCTCTTTTTCATTGCGCCGCGTCCCTGCTGAATTTTTCCCTAAACCGGGTTATCCGGTTAATTATCGCTGTGATATATTATTCAATTATTGTCTTTTTATATAGGTTGTGTCAAGATAATTTACAAAAGGTCAGGTGATCACAGTGGATATAATAAAGCCGGATGCCCCAAGTCTTTAGACTTGGGGGTAGTTCCTTCACTCGCCAAGTTTGAATCATCTAAATTCATTCGTCTTATTGCCCAATTTTCTTGTGGCCAATCCGAAAGGGACGAAGTCCCGTCGGGTGGGTTCCCGCTTTCAGGCTCATACATCAACTCCATCAATCTCCAATGGCACATTGCCCAGGATTCCGCATTCGTATTTAATGATAGAGTAATTATCTATAATCTCAACGGATTTTATTTGACATGCCCGCCTATCATGAGTAAGTCAAAGAACAATGTGGGAAAAGCAACATCTACGTTTATTCAATCAATTCATCATTGATTCCGAAATCATCCGCATTTGTATGATGGACCTGGTAAAAAAGCAAACACACCCCGCCCTTGAACGGACGGGTACATAGGTAACAGATTGATCCGGGCAGATAGGTAACACTTTTTGTTAAATAAATCAATCATAGTCTTTTTTTGTTCTCTTTTTTGTATTCGGTGGTCTGATAATGCTGCAATGATAATCATCAAGAAG
>JBDREQ010000030.1:0-14874 GCA_043819555.1 Candidatus Zixiibacteriota bacterium | reverse complement strand
AACGTACGAATATCAGCGCCACCTTTACGATTCAAGATCATCGTCATCGCCGCCGTCAACGTCGTCTTGCCATGATCTACATGACCGATCGTGCCAACATTCACATGCGGCTTCGTCCGCTCAAATTTCTCCTTGGCCATTTATTACCTCGTCTTCCTTATGTAATTTAACTTTTTTATTCCAATTCTCATTTTTTCAGTAACCTCTTCGGGGACTGGCTGATATGATGCGAAATGCATCGTGAAAACAGCTCGTCCCTGAGAAAGGTTGCGCAACTTTGTCGCATAGCCAAACATTTCCGACAGCGGGGCAAGAGCGTTAATAACCTGCGATTTGTTTTTTGGCATAATGCCGCCAATCTGGGCCCGCCTTGAATTCAGGTCATTCATTATACTTCCGGCATAATCTTCAGGAACGACTATTTCGACCGTCATTACCGGTTCAAGCAGAACGGGCCCGGCTTTTTCGACCGCGTTCTGGAAAGCAATTGAGGCCGCGATTGAATAGGCCATCTCGGTCGAGTCAATTTCATGGGAGGAACCATCGATAATATCAACCTTTATGCCAATCATCGGATTGCCGGACAATATTCCATTGAAGGCCGCAGAGTGGAGGCTTTTTTCAATAGCCGGGTAATATTCTTTTGGTATAGATCCATCGGTAATTTTATTTTCAACAATAAACCCGGTATCACCATCAAGCGGTTTTACATTAACTACAACATGACCATATTGGCCCTTGCCGCCAGATTGTCTGATAAACTTGCCTTCTCCCGCTTGAGAATGGGTAATCGTTTCCTTATAAGCAACCCATGGAGTGCCTACATTTGCCTTAACTTTGAATTCACGCAGAAGTCGATCAGTCAAAATATCAAGATGCAGTTCCCCCATACCGGAAATTATGGTCTGACCTGTTTCCTCATTGATCGCCACTTTGAAAGTTGGATCTTCTTCGGCGAGCTTCGCCATAGAATCATTCAATTTCTCCTGGTCTGCCAGAGTTTTCGGCTCAATTGCGACGCTAATCACCGGTTCGGGAAATTCCATCAAATCCATTTCAATTGGATGCTTTACATCCGATAGAGTATGCCCCGTAGCGGTCTTTCGGAATCCAATCACGGCAACAATATCGCCGGCCTGGATTTCCTTCACTTCCTCTCTTTTATTCGCATGCATCCGCAAAATACGGGCCACTCTTTCTTTTATTCCGGAGCTGGCATTATATAAATAAGAACCAGCCTGAATCATCCCCGAATAAACTCTTATATACGTCAAACGACCCACGTGCGGGTCAGTTACAATCTTAAATGCCAACGCGCAAGCAGGTTCATTTACATCTGCTTTCCGTTCCGCCATTTTTGACGAGCCCGGAATATGTCCTTTTACAGCGGGTTTGTCAAGCGGAGAAGGGAGAAAATCGATAATAGCGTCGAGAATTTTCTGGACTCCGATATTCCGAAATGAAGAACCGCACATAACCGGAACAATAGAGACGTCCAAACAAGCCCGGCGAATGACATCCAGCAATTCACTGCTGTCAATAGGCTCGTCCGCCAAAAACTTTTCCAATAAACGGTCGTCGTAATTCGAAACCGCCTCAAGGAGTTTTTCTCGATATTTTTTGGCTTCCTCAAGGAGATCATCAGGGACGGGCAAATCCTCAAACTTTGCGCCCTGGGAATCTACAGTCGCAACCCGATAGGTCATATTAACCAGATCAACCAAACCTGTAAACGTATCGCCTTCCCCTGCGGGAATCTGAATCGGAACCGCGTTGGTTCCCAATTTTTCACGCATTTGTTCGACGGTACCAAAAAAATCAGCCCCGTTTCGATCCATTTTATTGACGTAGGCAATACGTGGAACCCCGTATTTATCAGCCTGGTACCAGACCGTCTCAGATTGAGGCTCAACTCCGCCGACGGCACAAAAAATCGCTACAGCTCCATCAAGAACTCGTAGCGAACGTTCAACCTCTATGGTAAAATCGACATGTCCCGAGGTGTCGATGATGTTTATAGTATGATTACGCCAAAATGTTGTAGTAGCCGCAGAAGTAATTGTAATTCCGCGTTCCTTTTCCTGCTCCATCCAATCCATGGTCGCCGCGCCATCATCCACTTCACCAATACGGTGGGTTTTGCCCGTGTAAAAGAGCATACGCTCAGTAGTCGTAGTCTTACCGGCGTCGATATGGGCCATAATACCGATATTGCGGATGTTATTTAAAGATGCTTTGCTCGACATCTTAAACCTGCTAATTCGTGCGCCAAAAGATGATAACCAATCCAGCGCTCGCGCGACGTCACAGCAGGGTCAGCCGGCAAGCTATTCGGACGGAGCAGTAACCATGAATTTCCACGGTAACTAATCGACGGTTAACGACGCCGTCGAACGGGAATCAGAGGGTTACCACCTGAAATGCGCAAAAGCCTTATTGGCTTCCGCCATCTTATGCGTATCTTCCTTCTTTTTTATTGAGGCTCCCTCATTATTGGCGGCAGCCAAAAATTCGGCAGCTAATCTTTCAGCCATGGTTTTTTCGGAGCGAGCCCTTGAGTAGGTAATCGCCCAACGAATAGCCAAAGCTGTTCTTCTACTCGGTCTTACTTCAACCGGAACCTGATAAGTAGCGCCTCCAACCCGGCGGGACTTTACTTCAAGGACCGGTTTAATATTATTCAAAGCTTTAAGAAACAATTCAAGCCCCGGAGTTCCCGATTTATCCTCGCAAATTTCAATGGCGCGATAAAGTAATCCTTCCGCTATTGATTTTTTTCCGCGAGTCATTAGACTTCCAACGAATTGACTAACGACCAGATCACCAAATTTCGGATCCGCAATCCGTCTTCTCTTTTCAGCTGATTTTCTCCGTGGCATATTTTACTTTCTATATCTTATCAGGCGCTTTTCTTGGGCCTTTTAGTTCCGTATTTACTTCGTCCGCAATTTCTATCGGCAACTCCGGATGTATCCATTGCACCCCGAATAACATGATAGCGAACGCCCGGCAAATCCTTTACACGGCCGCCTCTAATAAGAACAATGGAGTGTTCCTGCAAATTGTGGCCTTCTCCAGGGATATACGCGGTCACTTCCATTTGATTCGTTAAGCGAACACGGGCAACTTTTCTTAAAGCGGAATTCGGTTTCTTTGGGGTCGATGTATAAACGCGGGTGCAAACGCCTCGCTTTTGCGGACAAGATTTTAGAGCCGGTGTAGTAGTTTTTTCCAGGATCTTCTTTCGTCCCTTGCGAATCAACTGGTTAATTGTCGGCACATTAACTCCTTAACTCAAATTTCCAAACCATATTCAAAATCAAAAAAGCCACGCATTATACTAATAAGTATCGGCAAGTCAAGCGTTTTTTTGAAAAATATCACTCAACAAGGTTTCTCCAGATCCGGACTTTTCATCTAATATTTCATCCAGGGGGCCATCCTCGGTTTCAATCTGGACATTTCTGTATCTCTCAACACCGGTACCAGCCGGTATGAGCTGGCCAATAATTACATTCTCTTTCAAGCCCTGTAACGTATCAGTTTTTCCCGACACAGCGGCTTCAGTCAACACTCGAGTAGTCTCCTGGAATGATGCCGCTGAGATAAAACTCTCTGTCGATAGAGAAGCTTTAGTTATGCCCAAAAGAAGCGGTTCAAAGGTGGCGGGTTCTCCGCCCTCGGCGATGACCCGATCATTTTCTTCTATGAACTTGGCTCGATCCACCCTCTCTCCTTCAAGATAGGTCGAATCGCCAACTTCCTCAACCCGGACTTTCTGAAGCATCTGTCGAACAATAACCTCAATATGCTTATCATTAATTTTCACACCCTGAAGTCGGTAGACCTCTTGAATCTCATTGACGAGATATTCCTGAACGGCGCCAACGCCCTTAATCCGTAAAATATCATGGGGCACAATCGAGCCTTCACAGAGCCGTTCACCGGCCATAACTCGGTCGCCATCATGAACATGGAGATGCTTTCCATGAGGGATCAGGTACTCTTCTGTTCCGCCAACGTCATCTTCCACATAAACCTGTTGTTGACCACGAACGATTTTGCCGAATTTTACAGTGCCGTCAATTTCCGAAACTACCGCCGGATCATGCGGGCTGCGAGCCTCAAACAGTTCTGCAACCCTTGGCAGCCCTCCCGTGATATCTCTGGTTTTCGAAATTTCACGGGCTATCTTCACCAAAACCATGCCTCGAGTAACCTTTTCGCCGTCGGCGACTCTAAGGTTTGCCCCGGTAGGCACACGATAATTAGCCTTAATTTTGCCTTTCGGGTCTAAAATGGCAATCGCAGGAAATAAAGTTTTTTCCTTAGTGTCGATGATAATTGGCTGAATCTGTCCGGTCGTTTCATCGATCTCTTCACGGAGCGAAACATCCGGAATGATATCCTTGTATTTTACTGTTCCGCCTACTTCCGTAATGATAACATTGGAGTAAGGATCCCATTCAAAAAGAATTCCATTTTTCTCAATTTCGTCACCATCATCTCGAATCAATGAGGCGCCGTACGGAACAACATATCTTCCCAGGACTCTGCCGTTTTTATCGGCAATTTGAATTTCACCATTTCTGTTCTTAACGACTTTAACTCCATCACCGCGTGTAATTGTCTGGATGTTATTAAATTTAACAAAACCGTCATATTTTGATTTTGCCTGAGATTGACCGGCAATCTGTTCGGCCGTTCCACCAATGTGGAAAGTTCTCAGGGTCAACTGCGTACCCGGTTCGCCGATTGATTGGGCCGCGATTACTCCAACAGCTTCCCCTATATCAATCATTTTCTTAGAGCCGAGGTTTCTTCCATAACAGCTGGCACAAACTCCCCGCTTCGATTCGCATGTTAATACTGAACGGATATTCACCGATTCAACACCAGCTTCTTCGATACGATGCGCGTCTTCTTCCTTAACTTCGTTTCCGGCTTCGAGAATTACATCTTCCGTAACCGGATCGATGACATCTTCGAGGATGACTCGGCCCAAAATACGATCGGCCAAAGACTCGATGACTTCTTCGCCTTCTTTAAGGGCGGACACGTCAAGGCCAAGAATGGTACCGCAGTCAGATTCGTTAATAATAACATCCTGAGCGACGTCCACCAGTCGGCGAGTAAGATACCCGGCGTCAGCGGTCTTTAGCGCGGTATCTGCCAGACCTTTTCGCGAACCGTGAGTGGAAATAAAATATTCCATCACCGACAATCCCTCTCGGAAATTCGCCGTAATCGGGTTTTCAATAATCTCTCCCACGCCTCCGGTGATTTTCTTCTGAGGTTTAGCCATAAGCCCGCGCATCCCAGCCAACTGACGAATCTGCTCTTTGGAACCCCTCGCCCCGGAATCGGCCATCATATAGACCGGATTAAAACCGTCCAAATCGGACGCCAGGTTGTCAAACATCACTTCTGCAACAGCGGTCGAAGTTCGGGTCCAGGTATCTATGATTTGATTATACCTTTCACCATTGGTAATCACACCGCGCATATATCTTTTCTGAATCTTATTGACTTCTTTGTCAGCCAATTTAATAAGTTCATCTTTCTGCTTGGGAATTATCAAATCATCAATAGAAACCGTGGTTCCGGAACGGGTTGCCCATCGAAAACCGAGATCTTTTAGGTTATCCAGGAAATAAACCGTCTCCGTCTGTCCCACAGCCTGATAAGATTGAGAGACGAGTTCTTCAATCTTGCTTTTGGTAGCGGTGTCATTAAAAAACCCGAGTGTATCCGGAACGATTTGATTGAAAATAATGCGTCCGACCGAAGTCTCCACCAACTGATCGTTCATTCGCACTCTAATTTTGGCATGAGTATCGATATAGTTTTCTGAATGGGCCAATAAGGCCTCATTTTCGTTATAAAACGCTTTGCCCTCGCCCTTTACTTTGGGTCTAAGTTTGGTTAAATAATAACATCCCAAAACAATATCCTGCGAAGGAATCGCAATGGGCCGTCCAGATGAAGGGACAAGAATATTGTTGGTGGATAACATCAAAATTCGAGCTTCCAACTGCGCTTCAAATGATAACGGAACATGTACGGCCATCTGGTCGCCGTCAAAGTCAGCATTGAAGGCGGCGCAAACGAGGGGATGTAATCTAATCGCTTTGCCTTCAACCAGTCGAGGGTAAAAGGCTTGAATTCCAAGGCGATGCAGCGTCGGGGCGCGGTTTAACATGACCGGATGATCTTCAATGATTTCTTCCAGTATATCCCATACTTCCGGGCGCTCGCGCTCAACCAATCGCTTGGCTGATTTAACCGATTGGACATATCCTTTTTCTTCAAGCTTCATGATGATAAACGGCTTGAATAACTCGAGGGCCATATTCTTGGGGAGCCCGCATTCATAAAGTTTCAAATCCGGGCCAACAACAATTACCGAACGCCCCGAATAATCAACTCGTTTACCCAAAAGATTCTGACGGAAGCGTCCCTGTTTTCCCTTTAGTAAATCAGACAAAGAACGCAAGGGGCGCTTGGAATCGCCGCGCACGGAATGAGTTCTTCGACCATTGTCGAACAATGCGTCAACAGCTTCCTGAAGCATTCTTTTTTCATTTCTCAAGATTACTTCAGGGGCCTGAATATCAATAAGTTTTTTGAGTCGATTATTGCGGTTGATAACTCGACGATACAAATCATTCAAATCGGAAGTCGCGAATCGTCCGCCTTCAAGAGGAACAAGGGGGCGAAGATCGGGAGGAATTACGGGAATAACATTCATTATCATCCATTCCGGACGATTTCCGGAATGTCGAAATCCCTCAATAACCCTAAGCCGTTTTAAGACGTCTTTCTTACGCTGGACCGATGTTTCGTTCTTTATTTGCACCCTCAAAGTCACTGCCAACTCTTCCAAATTGAGTTTTTCAAGCAGCCTTTTCACCGCCGGAGCACCCATATCGGCTTCAAATTCCTTTCCGGCTTCTTCGAGTTCAAAAAACTCTTCTTCCGGTATGATATCGCCTTCCTTATATGGCGTATTACCCGGGTCGATGATTATATATGATTCATAATAGAGAATCTTCTCAAGATCTCGAATGGATAGGTCTATTAAATGACCTATTCGAGACGGCAGCGATTTGAAATACCATATATGCGAAACCGGCACAGCCAGGTCGATATGTCCCATGCGTTCGCGGCGTACTTTGGCCTGAGTAACCTCAACACCGCAACGGTCGCAAACTATCCCGCGGAAACGAATGCGCTTGTACTTACCGCAGTTGCATTCCCAGTCTTTTACCGGTCCAAAAATACGTTCACAAAACAATCCGTCTCGTTCCGGTTTGAAAGAACGATAATTAATTGTTTCAGGCTTGGTGACTTCTCCATAAGACCAGGATAAAATCGTTTCCGGAGAAGCCAGTCTTATCTGGATAGCCTTAAAGTTTGGAGCTTTTTTTTGCATTTTTCCCGCTATATTTAGCACGAAAACACTCCTTTATTTGGGACCGCTCGGGGTCAGGTTTTTTCCATCAAAGTAACGTCGAGTCCAAGAGCCTGCAACTCTTTGACCAAAACGTTAAACGACTCCGGTATTCCCGGTTCCGGAGGATTTTCCCCTTTGACAATTGATTCATAAATCTTGCTGCGCCCGGCGACATCATCAGATTTGACAGTCAGCATTTCCTGCAATGTATAAGCGGCTCCGTATGCCTCGAGGGCCCATACTTCCATTTCACCAAATCGTTGTCCGCCAAATTGAGCTTTTCCTCCCAAAGGCTGTTGCGTGACAAGCGAATAAGGTCCGATACTCCGGGCATGAATCTTGTCATCAACCAAATGAGACAGCTTCAGCATATAAATTTGGCCGACAGTGATGCGGTTATCGAATTTTTCGCCCGTACGCCCGTCATATAACCAAGCCTTGCCATCCTCATCGATACCGGCCGCCTTTAATTCGCTCTTAATCTCAGTCAGGCTGGCGCCGTCAAAAACCGGGGATGCGTAATGAATGTTTAATTTGGCCGCGGCCGCGCCCAGATGCGTTTCCAAAAGTTGCCCGACGTTCATACGTGAAGGGACGCCCAGCGGATTCAGGATGACATCGACCGGGGTACCATCTTCAAGATATGGCATATCCTCAACCGGGACTATTTTTGAGACGACGCCTTTATTTCCATGGCGCCCGGCCATCTTATCACCCACAGAAATTTTGCGCTTAATCGCAACCTGTACCTTTACCAGTTGCTTTACGCCCGGTGGCAATTCCGCGCCGCGTTCTACTTTATCAATTTCAACTTCCATTTCGGCACGTTTGTTGGCCAAAAGAGCGGAGGTTTCACCGATTATCTTATCAACTTTTTTGTTAACGGCAACTGCATCGGAAAAGCCGTCGGGTGCGACGACCAGATCAAAATCAAAATCGGCGAGATCTTCTTTTTTGTACTTATGACCGGCACGAATAACCACAGAATTATCGACAATAGACCGAACCGTTCCCGACGTCTTGCCATCCAAAATCTCACCCAATCTTTGATTGCGATAGGATGCGATATCCTGAAAGAGCCGATGGTATTCTTTCCTTATGTTAACGACGTTTTGCTTCTCATATTTTTTGGCTTCTTCGGTTCTTTCCTTGCGTGAAAATACCTTGGTATCAATAACTATTCCGCGCATGCCCGGAGGCGCTTTGAGAGATGCATCGCGTACATCGCCGGCCTTTTCGCCAAAAATGGCTCTCAGAAGCCGTTCTTCAGGAGATAGTTCGGTTTCGCCTTTAGGAGTTACTTTGCCAACGAGAATATCTCCGGCTTCGACTTCGGCGCCAGATCTGATAATGCCGTTTTCATCAAGATTGAGAAGCGCTTCCTCAGATACATTAGGAATTTCGCGAGTAATTTCTTCGGAACCTCGTTTGGTATCCCTTACCTGAAGCTCGAATTCTTCTATATGTATGGATGTAAAAACATCATCCTTAATCATGCGTTCTGAAAGAATTATAGCGTCTTCAAAATTATAACCCAACCAGGGCATAAACGCCACCAGGACATTCCTTCCCAGAGCCAATTCGCCGGCGTCTGTGGCGGAACCATCGGCGATCAGATCACCGACTTCCACTTCGTCCCCGGCCTCAATCACAGGATGCTGATTAATGCAAGTATCCTGATTTGAGCGTTGGAATTTAGTCAGATTATAAAGATCATCCTCATAATAACCAAGTTCATCCGGTTTTGATTTGACGTTGGGGCGAACGATAACTTTTTGGGAATCCACGTAAATTACGTTACCGGCTCGTTTGGCGACGACAGTTACTCCCGCATCAGTGGCGACTTTATGTTCCATTCCGGTTCCGACATAGGGTGCCGCGCATTTCAATAACGGTACGGCCTGGCGCTGCATATTGGAACCCATCAGAGCTCGGTTGGCATCATCATGTTCCAGAAAAGGAATAAGCGAAGCCGCTACCGACACCAATTGATTGGGACTAACGTCCATATACTCAACTTCTTTGGCGGGAACGACCGGATAATCATCCCGGTGACGGCAAACAATCATTTCACCGACAAACCGATTATTTTTATCCAATGGTTCGTTGGCCTGAGCAATAATATGCCGATCTTCTTCATCAGCCGCCAGATAATCGATTTCGCCAGTAAATTTCCCATTCTTGAATTTTCGATAGGGCGTTTCAATAAAACCGTACTTGTTAATCCGGCCATAAGTCGCCAGGGAAACGATTAGGCCGATATTCGGACCTTCGGGAGTCTCTACAGGGCACAGACGGCCGTAATGCGTGTGATGCACGTCGCGAACCTCAAAACCGGCACGCTCGCGAGTTAACCCTCCCGGACCAAGAGCAGACAATCTTCTCTTATGCGTCAATTCCATTAGAGGATTGGTTTGATCCATAAACTGAGATAATTGCGAAGATCCGAAAAAAGTCTCTATAACCGACGAAACCGTTCGGGCATTGACCAACGTTTGAGGAGTCTGGGGGTCAGCATCTTTAAGACTCATGCGTTCTCTGATATTGCGAGCGACTCGGGAAAGTCCCACTGAATACAGATTAGACAATAATTCGCCAACTGTCCTGGCACGGCGGTTGCCCAAATGATCAATATCGTCAATGAAGCCATGGCCATTGCGCAAAGCTATCAGGCACGTTATGATGCTGATGAAATCCTTGTTATCAAGAGTTGTATGTTCAAGAGGAATATCCAGTTTGAGTCGTTGATTTATCATATAACGGCCGACTTCACCCAAATCGTATCTCTTTTCATTAAAGAATAGCTTCTCCAATAGGGATTCGGCCATTTCGATTGTCGGCGGTTCACCGGGTCGCATCAGAGAATAGATCTTATTGAGAGCATCTTCCCGACTGGCGGTGATATCTTTGGCAAGCGTATTTATTATTACATAAGCATCCCGATGTTCATCCCGAGTGATGAACTTTAATTTCTTGTGCTTAACTTCCCTTAATTTATCAAGGATTACTTCTGTAATCGTCTCGCCCGCTGTAACAATAACTTCACCGGTTTCCTTATTCACTACGGTTTCTGCCGCAAAATGCCCGGCCAGTTCAGCAGCATTTTTCCCGGCCAGGCTTCCTACTGAGATGTCATAAAAAATGTCAAGTATTTCTTCATTAGTCGAATATCCGATAGCACGCAGTAATGCGGTCGCGTGAATTTTTCTGCGGGAATCAATATGCACAAACATGATGTCATTAATGTCGGTTGTAAATTCCACCCAGCTGCCACGATAGGGAATTATGCGCGCGGAAAATATGTGCTTTCCATTAGGATGAATACCTTCATTGAAGAAGACACCCGGAGAGCGATGTAATTGGGACACGATAACTCTTTCTGAGCCATTGATTACAAACGTACCCCGGCTGGTCATAGTTGGCAATTCGCCCAGATATACTTCCTGCTCAATAATATCCTTTACCTGTTTTTCCTCTCCCTCACCTTCACGGCTGACAAGCCTCAAAGTTGCCTTCAACGGGGAGGCATAAGTCATATTCCTTTCCTGACATTCGGGTATAGAATACCTTCGCGTACCCATTTTATAGTTGACAAACTCCAGAGTGTAATTCTCCCGTATGTCAGATATGGGAAAGATTTCTTGAAAAATCTGTTGCAATCCCTGGCGAGCTCTTTTATCGGTCTCAATATCACCCTGCAAAAAATCATTATAGGACTTCAGCTGGACATCTAGCAAATCGGGCATTTCGCAACCACTGAGAATTTTGCCGAAGTTCTTTCTTTCGATGGGCAGTTTCCTGGCCAAATCGGAGTACCTCCCCGAAAAAATATAACCATCCCCTAATACAGTTAAACCATTAACCGTATTTCAGCAAGGATGGAAATTCCGTTATGTAATACCTGAAAGTCGATTATTTCGCATTATCTCTCTAATTTTTATAGAGCCTTTCTGAACCTCAGGTACCCTTTCAATCACTCAGTAAATGCCATTTTCCCCCTGTGGAAAAACGGCAATGGTAGGTTAACCCGCCTGAAAGGGCGGGATTAATCACTTAATTTCAACCTGGGCGCCAACATCCTGAAGCTTATCGCGGACAGCTTCGGCTTCTTCCTTGGCGATGCCTGTTTTAACCATGTTCGGGGCGCTATCAACTAATTCCTTGGCTTCTTTTAATCCCAGACTGGTTAATTCACGCACAACCTTAATAACCTGAATCTTTTTATCTCCGGCAGACTGCAATTCCACACTGAACTCAGTCTGCTCTTCGACCGCGGCTTCACCTCCGCCAATTGGAGCGGCGGCGACAGCAACCGGGGCTGCGGCCGTAACGCCAAATTTATCCTGGAGTTCTTTCGAGAGATCAGCCAGTTCGAGTACCGTTAGATTCTCAATCTTCTCAACGATCTCCGCTATTGTTTTGTTCTCTGACACTGTAATACCCTTTCGGTTTAACATTTACAAAGCTATTTGGTTCCCAACACATTTCGTCAATTCCGAGAGATATTTCCCGGATGCGATTATGGTTGATTTATAGCTATTATTTAATCTTCACCCTTTTTCTTGGCCAGCGCATCAATTGTGCCGACCAATTCACGGATTATTCCATCAAGCGTTCCCACAAATTCTGAAATGGGAGCTTCAACGGCAGAGACCAGTAGCGATAATAATATCTCACGGGGAGGCAAATAGGCAATTCGCTCCGCCGCGGCTCCATCATAGAATTTCTTCTCAATATATAAGGCCTTGATTTCCGGTTTTTTGACGTTGTCGAATTCTTTTTTGGAATCAAAAAGAATCTTCGCCGGAATGTTAGGGTCCGTATTTGATATTGCTATCGCGGTCGGCCCTGTCAGCAATTCGGCCATATCATCAAATCCAGCATCTTTAGCTGCCAGGCGCATGAGGGTGTTCTTTGAAATGAAGAACTTGATTCCCTCTTGGCGTAAATCACGGCGCATTTTAGTCATTTGATCCACATTGAGCCCGGCGTAGTCGGTAATAATGATATTATTGGCTTCCGCGAATTGCTCTTTGAGAGCCGCTACTTTATCTATTTTTGCTTGCGTTGGCATTTTTCGTCCCTTCTACTTCTTCAGATCGAGCAAAATCGCGTTATGATCAAGTCTCAGTCCAACACCCATAGTGGAGCTGATACTGGCGCTCTTTAAATAAGTACCCTTAGCCGCCGCCGGCTTGGCGCGGACAATCGCTTTTATAAATTCAGTTGCGTTTTCAATCAGCTTTTCCTTATCAAATGATACTTTGCCGATTGAAGACGATAGCCCCCCCTGACGATCGACGCGGAATTCAATCTTACCAGCCTTTAATTCTTTGACTGCCTTTCCGATATCCATCGTAACGGTTCCCGATTTAGGATTTGGCATCAAACCGCGAGGGCCGAGGACCTTTCCCAATCGTCCAATTTTCCCCATCATATCTGGTGTCGCGACGATAACATCAAAATCAATCCATCCTTCCTGGATTTTTTGTGCCTCTTCATCGCCGCCAATATAATCCGCTCCGGCTTCTTCGGCCTCTTTTATTTTTTCACCCTGAGCAAATGCAATCACCTTAACGGACTTACCCGTTCCGTGCGGCAACGAAACCGTTCCGCGGACAATCTGATCGGCATGCCTTGGATCGACACCAAGTTTCAAATTGATATCAACCGATTCATCGAACTTTACAAATGAATTTTCCTTAATAAAACCGATGGATTCTTCAAAGGAGTACTGCTTGAGCTTATCAAATTTCTCTAAAACAGCACGCTGATTTTTTGACTTTTTCACTTTTTCCATTCTCCCTAAACAATTATGAGTAGGTTCCAGCGAATCGCAGAATTAATTCTGCACATTTATACCCATTGACCGACAGGTTCCTGCAATTATATCAATTGCGCTTTCCATACTGGAAGCATTAAGATCGGGCATTTTTATTTTTGCGATTTCTTCCAATTGAGCTCGTGTTATCTCGCCTACTTTATTTCTATTCGGCTCTCCCGAACCTTTACCCAGCCCAATTGCCTTTTTTATCAATACCGACGCGGGAGGGGTTTTGGTAATAAACGAAAATGATTTGTCGACATATACGGTAATTACCACGGGAATAATCAATCCGACATCTTTTTGAGTGCGAGCGTTAAAGGCCTTGCAAAATTCCATAATATTGACACCGTTCTGGCCCAAGGCGGGACCAACCGGAGGAGCAGGATTGGCATTACCGGCCGGTATTTGCAATTTTATATAAGTATCAATTTTCTTAGCCACGACTTTTTAACTCCTTATCCTTACTTTTGTTTGACCATTTCGACCTGGAGAAAATCAAGTTCTACCGGTGTCGGGCGGCCAAATATCGATACCATTACTTTTACCTTTTTTCGTTCCATATTTACTTCCGAAATAAATCCGGCAAAATCAGCGAACGGTCCGTCAATCACTTTCACTTGATCGCCCGCTATAAATGGAATATCCGTTACCTCGGCCTCGCGAGTCTGATCCACCTGTCCGAGTATCCGGTTAACTTCGTCCTGTTTTAACGGCTGAGGCTTTCCCTTGGCGCCGACAAAGTTTGTAATTCCCGGAGTTGAAATAACCATATTCTGAGTAACTTTGTTCAAATCCACTTCAACAAGAATATAGCTGGGCAGGAATTTTTTGGTAGACGTCGATCTTTTTCCATCCTTCATTTCCGTAACCTGCTCGGTAGGAATAAGCACATCGCCAAATTTATCAACCAAACCTGAAGATTGAATGGCTGATTCCAGATATCTCTTGGCCTTTTGCTCATGGCCTGAGTATGTATGTACTGCGTACCAGCGTAATGCCATTTTTCACCAAACCAAATTTTAGAATATCGTTCTTACGATTTTATCCAGCGCAAAATCAACAATTCCGATAAATATTGAAACGATCACGGCAACCACAACCGTCACAATAGTTGAGCCGATGATTTCCTGGCGGGATGGCCAGGTAACCTTGGTCATTTCAATTTTAGTTTCCTTAAAAAACTTCAATATTTTCTGCACATCAAACCTTCATAAATTTTCCAGGCCAGGAGGGAATCGAACCCCCAACCGCCGGTTTTGGAGACCGGAACTCTGCCAATTGAGCTACTGGCCTATTATACTCACCGCGTCTCCCGATGCTGAGTATGTTTATCGCAATGCCGGCAATATTTCATATTTTCCATCCGCTTGAGATGCGCCATTTTATTTTTCCGAGTCGTATAGTTTCGTTCTCTGCACTCGGAACAGGCAAGGATGATCATATCACGCGGCATAAAATCATTCACCAGTTTTTATTCAATTACTTCGGCGATAACGCCGGCGCCAATCGTGCGGCCGCCTTCACGTATCGCGAACCGAAGTTCTTTCTCCATCGCGATCGGCGTGATCAACTCTGCCGATATCGTGACATT
>JBDREQ010000029.1:0-13223 GCA_043819555.1 Candidatus Zixiibacteriota bacterium | reverse complement strand
AATTTTTTACGGCAAACATCCGGGACTGTAAATGAGAAATTAATTGCAGCTGCCGGATGGAAAATGGCTGCATTGAATGATCTGGATATGGAAAAACTCCAGTCGCAGTATCTTGAAATTGATGAAAAAACACATCTGAGTATACTCAAAGAATGGGTAAAAGATTTTGAATTTGAAACCGATGAAGCATATCTTATGTTCTGCCAGCTTTATCGCGATCTTCTTATATATGCTGATAATCATCAGAGTCATAGTTTTGATCCCCAAAACTCTCTCAAAAAATGTATATCTAAATTAGAATTGTTGGATAACGAAGACGAGGCTTCGTATTATGAGGCCTGGCTAACTGCCGCCAAAGGGGATTTTGTTAAGGCTGAGATGCTTTTCAGGGCATTACAGATTAGCGGTGATCTTCCGGAATCATTCGAAAGTGGAATTCAAAAGGGTCTGGAATATGTTCAGGGAAAAACGTGGATAATATCCTCAGACAGCCATAAGGGATTATCCAAATATGGTTATAATCTTTCCGCATTAGTACGCGAAAATAAATCGCAACAGGCTTTTGAAATTGAAAATCTAGTTTCTGAGATGGTCGATATCCTTGCTTATAGTTCGAAAAAGAGCATAATTCTTATAGGTCCCACCGGCGTAGGAAAAACCGCTGCAGTTCGTCAACTTGCGCACATCATCAATTCAGGCAAGTGTCCTAAACCTCTCAAAGGCCATACGATTTTTCAAGTTTCTACGGTTTCAATCATAGCGGGGGCAATTTATATCGGTCAATGGCAGGAGCGCCTGGAAGAATTGTGTAATCTTGGAGGTAATGATAAAAAAATCTTACTGTATTTTGAAGATATTACGAATATATTCGGTGCTGGAATAAGTAGTAACGATAAATCGAGTTTTTCGGATTTCCTCATTCCTCGTATTGAGCAGGGCAAGATAACAATTATAGGTGAAATGACTCAAGAACAGTCACGCAAAATATTTTGGGAAGAACCTCGCTTCCAACGATTGATTACAGAAGTAACGGTGGATGAACCGACCGAAAATAAATTACCCGATATATTGAAGAACGCCAGCCAAAATATTATCGGACGACGGAAAGTTGATTTTAAGCAGGGGTGTTTTACTGAGGCCATTGAATTGTCAGGTGCGTTTATACCATATAAAGCCTTTCCTGGTAAAGCCATTGATATTATATCTAAGGCGGTTGAATTATCCAAGGGCTCCTCTAATAAGGGAAATATCCAAATAACTCCAGATGATATAACCTTGGCTTTTTGCGAATTGACAGGTATTCCTGATTTAATTGTCGATCAGAAACAAAAGATATTGCCGGAAAAGATAATGAGTTTTTTCAATGAGAGGGTACTTGGCCAAGAGGATGCCATGGGATCTATAATTGAGGCGGTTATATCCTTCAAAGCCAGGTTGTGCGATGAAAATAAACCTATTAGGAGCTTTCTATTTGTTGGTCCCACCGGTGTTGGAAAAACAGAATCGTCCAAAGTCTTGGCAGATTACCTGTTTGGCAGTCCCAGCCGTATAATACGTCTGAATATGTCTGAGTATAATGAACGTGATGCGGTTTCCAAATTGATCGGTTCGCATTATGAGGATGCAAAGAAATGTAGCCGGTTTATTGAAGAAATTAGAGATAATCCTTTCAGCGTAGTTCTATTTGATGAGATCGAGAAAGCCCATCATGATATCCACAACCTACTTTTGCAATTATTGGATGAGGGAATTCTATTGGATGGTGAAGGTAAACCAGCGTACTTCAAATCATGTATTATCATAATGACTTCGAATATCGGAGCCATGAATTATTCATCTCAAAAAATAGGATTTGGTTCGGATACAAAGGTGGATCTGACGGAATTGAATAAGGCTGTTTTAAAAGAGGTTAGGGGCTTCTTTAGCCCGGAGATATATAACCGTTTTGATGGAGTCATATGCTTTCGGCCTCTTAGTAAAGATGTGTTAAGCATAATAATTAATCGTGAAATCGGCAAAGTATTAGAGCGCAAGGGGATAAAAACCGGAAAATTCTCGATTGATATCGATCCAACTGTTAAAGATTATATTATTGAGATAGGTTATGATCCAAAATATGGTGCGCGTCACATAAAGCGTGCTGTTGAAAAGGCTATTGCGGTGCCGCTTGCTTCTTTACTGGTTTCAGAAGAACTTCCGGATGATTGCCAGATACGTATTAATATGAGAAGGAATAAGCCAGTCGCTGAATTATTACATTTGATTGAAGAAAAACCAGTAACAGATTTAGAGATGAAAGAACTTTCTTCCTCGGATATAAAAGTTCCGGATAGAGGTTTGAAAAAAATCGCTGCATCATTAGAAGGTAGGATTCATCTTCTGAAATCAAAATTGGATTATGATAATACGCTATCTCAGAAGGAGAATCTACAAAATCAAATGCTGCGCCCAAGCTTTTGGGATAATCCAAAAGAAGCTAATCAAGTACTTGCACGATATGCGGAGCATAATCAAAAAGTAGAGCGAATGAATAAGTGGATATCCACATATGATAGAATTACATCAATCTTAAAAATTCCTGAAAAAAAACGATCCAGGCAGGAAATAGGTAGGTTAAAAGCGCAAGTAGTAGGATTAATAAAGGACTTAGAGTCTGCCGAAATGGAGCTTTTGCTCGAGGGAGAACATGATTCTGCTGATACATTTATGATTCTCCAGGCTGAAGATTCCTCAAAAAGTACAATTAAATGGCTGTTAGAACTTTTGGGAGTTTATATCAACTGGTCCCGGCGCAGAGGTTATCGTTACAAAATTATAGGTGAACAGCCTGGTAATCGTCAATCCGGTAAGTGCTCTATAATTTTACATATTAGCGGAATGAATGCTTTTGGATTATTAAAAAACGAATGTGGTATCCATCGAAAAGCGCAGGGTAAAAGAGCTGTAAAGAAAAACATAGATTGTCTTATTTTCGTGATGCCTGATATCTACATTCATGATGTACTATCATCAGATTTGAATCTTCGAATAAAGAAGATGACAAAACCTGTAACTGGCAATAAGATGAAAAAATTATCTCAGGAGATCAATGTAAAGGGAAAGCGCATGAGCCTCGATTTAAATTTCTACTCAGATACTACATTTGAACGGGATAAACATCTCCCATTGGAATTATTTCTTTCATATCAAAACTTTTGCGAGAAAAAAAATGCACAGAAAAGAGATGGTGAAGATAATCCATGGGGATCATTGATTCGCACATATGAGCGCAGTGATAAATCTAGAGTTGTAGACTTTAAATCCAAACTTGTTATAAAAAACGTAAAAGACTATTTGGGCGGCAAAATCGATTCCCTTCTAATAGAGAGATTGATTTAATGATCAGCGGGAGTCCTGTCATTCCTTGTGGTATAATTAGGGCAGCTGGCACAGCCAACTTGGTCGTAACTATGAATCTACCTCGGCCATTTCGTTCGGCCACGAACTCAAGGTTCTCAGTCATCGTGCCGCTTTTCGATATTCATATTGCCTTGATTCTCGCTGTCACCAAGTCTGGCTGACAGTAGTAAAGCCTTAAATATAGCTGTTGAAATATATATTTTTCTCAGAAATAGGGGGAATTTTCTAACCATTTTCTAACCGGGAACTACTAGGAACTACACGCAACTACATCGAACTACACGGAACTACAAGTAACTTAACATGCACAAAGGCATCAAATTACGCGTAATTAGCTATATGTCATAAAGTTAGCTAAAATGCCGTTCGTCGTATCCTACCTCCTCCGCATAATTAACGTAAGGCATTGCTACGCAATATGTTGCAACGTAGGTTTGAAGTATTTTCTACTCAATTTCTAACGGAATTGATTTTTTTGAATGCCTGACAGGACAAATATGAGTTGTTGATATCTTTTTCCGAAGACAAATTGTGTACCTTCTGATTATTCATTTTTGTACCTATGACTTGAATGATTGAATTCTACTAGATGAATCATTGCAAACATCGAAGTTGTTTGGGCTCACCGATTTTCTGGTGAAACCGAGATGTCATAATAGTAAAATATAAAATAGATTAAAACTTGACTAAGAATTCGCAATAATCTCCCTATTTTTATGCTTAATTTATTGATTAGAAGCCAGATACAGCGGATATACAATTTGGGGATTAATCCAAAATCAAGTTTCCCAATTCCACTAAAATTCCATCTGGCAGATCAAAATGAATACAGCGCATGTCTTATTATTTTCCCGAGCATTCTGCTGAACCGTGGGTAAATTCCACTGTCATTGGGTTGCCAGAGTAATCAACGAGCTGTGTTTCCGCATCAAAACTTAGTAGGCTTATCCCTATAAGATCAGAAAAGTATATTGTTACCATTGGTTGGCCATCCGGAATTGTAACCAGATTATTAATATCCGCCCAAATAAAATGAACCAGGCTATCATCGGCATTGGTTATCATATTACTAACATAATCCGATGTCACTGAATCATAGGTCATTTGCTGTGACTCATACCGGATGTGAACTTCAAGACCAGCCACTCCTGTAAGATTATGAGCGGTCATGGGAACAGAAACAACGTCGCAGTCGGCAGTTATTAATTCGGGCAGTCTCAACCGAGCTATCGCGCTCCATTGAACGGACTCAATATCCGAAATTGGCGACGTATTTCCCATTTCATCTGTAGCCTTTAAGCCAAAATAGAAAGTGGTGTCAGCTGGAAGACCAGTTATTGAAAATGTCTCGACACTGCCCGAAATTTGAGGAATTGGGAGACCGCTGACATTTATTGCATTATTCCAATTATTAATAAGAGTCATAGAATCAGTAGAATAACGAAGGTAATAGGTTGTCGCTGTTCCCACATACGCATCATCGCCGGTAGCTATCCAAGAAATCCAAACAGTTCCCTGGTATATGCTGTCAATTTGAAAATTAGATATTTTACCGGGTGAAATTCCGTCTAGAGACTCCCAATAAGCAGAATCAATATCCGATATCATGGATATATTGGCAGCATCATCTCGAGCTTTAATTGCGAAGTAATATACTATATCAGAGGGCAAACCAGTCATTGTATAGGATTCATTGCTCCCAGAAATCCGAGGCGCCGGCAAACCGGTGGCCACATTGGCGTTATTCCAATCATTTACGAGGTTAACGGAGTTTTTAGCATATCGCAGATCATATACAGTTGATGTTCCCACCGAACCATCATCGCCTGATGCCGTCCATGACATCCACGCGGTACCAAGATTAACACTATCCACATTAAAATTGGATACTTTTGCTGGAGCAGTAACATCCATTATTATAGGTGCCGGTGAAGGCTCTTTATTTTCACTGCAAGCCAACAAAACCATGATATAAGCCATTGATAAAATCATTAATGCAAATCTATAAAAAACTCGTACCGACATCCAAACCTCCTTATACCTATATAAAAGGCTCCAAGAGTGGTGAAGAGTCCGGGAATTTCCCGGACTCTTCGCTACTTCAGGATATTTACTTTAGAAGAATCATCTTTCTGCAGGCAATATGCGATTCAGTCTTTAAGCTGTAAAAGTATATTCCGCTGGCAACCAATGCTCCTGCATCATCCTTACCATCCCAAATAACGGAATGCACTCCGGGTTCCTTTAATCCATCAACCAAAGTTCGGACCCGTTGCCCAAGCACATTAAATACATCAAGTCTGACCTCGTTTATCACCGGAAGATGGAAGGCAATCTTTGTAATTGGGTTAAACGGATTGGGATAGTTTTGTGCCAGACTAAACCGAGACGGAATAACACCGGAAGATAAACTAAGGTTGGATACAAAAACACTGTATTGTCTTGCCCGCTCATCTGCTGCAATAACCCGATCATATTTAATTGAAGGCGGATTATCATTATTGTTGCGCATCCTAAAGGTCAACTTTACAGCATCCACGTCATCCGATTTTTTGAGAGGTTTATCAATATCGATCCAGGCCAAGTGGATATTGTTATCTTCCGCATTGGCAACCAAACCCGGCAAAATATCCGAATTTACTCCGATGAATTCTATTTGCTCAGAATCATAACTAAGATGAATTTCCAATCCGGCAAGAGAGTTCCCATTAGAGAGAGTAAGAGAAATATCAAATCGGCCATCTTCTTCAAAGACGGCGTCACGAAATGCCATGTTGACTTGTCCATTATCATTATCTTTCAGCTTTGCATAGAACTCGTTCTGCGGATTCCAGTCACCGTTGACATCCCCTTTGCGAACGCCGACAAAGTGCAAATCCATAAGGCTGTTTCCAGCCACAGTCCTGGAAATATTATTTGGGGCTGCACACCAATTGTCATTGCCAATCGCAAACGAGCGGTCCATAAATGACCAATTGCCTGGGAAATTCTCAAGCATGGTAATTTTGCGCAATATCTTTACCACGTCCACAATCTTTACCTGACAATCCTGGTTAACATCTGCGGCCACAGATTCGTATGGACTGAGATCAATTATACCGGCAAGCTTATTCATGATTAATATTGCATCCAGAATATCCACACCAGCATCATCGGCATCATGGGTTGCAGAAACCGTATAATTACCGTCTGGCATTCCTTCAAACATATACCAGCCATCCTGATTGGTAATGACCTGGTCATTTCCAGGGCCAGCTACATGTATTTCAACATCGGCAATGTTGCTCGACAAAGTATAGTAGCTTACCCGTCCGGAAATGATCCCCGCATTGTCAATTATTTGCACGCTTCCGTCAATATACTCGATATTTGGAATAGGACTGCCGTTAGGTGTTCCCAGAATATTCGAACCGGTCCATGAAATTGAGCTGATTGCCCCGGCATTACCGATTCCGGTAAACCATAAAGTCAACAGAGCTTCGTTATCCGTTACCGTAAATGGATTAGCCGGATTAGTCCATGCCAGATAAATGATACCCAGAGTGTCATTAACGGTCGGAGTGAAATAATCAGATGATACAATCACCGAATCAGTGCGCACAACAGATTGATCATAACTTATGCTTAGCTGTAATCCGCCTACATTCTCAATACCAAGTGCGGTAACCGGCACACCAATCATACTTCCCTGCGGGCAATTTAAATCTTCAATGGTTAACGACACTCGCGGCGTCTCACCTATTTGATATACGCCTTTATCAAATTCGGGAACGATAGTATCGCCGGTGGCCTTGACAAACTGATAAGAATAGGCAATTTCATTATGTGTAACTGTCGTGGTATCGAAGTAGAATACTTCAGGCGCTGCATCCAGGCCAACCGAGATACCGGCAAAGCCGATTGTAACGGCCGTGTCTTCGGGTATTGGAGGCGGTTGGATCGGCTGAAAAGCGATTTCACTATCAGAGATGTAAATTATCGAATCGATATAGAGCGGATCAAAATATATCGAATCCAGTTTTACCTTATCAGGTTGAATAGTCTTTAGCTTAAGCGGCAGGGTAAAATCGGTCAATAGATCAGTCGTATAAAGATTAATCGGAACCTGGAATGTGGTTCCGCCCTCTGCTACATAATCACCAACATCAACACCGGATTCAACGAACAAAGTCACGTTTACATAAACAGGAGAATTCCATACTCCGTCATCACTAAACTTGATTAATCCGTTATAAATACCGGCTGCCATCGGCAGGGCGCTTTGCTTAATCGACACTGTCACACTTGCAGGATTAGTTCCGGTTGCGGGACTGATTTCAAGCCAATCTGCCCCCTTTGCTATTATCGCATTCCAATCAAGAGCCCCGGGAGCATCCGAACTGCTTATATTTATCGTTTGTGGGGTAGGCGGCTCAACCGAATCTTCAGTAGTCTCAAATAGCAGATTGGTGGGTGCAACTACCATTTCAGGCATTGAAATTCCATTTGTATAGTAAATCTCTCGATTGCCGTCGCGGTTATCATCCCATATTACATGATACTTATAAGTTTCATCAACGCAGATTCTCGGCCACCAGCTGGCTGCGCTATTATTAGTCAATCTTGTATCGGCGGTAATCTTATTGCCACTGTTGTCCAGTCTACAATAATAGATTTCATCGTTGCCATCCCTGACATCAGACCAGGCTATATGAAGGTTGCCTGAATTATCAATATCCTGAAGATAGCCATAGTTACCCCAGCTTGTTATCAATTTATCATCTATTAAAGTGTTTCCAATGTTATCCAATTTAGTATAAAATATCTCATTGTTACTATTCCGATTATCGCCCCACGTAATATGGATATTGTCTGACTTATCCACATCGACGTGCGGTGCGCCATAAATACTGCCCGCATTTGATATATTAGTATCATTAATCAGGGTATTGCCGCCATTGTCCAACTTCTTATAAAACATCCCCTCGTTGCCGGTTCTGGCATCGTTCCAGGCTATATGTAGGTCACCATTGCTATCAATAACCAATTTAGGCCATTTGCCTTCGCCCGCAGCATTGGTCAAACGTATATCGTTTATTATACGATCACCATTGTTATCCAATTTGGCGTAGTAAATCTCAAAGTTACCATCCCGATCGCTTGTCCATAAAAGGTGTAGATCGTTATTATCATCGACTTTCAATTCACGTGACCAATTACTATTACCTTCAAACGTCAATCTTTTATCACCTATTAAGGTGTTGCCATCTAAATCCAATTTGGTGTAGTATACTTCTGAATTACCGGTTCTCTGGTCAATCCAAAGTACGTGAGCATTTCCCAATCCATCAAATTCGATTTTTGGCCATACGCTTTCCGCGTTATCGTTTGTCAGACGAATATCATCAACTAGCGTATTTCCGTTATTATCCAGCTTGGAGTAGTAGATTTCTGAATTGTTATCCCGGGTATCTTCCCAAACGACATGAATATTGCCGCTGCCATCAACCTTCACGTTGCCATGCCAGCTATCTCCGTTAGCATCTGTCAATCGTCGTTCCGAATCCGACATATTGACATTTACAGTTACCTCACATGTGTCAGCATTGAAGGCATTCTCTGCTATTACCATAAATTGGTAAATACCAATGCTATCGGCCATGAAGCACAGGGTACTATCCACCCAATAACCCCCATCCACAATAACATCCTGAGCATCAACATTGTATATAGGCAGATTTACACAAACTTCTGTACCGATTTGGTTAATGGAATTATGAAGTACTGTATCTGGACACTCAATACTCGCAAATACTTCTTCGGCCCAAATAGTAATATCGTCGACGAAAATTTCACTCCGGTTTGTAATATCATAAACTTGAATTTCGACGGTGGTAACTTCTTTATCAATCAGGAATACCGGTACGCGATAAGATGTATCGGATGTATGATCATTGTGGGGAAGTCGACCAAAATGCTGGTCGCCGGGTGTAAATAATTCTCCATCAATTAAGATCATGCCCTTCGCTCCCCAATTACCGTATAGTTCCATCTCCTTAAATGTAAGCGCATGGGCATAGGTTGGCGCGGGAAACGTGATTATAAGTCTTGTTACGTAATTATAAAAACAACTTGCATTGCATGTTGATCGCCCATATCCGTATGCTTTAGTACTTCCGAAAGAGGTGAGGTCTTTAATATCCGGAGCATAATTGAATGATCCAACCGTTTGGATACTTATCCTTGAATCGAGCACTCCATCTTCAAAATCTTCGTAAAATAAAACTGTTGGTTGATTATTGACATTAATTGAAACAGTACAAGTATCTGCGCCATTTGCGTTTTCTACAATAACGGTAAATTGGTATAAGCCAAGACTATCGGCAATGAAACATAAAGTGTTGTCCGCCCAGTTGGCGCCATCAATAAAAATGTCCTGAGTATCTGCACCGTATATTGGAAGATCTACACAAACCTCAATTCCGGTTGCGTTAATAGTCTCATAAAGTGTTGTTTCCGGACACTCTATTTCAGGCAATGAGATTCCGTTGGTATAGTAAATCTCTCGATTACCATCGCGATCATCATCCCATATCACATGATATTTATAAGTTTCATCAACGCAGATTCTCGGCCACCAGCTGGCTGCGCTATTATCAGTCAATCTTGTATCGGCGATAATCTTATTGCCGTTGTTATCGAATTTGGCATAATAAATTTCATCATTGCCATCGCGGTCATCCGACCATATGACGTGGAGACAATCTGAATTATCAATATCCATCCAGCGTCCCCAGTATACAGTTGTTAGTTGTTTATCATCTATCAGTGTATTTCCTAGGTTATCCAATTTCGTAAAGAAAAGCTCGTCAAAACCATTTCGATTGTCTGCCCAAATGATATGAATGTTGCCTGATTTATCCGCCTCCAGGAAGGGCGCGCCTGTGGCACTGCCATCATATGTCAATCTTGTGTCGTTCACCAGAGTAATTCCTGAATTATCCAACTTTTTATAATGGATTTCTCCGCTGCCGGTTCTTGAGTCGTTCCACGCCAGATGAATATCACCGGTGTCATCAACACCCAATTTAGGCCATTTGCCTTCACCAACAGCATTGGTTATGCGTATGTCATTTATCAAGCGATCGCCATTGTTATCCAATTTGGCATAGTAAATTTCAAAATTACCTTCCCCATCGCTTGCCCATAAAATATGGAGATTGTTATTATCATCCACTAACAATTCACGGGACCAGTTATTACTGCCGTTAAATGTTAACCTTTTATCATCTATCAGAGTGTTTCCGTCTATATCCAATTTAGTGTAGTATAATTCTGGTCCACTGCTTCTCTCATCAATCCATACTATATGGACATTACCTAATCCATCAAGTTCAATTCTTGGCCATACGCTTTGTGCGTTATCGTTTGTCAATCGGGCATCATCCACAAGCGTATTGCCATTATTGTCCAGCTTGGAGTAATAGATTTCGTCATTTCCATCCCTGGTATCCTGCCAAGCGACATGGATATTTCCGCTGCCATCGACCGCCACATTGCCATGCCAACTATCGCCAGAAGCATCAGTCAAACGTATATCATCATCAATCGGAGGAGTGCTCACTGTAACAAGCGCAAAGCAGGTATCGACACCGACAGAATTCTCTGCGGCTACATATATTTCATAAGTACCGGCCGTATCGTGGGCCGGGAAACAGAGTGAGCCATTATTCCAAGTACCATAGGGACCGATTCCGCCATTCCAGCAGGTTACCGTATTAGCATTGATAATATTGAGCGGCACGCAAACTTCGCCGGGAATACTGGCAAGTACGTCAAGGGGTGATGATGGACATACTATTTGAGGCGGTTGTTCTCCCGGAGGTTCAATCGACACCTCATCGATATACCAACCGGTAGAAACGTCAGGGGCACTAACTCCGGCATAAGCGCTTGGATCATTCTGTGTTGTAATAAGAAATCCTACCTCTACAGTTAATCCCACATAGTCAGACAATTGAATTTGCGCTGGTGTCCATCCTCCACTGGTTGAACTAAATGTACTTGATGCCGTAACCCATTCACCGCCATTTACTCTTACTTGCACATAACCATAATCGCTCCAGCTTAAATCGTACCAGTGATAGAATCTTAATTTTGGATTGTTAGAAGGTACTACAAATGAAGGACTGATCAAGCGACTTGTTTGATTGCCGCCGCCGTAGGGAGGTTCGGCATAGTTGCCATTAAGAACTGTACCGGCACAATTATTACCCGAATATGCAGAATCCGGACCGGATGTAGGAACTCCCAACTGCCATTGGCCATAATTTGCCCACCAGTCGGCATCGCCATCATTCGACTCGAAACCCTCAGGACTGACAAACGAAATTTCCCCATGCACGATTAAAAAATCATCCACATACCAGCCAGTGGCCACATCCGCCGCAGAAACTCCGGCATAAGCGCTTGAACTATTCTGCGTCGTAATTGCAAACGCAATTTCAACAGTGGAATCGGCATATGTTGACAGGTCGATTGATGGCTGAGTCCAACCGTTACTTTTCCAAATATAATTTCCAAATAATGTAACCCATTCGCCGCCATTGACACGTATCTGAATATACCCGTTGTCACTCCAACTAAAATTGTACCAGTGATTAAATCGCAATCTCGGATTGTCTGATGGTACCACAAACGAGGGACTAATCAAGCGACTTGTCTGACTGCCACCACCATAAGGAGGTTCGGCATAGTTGCCGTTCAGAACCGTACCAGCACAATTACTACCTGAATAGGCCGAAACCGGACCGGAAGTTGGATCTCCCACCTGCCATTGACCGCGATCAACCCACCAGTTAACATCACCTGATTCGAAATTTTCAGGACTGACTAGAATCTCAGGCCCATACTCGATTACGATATCATCCACATACCAGCCCGTGGCTACATCCGGCGCAGAAACTCCAGCATAAGCACTCGCACTATTCTCCGTCGTAATTACAAAAGCAATCTCCACAGTGGAATCAGCGTACATTGACATGTCAATCGATGGTCGAGTCCAGCCATTGCTGTTCCAAATGTAATTCCCAAAGACGGTGACCCAATCGCCGCCATTGGCACGTATCTGAACAAATCCATAGTCACTCCAGCTAAAATTGTACCAATGATTGAATCTCAATCTCGGATTATCTGATGGTACCACAAACGAGGGACTGATTAGCCGACTTGTTTGACTGCCGCCACCGTAGGGAGGTTCGACATAATTGCCGTCAAGAACTGTACCGGCACAATTACTGCCCGAATAGGCCGCACCCGGACCGGAGGTTGGAACGCCCCCCTGCCATTGACCGCCATCGACCCACCAGCTTCCCCAGCCTGATTCCCAATTCTGTACCCAGAGAGTATCATGGACCTGATCTGCCTGAGCGGTTAATTGGTAAGTGCCTGTGTTGAATCCGTTTGCGTCAATATCTAAGCTTCCTGTCAATGCTAAATTTGTATTTGTAGAAATAAGTCCGCTGACATTAGTCTGGGCGAACGCCGAAGGTACGCATAGAATAACCCCTAATGCGACCGTAATCGCCAGTGCTAATTTAGCTTTCATATCGTACTTCTTTCTTAAAAGATATATTTGTCCCTGCAAAACTGAATCGCAATGAGCGGCAAGCTGTAGTATAGTGCAATATAACAGCTTGATGCTATTTGTCAATACCCCCCATGACCGATTATTATAACCCGACATGATATAACCTCCTTCTTATCGCCTGTTTTTCTCATCCATTATAAGCGGGCGAAGAAGTGGAAAAAGGTTGGCAATTATTTTATGTGAGTGTTATATTTTT
>JBDREQ010000028.1:0-20551 GCA_043819555.1 Candidatus Zixiibacteriota bacterium | reverse complement strand
GTGGCAAAAAGGAGGAGTCGAAAATGCAATCGGACGAATGCGTCGAAACCTGCCCAAAAAGACTGATTTGGCTACACTTACTGATGATCGCTTCTTCAAACTTATTTGCGCTTATAATAACACTCCAAGGAAATGTCTGGACTTTCGAACCCCAGCTGAGTTATTTGGAGATAAACTGTTGCACTTCAAATGTGAATCCACCTTCCTGCTTTCGCAGGAATGACATATTATTTTGGGGTGTGCCCGCCACAAACACCATCAAACTTGTAGCAAATAACTAAAAATGACAGAGCAAAGCCATTTTGCTGTAACCTATAGGAAAACAAAGTATTACAAGGATTTTTATGAATTTAAATGTGGATAACTTTTGAGTTTTACTGAATCAAGTCATCGCGAGGAGGCCGAAGGCCGACGTGGCGATCTGGTATTAAAAAAATAGATTGCCACACTCGCTTCGCTTGTTCGCAATGACACCATGATGATTTCCCCAACCAGGCTTTTGCCTGACTTGAGAGGGGTGTCCGAAGCAAAATTCATTTGCGAAGGGCAGGGTGTGTTGGAGATTTTGACTGAATCAATATCAGAAATTTCTTTACAACAACTGCTTGCTCTTGCGTATAAACCATTCCAACGATAACGACACTATAATAATGATAAGTAAAATCAGATGATCCCAGAGGCGGACATCTTCGGTTTCCGTGACACGTGTCGGATAGGCGTCAACGGCGTCAATAATCGGCTGCAAATCCGAATACGGCGCGAACGCTCCCCCGGAATTGACCGCCGCCCGCTCAAGATTGGTCCAGTCAACGTCGGCAAATGCTGTTTCGCGATCAATATCATCAACGGCAAACCGCCCATCAAACCGGCCCAGCCTGACGTTTTCAGCCATCATATCCGCTTGATAAGAATATTCTCCCGGCGCCAGGATACCGGCATCCGAACGGTATGCTCCAATTTTGGCATTATCCGGAATAACACTGGCCCGTGTTGTGTCATTGGATTCCGAAACAATAATCAATTCGCCGGACGCGTTTTCGATCGGACGAAATCCTTCATCATGAGCCGCACCGGAGAAAATAATCTCTTCCCCGTTCTGGAACACCTCGGAAACCGGTTCAAAATTAATACGGTCGGTTTCATCACCGATTGTCAGCCATCTGATTGAGGAGGAAAACAACTCCTGATAAACCGAGGCATCGCCGCCCACTCCATACGGATAAAACGACCAGCGCCAGAACGGCGAAACCGCCGAAGCAAGAATTTTCCCGGCACCCATCCGCTTCAGGGCAAAACCGCATCTGCGATCCCTTGTGTATTCGCCCTCGGCATACGCCAGCGCGATGCCCGAAGAGCGCACTGAATCGACAACAACGAACGAAGCGAAAGGCGGCTGATTGGCCCAGGTGTTTTCAATCTCGTCTCGCGAATCTCCAAGCTTGACGGCCGGATGAAAAATCATCTGCGGATCGGGAATCATCGAATACCGACCATGATTTATTTGGGGCAATGATACCGCCAGCGGCATCAGAGATTCAATACGGTTCCGCAGACAGCTCCCGGCATATTCTTCACCCATGAGAACAAACAACCCGCCTCCCCGATCGGTCAGATAAGAGACGAATTTATCATAATGTTGCGACAGTCTTCCCAGATTGGGATCAATCAGAATGACGGCATCATAACTATTGAGTTTTTCCGTCGTATTCGGGAATCTTTCTCCCAGTCTGTCCCCTCCGGCGGCATCAATAACTGAGACAACTTCGATATCTTCCCGGCTCCGCAGATAACGATTGAGAAAGGCATATTCCTGATTCAGAGATGAACTATATAAAAGGACATTGACTTTGCTTTTGAGAACTCGCACAGCGAATTTCCGGTGATTATTGAGTCGGTTTTGCTCCCCAGAGTCGCCTGAAATTTCAAGATCAAGAAGCAATTTCCCCGGAACCGCAGGAGTAAAAGTCAAAAGATTTTCAGAAGTTCTGCCCGGTCCGGGAGGAGATACTGATGCCTGAGCAAGCATTCGATTGCCTTCTACAAGGCGCAATTGAAGCGATCCGGATACTTGCCCCTGCTGCGATATAATGGCCTTAATTTCGGTCTGACGACCGGCATAGATTACGTCATTGTATCGTGCTTCATTGAGCGCGATGTCGTTTTTTGCGATTGAATCGCCGACCGCAATAGTAAAAATGGGACGATCAAAATTCTGAGCCAAATCGGCCAGATTTTCACCCTCTGTCGCCCGGCCGTCTGAAAACAAAAAGATATAATCATGCCGGTCAAGCGTAGTTGACTTGCGTAATTGATTGAGAGCTGTTCCAAAATTAGTTTTTCCGCCGTTCAGATTAACTCCGTTCCGAGTAACATCAAGAGATTCGGCAAACGAATAAAATTGCACGTCTAGGCTATCGAACAGATTAGCTAACTTATCACGAGCAAAAACCTCATCGATTAGTTCGCGCCTTGTCGTTTCCGAATTAAGATTAATCGGTTGATTCATTGAAATAGAGCGATCGATAATGACAGCGGCCTTCTTTTTCTTTTGATATCTTTCAGTTATTGTTAGAACCGGCTGTGTTAATACGAGAAATAAGGCAATTAAAGTAATTGCTCGAAGTGCGAACAAAAAGGATTTATATAAGAGAGAAAGCGGAGGAGTTGTTTTGCGATAATACAGAAAAGTTATAAATAAGAATGCCACGCACAATAAAACACTAATCCAAAGATAAGTGCCCAGAAAATCTATATTGTAATCGGTCATAATATTTCTTATACGCGCCAATTGGACAATGGTTTATAAATGGTTATCAGGTGAATATAATTCTTGAAAGGAGTGACGGCAATTAATTATCGCGGGCAACGGTAAAATCAAGAATTTGTTTGAGAGTTTTACTGTAAATATTATTTTTCATTTTGTCACAGGAATTACCCGCACGTTGGGAATATTTGTGAGCCGCACGATAGGCATAATCAATACCGCCTTGTTCAGTTACAAATTTGAGAATTTTATTTATGCCTTGTTTATCAATACCATTGCTGAGTGATTTAGTGATTTCATTGCGAGTAGTGGGCATTGATTTTGACAGTGCGTAAATTAACGGTAAAGTTACCTTGCCCTGAATCAAGTCACTTCCGATCGATTTGCCGATTTTCCGGGCATCACCGACATAATCGAGTAGATCGTCGGCGATTTGAAATGCAATTCCTATATTTTCACCAAAACCATAAAACCGTTTCCTGTCTCTGCGTTCAGCTTTTTTCAAAATTGGGCCGGCTTCACAAGCGGTCGCGAACAAAGATGCGGTTTTATCCGAAATGATTTTCAAATAATCCTTTTCGCTCAATTTATAATTGGCAACCTCTTCAACCTGCCGAAGCTCTCCATAGCTAACCCGTTCTGTGGCATAGCTGATAGATCGAATCAAGTCCTGCGATTCTGTCCCAACCAGTATCCCAAAAGCTCTTGAAAAAAGAAAATCACCCATCAAAACCGAAATTAGATTCGTCCAGCGATGATTCACCGAATCCTGTCCTCGGCGAATATCAGATTCATCGACGACATCATCATGCAGCAAAGTCGCGGTATGAATCAATTCAATTGCCAGGGCGGCATCAACCATTTTGGGGGAAGTATACCCTCCTCCGCGGGTGGATAAGAATAGGATGACCGGACGAAGCCGTTTACCCCGGGCCGACATGATATGTTTTATAATACTGGATATCAATTTTGAATCGGCTGAAAGAAATTTATTTAGCCTATGGTCGAAGGCTTTCAGGTCCCGGACAACGGGTTGAATCATCTCTTTTAAATTGGCACTCGTCATTTCATCCTCAGTCGAACATAATAATACGAGTCAATTATAAAGTCAAACCGATTTGGCAAGTTTTGGCGTAGTTCTGTTCCTCCTAATTGCGAAAAAAGGAGCTTAACTTTTGGCCTGATTCCAAAGTTTTTCCATTTCTTCGAGATTTGTATCAGAGAATTTTCTGCCATGAGATTTTAGTGTTTTCTCAATATACCCAAACCTAATGATAAATCTATCGACCGTGCGCCTCAATGCGGATTCGGGATCAATTTTCAATTTGCGGGCCAGATTTACCAGAGCAAATATTAAATCACCCAGCTCATCGGCCATGCGTTCTTTATTGTTTTCATTAAATTCTTTTTCAAATTCGGCGGATTCCTCTTTTAACTTATCGAAGATATCTTTGGCATCTTCCCAATCAAAGCCGACCCCGGCCGCCTTTTCTCCGACCCGGTAAGCCAGCAAAAGCCCCGGCATTGAGCGGGGAATTCCGGAGAGAACCGATTCTTTTTCGTTACTGTCAACTTTGATCTTTTCCCATTGATCACGAACCTGTTCGGGATTAAGATCGCGTTTTTCACCAAATACATGGGGATGCCGGCGGAGTAATTTCACGCAAATATCAGATGCGACATCATCAATATTAAACCGCTTTTCCTCATCCGCGATTTGTGAGTGAAAAAATATCTGAATTAATAAATCTCCCAGTTCTTCGCGAAGCCTTTTCGACGATTCGCTTTCAATAGCCTCGACGACTTCGTAAGTCTCCTCGATCAAATAGGGCAACAGGCTTTTATGAGTCTGAGCTTTGTCCCAATTACAGCCATCTGCAGATCGAAGGCTTGACATTATCTTCCGTAACCGCTCCAGAGGCGGCAAATTATCAAAATCGTTATGCACCAAAGTTCGCTCCTTTTAATGCCGATAAGTCTATACAATACATATAATCGGACAAAAAGCCAAATCGAATTTTTATTTGCCGGCTTGACTTTTATATTAACGCGGAATATCTTTTATGTTTTTGAAAGAATTCATGAGATTTACTTAGGCATGGCTGAAGAAAATAAAAAGGGCAAACCATACAATCCTGCAGAAACCGAGGAAAAATGGTCCAAAAAATGGATAGAATCGGATGCATTTCATGGAAATCCGAACTCCGATAAAAAACCATTTACCATCGTTATTCCTCCTCCGAATGTAACCGATGTTCTCCATCTGGGCCATGCTCTCAATAACACAATACAGGATATCCTAATTCGCCAGAAAAGAATGCAAGACTATGAAGTTGAATGGCTTCCGGGTTCAGACCATGCCGGCATCGCAACCCAGGTGATCGTTGAAAAACAGCTTATTAAAGAAGGAACCACTCGACGTGAAATGGGCCGGGATAAATTTATCGAACGAGTTTGGAAATGGGCCAACCAGAATAAAGACACTATACTTGAGCAATTAAGAAGAATTGGGAGCTCCTGTGACTGGAAGAGAACGCGGTTTACATACGATGACAACCTTTCCAACGCGGTTAAAGAAGTCTTTATTCGACTTTATGAAAAAGGACTAATTTATAAGGGAAACAGAATTGTCAACTGGTGCCCCAAAGATCAAACATCAATTTCTGATGATGAAGTCGAACATATGGAAGTCGATAGTCACCTGTGGCATATCAGATATAAGCTTAAGGGCGGCGATGATTATCTAACGGTCGCCACGACTCGGCCCGAGACAATGCTGGGTGATACCGCCCTGGCTGTAAATCCCAAAGATGCTCGATATAAAAAGCTGGTCGGTAAAACCATTATTCTGCCGATTCTGGAACGTGAAATTCCAATCGTCGCGGATAATTATGTCGATATCGAATTTGGAACCGGAGTAGTCAAAGTCACTCCCGCCCATGATCCCAATGATTTCGAGATCGGCCGCCGGCATGATCTTGAGCAAATCAATATCATGAACCTCGACGGAACGCTCAACGAATACGCCGGTAAATATAAAGGACTCGATAGATTTGAAGGGCGTCGGCAATTACTGAAAGACCTCGAATCTAAAGGATATCTTGTAAAAACAGAAAAATATAAACTTTCAGTCGGGACCCATGACCGCTGCAATACGATTATCGAACCGATGCTGTCGGAGCAGTGGTTTGTCAAAATGGATCAACTGGCCAAACCCGGAATTGAGGCGGTCAAATCGCGCAAACTTCGTTTTCATCCCGAGCACTGGACCAAAACTTATCTGTACTGGATGGAGAATATCCGCGACTGGTGTATTTCTCGCCAATTATGGTGGGGACATCGGATCCCGATTTATTATTGTCAGGAATGCGGAGAGACTATTGCTGCCCGGGCGCATCCGGAAAAATGCCCCAAATGTTCCTCTGAAATCATAAATCAGGATGAAGATGTTCTCGATACCTGGTTTTCCTCATGGTTGTGGCCTTTTTCGGTTTTCGGCTGGCCCAACCAAACCGATATGTTGAAAACTTTTTATCCGACCGATGTTCTCGTGACCGCTTCGGATATCATCTTTCTCTGGGTGGCTCGCATGGTTATGGCGGGCTATGAATTCATGGGTGAGCTGCCCTTTAGCGATGTTTATATTCATGGATTTGTTCGGGATTCCGAAGGCGTGAAAATGTCCAAGTCGCTGGGTAACGGCATCGATCCCGTATCCATCGTCAATCAGCATGGCGCTGACGCTTTGCGAATTTCTTTAATACTGGCAACGCCTGACGGCCAGGATCCATGGATTGGTCAAAACAGTTTTGAATTGGGGCGAAATTTTAACAATAAACTCTGGAATGCCTCCCGCTTTGTCACGATGAATCTGGGCGATGAAAAGCTCGATCTTGATTCGCTTCCGGACGATAATTTAATTTTAATCGATAAATGGATTCTTTCCCGGCTGGATAAAACAATCAAAGGCGTTGACCTGCAATTCAGCGAATTCAGGCTCAATAATGCCGCCAAAATATTGTATGATTTCGTCTGGAAAGATTTTTGTGACTGGTATATCGAATTGATTAAACCGCGGCTTTATGACGGAATGGATGAGGAAAAACGCACCGCGCGAACGGTCGCCGGATATGTTCTCAAGAGAATATTGCTCTTGATGCATCCCTTCATTCCGTTTATGACTGAAGAAATCTATTCTCGTCTTAATAATAACGATAATGGCACAATTCTTTTTGGTCCCTGGCCGAAACAGGATGGCCTATTTGATGACGAAGACCTGGAATCCCGCCTCAGTCGAATTCAGCAGGTTGTTAACGCCATTAGAAATATTCGCAGCGAGATGAACGTCCCTCCTGGCAAAAAGGCTGAAGTTCATATCCGCATCGAAGATGAATCACTGGGCAAAATCCTGACCGAGTATTTTGATTATTACAAAGGTCTGGCCAAAATCGAAAAAGTTTCTATCGGAAACAATATAAAAAAACCGCCCTTGTCAGCTTCGGCGGTATTGCCGGGAGCGGAGATTTTTATTCCACTTGAAGGTTTGATCGATATCGATTTTGAAAGAAATCGCTTGCAGAAAGAGCTGGGCGCCCTGCAAAATCAATTGGAAAAACTTTCCCGCAAATTGGCCAATCCTGATTTTTTAGCCAACGCTCCTGGGGATGTTGTCGAAAAGGATAAAAACAAAAAATCCGACTACGAAGCCCGCGTCGAAAAACTAAACGAAAATCTCGAACAGCTATTGAGTTGGTAGGGAACCTGTTATATTCAAAGCACATCCCAATATTTCATATTGGGATATATTTTAATTCACTGAAACAAAATTATCCCCTTTATTATCATTAAAAAGCGGATACCATGGTGGTCCGCCGCTGACAAATACGGTTATTTCATATTTATTCGGTTCAAATGGAATTTCCAAAATACGCCACACATAATTGGGGATATGTTCTTTCAAAGTTTGTATCGGAGGTAATGGACTGAATGAATAAGGAAATGTTCCTCTATGTCTAAATACCTCAGGGATATCATCTATAGTTTCCCCTGATGTATTGAGGCTCAAAACATAGGGTCTATCGGCAATATTATGCGGAATAAACACAGCCTCAAATAAATATTTTCCGGAATCAATTGGTACCAACCGGCTGTCCAATATTTCAAGTTTCTTATTCCCAAAGGTTTGCGATTCTCCGAGCTTAATTAACTCATCTTGTCCAATCCTAATCAAGCCCAATTGCATCAGAGTCACCCTATCATAAATATTTAGAGAATCTATAACATCTCCAATTTCGTAGCGTGGCATTAAATTCTTCTTAAAAAATGAGTCAAATGGCCTAAACTTTATTGGGGATCCCTGATAAAAATGACGATAAATTTCAAGCGCCTTGGTCAATGGTAAACCATCATCATACTGCTTTAAAGACCTGTTATGGAACTCTATATATTCCACCCATGGCCGCATCTGTTCCAGATTTTTCCTGGCCCGGGGATCGGATGGAAATGATTCAACGGCACGCAATAAGTATTCAAATGCTTTTCTATGAGATTGCCATCCGGTATTAATCATTACCTTGGCTTCATTAAAGTAAAAATCATGAAGTCTTTCGCCCACCTCATTGATTGAATTATTTTCAGGTGAAATTTGTCGAATTGTCTTCACTAATGTCCATAAAGAATCATGATTTGCCGAAATTGAGTTTCCGCTTCTATTCTTCAGGAATGTTTTAACCAAATCATCAATTTTGGATTGACCTTTCAGGTCCTTCCAGAAGTCTGGATCAATTTGATGCATTAATGAAGCATAATCCATTATACCCTGATTAATAACAGCCAAATTATTCATAGCTTTTACGGCGATAAACAATTGATCTTCTTCACTTATTTTGTTTGGAGTAATCAATTTATTGGAAACAATTCTAATACCTCCCAAATAAATTGAAAGATATAATGAATCATTATCTGATGCATGAAATGGAACAAAGACGTTTTGACCAATTAATTTATCGTTACCCCATTTTTCAGGTGGATACCATAAATAGCCAACCGAATACGTCGAATCAAAAATGACTTTATCGTTAGAATCGATCAATGATATATTAAATTTATCAGTATTCAGGTCTTTTCTAAATCCATCCCAGAATAGAATTATAGGAATTCTTTTTGTATTGGGGGAGATATAATCGGGAGAGTAATATGCGATTAGTGAAGTTTCATTCTTCAAGATTTGCTTAGCGAAAAACGGAATTTTGTCCCGCGTTATAATATCTCTTCTCACATATTGTCCATCGAAGACATTCTTGCCGAAATAATTTTCATCAAGATGGCGCTCCTCATACGCAATATACATATCCTTAAACTTAGAATAATCACGCATCCGTGTAAATTGGGCAACCGCTCCCCCCTGATAACTGATGAAATCAGGACGCTGTTCTTCAAAAACATAATCGGCGTAATAATCCTTAAACCGATATCTGGCCAAATGATAATCAGCGAGGAGTCCAACGTCAAAAATACGCAATCCCCCATAATAACTCGTTGCTCCCAAATCGGCGCACAAAACAGACGGGAGTACTATTCCCAATGAATCACCAAGATTACGATTTAAGCCGTGAATAGAATTCTGAATGGCTGTAAATGGTACTGTAAAATAGGATTTTTGAAGTTTATATTGTTGTTCAGATTTGAATACTAAAAAGCCGAATAGTAACAGAATAATTAAACCCAAAAACCCAATAATTTTATGTCGTTTATTGAAAATATCTATAAAAGTAATAAATCCCAAACCACTTAAGATAAAAATAATTATGATTGTAGGATGCAAAATGCGAAACTGCATCATCCAGTCACCCCAAGATATGATTGGCAATAACAAAGAAAATACAAGGATAGCAATTAGCATTGCCGGCAGCAATTTCTTACGACTCCATAGTGATGCTATCGAAAAAGGTATGAGAATATACAATCCATAGGAGGAAAAACAATTTCGAATATAAGCCCACCCGCCATGATTAAATTCGGTCAATTTATAAAGCAATGGAACATCTCGAACCTTCGCGAAATATGTATTTGGCAGCCATTCAGAAAAATATAAATAATGCCAGAGATGATAGAGTCCAAATGGCGCAAAAAACAAAAATAGATTCACAATGAAAATTCTAAGCTGTCGTCTATTTTTAATCCAGAACATTGCAATAAAATACGATGCCCCCAAATATACTACTCCATCGGGTCTGGTTAGGCAAACAAGAAATAATACTAAACCCGAGAAGATATATTTTTTTTCGCAACCAATTTCTAACCATAGCCGATATATGCCATAAATAATTAAAAAGCCAAATAATGCATTTTCCAATCCGGCAACTGCCCAGATTGTCAAGGAAACGTTGGATGCAACAAGCAGAGAGACAATGAAACATATTGGCATCCGAATAAGATGCATAGTAAATTTGATAAACATACTGAAAATCACTGTGAACATCAAAATCACAAAAACAATGGAAATTATTTTTGGGACTATAATTGGATGAAACATACCAAACTTGATTAAAGTACCCAATAAAAATACCCATAGAGGGTTTGAGTACCCTTCGACCTTTTCCCCACCTATATTATGTACAAGACCATAACCATCTGCCCAGTTTTTGGCATAAGTATATGAAATACCTGCATCATCAATAATATAATTTCCATATAACAGCGCATGACCGATAAAGATCAGACATGGAATAGTGATTAAGACAGATAGCACAGATTTATTAATTGCATTCGATTGTTTTTTTCTTTTTTTTTCTACTAGTGATTGAAATTTAATTATCAGTTCTCCTAGCTTTTTTGATAGAGGTCCTGTGAGAACAATGAGAGATGAAACAAGTATTGTCCAGGCGATCTGATTTGGGAAATACACTCGCGAACCCTGCCATTGTGCAAAACCGCACATGCATATAAAGTATAGGTGAATTATGGTCAAATAAATACCGGCCGTATACTTTTTGCAGGCAAATAATCCTGCCAGACCCGCAATTCCCAACCAAAAGCAAATTTGTGGAATACGTTCCTCCCGGTACTGCTCCATACGACTAAGAATTTTATCCTTCATTTGAGGAAGCTGTGATCGGTATAATTCATTTGCCGCTATGATATTATCCCAAAGCATATCTTTATACGCAATAATCATAGGGCCAGGATTGTTTAAAAGTGATGAATAAGCTCTATCATTGTACATTCTTGCATAGTCGATATAGGTCAGGCTGTCAATGCTGCGTTTGTTTTTATATTGCTCAACCCAACCTGTTACTATGTCCGATTTACTTTTTTTTTCGATTCGAGATTCCGCCAAAGAAGTGACTTTACTAATTCCATGAGGACCGGCCATAGCCATAATGGAATAATCATGCTTTGCATAATTCCGACCGATCCAGATTGAAACTAATAAAAGCGCTATAACCGGCGCCACCCAGGCTCTTTTTAATCTAACAAAACGGCTCTTCCACCACGATAAAGACTTATTTTTAACAGGGTAAATTAAAATCAAAAGCAGCATCGCCAACGGCCACATTTGACCGATTGACCTGATATAAACCGATAATCCGATAATGACACCTGAATATATAAAGTGCCGGAAGCTATTTTGCTTCAAACCGGTTATAAATAACAGATTCCCCAATAAAAACAGGAAAAAGAAAAGTGTATCCGACAGAATTATATTTGCCAGTGATATTGAAGTGAATGATAAGGCCAGCAAGTACCCGGCGATTAACCCGACCGCCTTGGAATCCGTTAACTCTTTGCCGAGCTTATAAATCAAAAGACAACTCAGGCTGCTCAGAATGATCTGAATGAGAAGTACCGCCAAGGCACCTTTGCCAAAAAGGAAAAACACAAGTGATAGAAAAAACCCATAACCCGGTCCGAATATTAATACTGCATCTTCATCGGGAGTATTAATACCAAGGATCCCTTCGGCAATATTAACATATCTTACAGTATCTGGTGCGATTTCCAATAAATGAGGATACTCCACCTGCCCCAACATCAACGCCAAATAGATAAGGCGAACTACAATTGCCGTTAGAAATAGATATTGCAGGTCAAGACGTGATTTAAAATAGAGTGATTTTTTTCGCCATCCCCTCATATGATATATTTTCCCATTTGTTTTTAAGCGATTGCCTTCTTCCACGTTGCCAAACTTACGAAATAGCAAGCCAATAGGGCAATGACAAAGGCCGGAACGATTTCAAACAGAGTCGCTTTTAACGCCGGAGTCAATCTCCAGATAATTGTCACGATAGTCCCACATAACATTCCCGCCATAGCTCCCTCGCGGGTGATCTTTTTCCACCATAACGTCAGAAGCAATACCGGACCAAACGAAGCGCCCAGGCCCGACCAGGCAAAGCCAACCATTTTGAATACCAAATCTTCAGATATCAGCGCGATAATAAAAGCCACCGCGCCGACGCTGAGAGTAATAACGCGGGACATTCTTACCAGTGATTTATCGGTCGCTTTTTTATTCATCAGTTGATGATAGATATCTTCGGATAGAGCCGAAGTCGTTACCAAAAGCTGACTATCAGCGGTGGACATCATCGCCGCCAAGGCTCCGGCCAAAAGTATTCCGGCCAGCCATCCGGGCAGAAGCTGTATCGCCAATAGCGGCATGACTTTTTCCTGATCCGCGGCGGCTTCCGGGTTATTGGCCAGAAGAACAAGCCCGAACAGACCGATAAACATTGCTCCCCAGAAGGCGATAACCGCCCAGCTGATCGCGATAACGGTTCCCTTGCGCAGGTCATTCGTATTTTGGATAGCCATATAGCGCGTCAGCAAATGCGGCTGACCCATATAGCCCAATCCCCAGGCCAATCCCGATATTAACGATAAAACGGCGATGATTCCTGTCTGCCCGCCAAGAACATTCAGATGATTTGGACTGGCGATGGCGATTTGTTCGATCGCTGAATTCCATCCCCCCAATTCCATTACTGCAACAATGGGGAGTATCACTAGCGTCGAAATCATTAGGATCGCCTGCACAAAATCGGTCCAGGCTACCGCCAGAAAACCTCCCATGAGAGTATAGAAGACGATTATTCCGCCGCCAATGAACATCGCTGTTAGTTCATTAATCGGAAGAAAAAGGGAAAATAATTTCCCGGCCGCCATCAGTTGGGCACAAACATAAAAAGTGAAAAAGAATGTTATAACAATGCTGGCAAAAATCCGCAGGCTGTGAGTGTTATCATCGAATCTTTTTTCAAGATAATCGGGAAGCGTTAGGGCGTCGTATTTTCCGGTTTCAATTCGCAATTTGCGAGCGATAAACATCCACGAAAACAAAATCCCCGATGTACAACCAACAGCAACCCACAAATTTACAAAACCGGCGGCAAAAAGAACGCCGGGAAGCCCGAGTAGAAGCCAGGCTGATTCACCGGAAGCGCGTTCGGAAAAAGTAACTACCCAGACGCCAAGTTTTCTGCCCGCCAATAGAAAATCGCCCATGGTTTTTGTAAAGCGGAATGAGTAAAATGCGATGAAAACCAGGAACAATAAATATAGGATAAGACCGAAATGAATCGAATTCATGAATTATCCTCTGTCTCTTCGATCGGCGAAGTCACCAAATAATAAATAATCCCGATGACAACCAAGATTACCGGAGGCGCGAAAATCCAAAAATAGGCCCAGAAATTCATAGTTTTTCCATTCTATATAAATCTGTTATTTTTCATCGTCGTCAATTGGAGGATTGGCATAATCATTCAGATTGATAAGCGGATCTTCCTCAGTAATAAAATAATCGTCTTTCATGCGCCTGATAACGGCATAGCCTCGAGCCAATCCGGAAGATATGACTGAGAGACCATACCCGAGGATAAAGACAAACAATATGAAAAACGATATCGCCAGAAACATTGAACCGAGTGAAGGATCGCCGGCAGGGCTCCAGCGAGAGAATCCAAATCCAAAATCAACGCCGGGAAATATATTTAAAACAAATTTAACCAGAGTAGAATCGGTCGGCAGGGAATTTACGGCCGATGCGAACATGCGCGTTATTTTTTCTCCCCCTCCGGTATAGAGGATAAATTGCGAAAGCTGAATTGTTCTATAAAACAAATAGGCCATGATAAACGAGTATACTTTGGCCTGAATGAAAATCAGAGCGAGATACCAGAAAAACCTGAGCGGTTCTTTAATCAGAACCGAAAACATATGAAGCAGCGGACCAAATAATTCTTTTTCTCTTCCGGCCGCGATGGTCACGGGAAATAAAAAAACCGATACGCAAACGGCGAAAAATATAAAAACGACAAATATCAATGTAACAAAAACCGGTACCAGATAAAACAACCCCACCAGAAACTCACCCATGAAAGGAACGCGTGAAATCAAGCCGATTAAAAAACCAAGCAGATAGATGAGACCAACAAAGGCGCCTACTGAAATATAACCCAGAATCATCGTCGAGAATCGCGAAAGGGTAAATTTTATCGCATCAAAAGCGGAAAAGAAATAATTGCCCCGTATTTCCTCGAAATTAATAACTGCTCCGGCCATGATCCCGGAAGATAAGGCCAGTACTGCGAAAACGACTCCGAGCACCTGAATTATCGATCCGATAACGGTATCAAACGGATATATGCGAAATGGAAAAGCGCCGTACGATTGCCAGATATATTCAAAGCTCACGCTATCATACAATAGCGCCAGATAAGTGAACGCAGTATAAATGACATAACCGATGAGCAGAAAAAAAGTACCGGCAAAAATCTTCTTCAATGCCAGTCCTTTACCGCCCGCAGTCAATACCGCTCTGATATCATGCGGAAAAGGAGCTTTCATGATATTGAAATAGTATTGGAGTGCGGCCAAATAGTCAAGAAAAAATAATCTGTTTTTGCCTCAAGAGTGATTCGCAAACCTCCGATAACTTTAATGCGGATTGTGCAAAGGAGTCGAAAATGAATAATCGCCGTATGCGATCTAAAATCACTTTTGACATCAGCAAATGGCTAAAGCCCATTTCGCTTACTTATCTTGCCATCGCGATGATATTCATTTTGATAACCCCATTCATTTATCTAAATCAATCCGACTCTGGCCTGAATAAATCAGGCTCTTTTTTTGACTTTGCCGCAAGCATTATTCCCGCAATCGCCGGAATCATCATATTATTCGGTTCAATTCTTTTATTTCTGACAATAAGAAAATGCACTCATTGTATCATGGGTCCCGGAAAACAGCTTTCAACCGCCATTGATAAAATTAGCAAAGGTGATTTTGGCTGGAAATTAACTCTTCGCCGCGGTACCGAATTGGCCGATGTCGCCGATTCCGTAACTCAGGCCAGCCAGTCATTGGCCGATCGCATCGGCAAATTACAATCGCAAATGAAAGGCCTCAATGAGATTGAGGAATTTTTGATAGATTCGATCGGTTCAACCCAGGATATCAATCCATATTTTGTTAAAGCGTTGAGAACACTCAAAATTTGCACAAACCGGTTAAACGCCGATATAAGTGAATTTCAAATATCCATGAATGAAAATAATTTCACCAATGAATTCCAACCGACTATCATTAATCATTCCCAACGCGCCCAATCGGTCGGCGGACAGTAGTAATACTTATTTCCCAATAACACAATAAATCCATAAGTTATCCACATTTGATTTCACAAGATTCCTTGTATTCTCATATCTATTTTATGCTTGCAGCAAAATGGCTTTGTTTTGTCGTTTTTGATCATTCGTTACCAGCTTGATGGTGATTATGGGCATATGCGGACATCTACCACTCACTTAATATTCCCCTTTTGAGAGGGGTGCCCGAAGGGCGGGGTATGTTTGATTTATTCGATTAATCATCCTACAAATGACGATAATTTCGGATAATACATCACATCGATTTGATAATTGCTATTGCTCATGCGGGAACTCACCCGAAAAAAAACGCTTCGCTTATTTTTCGGACGGACCACAGGTCGCAACAAGTTGCAGTGGGCCACCGGTCGGCACCATGCACGGGGTGTGAATGAGGAGACAATGGCTGTCGCTGCCTAATTCGTTGACAAAATGGGCCATATTAATTAAATTATGACTATATACCCATATGGAGGATTCATAAATACTCCATTCATTAATTCCTCCGGTGATATTTTTGCCGGGTCAAATGGATTCGAAGTCATGGTTGATCCGGCAACGATCAACGATTCTGATTGGAGAGCGATATGAAGAAGATTATAGCAGTCTTGGTTTTTTGCATATTTACGACAATCGTAGCTGAAGAGAACGAGCAGGTACGGCCCGATTGGTTTGACGAAATCCAGATATTCAGTGTCATGTACAGCTTCCATATGCCGAATCCCGACATGGATCAGATAGATTTCGATGGCAATGTTTGGGGAGATGGGGTGTTTGGTCGAGGTGACACTCTCCGTCACAGAGCCAACGCAGATTGGTGGCATTCCCGCGGGGGAATATACACGCCCAGCGCGGCCTTGTTTTCTTTACATTATGATACCGTAACAGCCGTGTCTGATTCGTGTCGAACGCGTACGATATATGGCGAGCAGATTCTTCTGCAAGGCTACATTCGACAATACTCAATATTCTGTCCTGAATGGCGAGCGTACCTGAAGGAATTGATTGAAGTAGCGGTAGACGCAGGTGCTGATGGCTTTCAAATGGATGATGCAGGTTACTACGATAGACTTGGCAATGAAGGGAAGCAAACGTTTGATCCGTGTACCATGGACGCATTTAGGGATTATCTTCGAAATAAATATACTCCGGCGGAGCTATTGGCAGACTTCGACATTGAGGATATTGATACATTTCATTACGGTGATTGGCTCATCGCACGCGGACTCGATGCGACATGGCCGCAAGGGCCATACGAAGGATTGGTCCTTGAGTACTTTTTCCTCCTAATTGAAGGAGAGAGAGACTTGGTGGGTGATCTCACAACTCATGCACACGATTATGCAATGAACACTTACGGCAGGGAATTCACATTCTCCTGCAACAATGGAGGATTTCAGGGTAACTTCCTGATAGATAAAGTAGACTACATGGTTAACGAGACTATGCCATTCGACGAAGGAGGCACACGCAGCCATCCTTACGTCAAAACCTACTTAGGAAAGACCGACTGGGCCGTCACTCTTTATGTTGAGGCACTCTCTAACGATATACTGCCGCCCGTAACACACAATTTTGCCAAGGTGGCAATGGCAGACATTTACGCGAGCGGAGGAATTGCTTGCTTTTCATCCGATATACCCAGAGACTTTACTCCAGATGGTAGTGGTCATGTGGAGTACGATCATTCTGTCGTGGCTCAATACGCCAATTTCATTCATAACAATCCTGCCCTATTTGAAAACCGACGGTCGATGGCAAAATCGCTGTAATCGAGGCTCAGGCTTCTCAATTAGCGGGTTATTGGAAAATTGAGGATGGTGGTAATGTCAACACTGCTGGATCCCCACCGCTGTTGGGAACGGCATATCTCATGGCACAATATAACTATCAATATGACGTTCTGTTCATGCCGGATCAAAGGTTTTCAACAAAGCCACCTCTAACTCTCCAGGCCATGCAGGAGTACCCGATAATTCTATTACCTCACACATTTGCACTCGATGACGATCAGGTGCAATTGATTCTCGACTACATGAATGATGGTGGAACTGTTATTACCTTTGGGCTGGTTGGAACCCACAATCCGGATGCGAGTTTGGCGGATAGACCGGAAATCACCGGCCTGCAGGCAAGCAACGGAGTCCACCCGTATGGGAGCGGGTTCTTTGTCTACGAGCGCCTTAACTGTGGAGAGGAATTGCTATATGGCCCAACCGATCCTGCAACCATTCGATCTGTTTTTCAAAATACTATTCTACCGCACTTGACACCTCTAGTTGTCACGAACGACGTCTCACAGACATATGAGCCGGGCGGCGCAACATGCTTCCTTTATCAGGATCCCAACGGCAATTACCTACTCCATTTGGCCAACTATGACTTCGATCCGGCGAACGATGTTTTTTCGGAAAAACAGGATTTTCAACTTTGTGTGGAGGTTGATACAAGCAGGGGCTGGCAAGCAGTCTATACCTCCCCCGATTCTGACGGCCAACAGGTATTGCCTACCCACATCGAAGACGGTTATCTGTGTATGACCGTTCCGTACCTGGAGGCATATGGGATTGTTATCCTGCAGGAAAACGCATTCCCACCAGAACTTCTATCTCAAACACCTCAGCAGAATGTTTCAATAGTGGGTGGCGATGCGGCGGAATTAATAACAGAGGCATACGATCCTGATGGTAATCCCCTGTACTATCAATGGTATGTTAATGGCATTGCGGATTCTATGGGCACAGGTCCGACCTACATTTATGAAACGGAATGGTTGTACAACGGCACCGATACTATTGATGTAGACATTTCTGATGGCTTTTACAATATCAGTACCAGGTGGATTGTCACCAGCCTTGAATTTCCACATGCCAATTCGATTGTAATGTTCGATGAGAACCATTCGCCCCGTTTCAGCAGTCTCATGTCAGGAGCAATTGAGGCAATTATAGATGAAACGGGACCAGACTATGATCCCGTAAATATAATGTTTTACTATTGTAGCGATCTCGTAACAAGACTGGAAGAAGAATACATAGTCCAGAGGGACTCGACAGAACCACTGTCATCTGCAGAAATGGGTGGTACTGATATACTCATCTTTCTCCCCGCCAAAGCAGATATTTCTGTGAATGAAAGGGCAGAGATCCTTCAGTATGTGCAAGCAGGCGGCAGGATACTGTTCATCGGTGCATCTCAAAACTATATTGGACACCAGAGCGGTTCGAATCTGTATCAACTGCTTGATGATTTAGGGTTTAGGACACATTGGCCAACCCTTTGTTCGCTAGATGACGCTCCGTGGGATGCAGGTGTTTTCTACGTGAATTTCCTGGGGGCACATCCTGCCACCAATTACTATGTAACGAACTATAACCGTCCATTCTTGCTCATAGAGGGACACCAACTTGAGGCAGTGGGCCAAGGTGCACAGATAATCGAGACTACAGGCGATTTGAGGGTATGGGAGGACAGCAATTATAATCGGACACATGACGGTAATGAACCGCTGGATTCAGACTTAGGCATTATCGGAGTGAATGAATATGGTGCCGGGAAAGTCGCCTACATTTCTACTCCTGGGTTCGCGGACGTTTGGGAGTCGGCATGGAACAACCGCAATATTGACAGCCGGAACAACGACCTTATTGTCAGCGTAATGAAATGGCTCGTTGACGGCCTGAATCCGAATTTTATTACCTCATCTACCAGTCATGACTTTGGCCAGGTGCAGACGGGCACCGAAGCTACCTGGGACTTGGAAATATTTAACCGGGGAACATCAGATGTGACAATATCAGGAATCAGTATAGACAATTCCGATTTTGCCGTTGATCCCAGCTATCTGGTAGTACCCCAGGGGGAGAATGGTATTATAACAGTCACGTACGGCCCACCCAGCTTAGGCCCAAACAGTGCAACTCTCAGTGCAACTACCGATGATCCTATTACAACAGCAATAGATGTCTCTTTATCCGGCGAGGGAGCGTTCTTTGATGAAGACGAAGACGGAATATGGGACGGCGCCGACAATTGTCCCTTAATTTCCAACGTTGATCAAGCAGATTCTGATGTCGACGGGGTTGGCGATGTATGTGATGCTTGCCCCGGTCATGATGATTTAGCCGACGCAGATACTGATGGTGTCCCGGACGGCTGTGACAATTGCGCGACAACAGCAAATGCTCTGCAGGAAGACAGTGACTTAGACAGTGTAGGCGACAGTTGCGATGTCTGTATTGGGTTTGATGATAATTCCGATTATGACGAAGATACTCATCCGGATAGCTGCGATAATTGCCCGGAAATATCCAATCCAGACCAACAGGATATTGATGAAAACAGTATTGGTGATTTATGTCAGGAAGGTTATACAGGGCCTGGTTCAGATGTGAATGTTTCGCTGACTGATAGCTTGACAATTACATTTGAGAATGTATTGGAACCCGGTTTTACAGATGTCAGTACATCTGAAGTTGGCGAAGGCGCACCTGATGGATTTTGGGTTGTGCCCCAAAGCCCTCCAATTTACTATGAAATTGTAACGGATGCTACATATACAGGAGAATTATCCCTTTGCTTTACTTTTGATGATAACACTATTCAGGGTCAAGAAGAGGACTTACGTTTATTCCATTGGATTGATCCGGGCGGATGGCTGGATATTACAATACTTCCCGTGGATGAAATAAATAATCAAATATGCGGCATGACGACATCATTATCACAATTTGTTCTCGCCGAGCCTATTACATACATCTGCGGCGATGCCAACGGAGATACACAGACCAATGTCGGTGATGCGGTCTTTATCATTAACCACGTCTTCAAAGGCGGCCCAGCCCCTGACCCAATCGAAGCCTGTGATGGCAATTGCGATAGCCAATGCAATGTCGGTGATGCTGTTTACATGATAAACCACGTCTTCAAATCCGGCCCAGCACCATGCGCGGGGTGTGAGTAAAAAATTCCTCTTTTTGGGGAACAAAGAAGATTAAGAAATGTTAGTAAGCCTTACAACCCGACGTAACTTCATTGGATGAATAGAAAGGGGCTTCACTTGAAGCCCTTTTCATTTTGTGCCCATTTTGTGACCACACGGCACCAAAACAGATAAAAACAAACAAAAACAAAT
>JBDREQ010000027.1:0-64425 GCA_043819555.1 Candidatus Zixiibacteriota bacterium | reverse complement strand
CCGGCTCCATCACCATCAGAATCAGTTTGATCGGGATTGTAAACCAGGGGGCAATTATCATCGGGACATATATTTTGCGGGTGCCCGGGATCGCCAAAGCCATCGCCATCGGCATCAAAGGGGCATTCGTCCAACTCTCGTACCGGCCAGCAGAAGGGCCCCTGAATTGTCGGCACAAAAGTCGTACCGTAAGCGTCAACGAATATAAAATCACCGTCGGGCGGCAAAACCGTAGAATCTATACATATCGTACCAACTTCGTTGGTACCGGTACTTAATGCTGAAAAATGCATAGATACCATTTGCTCAAGAGGCCCCGGCTCCAAGCCTGCGCCCAGGCCTACGCCGCCAAATAAAATCGTGTCCGGAGGAATATCATCCATATCCCGCTCGACAACCAAAAATCCCCCCATATCCCAAACTTCATTGGGCGGATACATTCGACTCCCCTCGGCAACGGTCAAACAGGCTCTGCCGGTTCCAAGACCCGTTGGACCATATCCGCCAACATCATTCCAGTGCCATGTGGCGCTATCCGGGGAGTAGATTCTGAAATTCAGCTGGATGGCCCCGAGTTTAATATCATTTTCAAACAGAAAAAGAAATTCATGATTGACACTCAGGTATATGGTGTCTTGCGGCGCCAAACCCCCATCGCCGGTTAATCCTATATCTACCACATTTGCTGATTTTGCCATTCCCGTAAATGAAATTAGGGAAATCACCAACAAAATGGGGAAAACGCAACCAACAATACGTCTTCGACAGTAATCATTGACTAACGACATGGCACTCCTCCTTCACATTTCGATAATTGGCATGGTCGTTATCTAATTCGCCCCAATTATCTCAAATTGGATATGTATCCCTATTAAACGATATAAAAGAGAATAGAATTACCCGGTATAAGGGCAATTTACGGTTGAATTGTTTTTCCAGTTTATCGAATGCCCCATCGTGATTAATTATGTTTCTTGCATGGCGATATACAAAAATCCCGGCAATCTAAACCATTCCATTTAACCTTTAGACAATACACTCATTGGTGGCAGGTTATTTGTAGTTTAACATGCTTTTGCCATTATGTCAAGTAGAATGATGCCCTGTTATTGTCTTAGGTATATACTTCCATGTTTGATGTTTTGTGGATGTGTGAATAGAATTGTTAATGGCATCGAGGGGGCACAAAAAGTGGTGAGTGTCGTTTCTTTCACTTGATTTGAGACGTCCCATGTGGTACGCCTGGCTTCCTCAGGTACACCGATTATCGAAATTCAAAACAGTTTATTTTTCAACTGATTATCGCACAATAAATTATATCACCAAAAAATCGGAAATATCCCGGCATAAAAATTGAATGCAATTACTGTGTTGTGGTGTAAAGGGTTCAACGAGGTAACAATTTGGTAAATTACTATGAAGGGGTTATGTGATTATGAAAAAGCTATTGCTTCTATTTTGTTTGCTGCCCAGTCTTGGCTATGGGCAGTATTGGGGCGAACGAGTAACGGAAAAGAGTTTCGAGCAATCCAGCCTCTATTTCAAAAGTTATTTTCTCAATCCATATGGCTTGCATCGTTTTGGTGACGCCGCCGTCGGGCTTATAGATGATTCATTTCTTAATCTTCACCTCAATCCTGCCCATCTGCCTGAATTGGATGGCAAAGATTATTTGATATATCTCGATTTTCGCGGCGACCGTACCGAAGAAAAAGTTATCGATAATTACTACGCCATGCCTGTCTATGACTTTTATTATTATCCTGAATATTATGACAATCGATGGTACAACATAACTCGGGACGAACCACAACCAACCATGTCATTCGGAATTCTATCTTATCCATTCGGCCGATATAAAAACGGCCCATTTTTGGGGGGCACTTATCAAATGATATATAAGCAGGAAAAATATTACACCGTCCCCGCCTGGAATTATATTTACCGATTCGGATATGACGCCTTCGGTGAAAATACTCTGGTTGACGCCCCCATTATACCGGTTGAAGATCGCTATTTCGGAAAAGATGAACTGCTCACTCAGGCACATTTATTTTCCCTATTCACCGGTTTTTCACCCTCCGAGAAGTTGGCTCTGGGATTATCCCTGAATCGAACAACCCACAGCCGCGATGGCGGATATATTAATTCCCGCAATGATGAATATGGGGTTTCATACGATTATGAATGGCATCGATATGACGAAGAATCACGCACCCAGGATTATGATCATTTAGATATTAGCGGAGGGATCAGATATCAATTTTCAGATGATTTTACCGGCGGAGCCAAAATGGGCTATTTATCCGGTAATGCCGGCCAGAGTTTCCTGACATTAGATTCATCCGATTACTCATGGAATAATCCGGATGTCTCAACCCGGTGGGGATACAATTTAGGTTCTTCCCGAACCGATAAAACCTGGAATCGTGACGGAGACACCTGGTACGGTCGAATATCTCTGGAGCGAGAGATAGGTCATGATAAAAAGATTTTCGCCTATTATCGCTATGGTCGATCCAACATTGATATAACCAATACGTTAACGGTGCGGGATACATCATATTATGCCTCACAATATTCTTATGACACTATGACTTATTATTATGAAGGGTTTTCATGGACACATGATGACAGGACCGGGTACGGCACCCGCAAGGAATACTCTCATCAGGCTATGATCAGCAATAAATGGAAACTGAAAAACAGCCATACTGTTTATGCCGGTCTGTACTTCGCTCGCAGCAAAACCATTCAACAGAGCGATGAACCGGTCATAGCGGAACGATGGTCCGAATCTCAAAGTGAAATTAATGGCACCCCTTCATATTCGTACCAACGCGGTATGTTTGAGGATAAATTTCTTGAATGGGAATACGAGTCAACCTATTGGACGATACAGATTCCCGTGATGTTACAAATTAAGGCCGCGGATTTTCTAAATCTTACCTTTGGTGTCAATCGCATTCTGGAAGGATGGAAAACCTCAGACATTACGACCGCATATTTTACAATTCGAGAGGAAAACTATAATGGCATAATAGATTCGGAGACGTATTTCGGCGAAAGATATACTCAGCCTGTGGAAAACATCACCGAAGATGAAACCGCAATCATTACTAATTTCGATGTTTCGGTCTCCGATCAATTCAACATTCGCCTGCTTCTGAATCCTGATATAGAAAATGATTTTCGCATTGCCGAATGGTGGTTAAGTTTCCAGTTTAAACCATAACTATTATATCATATAATGATTTATAAAAAAAGCCCCTGCAAAACGGGGCTTTTTTATTCGTGGCTGAATTGGATGATTATCGCATAATAATAATATCAATGCGGCGATTCTTTGATCGTCCTTCTTCAGTTTGATTCGACCCTATGGGTCGATCGCTTCCATATCCCATAGACATAATTTTATCCGCCGGGATTAACAGACTCTGCCTTAAATATTGCATGACCGCAAACGCTCTTTTATCAGAGAGTTGCATATTTGAAGAAGGATCACCGGAGGCATCGGTATGCCCCTCAATCACCAGCTCGGACTCGGGAAACATTGTTATTATTTCTTTCACTTTTTCCAGTAAGGGAATGTGCTCGTCTTTGATTTTGCTCTGGCCGATGTCAAATGACAATCCTCCAAGGCGCAAGACTATGTCATTTGAGGAATTAAATAAAACCTCACCTTCCGAGGGATTGAGCATGGTTTTGGCTTTTTTAAATTTTTCTTCCTGTTCAACTCGAACGGCTAAAGCCGCTTCTACTTCTTCATGACTTGATTCCAGCTCCGACATATTCTTTTGGGCTGACGCAAGTTCGCCGGATAGATCGGTCTTCTCTTTGAGCAACCCATCAATCGCATCATTTACTGCTCGAGCCATAGCCACTGGATCTGATTGGTCTGTCGTAACGCCAAGTTTCATGAGCGCCGATTTTAATTGTTCGCTGACACCAGATGAGAGATTTTCGCTGTTTTCAGAGAGGGTTGATATTTTATTTTCAAATTCCGCAGTCTTACCAATCATCAATTCCGCCGCAGCTAAAGGGCCATCATCAAAGGGAAGAAAATCAAATCCCATCGCCCGCCCCACCCTATCCATCTGAATTTCATAGATCAGCATCAGTTTTTCCCAGGCCTGGTCATTCCTGTTCAATGAACGAACGGACAAGGCAATATTTGAAGCATGGCGGGCTTCATATTCAGCTCGAGTTGCTTCCTCAACCGATTCTTTTCGATTATATCTATCGCCGGATAATACGGCATCAGCCTTTTGCCGAGCCGTCTGGGCTTTGTCCAGAGTGGAAAGGGCGTATTTGCCGGCATCATCCGCTAAGGCTTTGGCAATGAGTTTATCCGCTTTTCCTAATACTTCGACTCGAATCGCTTCAAATTCAGCCATATCGAAAAGAGGCACTGATTTTTCTACTTCTTTCAGACCGCCCTTTACGTCTCCCTTTTCTACTTTTAAGGTCGCCTTTTGAAACTGCTGTTCTGCGTTACTGTAAAGACTCAGTACATGAATAGGCGCCTGAGCCGTTATTGCTTTATTGCGAGGCTCCAAATATTCCTTCAAGGTCAGCTTCCCGACTTCTGCGGATTTGATGGCGTTCTCCACATATTCAGTTGCATTGGAAACATTTTTGTCAACGTCTTTCTGTTTTTTCTGCAAATCAACTGAATTTTTCGCCATTTCATATGATTGCTGGACTTTCTTCCATACATCGGGAGCAAAAATATTGACTTCGCCAACCAATGCCGAATCCATCAGCGCCGTCAGCCTGTTATATTGTTCAAGCTCCAGGGAATATGCCGGACCGGTCAGCAAAACGATACCCCAAAAGACCAAAAAAACCGGTGCAAGAATCCTATGTCTGTTTTTACCGAATATCATGATAAACCTCCCAAAAAGCAGGTAAGAGATTAATCCGGATGATTGCGCAAGAATTCATTCCTAATACTAAATTCGACCGTGGCAACCAAGTTCTTTAGCATTCACATTATTACAATATGGTATTGAATAATTCAACCAAAAATAAAAACCCCGTGTGACACGGGGTTTCAAAGAAGAGTTAAGTAATTATTTATCAGGAGCAGGACGCGCAAGGACCGGCTCCGCCCTTAAAGACGAAATTGATGATATATACCGCATCGCCGACATTAATAGCCCCATCACAATTGGCATCCCCGGCCTCTACCGGATTAGGCGCCGAGCCGCCTTTAAATACATGATTAATAAGATAAACGGCATCTCCCACATTTGACGATCCATCACCATTGGCATCGCCACAAACGTATTGCAAGTTTGAAGATAACAGGCTGAACACCTGTTGGTTATTTTCCATATTTTCATCCTCAGCCAAAACGGTTGTGACTGTAACTGTATATTCAACTCCCAAATCGGGCCCAACCGACCATTTACTAAAATTGGTATTGGTGATACCACTAAAATTATTAAGCGTCCTGGTATCCGAATAAACCTCAATTTCATTTGCTTCAATTGTACAAGTGACAACAAAGGTCTGACCATCACGCCTGAAATTATGAACGCTGGCCGAAGGAACGTAGGAAGTATTAGTCTGCACCTCATCGGGCAAGCCTATCGATGTCACACCAACATCGGGTAAATCGGTTCCCAACATATACAAAGTTCCGCCAAATGTACCAATATAGAGATTTCCTTTATCGTCAAGAGTCGGTGAACATTCCGTTCCGTCGTCAAGAGGAAAAGTCCATTTTACCGAACCGTCAGGATATAGCGCGTAGAGAGTGGAATCACGCGAACCAAAGTATATGACACCATCTCCGCCAACTGTAGGCGACCCATCAACTCTTCCATCGGTTTTGAATTTCCACTTTTGAACGCCCTCGTTGCCCATATCTGTCACGGCATACAGGCAGCTATCATAAGAACCAAAATAAATCGTTCCATCCGGCCCGATTGCCGGAGACGATTCGACACCATCTAGAGTTTCAAACATCCATTTGAAAGAACCATCAGGGTTAACGGCCCAAAAACTTGTACCGGTAGGTTTTTCAAAAGCCTGCTTGCCAGCGGCTCCATAGGGATCTGAACCGACATAAATAGTGCCATCGTCGGCGATTGCCGGAGAACAATCGACTAAATGCCCATCATAAAACGTACCGGTCGGAAAAGCCCAGATGGGTCCTTCGAGGGCATTACTATATGCCCGAAGATTATGGTCTTTTGAACCTACAACTATTGAACCGTCGTCTCTCAGAGCCGCAGATGATATAATGCACCACCCGGTCTTGTAGCTCCAGTTAATAATGCCGCTTTCAGCATCAATGGCAAAGAAATTAAAGCTCGGAGATCCAGCATATACTATTGAACCATCGGCACTAGTCGTAGGAGAGCTGAGACTAAACGGATAATCCAAATATGTGCGCCATATTTGCTTACCATAAGTAACAGAATCCTCTATTGCGTACATATATCCGTCAAGGCAGGTAATATATAAGGTTCCATTGGCTCCCAGTATAGGCGTTGAGAAAAATCCCGCCTGCCCCTTAAAATTCCATTTTACATTGCCGTCCGGCGTGAGAGCATACAGACTTGAGTCGGATGAGCTTGACCATAGCCACCCCGCTCCGACATAAATCGTACCGTCATAACCTATTATGGGCGAGGAAACAATCCCGTCATTGGCATGAAAAGTCCAGACCACATCGGGCGTAGAAGGCCCGGTGTAAGGCGTACGTCCGGTATTTTTTTTATCATGACGAAATTTCGGCCATGGACTTTCCTGCGCTGCCACCCCCGCGGCTATTAATATTGCCAAAACTGCCCATAATGTTAGTGCTCTGTACCTCATAAAACCTCCCGGCTTGTTTAGATGTCGCCAACATCTGTTTGAAATAAATCCATTTAATTTTTCTTCCAGACCAAATCATTTGATCCGGCAAGTCTATTTTTATCAGTTTATTCTCAGAATTTCAGTTAATTCGGGCATTTCGTTTATTACTGGAATATTTCGAGGCATATTCTCCGGATAATCCAAATCCTTCCGATAAAACAAAATCGGGTGCATTCCGGAATAACGCGCCCCCAGCATATCAACGCGATAACGATCGCCAACATAGATTATTTCATCCGGCGCCAATCCCATCTTATCGGCCGCATAAAAGAATATCCGCGGATGCGGTTTTCGAAAGCCTACATCAGTGGAGTAGATCGTTGCGTCGAAATAACTTTCCAAACCCAGCAACTTCAAATCCTCATTCAATAACTCCGCGGAAAACAGAGTATTAGAAATCAGACCCAGTTTATATCCATGTTGTTTGAGCGTGTTTAAAGTCTCAATTATTCCACTTTTTAGTTTCATATAGGGTCGTGTCGCGGAATAGGCGTTCTCAACAAACCTCTCGCTGATTTCGAAAGGATTGGCAACTCCCAATTCAGCAAATAACTTTTGGGGAGCGTCGGTCGCCTTCCATTCTTCCATTTTCCATTTTTCATCCGGCCGGATGCTCTTTTTCAAACTTTCAAGACGGTTATGAAACTCGCCAAAATCAGGCAACTCATAGCCGGCGTTTTTGAGATGATCATATCCCCGTTTATTACTTTTAAGATCAATCTGCTGCCAATCATTGGTTTTGTAATCAATCAAAGTGTAGCCAAGATCGAAACAAATCCCATTTACCTGTGCGTATCGCATTACATCCTCTGCAATAGCCGGCCATGACGCCCGGTGAGGCCAGCTTTAAAGAAAATGAAAAAATTATCACCATTCCGGTTATGTCTCTCCCCAGGTGCGAAATCTGATTAACCATACGCGCAATTGTCCTGTGCCCGTTCATTACAATTTTAGGCACGCAATATGTACGCATCATGGACTATATTTGTCGATATTACTATTAACAGAAATTGGCGTCAAATGTTCCCCAATTATCGAGAATTGCTCTTTACTGATTATAGCCAATCTTACCCTCAGAATTTCGTACCATAATTAGATCAAATGTTGTTTAAATGAGGTTACCTTATGCAGACTTTTATACTAATGACTAAGCTCTCGACCGAATCGGGAAGGAAGATAAAAGAGCGGGCCAAATTGGGCAATATCTGGATGAAACAGGTTAAGGAATCCTGCCCGGAAGTCAATTTTATCGCCCATTATGCTTTATTAGGGAGTTTTGATTTTCTGAGCATTTACGAAGCTCCCAATCCTGATGTCGCCGCAAAAGTTTCAATGATCAGCCTCGCCAATGGCGCTTACCAGGCTCAGAGCTGGACTGCCATCGAATACAAAAGATTCATCGAGCTGACGGAAGAGCTTTAAATAAAATTATTGGGATTATCGAGATATCAAGCAAGGCAAGCTCTTAATTAGATCGAGTCTATCGTTTCCGGCATAGCAACAAACCTTTACCAATTGGGACGACTATTGCATCAACTCTGGTATCCTGCAAAACCGAATCCACCCAGGGCTGCAAGTCTTTTTTATGACTGATAACATTATCGGCAATCAGAAGCCCGCCGGATGCGAGCACGGGGATAACTTCTTTGTAGCATGCGGCGTAAACCTCTTTTTCCGCATCAAGAAAACAGAAAGCTGTTCCCGGGTATTTTTCAATTTGATTTAAAGCATCCTCGGCAATTAGTGAAACGACATCCGTCACCGCCGCATCGGTAAAAGTCTGCTCAGCCAAAGTTACTTTTTTCTTAAGAGTTTCAAAAGTGAGTATTTTACATTTTCTCTCACGTGCCGCGAGAGCGAGCCAGAGAGTCGAATACCCGGCGCTGGTTCCGATTTCAAGAATATCTCCGGGCGGGGCGGATACAGCCATAAGAGCAATAAACTTACCCGATTCGGGAGGAATCTGGCGCAAACGATCCATTCGTTCGGTGCCATCGCTTCTATCACGGGTATCAATCTCTTCAAGATATCGCATTCTATTCAGTATTGGCCTGGGTATATTATTAAGCAAAATCGCTCCCGTGCAGTTTATGGCATTAAATAAACTGAGTCTCATTGAAACCGTGTCTGAATATATATAAACGCCGTCAATTTTGTAAGGATAAAATAAACCAGATTATGAATTATCATGGATTATCTAACTCAATATTTTTTATTGCCGATGAGTCGTATTATTATTACATTTCCGTTTGAAATATCTGCGACAATAGGGATTGTTTTGGTCTAATTGACTTAAGATATTGGTCATAATATACATGCGATTGTAAATTAGGGAATTTTGATTGAAAGGGCGAGCATTGCAGGAGAACAATATTTCCAGGCGCAGCTTCATAAAATGGATTACGGGCGGAGCGATAGTTGCTTTTTTGGGTTCAGTCTTATTCCCCGTTATAAAATTCATTATTCCGCCCGAATCAGGCGAAGCCAACGTGTCTCAGCTAAAATTGCCGTTTGGACGGGCAGAGATCGAAGCCGAACCCCAAAAATCAAAAACTTTCAAATTTGGCCGTTCTCTCGGTATAATTATTGTAACACCGGAAGGCGAGCTAAAAGCTCTTTCCGCAACCTGTACTCATCTGGATTGCACCGTCCAACACCGCCCCGATCTGGGAATAATCTGGTGTTCGTGCCATAATGGCCGATACGATCTGAACGGTAATAATATATCAGGCCCTCCCCCGAAACCATTGGAGAAATACATTGTCAACGAAGTCGAAGATGAAATCTCTATTGCCAGGGAGATGTCATAGTGCTAAATGATAATAAGCGCCATATTTCACAATCATCATTTAAGTGGATTGACAGTCGGCTAAAGATTAAAGCATTGATCGACTACATGAGCAGTAAAATTGTGCCGCAGCATAGTCATTCCTTGTTCTACTATCTGGGCGGCATAACACTGTTTTTGTTTTTGATTCAGGTCGGTACCGGAATTCTGCTGTTAATGTATTATCGTCCGGGGTCTGAATCGGCGTATGAATCGGTTAAATTTATTGTCACCGAAGTTTCTTTCGGATGGTTGATTCGATCTTTGCACTCATGGTCAGCCAATTTAATGGTCCTTTTCGCCTTTCTGCACATGTTTACCGTGTTTTTCACCCACGCTTACCGCAAGCCAAGAGAATTGACATGGTATACCGGTATCGGAATTCTGGGATTATCGCTGTCTTTCGGGTTTTCAGGATATCTTCTTCCATGGAATGAATTATCTTTCTTCGCTACCCGAGTCGGGAGCGGGATGGCTGGTGCGATTCCTATTATTGGAAAACAACTATTGATTATCATGCGCGGCGGAGAGGAAGTTACCGGGGCTACAATCGGGCGCTTCTTCGGATTACACGTCGCGATCCTGCCGGCATTATTCGTCGGATTATTATCTTTGCATTTAATCTTTGTCCAGCGTCAGGGTATGAGCGAGCCAATAACATGGGCCGACAAAAAGCCTAAAGAAAAAAAATATATCAAATTTTTCCCCAATTTTCTGTATCGCGACGCGCTGGTTTGGTTGATAATGCTAAACATCCTCGCTCTCCTGGCGGTCATTTTCCCTGATGGAATCGGCGTCATCCATTGGCCGTTGGGCGAAAAGGCCGATCCCTTTGCACCTCCTCCGGCCGTTATCAGGCCGGAGTGGTATTTTATGTTTGCCTTTCAGGCCCTGAAAATGCTTCCCGCCCATATATGGTTTATTGAGGGCGAACTTTTTGGAATAGCCGTGTTTGGATTGGGCGGGATCATTTGGCTCCTGATACCGGCCTTGGATAGAAAAGCCGCGGAAAATAAAAGATCAAAGTTAGTCGTAGTCTTCGGAATATTTGTGGTTCTGTTTATACTGGCTATGACAATCATTGGTTACCTGGTGGAATAAAGGCATGATTATGAAAATTATAATGAGCATACTGGCGATGGCATTATTATATATGCCCGTATTAAGCCAAGGAAACAGTGATAATTGTCTAAATTGCCATCTCGACTGGGAAGAAGATGATGGACCGGCGCATATAATATCTCGCGACGTTCATTTTCAAAAAGGTTTTGGCTGCGCGGACTGCCATGGTGGAAACACTTCTGCCGATGATATGGATGATGTTCGCGACAGCCGTAATTATGTCGGCATTCCAAACTTCACGAAAGTTCCCGAGTTTTGCGCCCGCTGCCATTCGGATGCAGAATACATGCATGAACATAACCCTTCTTTGCCAGTAGACCAGCTAGCCAAATATAAAACCTCGATTCACGGACAACGATTATTCGGCAAGAAAGACAAAAAAGTTGCCAACTGCGTATCATGCCATGAAGTGCACAAAATTGGCGGTGGACGCATGCCCCATTCCAGTACTTACCCAGTCAATATTCCGCAAACTTGCGGGAAATGCCATGCCGATACCGAATACATGGCTGAATATGGCATCCCAACAAACCAACTCGATAACTTTAGCAAATCGGTTCACGGGCAGGCTTTGCTTGAGAGAAATGACCTGGGCGCCCCGGCCTGCAATGATTGTCACGGCAATCATGGCGCCGCTCCGCCCGGTGTCAATTCACTGGCGGCGGTATGCGGATTATGCCACGCCATTGAGGCGGAGCTTTTCAACCGCTCGCCTCATGCCGAAGCCTTCCGGGAAAACGATATCCCAATGTGTGAAATTTGTCATTCAAATCACATGATTGTCAAGCCTTCGGATAACATGATCGGTTCAAAAGAACCTGCCATTTGCACTAACTGCCATAGTGCCGACGACGGTACGATAGGCTTTATGACGGCCGACAGTCTGCGCGTATCCATCGATAATCTTGTCCGTTTTCACGGCGAAGCTCAGCAATCGTTGGATGAGGCTATTGCCAAAGGAATGATGACCACCGATGAAGAATTTCTCATGAAGGATGTCGATCAGTCTCTGATTCAAACTCGAACTCTAATTCATGCCTTTAATATCGACTCAGTCGGTCCCAAGGCAAAACTTGGAATCGCCAAAGCCGATTCGGTCAAGTCAATGTCGGCCGATCTGATCGATGAATATTATTTCCGAAGACAGGGTCTGATTGTCGCAACTTTGATAATAACTTTCCTGGCGATAATGCTATATATGAAAATTAGAAAAATTGAAAAATAGACTTTTGGATAATCGTCATCTGAATCAAAAGATTAAATCGGCTGTCATATAACGGCCAATCCTGAATAGATGATGATTTCTCCGGGCATATGACTTGACATTTTCTCAACAATACTTTTACTGAATTAATCATGGCCTCAAAAAAATTAAAATCGGCCTTTGCCGGCGCAGGCCTGATATATTCGGCCGCGATTTGGGGATCAACATTTTTTATCGTCAAAGATGCTTTGAGCGGTGTAGATCCGGTAATTATGGTGGCTTACCGTTTTTTGCTGGCCGGCATTATTCTACTTCCATTTTTGGCTGTCACAAAAAGAAATGTATTGAAAAATCTACGCCAGGGTTTTATTCTGGCTTTGGCTCTTTGGCTCTTATATGTCCTCCAGACAATCGGGCTTAAATATACCACCGCATCCAATTCAGGATTTATTACTGGGCTCTTCGTTGCTTTTATCCCTGTTTTTAATTTTGTCATCTTTGGCCGCAAATCAAAATTTATGGAGTCACTGGCGGTAATTTTGTCACTTCTTGGCCTTTGGGTTCTGACCGGAGGACTGAGGGATATAAATACCGGCGATATCCTGACTGTCGGCGCGGCTGTCATGTACGCGCTTCATGTCTTAGTTGCAGACAAATATATGAAAAGCGGAAGCGATGCTTTTGTCCTGAGCTGCCAGCAATTTTTGTTAATGGGCATCTTTAGCGTTATAACCGGAATCATCTTTGATTTACCCTTTACCATCACCGGGTCTAAAATCGGTGGGGTCATTGTATTTCTTGCCATTTTCCCAACCTTGTCAGCTTTTGTGATCCAGCTTCTATCTCAAAAACTTGTGGCGCCTCTAAAAGTTTCCCTGATATTCGCGACGGAACCGGTTTTTGTGGCCCTCTTTGCCTGGACCCTCGGAGGCGAAACGCCGATCCTGTATAGGGCGCTGGGAGGAGTTTTAATTTTCATTTCTCTGATCGTCTCAGGGTTGCCCTCCCCCAGAATGTTTGGAAAAGCAAAAAGGTTAAGAATCTAATCATTAAGAAGGCTATCAGCCAGAACTTATGACAATTTCATGACATTTATTTTTATCGCGGAACTTAATTCCATGATAGACGTTTTAAAATATCAAAATTGTCACATTTGACAACCGGTGCGAGTAATTCATATGTTGCAAAGATAAGACAATACTTTTGAGGAATTTCTGATAATGGCGCCTATTCGTGAAAAAAAAACAGTCCGTTTTGCCTTCCTTGTTTTTATTTTTGTTGTCCTGTTTTGCATCGGACAATTGACATGGTGGATTGTATTTCAAATCGACCAGGCCCATACATCATACCTCAGATCCGTTGAAATCTATGAATTAAAAATTGAGAAACTTACCGCCCAAATTAATACTGAATTCCTGCTCGTGATTAAGACTGTTATTCTTGATTTGGAATCACATAAGATTCCTGACCAGGATTTATCCCAATATTTTGCCAGCCTGTTCGCTGATGCAAAAATTTCAGGTTGGCTAATCGAAGAAGGCGGTCAACTGCTAATCGGAGGTAAAACTGATTCGGTGTTTTATGCCGAATTAACATCTGGAATCAAAATCTTTTTTGACAAAAACTATCCCGTACGCCTGGCCGAACAAGAAAATCTTGAGTTGGAATTCAATTTTTCCGATCATACCAACGGTCAATCCGGATATTGGATATCTCCAGAAATGATTTCCATCTCTCCCGGAGTATTAGAAAATCTTGAGAATAAGTTTAATCGCCGGATAACTATGTTCGTTTCCGAGGGCAGCTTTTTCACCTTTATTATTCTTCTCGGAGCTACGCTCATATATCGCACGCTTCGCCGGTCGGAAGAATTAAAATCTCAGCAGCGGAATTTTATTCAGGCTGTAACGCATGAATTCAGGACGCCTATTACATCGCTGCGATTGTACCTTGAGACTTTACAGACCGGTAATGTCAATCCAAAAAAAACCGGTGAAATAATTCCCCGGATGATTGACGATACCAATCGCCTTGAAGACATGATTGATAATGTTTTGCAAGCGGGTCATTTCAGTAAAAGCGATTATTCACTAAAACTCAAAAAGACAAGTTTATCTCATGACTTAAATAAATACCTGGACAGCATCGAGCCTTATATTGCTCGGAACCGGGGCATACTTAAGCGTGATATCCAACCCGGCATTTTCGCCCGAACCGATTATCAAGCTCTGGGCAGAGCTATAAGAGCGCTCATCGACAATGCCATGAAATATTCAACTCCGGAAAATAAATCAATTTCGGTATTGCTGAGCTCGGATAAGAGAAATTCAATGATACAGATAATTGATAATGGAATCGGAATCCCGGCTTCCGAAATTCCAAAAATTTTCAATAGATTTTACCGCATCGGCGATGAAATGACTCGTACCGTTAATGGCAGCGGACTGGGCCTATTTCTGGTCAGACAAATAATTGATGCTCATACCGGCACAGTTACTGCATCATCCAAGGGGACCAACCAGGGTTCGAAATTTGTAATAACCCTTCCGCTGGCAAAATGATGAAGAAAAAAATACTTATAGTTGAGGATGAGGCTCATATTTCCGACGGAATCCAGATGAATATGGAGGCTCAAGGATATGAGGCCGTAATTGCCGCCGATGGACATGCCGCCCTGGAGGTATGGCGTCGGGGAGCCTTTGACCTGATAATTCTGGATATCATGTTGCCCGGTATAGACGGTCTTACGGTCTGCAGGACGATTCGCAAAGAAGGCGATCGCATTCCAATTTTATTTCTCACCGCCCGAGATCAGACTGACGACCGGGTTGAGGGAATTATCGCCGGTGGTGATGATTACCTGACCAAACCATTCAGCTTAAAAGAGTTATTAGTTCGTGTATCGGCAATTTTCAGACGCCAGGCCTGGTTCAGCGATAAGGCAATATCCAAAAATAGATTTTCATTCGGAGAATTCTGGATTGACTTCAAATCTTTCCATGCCCGAGGGGTTGACGGTGAACGGGAATTATCTCAAAAAGAATGCATGATCATGAAGCTCCTAACCGAACATGCCGACGAAGTCGTAACACGAGATATGATACTCGATGCCGTCTGGGGATACGATATCTATCCCTCAAACAGAACGGTCGATAATTTTATTGTCAAGTTACGCAAGATATTTGAATCAGATACGGCTCATCCGAAATATCTGCATACTATCTGGGGTACGGGATACAAATTCACGCCGGGCGGTGAAGCTTAATGAGTAATTTCGGTTTGATCGACGCCGCCTGGGGCAAACCTCATGACCGTCTTCCGGCATGGATCATGCGCCAGGCAGGCCGCTATCTCCTGGAATACCAGGAAATCAAAAAGACGCATACTTTTCTGGATATCTGCCGCTCTCCACGGTTAATTGCCGATGTTACAATGCAGCCGGTGGAAATAATCGGCGCCGATGCCGCCATTATTTTTTCCGATATCCTCCTTCCTCTCGAACCTTTGGGAATCAAAATCGGATTCGATGACACCGGCGCTCGAATAGAGCCGCTGATTAGAAGTAGCAAAGATGTTGCGTCTCTTCGCGCGTATAATCCGGAAGACAAATTGAAAATCGTTTTAGAGGGGATAACGGAAACCAGAAAAAGGCTTAACGGCCGCCTCCCTTTAATCGGTTTTTGCGGTTCGCCTTTTACTCTTCTTCATTATATGGTTGAGGGAAAAGGGAGCGGTGGAGGAACGGAAATTAAACGCTTTATTCATAATAACCAATCGGCCGCCAAAAAAACTCTTGACCTGCTCTCGGATATCCTCGGTGAATACTTAAAAGCTCAGATCAATGCAGGAGCCAATATAATTCAGATTTTTGACAGTCGGGGCGGAATTTTATCGCCGGAAGATTATCAACAATTCTCCCTTCCATACATTCAAAAGACGCTGAGAAAATGTAAAACCCCAAACATACCTCGAATAGTATTCAATCCAAATTGTTCGCCTTATCTCGAATTATTGGCCGGACTTGATTGCGAAGTCATCGGGATTGATTGGCAAACTGATATCAGGCACGCCTTTTCTAAATTGGAAGGCAAAACTATTCAGGGGAATTTGAATCCGCGCCTGTTACTAATATCACCGGCAAAGCTCGAACTCGAGGTAATTAGATTATTGAACGATGTGCCCGACTATGATCACTATATTTTCAATCTCGGTCACGGAATTCAGCCGACAACGCCGGTAGATAACGCTCGCCTTGTCATAGATACGGTGCACTCATATAATTTCAAGAAAAAAGGTAAAAGCAAAATTGATACGACAACTACTTCATAAATATGATCGTCCCGGCCCGCGTTATACAAGTTATCCAACTGTTCCGGAATGGTCATCCGAATTCGGCTCTAATGATTATATGACTGCCCTTGACATAGCCTCGCGAACGGATGAGCCTCTTTCGATGTATATTCACATACCCTTCTGCCGGCAGAGATGCCATTATTGCGGATGCAATACCAGCGTAACTAAAAGGCTTGATAAACCCGGCCAATACCTGGATATTGTCGACAAAGAACTTCAAATGGTAACGGACCGTTTGAAAAATCGCAACCATCTAATTCAAATGCATTGGGGCGGCGGCACGCCAACCTATTTGTCGGAAGAGCAGCTCACTCGACTTTTCAATTCCGTAAAAAGCCGATTTGTTTTCGAGAATGACGCTGAAATCGCGATAGAAGTCGATCCCCGAATAACGACTCAGGAACAGCTAAAATTATTGCGCAATCATGGATTCAATCGGATTTCGTTCGGGGTACAGGATTTCACCCCAATCGTTCAAAATGCAATCGGTCGAAATCAAACGCATGAAGAAACTAAAAAACTATTTAATTATTGCCGCAAGCTCGGATTTACCGGAATTAATATTGATCTGATTTATGGCTTGCCGCTTCAGACGATTGAAAACTTCTCTGAAACGATTCAGCAGGTTATCGATATGGGCGCTGATCGCGTCGCTGTTTACAGTTACGCCCATTTGCCCAGCATCAAAGAGCACCAGCGCAAAATTGTTGAAAATGAACTTCCCCAGGCTGAGCTGAAATATGACCTCTTTGCGACTGCGGTGGAAAAATTTTTTGGAGCCGGTTATGTCCAGGTTGGCATGGATCATTTTGCCCGGCCCGATGACGAACTGGCCAAGGCAGTTGACAAAGGAACGCTGCATCGTAATTTTATGGGATATACCAGCAAATTAACCAGCGATATGATCGGTATCGGGATGTCGGCTATCGGAGATATCGGGGGCTGCTTCGTCCAAAACATTTCAGAACTCGACGCCTATATGAATACTATTGAAAGCGGTAAGATAGCTATTTCGAAGGGGATAAAATTGAACGATGATGACAAAATTCGCCGCTGGACCATTATCTCAATCATGTGCAATGGAGTATTAAATTTCGCGGAATTCAAAAATCGTTTTGGCGTTTCGTATTCGGAATATTTCACACAGGAAGATAAAGACCTGTCCGAATTTATCTCCGACAAATTACTAATTCGCACCAGGGAAGGCTTAAATGTTTTGCCTGGGGGAATGATATTTGTGCGAAATATCGCTATGGTATTTGATGCCTATATGCGCAACCGTCGCGATGGCAAAACGCCTTTGTTTTCCAGAACTATATAATATATTATGATCGAAAAATTTAAAACCCTCAGCAACTATCTCGAATACCCCGCCGATGAGTTTGATTTTATGGCTAAGAAATGGGGTGTTTTACTATTGAATATGGGCGGGCCGGATACTCTCGAAGATATTCAACCCTATTTATTCAATCTCTTTTGCGACAAAAACATTATTAAATTATCCATGTCTTTTTTACTCCAAAAACCTCTTGCCCGATTTATCTCAAACCGTCGTGCCGAAAAAGTTAAGAGCAGATATAAAATGATCGGCGGCGGTTCCCCTCAGTTAAAGTGGACAAAAGCAGAGGCGGATGGATTGGAAAAACTACTGCGGGAATCTTTCCCCCGGGTCAAAACTTATGTCGGTATGCGATATACTCATCCAATGATACACGAAGAACTTGATCGGGCGGTAAATGATGGATGCGATCATTTAATTGTCCTGCCTCTCTACCCTCATTATACTCTTGCCACAACCGGGACTTCACTGGACGAGATTGATAAATGGTTCAGTCTGACGCGAACGGGTATTAGCATATCATTAATCTCTCACTGGTTTGAGCACCCCGAATTTATCTCTCTTTTGCGTTCTCGAATTGATAGTGCGATTTCTAAAATTCCTGACAGGGAAGATATACACGTGCTTTTCACCGCCCACTCTCTTCCGATCAAATTAGTCGAAAGCGGCGATCCATACATCAATCAAGTTAAGGAAACAGTTGGATTCGCGGGCGAAGGATATCAATACCATCTATCTTATCAATCGCGCAGCGGTCCGGTCAAGTGGATGGAACCGGAGACAAAGGCTATGATTAAAAAACTGGGCAATGACGGAGTAAAGAATTTAGTTGTTGTTCCGGTCAGCTTTGTCTCGGACCATATCGAAACGCTGCATGAAATTGACATTGAGCTAAAAGCCATTGCTGCGGAGTCTGGCATTACAAATTTCATCCGCACTGAATCGTTCAATGACGACCCGAAATTTATCGAGTTACTGGGTTCACTGGTACGGGAAAAAATCATATCCAAACAATCGGTCGAACTATGAAAAAAGTCGCGATCATTGGCGGCGGTATTTCCGGGCTTTCCGCCCTGCATTTCCTCAGAAGGCGGCATGGCGACAAAATTCAGCCGGTTCTCTTTGAAAAAGAATCGCGTCTGGGGGGAACAATCGGAACCGATCGCAAAGACGGTTTTATATCTGATTGGGGACCGAACGGATTTCTCGATAAAATCCCATTAACACTTCAATTAGTATTAGAATTGGGTATTGATGATCTGCTCGAACCGGCTAATCCAAAAGCGGAAAAACGATACATCTATCGCAATAAAAAACTGCACGAGATTAATCCATCGCCAATAAAATTCCTAAGTTCCCCTTTGATTTCATTAAAAGGACGCGCCCGTCTTATTGCCGAACCTTTTATAAAAGCGAAAACTAACGATAACGATGAGTCGATTTTTGATTTCGCCCGAAGAAGAATCGGCCGTGAAGCGGCGGAGACATTAATCGTCCCGATGGTTTCCGGAATATATGGAGGCGACGCCCGTAAACTTTCGCTACGAGCCTGTTTCCCAATCATGGAAGAGATGGAAAAAAACCATGGTTCACTTATCAAAGCTATGATAGCCAGAAAAAAACAGGGAAGCAAGGGAGGCCCCGCTGGTCCTCAGGGGCGATTGACATCATTTAAAAACGGCCTTAATACTTTAATCGAGGCTTTAGAAAAACGATACGCTGATGACATTAAATTCGGAATGGAAGTAATTTCGATTAGAATAATTGATGACGGCTATGAATTGAATTTCAAATATAATCCGGCGGAGAAATTCGATGCCGTCATCTGTGCCGCTCCGGCTTACGCAGCTTCTACTCTGACCAAAGATCTGGATAGCGAGCTGTCTAATCTATTATTGTCTATCCCGTATTCTTCGATTTCTGTCGTTTGTTTTGGATATAAATCCGAATATATCGAGCACGACCTTTCCGGATTTGGCTTTTTGATTCCGCGCAATCAGGACAAGAGAATTTTAGGCTCTATTTGGACTTCTTCCATTTTTTTTGGACGTTCGCCGATGAATATGGTGCAGATGCGAACGATGATCGGCGGGGCCACTGATCCGGATGCGATTAACCTTACCGATGAAGAACTAACGGATCTTGTTCATCGTGAATTATCCGAAATTGTCGGTATTAAAAAGAAACCCGACTATGTCAACATATTCAAATGGCCGAAGGGAATCCCTCAATTTATCATGGGTCATCCCGCTAAGATGAAAATATTAGAGGATTTCGAGAGCAGGTTACCCGGTTTGTATTTCACAGGCAATGCTTATGAAGGCATTAGTCTCAATGATTGCGTTATTCGCTCCGAAAAAGTAGTCTCAAAACTCGGCAACGCATTAAATGCCTAAAAATAAAACGCCCGAAAACTATTTTCATATTTCCGGGCGCAAGATGTTATTTCAGACTAAAATTCTAATGCCATTCCCATTCCAAAAACGGTTCTTTAATTTCAGGCATGGCATTGACAATCAGCTCAACTAATCCACCATAAAGAATATTGCACCGGTCGAATAAACCATAGGCCGCGAACATATCTCTCATCGCCCCCTTACAATTGGAACATGGCGCGCATACATATTTCTTATGCTCTGGGCCAATAATATCCTGAAAGACATCCAGAATCTGCCGCATTTTGGCTCGCCCTGAAATTAATTGTCTCCAATCCGGAAAATTCAGATCCTGTGTGATAGCAAAACCGCTTCCGCCCCCGCAACAATAATTCTTCACTCCGTGCGGGGTCATTTCGCGGAAATTATTGCAAACAGCTTTGAGGACATCGCGCTGCGGTTGGACTATGCCCATCAAACGCACCATATTACATGGATCATGAAGAGTGACGGTAATATCATCATTGCGCGAAGGGTCCAGTTTCAGGCGACCGCTCTTGATTATTTCTCTTAGCAGCGTCATTGAGCTTTCACGGGGAATATTAAAATCGCCGGTCAAGACTCGATCGGCAATAACCGTAAGGGCTTTATGAGCATGGCCGCATTCCGCCAGAACGATTTTCTTGACACCCAGTTTCTTGGCCACCGCCGCATGTTTGAGAGCCACCCGGGCGAACTGCATATCGTCATACCAGGTGCCATAGTTTACACTATCGTAGCCTATGGCTTCACTTGAAAGGGTATAATTTATTCCGGCCGCCTCAAGAATAATTGCGAATGCTTCAGGATTTTCCGGCCAGGCCAAAAATTCTCCGGCATTATGAATAAGAAGAATATCAGCGCCTTCTTTATCCATCGGCCATTTGAATTTCATTCCGGCGCGCTCTTCAACCTCTTCTTCAAGAAATTCAATATTATCCAGATAAGCCACTGTCGACATTCCGGTGCTCGATCCCACCTTGAGCTGCTGCATTGAGCCCTTCTCATGAAGCGGAGTAACTGTTATGCCCATTTCCTGGCTGAATATCTTTCTCAGCTCACGGGTAACTAGTCCATTATCGGCCCCAATCGGACAGGTTTGCGCACAACGCCGGCAAATCGTGCAGCGATAACACAACTCCATCAATCGAGCCACCATTGTCCAGGTGGCGTTTATATCATTGCCGGATAATTTGGCGAATATTTTACCGCCGCTCTTGACATATTTTTTATACAAACGCCGCATTATATCCGATCTGAAGGTCGGACGGTAAATTTCTTCTCCTCCCGATTCGTTAAATATGGGACAGGCCGTTGCGCAGGTCTGGCATTTGACGCAGTATTCCATGGTAAGAAACAGCGGCTGTAAAAATGTCCAGTTATTCTCCTTCTGGAACAACTTCTGCAACCCGGATAAAAACTTCTCGACCAATTGCCTTTTCTCTTCTTCAGTTTCCGGACGAGGAAATTTATATCCAGAAACTCCGTCCAGATCGCATTCCAGCTTTTGTCTATTCGCATCAGACAGCTGTTTAAACTGAGGTTCCAGATCAAGTTTGTCGTATGGCGCCGGTAAAGGCAGGAATTTCGACTGATCGAGATTGACGAGCTGCCCTTCTTTGCTTCCAAAATCCTTTATAGATACTTTTGACTTAGCCATTATCCTTTTTCTCCTCGGTCGGATTAGTAGTTGCCGCTTCGGCCCAGGTCGAACCGGCCTTTATATGAGGGGCCGACCAACTGACACGATAACCCAGGTTTCCCATAATTGATTTTTCAATTTTACTGCCACGGGTATTGGGCGAATCTTCCCAGCGAATTTTATGGTAAGTGAAATATTTGCTGAATACGTGCGTCATGTGGGTAAACGGATAATACAATAGTAGCGCACCCAGCACCCACAAATGTGCCGTTAGACTCTGGGGCATTATTCCGGCAGTTGAAAACGTAATCATACTATGGGTATACGAACGCAAGTAAACATATCCCGGATCATGCATCCAGCCTGATAAAAAACCGGTGACCAAAAATGCCAGCATAAACAGAATATTGACATAATCCGATATTACTGATGGCCCGCGCAATTCGCCTCTAAGAACCCGAGATAAGAAAAGTCCGGCCCCGCCTATAATACTTAAAACCCAGCCGACAGTGCCCATTACATTAGTCAGCGAAAAAACCAATGCCCCGATTCCGGCTGATTCTGATGACAACGAAGTTCCCGACATCCCCATCAAAGCCCCGATGATAATCAGAACAAAAAAACCAATCAGGCAATACAATCCAAAATGGAAGGGGAATGAAAAATACCACAGTGGTCGGTTATTTTTATATACTGAATGGACAAAAATAATTTCTTTGGCCATTTCTTTTAATTCACTAAAAAGTGAAAATTCATTAGGTTTGGTCCACCAGTCACTTTCTTCATAATACGAACCGCCGTATTTCCCCTTCCCCTTTTCGTGGGGAATAGGATATAAATCCCACCGGAGATGAAGTGGCATTCGCGCTATCCGCATCATTTTGATGACTACGATAATCGCAAAAAAAACGATGGCTGTGTAATTAAACAATTGCAGAGTGTTCATATATCCCTCCAGATATCACCACTTGTATATATTTAGAGTCCCACATAATTTCCGTCAATCCAATTCTCATTGCCCGGATGGACATCCGGACATACCAATATCTTTATCCTCCAATGCCAGGCTTTGCAAATGCAGATATGGCGAATTCGGATATTCATTCTTAATCCGGTTTAACCATCCCCGGTCAACCAAATCAGCAAGTGTATATTGATCCAATACCTCTTGCACCTTATCAGAAATCAAAGCCCAGATCGTTCGCGTTTCACAAAAGACTGCATTCAAGCATATATCCGGATTGACCACGCATTCGGTTGCGAATATCGGGCCGTACACCGCCTTTAAGACCTGCCGCAAAGTTATTTCATCGGCCGACCGGATTAACCGGTATCCTCCTCCTCGTCCGGAAACTACAATTACCAATTCATGGTCCTTTAACAGAATTATCAATTGACCCAGATATTTCTTCGACAACCCTGTCACTTTCGCAATATTCTTCAATTGAACCAATGTGGATTTCTCCTGCAATCTCGCCAGTTCCATCATCATTCGTAATCCATAGCGAGCCCGCGTCGGAAATTTCATTTCAGATAACTCCAATTCACAAAATTCTGGTTCAATTCTAAAGCCTATTAAAATAATAGATTTATTGGACGAAAAAATCAAGTGAAATCTTTCACAAAGCATAGAATCTCACATTATTTATTCTTGATTTATTTTAGTCTATAAGTTATTGATGGTTAAGTGCGTTATGGCAGTCAAAAATAAAAGGAACCTTATTTTCAAAGGCTCCTTTTTTAATAATTTATTGTTTTAATATCATTTACAATCACAAGGCCCCGGGCCGCCTTTGAAAATCAGGTTAATCAGCCAAACTGCGTCAGCGATATTGACCGATGCGTCGCAATTTACATTACCATTTTCCAGAGGATCAGGTGCCTGCCCGCCTTTGAAAACATGATTAATTAACCAGACGGCATCACTGATATTTACTCGAGTGTCGCTGTTGGCATCGCCGCAATAGACCGTGCAAACATCGCCAACTCCATCTTCATCACTGTCGGCTTGATCAGGATTATATTTATTGGGACAGTTATCACAATCATCACCGACACCATCGGCATCAACATCATCCTGATTTGGATTTGGAGTCGAAGGGCAGTTATCGACAGCTTCGCCAATCCCATCTTCGTCGGTATCCAAAAATATAGCGGCAAAATGTATAAATTTGCTTGTATCTGGTTCGCCCTGCATTTGGTATTCCCAAACGGCAATATTGCCATATTCAGACAAATCCGAATTGCGATATTCATTAACGACTTTATCAGAAGCGGCATCGCTAATAGGCATCGGATCGGTCCATGTCGCTCCGGCATCGTGCGTCACTATCTGAAACAGAGTGTCGCCGCAAACAAATGTACCCATATAAATATCTCCGGCGACATTAACTACCCGGGGGTATCTCTCATCATCGGTGGAAGCGACAACGACACTGGTCAACAGAGTTCCATGATCTCCATCGGACCCTTCATTGTACCAGCAGATAATATCCCGATCTCCAGGGATGCTATCAGAATAAAATTCGCTTAGAATAACAATATTGCTGTCGTTGGAGGCAACCGAAGGGTACATGACATGATCCGCGGCGCTTTCCATAGAATAAACATAGGCATTGCTATAAGTAGTGTTGTCGGGATCACCAAATAAATCCCGACGAATAAATAACTGCCACTGACTGGCATCGGGATCATAAAAATCATATATGGCATAAGAAAGTTTGGATACCGGATCTATATCACAGGTCGTCGAATTACAGCCATCAAGCTTATACAGGCTTAACGTCCCCATACCCGGTTCATCAGCCTGGAAAAACATATGCGGACCATCCGTCATAGCATAATTAGGATAAGTTGTCGAACTGATAAATGAAATCATCCCAAAGCGATATTGCCCGGGAGCCTGAGAAAACTCCTGTGAGCTTTCGCAGGCGATATCAGCCATTTTCATGCCACTCCAACCCAAAGATCCCCAGCTCCATGAGGATAATGACCATAAATCTGTATTTGTCGGACTCGGGAAATCAATCAATAGAATCGGTGCGCCGTTTGATTCACTCGGTCCCGGAACCATAGTTCCATAAAACTGCGAACCGCTGCCCCAATACTCAACTGAAGGATAATAAAACTCCCCATTGAACGCTCCGGCTGATGGGAAATTCATACCCGCGTCGTCGGAGCCATACCAAAACACCGCCGTGTCGGCGGCGTTTTCTTCCCAGCCAAATACAATATCAGTTGTTCCGGAATATGCCGCCGTAGGGTGCAGCATTGTCGAGTCGGATAGACCCGCGGCGATTTCATAAGTACATTCAATTGTATACGGTCCCGGCTCATCACTGGTTATTAATCTATCGCCATCAACAATTATGTAATAAGTATTTCCGGCCTCAAGCGAAACATTCAGCAAAGCCGCTCGCGGTAATCCGGGACATAATGTACTAACCCGATTACAGGCAATTAAATTACTCTCTGAAGTCTGATAAATCCATAGCCTTGTAAAATATGATGAATTGCATGACACAACATCGAGTAAACCGTTCGCATTGGGACTGAATGAGTATACGACATCAGGGAAATCCTGATCCGCTTCGCTGTTGCAGCTTTCTTCGTAATCATCGTTATATCCTGCTGTTGTTCCCATCCCGGTAAACGGCATCGAATTAATAACAACCGCTGAGGCAATATCATCCCCTCCCTGGGTTACTTCCATGGTTCCCGTCGCAAGCGAAGTTATATTTTTCACCACCTTACCGGCGCTATGCAGTTTTAACGGCCCCGATGGAAATAATTCGGACTGAGATTTTCCCAGACGCAAGTTTTTCGACTTTTGTTGTGAGGCCACGCCTCCTCCGGCAAGAGCGATTTCAAGAGATAAAAAACCAAAGGCAATCATTAAAACAAAGAATGTCAGACGTTTCATTGTACAGTCTCCGGTTAGGGCCGGAAATACAGGCCATGAATTCTATAATCCGCCATAGATGACCGATTTTGCCAAACGATATTGAGCAAAGCACATACCAATCTTCAGACTATACGGCTGAATAAACCAGAATGGTTAGTCAATATTCGAACACTCATAAGTAACAATGGGCCTTCCCCAAGAAATGTTCTAATTTATTTTTGTTGATGACTAAACCAATGCCAATCTTTGTCTTAACCTAGATTGATATTTATTGATATGGCGATTTCAATAGTCTGTCATATAATTAGAAAATACTCAGCTTTTATATCGAAACACTTCTTTAACCAGATAAGCCTATTTTAGTGCACTCATTTGCACATATTGGTATCAGGAAAAACGATATTTTCATTTCCAACATTTATTTTCATACGGTCAAGTCAATAATATTTAACAAGAATCCGTATATATTTATGGTACTCATAACGATGCGCATAATTTGAGTCATCCGGCGCCTGAAAACGCTTGAATTATGGGTCATTTTGTAGTATATTATAACGACAGGGTTGGATAATTCACTTATTATCAATAACCATTTTTACCGATCAGGAGAATTATATGCAGGTTAAAGACCTATTACAAAACAAGACACCGCCCATTACAGCAAGGCACCGTGACACTATTGAATCCGCAATGCGATTATTAATCGACAATAAAATCGGTTCGCTAATTGTTGTTGATGCTGATGAAAAACCTATCGGGATTATTACAGAGCGGGATATCTTTCATCTTGCCTTTCGATACCGCGGAGATATGATGGATATGCGAGTTGGCGACTTTATGAGTGAGAACCTGGTATTGGGCAAGCCTGAAGATGATATCAATCATATTGCAGATCTTATTTCCGCCAATAAAATTCGGCATATCCCCATCTTGGATAATGGCGAGTTAACTGGAGTTGTCTCAATTAGAGATATTGTTCAGGCCCGGGCTGAAAGCACTTTGGCTGATTAGTTGCCATAAGAATAAACATCTTGTAGTGGTGGTAATCATATTCATCCCGCCTTATTCATTTTTGTCAGTTTGTTATTATTATTGCCTGCCAATTTATTAATCCGTATATTTTTGCATGACTGAACAAATCGGGAATTATAAAATACTAAAAAAAATCGGCGCCGGCGGTATGGCTCAGGTCTATTTGGCTGTGCACCAGGATGTTCCCAACCTGAAAGTGGTGTTAAAAGTCCTTTCGGACCCGCGCCTCGTCGAACGGTTCAAACAGGAAGCCGATAAGCTGGCTCTTCTTGACGGCCATGGCCACATCTGTCAGATAAAACACTTCTTCAATCACGGTGACGATATTGTTATTGCCATGGAATACATTGAAGGCACCACTCTTGAAGATCTAATCAAAGAGAAAGAACGGCTCCAGCCGCAGCAAGCCATCCAAATCATTTGCGGTGTATTGGAGACCCTCGAATTTGCGCACAATAAAGGCATCTTTCATCGTGACATAAAACCGGGCAATATCATGGTTGATAAAAACGACCAGATAAAAATAATAGATTTCGGTATCGCCAAGGGCGAAAGCGATCCTAACCTTACCGTTGCCGGAAGCTCCTGCGGGACGCCGACTTATATGCCTCCCGAACAATTCAATCCAACTGAGCATATCGATTACGCCAAGGCCGATATATATGCAATTGGAACGACTTTATATTTTATGCTCACCGGTAAACTTCCCTTTACCGGTGACAATGCCTTCGCCTTGCGCGACGCCAAACTTTTTAATGACCCCAAGCCGCCGCGGCATATTGCGGGTGAAATTTCCGGTGAACTTGACTCTATTGTAATGAAATCAATCAGTCGGGAACCGCAGGACAGGTACGCTTCGGTTGGTCAAATGCGCGAAGCACTTGAAAAACTGCGGATTGACTCGCGCGTAAAAGGCAAAATTATTGAAGAACCACATCAGTCTCAAGTATCCCCCGCAACGCCAACGCAAAGGATCGCGACAAAAAAGAAATCCAACCGCGTCATAATATTCGGCATATCAATCATTATTGTGGCCGCGATCGCCTATTTCATTTTTTGGAGCGGTGATGAACCTTATCCTCCCAATCCCCCCGAATTGATATCCCCATATGATAATGACACCATTGATACTGCCATGCCGGACTTTATGTGGTCTTCCATTCCAAATGCCGCGACATATATATTGGAAATTGGCGACGATGCTGATTTTATATCATTGCAGAACATCCCTGAATTGGTCGACAGCAGATACACGCCCAATATTGATATGGCGGAGGGATTATATTATTGGAGAGTTAAATCTATCGACGCCGACGGAAACCAAAGCGAATATTCGCAAACCCGGATAATATATATAGAAACGATTGAAGACAATGGTATTGAGAACGGTTATCTTAGATTGAGCGTCAATCCCTCCGGGAACATATATATTGATAACGAACTTCAGGCTCGCGACCAAAAATCATTCACCCTTGAACTGCCCGAAGGCTCATATGCGATAAAGGTCGAAAATAACCGCAGTCAACAGAAAACATTTGGCGAAAATATTGATATTCAGATTGGCGATACAATTGTAAAATCATATGTATTTACATTTCCGCCGCAGAGCCCTGTTAGGGATTATGGCGAAGTCCGGATTGGCTCCAAACCGATAATCGGCGCTCTCGTATTTATTGACGGAACGCCGCAGGAAAGGCGGACCAATAATACCTTTAGAATGGAAGTCGGGCGACATATAATCAAGGTTGTTTTGGTACTCAATGAGCAGGAGCTTGAGAAAATAGATACTGTTTTTGTTGAAAAAGGGGGTTCGCATAAGCTAATTTTCGATTTTGAAGAATAAAAAATCGAAACAAAATTTATGCTCAAATAACGAAAAGTGTATAGAGAAAATATAATAAACAGGCGGAGGTATCTTTTATGTTATCCAAACATCCACTTTATAAAATCATCTTCTTTTTAGTCGCGCCATTGCTGATATTATCGCTTCCGGTTATTGTAACGGCGCAGGATGAAGTAACGATATCCAATCGTCTCGGCGAAGCCATAACTTACTATACCGATTTGGAGTTTGATAAAGGCATTGCTGTTGCCAATGAGCTTCTGGCATCGGGCGATCTGGAGTCCAAAGACAGCATCGCGGTTTACGCTGTTTTGAGTCTTCTTACTTTTGGCAAAGGCGAAAGCTTCGCTAAGGAATCTTTTTCACTCCTTGATAAAATGGCCAATATCGGTCCCTGTAAAATTCATCTTCCCTACGAATTCTGGCCCCAGCAGCTTCGGGATCATTGGTATAAGATTCTCAGGGCGCGTGACATGATGATTTGTCCCGAAGAAGGCGATGGAAGAATCAAAACAATCGCTATCATGGAATTCGATAATTACTCCGTTGGGAAATTTCAGGAGGAACTCGGCTTTATCACCAAAGGTTTGGCTGATTTTTTTGAAGCTGACTTTGCCAAAATCAGCGATCTCAAAGTCGTCGAACGGGATAAAATCGAGTATATCCTCAAGGAATTGGAATTGAGTAAATCCGGAATGGTGGAAACATCAACCGCTGTCCGAGTCGGCAAAATGCTGGGGGCACAGATGATGGTCTTTGGCAGCATTACACAATTAGATAAAAACAATTCCAAAATGCTGATTAAGGCCGTGAAAGTGGAAACTTCGGAAATCGTGGCAACCGTCGAGCGGGAAGGCAAACCGGATTATTTCGCCATGCAAAAAGAACTGGTCAAGGAACTGGCTGAAAAACTGGATATCGAGTTGAATGAGAAAACGATTAATCTCCTCAATGAAAGCGGCACGGCGTCATACGACGCCGCGACTCTGTATTCCCGCGGTCTGTATTACATGGATAAGTATGACTATAAGCAGGCCTATGAATTTTTCCGGCAGGCGTATGAAAAGGACAACACCTTTACCGAGGCTAAGCGCAAAATGGATATTTATCGCCCCCTCGCTTTGGGTTAATTTAAGCCGCTGCCTTTAAAAGCATGAGGTAATTATGATACGAAAAATATTACTGGCGCTTCTTATACTGGCCATTACCGGCTGTTCGCAAAGCTTGTTAATGCAGGGCCGGCATTTGGCCGATGAAGGCCAGTACGATCAAGCCATTGATCTTTTATATGAGGGGATCAAAATCAATCCCCAGAGCGCTGAAGCCTGGAGAGAATTGGGCGTCGTTTTTTATAAGAAGAACGATATGATTAAAGCCGAAGAAGCATTGTCCCAGGCCAATAGTATAAAACCGATGGCCAGGACAAATCTTTATCTGGGTTTAATTCATGAAGGCCGGGAAGATTTTCCGAATGCTATTGAATCTTACCGGGCCGCCATGGGATTAAACCCGAGCTCATCCATCGAGAAAAAAATTCGATTTCGGCTTGATGGTTTAATCCAGAAGAATATAAAGCGCGAAGTTTCTGCGGCAATAAATAACGAAGCAGCAATCAAGGCCGATGAGATACCAAACAACACCATCGCGGTTGTGGATTTCGATAATACTTATCTTTCCGAAGAAATGGCGCCAATCAGCAAGGGCTTGGCCGAATTAACGGCCGTTGACCTGGCCAAAATCGGCAGTCTGAAGGTCGTGGATCGCCTGAAAATCGACGCCATCATGAACGAAATCAAAATGGCTGAATCAGGATATGTCGATCCCTCTATGGCTCCCCGGGTTGGCCGCCTGGTCGGAAGCAACCGCATTGTGACCGGCTCTTTGGTGGGATTGGGAGATGAAGTTATCCGCATGGATGGCGTCGTCGTTAATACCCGCGACAGTTCATCACTGGTAACCAATCCGACCGAAGGCAATATCCAAAAAATATTCGAAGTTCAGAAAGATTTCGTATTCAAAGTAATAAACAATATCGGCATTAACTTAACCGCCGAAGAACGCGACGCGATTGAAAAAATTCCGACCGAGTCGTATCTTGCCTTTATGGCTTATTGCCGGGGTTTGGATTACCGGAGCCAGGGATTAAACCAGGAAGCCCAGCGAGAATTTCGCAATGCTTTGAAAAATGATCCCGGCTTTAACCAGGCCCGAGATCAAAACAACGCGGCGGCGCGTGCAATATCAGCCGATGCGACCAAATCGGCTTCGTTCAATCAATTTGAGGCCGATGTCACCACGTCTTCCGACCAGGAGCAGGCCGGAGAGGGGACGGATAATTTACAGGATTTGAATTTAACAAAAAACGGTTTTATGCGTGACGATGGACACTTTGGCTCAAAGACAGATTCACCACTGAGAATTGATGACCGCGAGAGATATGGAACCGTTATTATCAGGGGGATTCTCGATGCAAGCTGGTAAAATAATTTTAACGCTTAGTATATGCGCCATTCTTATGGGCGGCGTTCAAACTGCATCCGCTCAAATTGTATATGGTCAGCCGGCTTCGATAAAAGCGCGCATGACATATACTAATTGGAGTCTCGAAGGCGAAAACGGGGGTAAAAAAAGCGTCAATCAATTGATGATTCCCGTAAACGGCTTTTTGCCTCTCCAGGACAATTGGGAACTCCGGTATCATGCCACCAGTATATCAGGCGGTGTCGAGTTGGATGACGGGACCAATAGCAACGTGGCCGGCTTGGGTGACCTGCGATTGATGTTCAACCATTCCATGTCCGATGACAGGTTCCTCTTCAGCCTCGGATTAAACCTGCCTACCGGAAAAAAGGAATTGAACCTCGGGGAAGAATTTAATGTGATGGTGCTGCTGTCAGAGAATTACTTGTCGTTCCCGGTGCGGCGCATGGGCGAAGGAATGGGCGTCAACCTCTTGTTAGGTGGAGCCGCTTCAAACGGCGTTTCAAGACTCGGGGGAACGATTTCTTATCAATATTTGGGCAGTTATAAGCCGTATGAGGGATTAGGCGATTATGATCCCGGCGATATGATTAGCATTTCTGCCAATGGCGATACTAAGAAAGGAAATACCGTTTTTTCGGCATCAATGACTTTTTCCTTTTTCTCTACTGACAAAGCCAATGAGCAAAAACTGAGAAAACCATCCAGTCAATTTGAAATATCGACCGGGATTCAATCACATAAATCCAAAACAAGCTTTATTGGAAATATAGGACTGCTCTTGAGAGGACGCCTTACAAGCTATGATAGCAACGAAGAAGTATTTGAGCAATTGCGCCTTTATGGAAATGAATTTTTTGTAAATACCGCTCTGGTTTATCATCCCGATAAAACTTGGTCGTTTACGCCCCGCGTGCAACTGAGAGTTATCGGAAACAATGAATTTGAAGATATCTACAAGCAGGGAAGTTCGGCAATCTTTGGATTTGGCGGTGATTATGATCGCGGTATCGGCGAAGGCGTCGATTTTAATTTAGGATTCACCTACTTCGCGGGCGATGCCGATGGCGGCAAAATCAGCCTGGGAGGATTCCAAATAACCGGCGGACTTATCGCCGCTTTTTAGAAGAGAAAAATTATGTGGAAAAATGCGTTTTACTATAAGCTGTTTATTCTGGCGTGTCTGGGTGTCGTCATTTATTTGACAGGCGGTTGCACTGAAAAAATTACTAACACAAGTGCAGTCAATTACGCATCGGTCAATATCAAGGCTCAACTGTCGTCATCTAAAATATCGGCTCTCGTGACACACGGCCTTTTGACAGTGGAGGCTCGGGATATAGATTCAATTCTGGTCGATACGCTGGAATATATTGACGGTTTTATGATGGGTGAAATCGAAGTCCCTGCTGGTCTAAATCGGTTGTTTAAAATTCATATATATAATGTCGCCAATGTGGAATTATATCAAGGCTCAACCGTAACGGATATTCTGCCTGATAGCGACATTGAGCTGCCTATACAACTCCGCCCGGCTCGGCCTATGCTCAATTTTTCACCCCATTACGGCGAAGTCATTATGGGCGATAGCGTCATAATCGACATTAATCTATTTAACATCCAAAGTCTGGGAGATATTTCGCTCGAGCTTATCGTCTCTCAAACCGGATCAATGTATATTGAGTACACTATTAAAGGAATAACTCTTTGCGATAGCTGTTACACCTGGCATGAAGGAACCGCAATAGGCGCCTATACCTTGGCCGCTCCACCGCAGTCACTGACAGACGCCAACGGCGATGCTCAAATGGCTCGCTCCATATTTCGAACTTATGCCGACTGGCTGCCTGATACCGCGACGGTAAAAATAACTGCGGTGATCCAATACATGTATAAGAATACCGGTCAGGATGTACTTGATTCTATTCCGGTCAATTCGGTATATGTTGACGAATCTGAAATATTCCTTATTGCCCCTCAAGTGGAGTAATTTAGTCAATATGATCTATGACGCTTATGCCGTTATAGCTGAAATCAAAATTGTCCAATAATAAGGCGGCCATTTAGGCCGCCTTATCAATAATCAGAATATATTAAAATCTAATTACTTTCCAGAATCGTACTTCCTGCCGTCTTGACGGTATATATCGAATTAGGATTAATCTCACCCTGACTGCCTTTGATGAAAAGGCCAAAGATGAATAGATACGACATTGTTTTCTTATTCTTTCCGGTATTTTCTATGAATCCGGTCAATTTGATTTTTGAACCGTCAACCGTTTTATATTCGCCCTTTGTTTCAACTTCAATAAACTCGATCTTGATATAGCCGCCTTTACCGCCTTTGCCGGCCGGTTTCACTTCGGCGACTTTGGCCGTCGCTTGAGCCCCTTCCTCAACGACCGTCTTTCCTCCGATTAAAATTGGTTCGGCGAGGTAACAAATAATCGGCACTTCAGCGGCCAGATTCCCCGAAGAAATCTTAATTCCCGGTGCAAATTTCAGCTTCACATCGGTACCTTGCGGAAGCTGCAGTGTGGCCCCGGAGGCCAAGGCCGTAAATGCAAACCAGAAAAATACAATCAGGCCCGCACTAAACGATTTTCTATATATTGTGTTGAATTTCATTATACAAACTCCTCAACCAAGACATGTTTTATTTCAACTCCGGCATTCTTCCTTTGAGTCCCGGATTGAAAGTAATATTAATTTTCTTGCCTATATTATCAAACGAAATTTCGCCTTCCATGTCAAATATAGAAAAGTCATTTTTTAGAATTTTCTTATCGCTCGCTTCACTCCCCCACATTTCCGGAGCACCCAGAGTATCGAGGGCGATATGAATAACATCATCCTTTTTCCACGTTATTTTCTTTTCGTACCCGGCCAGTATTTGATCCCCTTCCTCCCAAACGGGATCCTGTCCCTTGGATGCAACCGCGACGTGCAAATGTCCGTCCCCCGGTATGCTTTCAGCCTTAAATGAATAGGTTCTCGGGTTCCACCATTTTTTGGCGTCGGAAATATAATTGTTTATCATAGTCAGGTTGGCTTTGTCTGCCTCACTGTCAAGCTGGCCTTTAATTGTCCTTAGTTCGGCAACTGCCCGATCCAGCCGATAGGACGGGGAATCATTTCCGTTGATTTTATCAATCAAATCGCCCAGTTCTACCGCCGCCTTTTTGGCGGCCACTTTCTGGACCTTCTTTATCTTTCGTTCGGACAGCGCATCACCAAGAGCCATTTCTTCTTTGGATAATTCCTGCCCGTATAGTCCTCGATCCGTTTGAATCTGTTGTTGTATTGTTTGCCACACTGCCGTATCATTAGGACTAATCACTCCCTGTGAAAACAGATCCCAATAAACCAGCGCCCGGCCGCTGCGCTTGTATAGTATCGAGGACTCGTCTCCTTGATGGTAACTTTGCAGAGACTCCAACAGACTGTTATGCTCCGGTGCGAGTATCAAAGACTGATCGGATGGATTTAATCGGGGCCAGAAATTCGTATCAGTAACAATGGCCGCCATCCTGGATATATGGCCATTGAGAAGCTGAATTGCTTCCTGCTGATTAAATCTTCTATACGCTTCGCGAATCCTCTGCGACGGCGCCTGATACTTGTCAAAAAACCATTTTACCGCCCACGACCGCTCGTATTTATCATAAGCCTGAATTATCCGCCTTCTTTCACGGTCAGTTGTATTGAAAATTTTACCATCGTAGGCTGAAATAATATTTTCTTCAACCCGTTCCGTCCGGGGCAGTAGAAAATTATGATGATACAAAAATGGAATCGAAAAAATAACGCACCAAATGATGCTTATTGTCGCAACTATTTTTGCCAATGATCTAAATTTGGAAATCCGCTTGCTTCTTACGACTGAATTCAAAAGCCAGTAAAATGGTTCTTTAACACCAACGGGGCGAATTTTATCCGGAGGGGAGTAAATCGACCGTCCAATATCGGCTCCGATTTTTTCAGGTGTTTGTCCCATTGCTGAAATAAAAAATATCTGGAAATCGAGAGTCCTTTCCAGAACAACCCGCAGGAAATCCTTCAATCTAATCAGAATATTCCTGACCGAACCGGCCCAGGCGGCATTGGAATTTACTCTGGGATCGGCCAGTATATTTTCGAGAAATGACTCAAAGTCCTCGGATGCCAGATATTCGTCCTCAGATTTTATCAATGAAACCTGTTCTTCACCGGAAAAACCCGGCAGGATATCGGACTTCGTTATAACTATCCCAATCGGAATCGGCAATCTTGATTTCAGCGGGGCCAGTTTTTCCAGGATATTTACAAACGACGCTACATGCGCCTGGCTTTCAAGTTCGGCTCCCATAATCTTGGGATCATAGAAAAATAAAATCCCGTCGCAACCCGTCATATAATCTATGACTTTGTCAGCCAGGTCATTCTGACCCGAAATCGCGATGGCCTTGCCGCCATAGTCATAAGCCACAATCGACAGTTTTTTGCTGCGATCAAGAATGGCGTTAAACTGAAGCAACTTGTCCGACGGCGTCGGATCGGGGAATTTTTTCTCACTCTGAAAATCGACAACCGTTCCATCGCTGGCGGCCGTCCCCAATCCCCAGATTGAACGATAATTCGATAAAAATTCACCCGCAGTGGTATTATCGGTCACCGATATCTGCAATCGTTTGGAGATTTTACATTCTTCATTGAGAACGGTATAATATACCGTTTTACCCGAATTGGAATGGCCGTAAATACCGATTCGATTACCCGACGGCCAGTGAGAGGGAACCTCTCCCTTTTTGCCTTTGCCTCCGCCGGCCGCCTTGGCGCCCTTTTTGAATAATTTGAATATCTTGCCCAATTTCATCGTTAACTACCCGCCCTGTATTTCACTGGCTTTTTGGTTAAATCTTTCTAATGTCTCCTCGGAATAACTAATCCATTTATTGGGCACATAAAACGCCAGCAAAATAAACAAGATTATTATCACCGCGTAAAAACCATACGCCGCCGGACGCTGACTAATCACCAATCTGAAATAAGCAAAACTGGCAAAAGCTCCTTTGATTTTTCCCCAAACCTCGGAAGAAAATTCAGTCACTTTCGACCAGAAACTTGATGTTTTGAGATATTTCCATTCCTGAAGGTAATCGTTGTACAGATTAGATTTTTTGGAAAGTTTCAAAAAAGCGTCAATGCGAAGCAGGTGAAATTCGAGGCTATTGCGATCGGTTAATAATTCCTTGCCCATGGATATCCTTCTCCGCGCCAGTTCCAAAAACTTGGCCGGATCGGACATCGCATCAAAAGTCTCGGGTGTCAATCCCGAGTCCACGTCCCGTCCAAACTTATTCATATATCGCGCCAATTCTTCGATGAAAAACAAATTCAATTGGAAATTATTATTCAGGCTGCCTTCTCTGAAAAGTAAATTCAGAAGTTGTCCCTCAAAAAATGTCATATCCCGCTTGGTTCCCCGAAGGTCGCGGCAATACAGATAGGACTTGTTTGACTGACCGTCAATATCCGCTTCCGATTCGAAGAAAGTAATCAAAACCTGCAGAGTAATCTGGCGCAGGTCAGAAGATGTCAACGGTGATTTCTGTATCTTTCTCAGGAAATACTGATCAACATCAATAGCCTTATCGCGCTGTTTTCGCAAAGCCTGGAAGACAGCGGAAATACCGGTAAAGGTTTGTATAAATGCCTCTGTCTTGAACTCAGCATACCGGTTTTCAAAAGTATCGATGTAAGCAAAAAGCTCGTCTATATATGATCTAATATCCAAATCTCATTCACCCATCTGTCTCTTAAAGACTGTATATAATTATATCCATCTGCCCCAATCCATCAAATTTCGAAGAATCGGGGGCGCCGCGGAAAATAAGCGTCATCTGATGAACCGATGACGACTCCAATAAATCACGAGGGTGAAGGGCGACTTTATTTCCAAACGCGAGGGTATCAATATCAACCGGATCGGTTTCACCCAATCCCCGGGCATCATTAATCCCCAGCCGAACCTGCATGTTTCGCCATTCACTATCGGAAAACAGTGATTTTGACATTAGAATTACGGTATCGGAAACCGGCGATGCGGAAGTAATATTGATGATCAGGTAACACAATTCACCTACCTTCTCTAAACGACTTGATGAATATGCCAGGTTTCGATAAGTCCTTCCGGAATATGTCAAAGTTTCGGTCGCCATAGCCTGTTCGCCCAGCTCTTCCTTTTTGGTCTGGGCCAAAAAGGCGAACAGGTCGCGTAACGGGTTCAAGATTCCTTCTATGGCCTTTATCATGCCTCCGATATCCTGATGATTATATTCCATTAGAATAAATGAATCAATCGATGCCAGGAAACTGCCGATGTTGCTCCGTAATTCTCGAGTAAAAAACTTTTCGTTCAAGTAATCTTTCAAAGCCGGATAAAGGTTCAAAAGAGTCGAAACTACGCGGAATAATTTCTTGAAATAGACAATCATATCAAGAGGATGTCCGGCATTGGAGCCGGTTACGAATCCATCATTGGTAGCCGCCAAATGCAAAATTACTCGTCCCAAAGTTTCTTTGAATGCAATCTGAAGGCCGGAACTCTCACCCTTTAATGTCCCGCTGACAGTAATCGCTCCGTGGGCACGCGTTGATAGCGATAATAAATTTTCCACTCGGTTTTTCAGCTCACTGGCCTTCTCAGAAAGCCGGCTATCGGCAAAAATATTCAGGCATGGGGGATAGTAGTCAGGAGCAACCATGACTTCGCTGCCGCTGATATTCAACCGGCCAATCTGGATAAAGCACCCCTGCGGCAAATCCGGAGGTGTTCCGACATGAAGAGAATAATCATTAGTCAAATAAGGTAAACGAGGAATATCTTCCGAAGGTTCGGGATCGCCTTCCGGTTTCTTGGATTCAGGATTAACCGCCAGATATACCGGTATTACGGTGGCGTTGACATCGGCTTCGCCCTTAATAATTCGATTTTCATCGACATTGATATAATATCCCTCTGATGTGACTGCCTGGCAACGATTGACCTCAACCCGCAGCCGATTTCCAGCCAAAGTCAAATTCAATGATAAGGCTCCCTGACCGGAAGCCGATTTCCTGATGAGACCGTAATTATCAGAGACACGCAGCGCATGCCAGCGAATCAACTCCTCAAAATATATTTCCTGCTGGGTAAGATGCTTTTTGCTGATGAGCATCCCATCCTGCCAATTAACCGACTGCAATTTCATATCGCTCATTGTTCCGCCTTACTTCTATTTTTCAAGTTAGGGGCGCCGGTTGAGTATGTCAAGATAGTTGAAAAATCGATAATTTATACCGGCCCGCCAAAATATCCGAATCAAATCTGAACCGAGTACCCTAAAATAGCGTTTTTATCTTTATCTCCTATTATCGTCTCATTGTCCGAAACTCGAAATATCAGTTTAAATTCAAGATTGCTCGGCATACACAGGCCCAGCAGGGTCTCTATTTTCTTCCGCTTCGATTTGCCCGGTAAAAAATCCCTAATCTCATCGCGCCTGATTCCGCTAACGAGTACGCCATAACATGAATCACATTCGGTAAAAGAATCGCCCAAAATCGATTCACGTCCCAACCGGCCGGTCATCGATCCAAGATGATAGCGCAGATCATTGGGAATTTCATATTGGCGCGGGAGATTTTCAATTATCTTAAATTTGTAATCCATAACCGCCTGAAGAATTTTCTCAACGCCGGCGGCATTTCCGGCCCATTCGTTAAAAACGGGCAATAACGCCGCCCAGAGAGAGTAGCCGCTATCGCTTCCTGTTTCCTTTTTGACATCAAAATCGAAAAGCGCTAAATATTTTTCCAAGTATTCCCGTTCGACAATCCCAAAATTATATTTCAGGGCATGGTATCTTGTCTTGGATTCAAAACGAATTACGGCTCCGTCAAATGGCGCCATGAAATGACGTGAGCCTTCCTCCCAGTCGCCGCGGCTAAACCGGCCTTCAAGTCCATAGAAAAATTGATAAGGCATAAAGTCAACCGCGCTGGGAAATCCAATCTCCAGCGTTATCGACGCGTCTTTGCGCAAATCGGTTTCCGGAGGCGGAGTCTGGTTTATGACTTCGCCTTTATAATTCTCATACTCGCCTACCGCCAGAAGGTTTATCCGATCCACATCAATTCCCATGCGGGTAAGCAGGTTGAGAGCGGTTGTATAATGAAAGGGATGTCGCCGATGACAGAAATCGGGCATTTTATCTTTGCCGAAATATATCATCCCTGAATAATCTCCACCCGATAATGCGTATTTACCGGCGAGCGTGATTTCAGGAACGCTGCCAGCCTTGTTTTCAAAAGCTCAATTTCTTCAATGGAATAAAATTTATCTTTTTTTACCGTGACCTTGGCGATGATGCATCTTCGGACGCCGGAATTCAATCGCTCGATACCATTCTCGCATTCGGAGCTGATTATGCGGGGATCAAAAATCTTCGCCCATCTTGAAATTCCTGAAAAACTCAGCGACCGATCCCGATTTCGCAAACGGGCCGCGACCTCGGTCATGATTTGTTCTTCGGTCTTGGCCGGAATTGCGCCATTGACCGGAATAACATTAACCGCTGAATCTATCCCGGGATGGTTCTCATATAATTCCTCAATCATCCCCGCCTCAATACCGTTTGCGGCAACCCCGGCCGTGACTGAATAATTGACCGTTATCGATTCCGGAGGAAGCTCGAGTTCCGACGGGAAATCAAACCATAGGACAAGCCGATTATTGCGCTCTTCCGGGGAATAAAACCTGTCTGATGATTGAGCAATCAAATGACGCGGGGTATAAGAACGCCCGTGACTATCAAAAACACTGGTTATTTCGAGAATACTTGATAAATCCTCAGGCAGCTCTACTTCAACCAGACGATTCCCGCCGGTATGCTTGAAGAGAGTCAGATCATTTTTATTGACCGCGATAAAGCTGTCAAAGTTTATTTCAAAAGATGATTGCAATCGTGACTTATCGCCGCCTTCCGGTAAATCAAGGCGAATCCAGTACAAATGCTCCAGATCATCGAGATCACGCAAGCCATCTTTTTGAGCCAAATCTACTAGTTCGGGATCGGCCGGCCCCAACTCCCAGGTCGAAGTAAAATTCTCAGGAAGAACAATAAAACTATCTTCCAGAGATTTGAATAACTCCGAACTATTTCGCAACCCCCCCCAATCCGAATAACTGCCATTGTCGGCGAAAATTGATTCCAGCGAACTGGTCAAACCGGGGCAAAAACTACAGTCTTCCTGAAATGATCCAAAATTTGAGCCAGGAAACCACCGGGCCCAGCGAAGTTGTTTGAGAACATCAGGCATTCCATTCAGGAAGATCGTACTCCCGGCCAAATCAACTGGGGATCCGGAATAATCGAGACCAATATAAATCTGATATTTGGCTCCCGCCGGGAACGACGTCCTCATTCGGGAAGTTGAAGACATCTCTTCTTCGCTTACGGGAGATAAATCGACCAGATTGTCATCGACCCGAACAAGCACTTTATCAATGCGAACATTAAGCAATTTTTCGGTTTTAAGCGGCGAAAAGAAAAAGGTCTGTCCTCCCTCCCGTTTTTCCTTATAGAAAAATTTGGTATGGATATCGACTTGAACCACGGGATCTTTGGTTTTACACTTCATGACTGTAAACGCCGGAACCGGCCAGCGCATACTTTCCGGACACATCGATCGAATCAAAGTATTGACGGCAACATCCCAGACCATATCCAGCCGGCCGTCAATTCTCTCCAATTGTTGCGCGTACAACTGGAGTAATATTCGTAAAACCGGATCCAGCCTTTCCGGAGCGGCGGGGATAGTATTATCAAAAGCCCGCAATTGCCGATGCATCTCGGCGAAAATTTCCTGCTGTGATTTTGATTTTGAATGACGTATGGCTTCGGATTTATCGTTCACAATTTACCCCAGTAGATAGCTCGCCTCAAATTTCTGCTCTTCATTGTCTTCCTTATAATTACCGGTAACCTTAATCGCCATACTCACCGAATGCGGCCCGGCGCCATCAATTTTCACCAGTGAAACAGCTGTGTTGTACAGCCGTTTTTCATATTTATCAATCGCGTTTCGCAAATTGGATCGGATGTCGCCTTTATTGGCTGTCATTAAATCCGAAAATTCCTTTTCCCAAATATCGCTGCCATAATCTGTCTCAAATGGCAATGAACCGCGCCGCGTACACAAAATTAGGCCGATTGAAAATTTAATCGATTCATCGAGCCTGGCGCGGTCGAGATATCCTTCCCGCAAAACAAAAGGTAACGCTAAATATTCCATAGAAGCCGCTAATTTAATTGTATCGGGGTACCTTTTACAGTAACCATTGTTCCCTCAATCTTATATTCAATTCCGGCCTTGGTAGCCATATTCATACTCGCTTCGGATTTAATATCCCCGCCGGATTTGATTTCAATCTGGCCGCCATCCAGCACAATCTTGCTATCGGCTTTAAGCGTAATATTTTTTGCCTTTATCGTTACGTCGCCGGCGGTTTCAATCGTAATTGACGGGCCGCCGGATTCAATTATCACCTGACTTCCATCGGCGGCAATAATCCCTATCTGTTCACCTCCGCCGGAATCATTAATAACAATTTTGTTGCCGCTTTTAGTAATAAAACCCTTCACGGAATTATCATCGGTACCGGTGTCGCCATGCGGCGCGTTATCTTTATTATACAAAGAACCGATTACGATCGGCAAATCAGGCGACCCCTGTTCATAACCGACAAGTACTTCGTCGCCAATTTCAGGTATGGAAAACCAGCCCCGATCTTTCCCGGCATGGGGCACAGCAACGCGAATCCAGATTGTATCATCGGCATTCCAGGGGAATTTGACTTTGATGCGGCCCATCTTATCCGGGTCAATATTATCAACTACTTCAGCCGTCTGCAGGTTGGTAATTGTCGCGCGATTCGAATGAGCTTTAGGATGGGCGACATCAATCGGCACGCATTCAAATTTATTCGTATAACTGCTTTTGGCAAAAGTATGATGTACTTTGGTCACCCAGTACGAACCGTCCATTTTGGCCATGCCGTTGACTTTGACGCACTTCCCCGGGGCAACCTGGGGCTGGCTGCATGAACCATGGCATAATATCATCTGTCCAATAGCTTTGTTTCGATCATTCTGAAGCGCTTTGTCGAGTCCCTGAGCGTCGGCGACGAATTTTGGAGATTCACTGAATCCCGATTTAGTGAAAATCTTCTTTGATGCGTCAGTGCTTTTCCGGGACATCTCGGATACGGACGATTGCAGCGGGAGAGATTTAGAATCCTGGTCGAATGTCTTTTTCTGCTCATAATTATATACTGACGAGGTAAATTCGGTCGATGCGGTCCCTAATCCATAGACAAAAGCGCCTAATGTATAGCGCCAGGCCAGTTCAATGGTATTTGACTGATGGGCTTTTTCGACATTGAATTTTTCACCGTCATAATAGGCGAACAATCCCGAACCGGTTGCCAGGCGCATAATAAAATCATAATCAGTTTCGCGGTATTGAACGCAGAATTTCATTTGACCATCGGTCGATTCGGTTTTGCCGACCGTAATGGGATAATTGCGTAATATCGAACCGATTACATCAGATGCTTTTTGATCCATAAAAAAACAATTATGCTTAGCCCCATCCATGGCTATCGTCGGACTTTGAGCCGTGACAATGCCAACATTTATTCCATTTATACTATTTTTTAATTCGACCCTGGTAATCGTCCCCACAAAAGTTGATTTGACTGGCGCGCTTTCATTAATTATTTCCGCTTCAATCGAAATGGAAATTGATTTGCCAAGAAAATCGGTATAACCGATTGCCTCGGAAAAATCCATTTCGGAAGTATCCTGACCGAGTTCGCGAATTAATACCTTCGCCACATGATGATTATCAATCTGCTGAATCAGATCCAGACGATAAATATCATAGCTTATTTTTTTGCCATCGATGGTTAACGAGACATTGCAGGCTCCCGAGAAATCAATCGGGTTCTCAAGGACATCATCAGTAAACGGATTGAATGGCTTTTCGTTTTCTGATTTTTTTTGTTCGTCAGTCGGCATAACGCGGCCTGTGGCTAAAAATGTTAAACCGGACGGGTAGAATTATCCCGCCCGGTAATACGATTAATTATTCTTCCCAGCGATTGTCTATCTCGGCGTCGGCAATGACTAATTTATGGCATGAAATTTCGAAATACTCATAAATCTGATCATCAGGATTATTCTTAATATGAGGCACCTGCTCCTCATACTTGGTGATAAACCCTTCTTCCCATGTCAGTTCTTTCATGGCCGCGTCGTCGGGATTTCTAAAAATTACTTTGCCGGATTTCCAATTCGGTTTGCTCGAATCCATTGCCCAGCGAGCAATATCAGCTGATTCATCCGATTCACGCGTTATTTTTACAACGCCGGCATGAGCCCTGTCCGAAGGGCGTCCGGTTTCATCTTTAGCCGTGTACAGGCCATATTCAACCCTATATACATTTTTGTACACAACTCCATCAATCTCTAATGTTGGTCTCCGTGCCATAACTGGCTCTCCTTATTTTTGGTTATAAAAACAGGTTTTTATTTATCCTTCACATTGGTCGCGTTATCCTCATTCCAGGCAGTGAACTCAATATTGAAGGTGCGTGCCGGATATTTGGGATTAAGAGCGACCTTAATATCTATCTCCTGGCGTTTACGCATTTCATCGTCAGCGAAAATCTCGATTCTGTAATCCTGGAGAATATTATCTCCACCCGAAATCGCCTTCATGAATTTATCAATATCGCGACGCATGGTATCAACAAACTTTTGATCAATGACCGAAAAAGTTTGTTTATTCAGATAATTTCTTAGTGTTTTATAGACATAATCATACGTTCGGCGAATCGAATAAACATTGAATGTCTCTTTGGTAAATAGAGTCGCGGCGCCCATTGCCACCGCCGTACCCTCAAAGTTGACCATCGGATTGACACCTTTTTCATTTATCTTGGAGGCATCCGGCTGATTGGCTTTGAATCGCAGATACTTGGCGTCGGCAATCTTGCCGTGCTTAAATCCGGCCATTGGCTGCTGCATGCCGGCGGTCGTATCGCCCTGATACATTTTACCGGCTACGACCGCCGAAGGCGGTATCCACATATCCTCATCCTCATATTCATTCGCGGAACGGGCTTGGACATAGTTGGCAAACAATGATACATATTGCTTATAATCATCGATTCCAGACAGGCTGGCATAGCTGGGATCTTCAAGCATTTCCATGACTTCTTCGACCGATTCAAAATCGGGCAAATCGGTCATAACATGGACCTTATTGGGTAGCCCCAGCATCCTGGCAAAGCCGTCAATATTTTCAACGCTCCCCAAATATCCCGGAACGACAGCCATCGAAAAACACTCTTTAATGCTCCATTCCCGGTACAAATCAGCCACCGCCTTGGAGACTTCTTCAAATTTCTCCTTGTCATCAGGATTTGCCAGCTGCTCCGCGCTGGCATTGACAAAATAAGCGTTCACTTTTTCATCCGGTTCCTGCTGGGCATTGGCAAAAAACTTATCAATCGCCCGATATGTTGTTTCCATTTCCCGGCTGGAACGATGCACTTTTTTCATATTCTTCTTGAGGTTTTCTTCGAGCTTGGCCGATTCTTCGCTGAGCTTCCTGCGCTTATCGTCCTCCGCTTCATCAGCGGCAAGAGTTTTTATCCAGGCTTCCAGCCTTAGCGCCAAAAGCTTGCGCTGCCCCGCGAAATCTTTCTTGCTCAAAAATTCTTTGCGCTGGAAACTTTTTTTCGGATCCAGCCATTCAACTCCGCGAATCAGATCGCCATCAGGCGTCTTAAATGACGGCATCAATGCCGCCAGCTTTTTGTAATCGCCGAAGTTCTCACCTAAAATAGCCGCGAATTCCTCATCGGAAATCTTTTCTATTTCGACCGCTTCCTTTTGGGGTGCGGCATCGGCGGCTTCAGCCTGCTGCGGCTGCATTTCATTTTTTTCTTCTTCGCCCATTTATCCTCACCTCACTTTATTCTTCGCTTAACAGGTCAATGTAATACCTGGCGAGTTTCAGAAGCGCGTCCTTCTTGTCTTTGTCCGCCAGAGTTTTCTTCAGGGAATTATTTTTCTTCAATTGCTTTTCGAGGTCGTTGAGAATCTCTTTCCCATAATAAACTTTTTGCAAATAATCATTCTGGTCAATCAACTGCTTGCTGCCGAAATCTTTCATCGCCTTAATCTCGAAATCGGCATTGACCTGCTCCCCATCCGTGGAATCCATCTCGACTGAAAAAGACGGGCGAAACTTCTCGAAAACTTCTTTAAGGTTGTTGCATCGCACCGGAGTTACATCGGCTTCTTCATCATTGTTCAATTTCGCCGCGTAAAGAAGTTTATTGGAGGGAAGTAATTCCACCGGGATGGAATCGTCGCGCTTTATCTTTTCTGTCGCGCCCAGAATAAATTTGGCCATCAAATCCTCCGTTTTCTATTTATGTTTAATCTCTATTTCTTTTTCGAAAATACATACTCATTTTTCTTCACATCAATCTCAATCTCATCGCCGGACGATATGTCGCCGGTAATAATATCTACCGACAATTTATTGATAATATCTTTTTCTATCGTCCGCTGAATTGGCCGAGCTCCCAGTTCGGGCGTGTAACCGTCTTTGGCCAGTTTGGCCAGTGCTTTCTTTGATAAACTCGCCAGTATATTCTGGTCTTTAAGTAATACGCATAGATTTTCAAATTCCAAAGCCGCGATTTTCTCCACCTGCTCCTGTGTAAATGAGTGATAAATTATAATATCATTAAGGCGGTTGAGCAATTCCGGACGGAATTTGGAAAATAAAAAGGCTCGAACTTCCTCCATATCCAGTTCGCGTCCCTCACGATCAGCTTCAAGAATTTTCTCGGCGGCAAAATTGGAAGTCAAGACTACAATTGTATTTGAAAAATCAACCGTCCGCCCCTGACCATCTGTCAAACGTCCATCATCCATAAGTTGTAGCAGAACATTAAAGACATCCATATGAGCCTTTTCGACTTCATCAAAAAGCACTACCGAAAATGGTTTTTTTCTGACAGCTTCAGTTAATATGCCGCCTGCTTCATACCCAACATATCCGGGAGGGGCGCCTATCAGTTTGGCTACCGAATGCGCTTCCATAAATTCCGACATATCCATCCGCACCATCGCGTTTTTATCATCGAATAAAAATTCGGCCAACAACTTGGGCAAATAAGTCTTCCCCGTCCCGGTCGGTCCCAAAAATAAAAACGACCCCACCGGACGATACGGGAGCTTAAGTCCCGAACGCGCCTTGCGAATTGCATTACAAATAACTTTGATAGCCTGATCCTGCCCGATGATTTTTTTGGATAGATATGATTCCATGTTTATCAGGCGATCCTTTTCGGCCGTCAGCATTTTTGTTACGGGAATCCCCGTCCGACGGGCAATTACGGCCGCGATATCGGCATCCTCAATTCGGGGTTTCAGATTGTCGACGACCGGCTTGAGAGCCGTCAGTTTTTCTACCTTGCTCTTATAATCAGCCTTGAGATCATTCAAATTAATCTTTTTTTCCATTATGCCGACTCCTTGTTGGCAGCCTCAACGCGATGTCCCCAGTATCCGTCAAGCATATCCACTTTGCGGGCAAATTCATCGAAGGCGACTCGCAGTTTTTCAAAATCTTCCTCGTGTTTAGCCTGATCCTTACCCTCGCAGGCGGAAATCAGTTTTTCAACATCCATGGCATCCTTCTCCAAAAGCGGAATATATTTTTTTGCATATTCCTCTTTGACGCTAAACTCCGAACCGGCCTCATCAATAATATCCAGTGCGATATCGGGCAAATTTCGTTCGCTCAAATACCGCTTGGCATATTTAACCGCTCCGATAATCGCTTCGGATGTATATTCAATTTTATGATACTCCTGATACTTGGGAATTATTCCCCGTGCAATGCGAATGGCGTCGTCGAGATTCGGCTCTTCGATGCGGATTTTTTCAAACCTTCTCTCCAGGGCCTTATCTTTTTCCAGATGCTTGGTATATTCTTCTTCGGTCGTCGCGCCAATAAGACGAATCTGTCCGCGCGCCAATGCCGGCTTCAATAAATTGGCCGCGTCGGTGCCACCGGATGAACCGCCAGCTCCGGTGATTGTATGGACTTCGTCAATAAATAAAACCACCTTGCCGGCCGTCTTGACGACCTCTCCGATAAGGTTTTTTAAGCGTTCCTCAAATTCACCTTTATATTTGGCTCCCGCCACCATCGCTCCCATATCAAGTTCCATCACTTTGACATCTTTGAGAGCTTCGGTCACTTCACCATCAACAACCGATTGGGCAAATCCCTCAACAATGGCCGTTTTACCGACTCCCGGACCGCCAACAAGAACCGGGCTGTTTTTGCGACGGCGCAGAAGAATTTGAATGACCTGCTGAATTTCCTTATCCCGTCCAATAACCGGATCGAATTCACCAGCTGCGGCCCGATTTGTCAAATCAATGCAATACTTGAGCGTTCCCGATACCTTTTTGCCTTCAGAATCTCCAGCGCCCGCTTTTTTCTCAGCAGTTTCAGTGATCTCTTCAACCGATTTAGTGTCAGCTATGGCCCGATAGATATCTTCCTTAGTGATTTCGAGCTTTTCCCGGACATATGGAGCCAGCTGTGATTTGGGATCGAATATGGCTATAAAGATATGTTCCGGTTCTACCAGGGCATCATATAATTTCGTTTTCTCCTCAATCGCCCAGTTTAACACTTCCTGCACCGAAGGCGACACGGCCACATTTTCCCGAACCGAACCCCGGCTCGATTGATCTTTTAAATGAGTCTCGATAACCGATTCCAAAAAAGCGATGCTCTTCCCCATCTGATTGATAATCGACTCCACCTGCGACCCTTCCTGTCGGATAGTCGCGATTAATAAATGTTCGATTTCGATTTCAGGATGACGAAATGACTGAGTGATCTCGCGAGCATTTTTTATTATTGCCCGTGAATCCGAAGAATAATTGGCAATATCCATATTCGCCTTCTTTTCGGTTCGTTGTTAATATTGTATGTGCCTGTCAAATTATGACGGCAATTACCCCTACCTGCGATAACTTCTTATTTTATAACAAGTACCACCCCTTTGTCAAGATTTTAATCTTCCACGGCAAAGTTGGCACTCGCCTAAAATACAGGGCGTTTAGCTTTTTCTCAATTTCTCTATATAATTCCTATACGCAATTCGGACATTTTGGGGACTTATTGTTTTTACGGGCTTTCCTTTAGAATCCGCCAAAGTTATCTTTATCCACAATTCATAGTAATTGTCGCTGGGTGGAGCTTTTATTGGAACCGGAACGATTGTTTTATCCTTTTTGACCGGCGCCTTTATATTTGAAATACTTCTATTGGGAACCGGCCAAGTGCGATCCTCAGTCGCCTTAATATTGATTTCGCACCCTGAGCCGTACCGAGTAAAGACATGCACATCAACCTTTCCACCGGAAGGATATGGTATATACTGCGTACTTTGATGGCCGGTATAAGAAACCTGGCTGCCGTAAAACGATTCATTGGCCGGAGGATTGCTCCATAATATCGGTTTTTGCACGACCGGGAAAACAACGCCATCAATTGTCTTATACTGGGCCATTTGTTCGATTTTCATTTTCTTATCGCGCGACGGATCAATCCCGCCCTTAATGGTATATATCGTTGAATTATCCCTCTTGATCCCGTTTTCGCCGGCCCAGATATCCCATGGCTTATATATCCTTAACTGCTTGGCATAAAACGGCCAATTTTTATCCCAACTCGGTTTATCTTTGGCGACTTTACCCATCCCGGAAACATCTTTATTGATGGGAAATATGCGTTCACGACCCAGGAGCCTTTTACCTTTTTCCTCGATAATTTCTAAAAATATCGGTGTCGTGTCGGTCATCATTCCGCACTCAATCAAAATATGCGAATCATTGCTGTCATATTCATCAATCTTAAAGAAAAGATACATTTTGAACATTCTCTTATAGTATTCATGAATAGTCTTACCGATAGGAATTTCCCTGTCCTTATAATCCTCACCCCAATATGTATCCTCAATGTAGTCAATTATTTCAGGGTCAACTACCAGTGCGGTAATAATGGCTAGTACAATTGCCAGAACCGTGCATATTCCCGACAGCAATGCCATCTCCATAAAGGCGGCATACATTCCAACACCGGTAATCGCGATACCGGCAGCATTGAGAGCTACTTTATCCCAGTCGCTGCCCTTGATGCCTTTATAGATTTCTCCGCACATGATTATAACCGACGCTATCCCTGCTAAAACTCCCAATCGTTTGGCAAAAGCCTTGGCCGCCTGATGCGACTGCCCTTTACCACTTACTAAAAGTACCTGCGCTTGCCTGATTTCGGCGGTGGTTTTGACCAACCCGGTAAAATCGCCAACCAGCCCCATCCAGTCCTGCCACTTAGCTTCCTTAAAATCGGCAACGATTTTGACCAACGATATCGCGAATGCAACAGTATCGAGCGTTACTCCCATCCACGCGTTATTCAATTGCGTCTGCGCTTCGGCGTCATCCATCACATCCTGAAACTGCTTGACCGATTTTTTCCAATCGCTTTGGCGCTCCAGATATTTCCGTGCGCGAGAAGCTTTGCCGGCGAATTTATCAGCCCGTTTTTTGAGCAATTTGGAAACATCGAATTTCAATTTGTCTTTGAGAAAACCAAAATGACGTTTGAGATCCGGATCATTCAGGATTTGGCCGATATCTTTGACTTTTTTCTCATTGATTAGCTCTTGTATTTTGGCAACAATTATCGGCGAGGCATTATAGAAAAATTTTCCAACCGGTTCGGTCAAAGCGTTTATCTTGGCGGTATAACCCCATAGGTCGGCGAACGCGATATTGCTCTCGACCCAATCTTTTTTGAGAACCAGTTCCAGAAAATCAGTTCCCTTTTTGGTCGCGGTCAAATGCTCGGTCAAAAGCGCCAGGAAATGGTCCATTTCCCGATATAATATCTTCCCGCCGCTTGATTGAGGTTCTAAAACGGCTCCATATACATCAGCTGCCGTTTGTGGGGATATTTGAAAATTCGCATGATAAGTGACGAGATGCTTTTGGAATTTTTTATTTTTTAGACAGGCTATTAATTTTCCCGAGGATTCTTCCGCGGCCTTACGTTGATTCTTGATCGCGGCGTGCATTCGCTTAATATCTTCGTTCAGATAGGTATGCTCGTATTCTGACGGATCATCGCTCCGGCCCATACTGGGGCGCATATTACCCCAGACGTCTTCTTTGTCAATGCCCTTGGCGCCAGCAGCCGCTTTGGCAACTTCATGCAGAAATTCCGCGCTTTCCAGCCGGGTTTTCCATTTTACATTTTCCGCTTCCAGTTTTTTCAGGGCATCAAAGTATTTCTCCTGCAAGCTAAAAGCCCGCCTGACCCAGCAATGATTACCATGAGCGCATTGAAACGGCAATTGCTGCAGCTTCCCGGTATTTATTCTATAAACATCAGCCATAAATTAATTAAATGGAAAAATATTTTTTGCCCTTTACGATAAAATTAAACACCGCCATCCGTTTGAGAATCGCTTCCCCCGCCGGCGCTGTCATCGGCCGAACTTTGCGTGCCTCCGCCCGATCCGGTATTCCCTTCCGTTTGGGTATCGCTTCTCGAACTGGTATTGCCGCCGGCCGAACTTTGCGTGCCTCCGCCCGATCCGCTATTCCCTTCCGTTTGGGTATCGCTTCCCGAACTGGTATTTCCGCCAGACGATTGTTGAGTATCATCACCATCTGTCTGTGCATCGCTACCATCATCCGAACCTTCATCTTCCTTTACTGGAAAATCTACAAGACAAGGTCCGGGTGGAACATCTTTTATTCTGATATATCCATCGCTATCGGTTTTGCCTTCCTTTTCCGTTCCATCGGGAAGGGTAACTTTATAATCCTTATCCGGGATAAACATACCCTCGCGGTCAATCACCTGAAGCTCGAAGAAATCCTTAAACTTCAAAATTTTCGATTCCTGCTTGTTGCCGAATTTCTGTCCGTTAATCTCGATTACAAAAAAGTACTCGGGAGGATTGTAACTGCTCCCATACTGGTCCAGTTCTTCCTGAGTCGGGATTTCATCGGTATCTTCGTGATATTCATATTCCCATTCGATTTCAATTTTATTTTCACGGACATTGGCCGGAATTTCGCATATGCGATCGTGGACTCCATCACTGTCATACTCATAAATAGTGATTTTTGCCTCATCGTTTTCGCGGCACCCGGAAACGTCGGCCGATAATTTCAGGGTATCCCCCCGGCGGGCCACTTCCGCGCTCCAGCGCATATTGCTTACGACAATGCGAGGCCGCGCCAGGATATGATTCGATTCGCCGGAAAGACCATTGGCCGACAGCTTCACTTCAAAATAAACTTCCTCATCAATCTCCACATCGTCAGGGATTTCGAACGAATCGACAAAAACATTATTTTTTATTGTGGATGAAATTTTGCCGAGGCTGCTGCTGCCGGATGATTTTCCGGTCACTTTTATCTTAGCCCCGTTACCAACAAAAGCAGTTATTACTTCAAATTCCGCCTTGCCTCCAATGGGAGCCGAACCCGATTTCCACCTGGCCGATACCAGTGAAGAATCCAGAGTTATTTCATGCTCGCTATCGGTAGCTTTGGTGTACTTCAACGGCATAATTATTCATCGTCCGGTTGCGGCAAAGGTTGGAACGAATTTATTATCGCGTCAACTTCATGCCTGAGTGTTTTCAAAGTCTTCTTCGAAAAACCGGCCGAGAAATTATACCCCGTTCCGTCCAAAATTAAAAACATTAGTTTTTGAAATATTTTCTTTCCATCGGGAGATATCCATTTATAGACGCATTCATATGCGGCGTTACCGTTGGGCAAATTCTTTTCTTCTTCTTTGATAATCTCGGAATCTGGCATCGCCGCCACAGCGTTCTCAATTCTCTCTCGTGCGTACTCATATAAATCCGCGTCGCCAACATCCGGTTCAATGTAAAAATTCAAAATATGCTGCATCCCGTCGTCTTCCGGGCCCATATATAAAAATGTAGTTCGGTCCACCCAGTTATCAGAAAGCTCGAGTGTGAATATCTTGTTTTTCATTATATGTTCCGCCTCTCAATCTACCTCAAGTCGCTTATTGAACAACTTCATCAAGACGTCATTTATATTATTTAATGGCTTTGCCAATTTATCATTTAATTTGCCAAACTCACGCGACCAGTCAATAATAGTCTCGCCATTAATCACTAAGCTCAAACTCTCGGTATAATTGACATCCGGAGGAGTAGGATTAAAATCATCCTTAGATAAATTGGCATAACGCGACACATCTATCCTTTTAATTTTCTTCCAGACCGCTTTGAAATCATCCACCTTCAATTTAACCGTACCTTGTTTCCCGAAAAGACTATCCAATTGTGGGCGCTGGGCATCAGACGAGTGAGGTATATAGGTCAAGCTAATTTCATCACCCAATTTCTCTAACCTTGGGCCATACGAAAATTTGTAAGTCAATTGTTCCGGCATTTGCTCGCCTTCCCGGCACGATATACACAAGCAGCAAACAAATAATATTCCAGTTAACGCAATGACTCTGGCGCCATATAATTTACTCAATCGCATAGAGCGTATCCCTGCTGGCGACATAAACCCGCCCGTTTCCATCAACAACCGGAGGCGTCGCGATCGGCTCATCAATAACTGTCTCAAAAAAGTACTCGCCGGCTTGATTGAGATGATAGACGATATCATTAGCCGCCGCCAAAACCGTTCCGTCGGAAAGAGCGGTCACATATTTCATACGACCCCGCAGCGGCTTAAAAGTCCAATCTATGTCTCCATTTCTTATCGCAATCAACATCGACGCAGTTAGAATAAATATATGCTCATCTGATACAATCGGCGGTGCGATCGGTTTTTCCGCGGGAATATCAAAATTTTTCAGAAGCGCGGTCTGTTCACCGTTAAACTCCGTAATTGCGACCTCAAGCCTTTCCGGACCGCACCCCGTAAAATACAATTTCCCATCCCGGCCGCAACTCATCCACGCTGTATTTTCTCCCAGTGGCAAGGAGAAGCGATTCAACGGTTCGGGAGTTCTCTCCCTGCTATCGAGGTCAAAAACCAAAACTTTACCCGGTATCGAAGTCACATATCGCCTGTTTTCAATATTAACCAGAGGTATCAGCAAACCTTTGGAACCATTGTAGAGAAAACTCCAGTCAAAACCCGGTACGGTTCCCGAAAGTAGATAGATTAGCATTTCATCTGACGGTTTATCATGCGAAGAGATGTATTGCAGCTGGGCGATTAGTCCTCTTTCCAAAGGCTCGAAGAAAACCAAATCACAATTTTTGGTTATTCCCGAAAGATATAAATCATTAGCTTTCTTCCCATCGACGACCGATACCGCATGTATTAAATTTACTTCGTCGGCCGCTCTATATTTGACCAAATCATTTTGCAGAGCTACCTGACATCCATAATACTTCTCGCGATCCCAAAGCTGCGCACCATCCGATGAATAGGCGAATATTTTTTTCATCCCATCGACGACAATCTGCTTATCAGAACTAAGAAGCAGCCGCGATTCGGCCGACACTTTTTCATCACCGGTAATAATCCGCCGCCAGACAATATTGCCATCGGACCTGACAACTTGATTCACCCAGCCATCATGCCGTGCATTGGCGAAATATCGGCTATATATATCACTCATTGATATAAACCCCAAATATTATAGATCATGAATGGCATAGGCGTTGCCCGCGTCACCATAATGGCTCTGCACCCATGCGACAATTCTCGCAAAATCGGCCTTGACCAGATTGCCCGTGCCGGTTTTACCAAACAAACGTCGAATAAGTCTTGTGCGTAAATCCGCGCCGCTATCGGCGACGTCGCCCCAATCCACGTTAATCACTTTTGCCGCAACGGCCGTAGCATGCCCGTCCTGGAATTTCACTCTTAAATCGAAATGTGCATCGCCCGGAGCCGCTCCGGCATATGAAAAAGCGGGAACGCTGCCAGTTGTATCCAGCTCATAGACTTGATAATGAGGAACGAAATACAAATAAATATTTTTAAAACCATTATCAACTGTAGTACAGCCTATTCGGAATTTATCATTGAGCATTGTTCCCACAGCGGTGTTTAAATTTTGCGCCCACGCCCGCGCGGTTGTAAAATCCCAGGCTGTCGGATTGATATCATACTTTATCGCCAGCTTCGTCCTCACGACCAGAATTGAATCAAAAACCTGGCCGGCGTGGATCATACGGCTCAACTCGCCGTCACCAAGCTTATACAACAGCAAATCACAAGCTACATTCGGTACAATGGCATAATTTATTTCCGTCCGAGCCGCCTCAGCCACGTTGCGGTGCGCGTCATCAAGCAGAAAATTGTGAGTCAGGGCGCCGGTCGCTTTATACGTCAGCTTGAACTCGGTATTGTGAAAGAAAAGATGCAACGGTTTTGTGTTATCGACCGAATCATCGTGCAGCCAGCATACAAATTTCCAAAAATCTCTCATGCGCGGCGTGCGGTTTATCCGCATACGCGACAATTTGTCGCATACATATGGTCCGCCTTCAGCGGTATATGGCTGGTTGTATTTGGGTAAATCATCCCAATTATTGCTGGAGCTGTCTTCAAAATCATAAAGATAATCATCCCAATTACCCGTGGCGTGGCCGAATTCATGATGATTGGTCAGCACATTAAAAGTATTCCCGTCCGTATCCGCGAGGTTGTTATCGGGATCGGGCGTGGCAAAATAATTGGGATCGTCCTGAAAATCTCGAGCGCGCAATTGTGCTTCGGTCGGCATCATCCATGCCCCCGCAGCCCCGCCGCCGCTGAGAGAATTGAGAATGATATTAGTCACTGCTTTTGCTTTGCCTCCACGGCCATCTCTCTTGCACTCATAAAAGTGAAACGGCCGAATTATGATATCATGGGGATCCGGGACCGGATCCGCATCGGGAGGAGGAGGCGCCGGCGGAGGACCGTGCTTTGTTATCAGGTAGTTCTTATTGGTCCGTTTCATCGCATTATCCATGCCCGCTTCGCGATGATCGGTCACATCGGCGACGGTGCCCCGTTGTCTGCCTCCCGATTTATTAACTCGAGTCAGACGGGTTGACCAGTAAATAATTAGATAAGCCAGCATTTTATTATTGAGCGTGGCGCAGTTATGAAAATAGTGCATCTCATAATTGCCTACCGCCGCCAAATCGTTTCGTTTCCTAAGTCCGTAGTTTTTTGTCCGCGCATCAGCGTCATTTTCAGCATCGACTACTTTCTTAATATGAATCGATGTATCTTCCAAAACCGCCAAACGAGCTCCCATAACATGATCGCGATTAAAACTAAATTCAGGATCGCGGTCATGCGACCGTTTATCATAAACATCATGAAATTTGCCGGCGAAACAAATTACTCTGGTATCATCGGGAACATCGGTGATCAAATTCTTATTAAATTCGACATCGGTAAAACTCGGCTCATCAACCTTGGGGTCGTGAATCCTCAACGCTTTAAGTTTCTTATTATCATAAGCGACTTCCGGCTGACCCGCGATATCGCGGTGCTCGATATGAAATAGCGCATAACGGGAATTATTGTTCAGATTTCGTTCGGTCGTCCCGTTGGGAAGTAAATCTTTTATCTGCTGACTGTGGTTGTTCTTTGCCAATACTATATCATCCAGCGAAAACGTCAGTGGTTCGCTGGCTTTAGTCTTATTGTTGCCATGCGGTTTTAAACGAAGCTCTCTTCTGACAACCTGCCGATAACGACCGCCTTCGATATTGCGCCCATCCTGATATCGGGTCCAGTAGTTGCGGGTGGACCATTTGTAAGGCAAATCATAATATTTCTGTCGGTTTAGAGCCGTCAGAGCCGTCACCTGCGCGGTTGATAAGGATCTTCTTTCCGGGACCGAAGCCGCGGCATCGGTATAAAGAAAGATCGTATTGCCCGGCGGGTATGGATCGCCCGGAACCGTTTCAAATCCAAAATGAATCTGATTTCGGATTCTGTTTTGGGGAACCTTAACCGTATAGACTCCATCACTAAATGACTGTCGTACATTATTGACTTCTTGTCGTCTGTTTCCGGAGTAGGCCTTTAATTCCAGGCAATTAATAACATTTTCAACCGAATTCTTAACTCGATTGTAATAGGTAAATTTCAAATGATAGGGCCAGGCATTGAGGTCCTCAATATCGCAAAAAGTAAGTTCATATCCTCCCCGCTCGCACATTGGAAACCTTTCGGCGACAGCTTCCGCTACAGGGCAGGTTAGAACATTAATGTCCTGATTGAAAAACAATATCTCCACCCGGCAATTATTATTACCGCCCCGATAGCGATCCTGAAAATCAGCATGGACTGGAATTCTATTGGCGCATGACAGCCATTGAGCCGGATTGGCATATTGATGCATTCCCCGCAGAGTATTCATTTCTGTCAATCGCACGCCCAGAGCCCGCCTGATGCCATCCATATAAAGATCGTACACTACTTCCCAGGCCCTTTCCGGCCAGAGATGGTTTTCACTTGTATTTATCGCTTCATGAAAATTACCGGGAACTCGTGCGGCTCTTGATGCTGAACGATTATAACGGTTGAAAAATCGTTGAACCATCGGCCCATCCGCTTCCGCCCACTCATTGTTTATCATAGGAGGAGCACAATTCCAACCTTTAACACGGCTGAAATAAGCCATTACTCTTTTAAAATCTATTATTTGATGATGCCCGGCCGAAACTACCGCCCACTGATTCTTATTGCCAGTCAATAAATATAGAACGCTCTTGGCACGAAATTCTGAAAGGCTTCGATTTTCCGCAAAATTTTCGCCAGCGTCATGATGACCCGACACCAGCATTTTCTTGCGGTCATCCATCTCAAATTGCTTATAAGCCAGAGCAATGAGGGCAAAACCGGGCGGAGGAGGGGTGTCGGCTTCAGCATCATTAACCCGATCCGGCATCAATACCGAACTGCCATCATTGAACAAAGTGTTTTCAAATTCAATGATATCAATTGGTATGGCAACAATTCGATGTTCGGCTTCACCACCGGCATCAGCCACCGCTTCAGCGCCAACACCGACTACTTCCGGACCATGCATAAATCCTCGCTAATGTCAATCTTTCTTTGGTTCATATGAAACGCGCACCCGTCCCGGGCGAACATCTTTAACAGTCGCCTCGCCTTTGGAATCCAGTTTATCAGATACGATTTTGCCATTCGGCATTTTCACCCGGTACTTGGCGTCTTTTACAGGATTGCCGTCTTTATCTATCAATTTGATTTTGACTTCGGCTTTATAAGTAGTGTACTTGGAGCGTCTTTTGGAACCATCGGCAATAACTTCAAAGCAAAATGAAGGTGAGCTGTAATTTTTCTTTTTTTCTTTGCCGTCCTGTATTGATAATAAATCTTTATCAATTTTTAATTCCCACTCAACTTCTGCCTTATCGCCGGATACTTTTGTTGTAATTGCTGTCAATTTTTCTTCAGGGAAATTTATATCCGAAACATATATATTAAATTCAGCGTCGGTACCATCCTCGATGCCGGAAGTTTCGGCCTGCAGTTTTACTTTGTCGCCCAATTTGGCCGATTCTTTCGACCATTTGGCGTCGGTGATGGCTTTCAACTCAATCTCATAAATTCCCTCTTCGACGCCGATTTTCTTAATCTGCCCTACCAGTTTCCCCGGAATCTTGCGACCATCAGGACCCTTGACTGTATAATCGACTCCAGTAATCGGTTTGCCGCCTTTATCTTTGAATTTCACGTCGAGGTAATGTGCCTCTTTATCTTCCACGGCTGCCGTCGAACCGGTCGCCTTTTTGGCATCTTGCCCCATTCCGGCTCCGCCGCCACCGCCGCCGCCGTCACCGATTAAAACCGTAGGGCATCCGACGATGCATGCGTCCGGGGGACCGGTGCAAATCGCCGTATCTCCCATGCGAGCCACCGGTTTACCACCTATCAAGACTAATACTCCTGTGGCAATAACTGTTGCGCCTACGTGTGGAATGGGAACTACCGCAGGGGTTTGCATCGGGCAAACATGCATATCCCCCATCACCGCCGCCGGTTTGCCTCCGATTAATACCGTCGGGCACCCGGGGCCAGTTATAACGCCCCCATGGGCTGTTTGATCTCCGACGCAAACTGCGGGTTTTCCGGCCATCCTCGCCTATCCTTTTGAACAATTTGATATTGAGCTATCGCATTATACATACAATACGCTTCTCAAGTCAACATTTTGTTAAGTGCGTTAATTCATAAAAATAACATAATCTTTAGGTTTTCTCATCGTGTGCAGACATTTTTTTGAAAAAATTTGTTGCGCTAATTAATTAAAACACAATACACTTTAGATTGTAATGGAGTGATATGCCGAATCGGGTAAGAATAAACAAGGTTTAAAATTGTGCCCGGATGGCTACTAATATATTCAGGCAGGGAGCCGTCAATGCCGGACGATAATGATACTATATTAGATGAGGGTTCCGCTCAAAACAATCCCGATCCGCTGGGTATAATCGGCTGGGTCATCGGGGGAAAATACAAAATCGAAACCTATATCGGAGGTGGAGGTTTCGGCGAGGTTTATGCCGGTTATAACCAGAATTTAACCGAACAACGGGTTGTTATAAAGTTCTTCAAGAGAGTTCAATCACGCGAAAAATTTGACAAAGAAGCCCGCATCCTGTGCCAGCTCGATCATCCCAATATTTGCCGCGTACTCGATTATCTCCCCGATGAAGGCGCGGCCGTAGTCGCTTTTATCGATGGCGAAGATGGCGGCAAAATATTGAAATCTCAAGGCGCCCTTCCGGAAAAATTATATTTGAATGTAGCCCGTTCAATGAGCAAAGCCGTAGCTTACGCTCATAAGCAAAAAATCGCGCACCGCGATATCAAACCGGGAAATATCCTGGTCGATAAAAATGAACATGTTTATCTAATAGATTTTGGCATTGCCAAAGAAATCGGCGGGGATGCGACTAAAACCGCCTATACCGCCTTAACACCAATGTTTGCCGCACCCGAACGTCAGACGGGCGAAAAAAATTATAATCCGTTTAAAAGCGACATCTATGAGATGGGTATAACTCTGTTTAACTTCGCAACTAACAGTTTACCTTATCGCAATCCTGTCAATCCGATTTTCTCCGAATGGGGAGGCCGAGCCGCCGAAAAATTGTCTCCCGAACTCCGCCGCATTCTCCTCAAAGCGACTCATCCCGATCCCGAAAAAAGATACCAATCCACGGCCGACATGGCCGCGGATCTTGATGCACTCGAATTCGCCTTCGGTCCCGGCAAGAAATTCCCGATTAAAACCCTTGTCGGCGCTTTATTAATAATTATTCTCGCCCTCGCGGGCTGGCAATATGGCCCTGGTATATGGAATCAGTATTTTACGTCAACGCAATCGGATGAACAGACGGAATTGGCGCAGGCGCCTGACGAAATAACGCTCACAAACGATAGCAATGGCGATGCGGCAGATACAATCATTCAGGATGCCGCCAAAATGGCGGAACAGACATTCGAAAAAAATAAGCGAATAACAAACGCAACAAAAGAGGAACCATCAGCCAATCGGGATATTGATAAAAATCTTGTTCAGCGAGAAGTTTCCAAACAGGCAAATATCCAGACCAAAGCCAAAACTGAAACCATTCCCTCTAATGAGAACTCAAAACCTGAAGAACCTCCGCCGCCGCCGATGAGCCAGCTTTTGGTGCAGGCCGCCCCGGCTGACAATATGGTATTGACGATTAATGGAAACAAATGGGACGCCGACAAGAGAGCCGAAATAACTCCGGGCAATCATGAACTGGTTGCCATGCATCCCGATTTTCCACTTTATAGAAAGCCATTGAGGTTGGCACAGGGAAACGAAAACATAGCAATTGACTTAATCGCCGAATATGGTCAATCGGAACTGATCGATATGCAGATAGCTCTTTCGCCTCCAACCGATCAGCATATTCTGGAAATATCGTTTAACGGCCGCATGCGGACATTTACAAATTTTCCGGTCCTTGATATGCGCCAGGTCAAAGGCGAGTGGTTCGTCTCTCTGGTTATTAAACCGTTACAGCCGGGGGCGGACAAAAATTCAAGAATCGATTCGTGCGTGACTTTCCCATATGGGGGAGGACCACGAAATATTATATATGGTGAAAAAGGAAATATTATGCTGGGAGCCGAAGGCGATGAGCAAATAAACTCAGTGCCAATGGTTATTTACTGGTCTCAGCAATAAAGTTTGAATAGCATTCAATCAGGAGGTTTTATGCGCAAAAACAGCCTCATATATCGAGCGGTAATTTACTCGCTCATCGTTTGTTTTTTACAGATGATAGTAGCGCCATCGCTGGTGGCGGCGGAGCCGGTAAATTGCCCCTATGACAAGACCAATCCTTCACTCGACAACGCTCGGATAAGTTTTAAATCTCTCAACTATGATTGTGCCGAGCAGGAGATCCTCGATTACTTAAAGGGAGAGCAATTATCAATCGAGCAAAAAGCGGACGCTCACGTTCTTCTGGCCGCGGTCTATTACGCAAAATTGAAAAACGACAAAGATAAAAAAGCGCGGGTAATTGAACAATTTAAAGCCGCTTTTGAATCTTATCGAGACTGGCGCGGCGAATTAGATATCAGCTCGACCGAATTTATCGAAATGATGAATGAAGCCAAAATTCTGGTGGATGAAGAAGCCGATAAAGAACCGTTGCCCGTTATTGAAAAGATTACTTCCGAACCCGCATTGGAAACTCCCGCTGTCATCGAAACCGGGGATGGCATTAAAAAAGCCAAACCCTGGTACACCAAATGGTGGGCTATCGGTCTGGGCGTTGGAGTTGTTGCGGCGGTAGTTGTGGCCGCTTCTGGCGGAGGAGGAGGCGATGCGGAGCCGGTTGATAATACTCTTCCGGGATTTCCTGATCCCCCGGCTTCAAAGAAATAATGGGGGAGATATTGAATATAATTAAGGAGACAGGATGCGATCCGGTATAATTCAAATCGTTTATCTGACAGCAATCATCGCGATTTCAATTTCTGCTCTTTCGATGGCGCAAGTTATTGACAGTACGGCCAACACTATCATGTACCAGGGCCGGCTAACCGACGGTGACGGTAATCCCATTAATTCGCCGGTCAGTGTCCTGTTCACAATCGGAACCGCCCCCGATATCTCCACTGTTGTTCTATATGATACAACAATGACGGTTTCGCCTGATGAAAACGGAGTTTTCACGGTTGAATTGGGACCCTTAAGCACAGGCGTTTTGAATGGATCCAAAAGGTATCTGGGTATCAACGTTGAAGGCGACGGCGCGATGATGCCCCGCCAGCTTTTGACTTCCTCACCCGCGTCTCACACCGCGGCGCGAACTTCCCATGAACCGGGCATCGCTTATCGTGCGTCTCTACCATTTGGAACGAGAGATCTGTCTGCTTCGGTCATGGCTATGGATTCGGTAACTATTCAAATCCCAGCTTCCGGTTTTGTACATGTCACTGCCACAGCAACTTACAAATTCTCACATACTGCTGGAATTACCGATTGGATTAATATAGATTTATCTGACCAAAAATCGATAGACTCTTCTGATTTCGGGTTTGTCTGGAAAAGTCTTCCCGGTGCGGCACCAACTGGCACATATGCAGAACCAATAACCTTACAAAAGGTCTTTACAATCCCGACTGCCGGGACTTATAAATTTTATATAAATAGCCAAGTCCTTACCGGATATAATCCGGATGACAAATTTTATAATCTGGAAATAACCGCCTGCTACTTTCCAACTAATTATGGGATAGTCAGCAATCCGGTAAAAGCAGGCTCGGACTTAATAGATAACGCTGCTCCTCATTTACAGGATATCGAAAATGAATTGAGGTAAATATGAACTGTTTTAATAATGTATCGAATACCGAATTTTACTTTAAAGGACAATTCGGTCTTAAGTCAATTATCAGACTTGTTGTTGTAATTTCGATTCTGGTTTTATATCCGGCAGCCAACGCCCTGGCTCAATCGGCCAGTAATAATTACTCGCTTACAATTAGTGGGCCGATAGGCGGTGGTGGAACATCGGCTTCGGCCTCCTTCGCATTAACCGGCAATGTGCCTTTAACCGGCTCAGGCGTTTCCGCAAGCGGATCTTATGTCGCCTCTGGCGGATTAATCGGACCGCTTACAGATCTGACTCAAGTTTTGGTCTCCTATGATCGCGCCAGCATCGAATCTGTCGAAAACGTACAGCAGATATTAAAAGTCTCATATTCCGGCGGCACCGGAACCGCATTGGGGACAATACATTATCGTCAAGGCGGCCAGCTCGGTGATAGTTCGGCTCAAATGTCGGCGGGAACAGGCGACACGCTAATTTACAACTTCCCAGCCAGTTTACTGGGCATGCGCGGCGTCGAATATTACTTTACAATCACTCGTGACGCGTCAACCATTAATATTGGCACGGCCCAGGAGCCGTATGTGTTTGTGGTCGAATTGGATAATGCCGAGGCCCAGCGTCCCGTTCCTATGCCGGAAGCTCAATATCGCATTATCGGATTGCCGTTTGACCCAAATTCGGCCTCTGCATCGACCGTCTTCACTGACGATCTGGGCAGCGCCGACAAAACCGTTTGGCGGTTGGGCAGCTTCAATAGCGGTACCGGAACAGTAAGCGAATTCCCGTCAGTTTCTACAGTAATCCCAGGACGGGGTTACTGGTTGATAGCTCGAGGCGGATTAACCTATGGTTCGGCCGGTTCGTCAGTACGGCCTACTCAGGAGCACCTGGGAAATCCCTATTATGTAATCGATCTTGATTCCGGATGGAATTTGGTGGCCAATCCCTTTGCTTTCAACGTAAGTTTTGCCGAAATCTTGATTGAGTACAACGGAACTATAGTTACCGGTCACCCGGATTCACTCATAGACAATGCCTTCTATTGGTATAATGGCGCTTCATATCAGAACGTAACGAACATTCCCTCATGGGATGGCGGTTTCATCTTCGCTCATCGAGATGGCATTTCCGTATGGGTCCGTTATCGCCAAAGCTCCAGTAAAGCGCCTACAGCTGATAAACCATTTGTATCAGAGAATTCAAACGATTGGTTTGTTGAACTAAAACTGGAATCAAACGGCTTGATTGATGACGCCAATTTTGCCGGAGTCAAAAGTGACGCCTTGACCGGAAGTGATAAATATGATTTATCGGAACCTCCTCCGGCGCCAAATGCACCATATTTGGCATTTAAATTGCCGGAAAATGGAAATCGCCTGAGAAGAATTGATATGCGTCCCGAGATATCTGACGGCCTCACCTGGGATATTGAAATATCTGAAGGTTCAAACAGAATCTTAACACTAAACGGACTTAACAATCTCGAAACCGGCTATTATGCCGCACTGGCATTCGATAACGGCACCACAATTTATCCCAGCGATGGAATTGAATTAATATTGGCGAACGAAATAAAATCAGCCAGGCTGGTGATCGGCAATAAAGGTTATTTGGAAGATGAAGAGGTTTCGCTTCCTCTGCGATACGCTTTGAATCAAAACTACCCTAATCCATTTAATCCTGTGACTAGCATCATGTTTACAATACCTGAGGCCGGCCACGTTCAACTAAATGTACATAATATTTTGGGACAACTCGTAAAAACACTCATTAATTCGGAAATGGAAAAGGGAGAATACACAATCACGTGGGACGGGAAAGACGAAAACGGTATGGCTGTTGCTAGCGGCATCTATTTCTATCGGATATCGGCTAATGAATTCACTCACAGCCGCAAAATGATTTTACTTAAATGAATTTTCCCGGCGTTTGCAAACAGGGGTCAATATAATTTGGCCCCTGTATTCGACAAAATTCCGAGCATTTAAAAATCCCATTAAGCCCCGTAAAAACTGTTGCAACTTTTCGATAATTGTATATATTTAATTTAACATAGGATGTAGGGGGCTGGCTTCAAGATTCATCTATGTTATTACTTTTGAGGGCTAGCAACATCCCGAATACAAATATGATTATAGTATAGGGCAAGATCCTCTACTACAATTGTAACACTTTTACCTATCCGAAAGGGGAGCTTTTATGATTAAAAGAACCTCAGTACTATTCCTCCTCTCCTTATTGCTATTTGCGTTTATTGGCGCCTCGCTTACGTATGGGGCCAAAAGCGCTATTGAAGCAAAGAATCAG
>JBDREQ010000026.1:0-4126 GCA_043819555.1 Candidatus Zixiibacteriota bacterium | reverse complement strand
GAACAGTGTTTTCTTTGTGACACCCGCCATTTACCGAGAGCCTCTTTGCCCGCTCAAGGAGTTACCTTTTAGATAGGTTTTGCTGATTCTACTCTTATCGTTTATTTCCAAGGGTCAAACATTGATTTGACCCCATTTTTTGCCATAAACAAAAAATCCTAAACCTATTGAACCGAATATTATTCCCCACATTAAAGTCGATGTACTATTCATTTTTAATCTTCCATATTTTTAACACACAACGGCACGCCTGGCCAGCGAGCGCGGTTTTGATCCTGTCTGCATCCAGGCGCTGGTTATGCCTGTTGAGCCAGCCGACTTGAATTTTGGTCGACAATGCTTCTGATCTCCCGTGCGATGTCCTTCACACCAACCCTCCTCTCTTTCAGTGGTTCGTGGTGCTGACCGGCTAGGGTTGAGCGCCAGCGAAAACCCAGTCGGCGTCCGGCACATGGTTATACATTTTCTACAAATATTACTTTTACAAATTCTGAGAGAACCTTTGCTCTGTGCTTATGTTCTTTCCCACCAGGAATAAATACGCCATCTCCAGTTTGATAGATTATTTTTTCATTCTGGTATTCAATTTCGAACTTACCATCGAGGATGTATCCATAATGTCCTTTTTCACACCAATGAAGTGGCATTTCTTTTGTATATACAACAAGGCGTAGTTGCTTGTCGCCATACTTAAAAATTTTGCATTTAACACCTTCAAATGGTTCTTCCCAATTTAATTCTTTAAAATCAACTTTGTATTGAAGCATGCACAATCCTCAAATAATTGGATGGATAACCATTAGCTCACCAGACTGCAAATGGTATCAAATCATCGAAGCTTTACCCTTTCAGAAAAATCTAATCAACTATCGAGCTTCTTGAACAATAGATTGAAAACGACCTTTCAGGTCGTATCAATCCTTAAAGGTTAGCAATGTATCTCTGACCCCTGCCCTCTATACAATGCCCCTTGCTGCCTTGTAGTAGATGCAAGCACAACGAACACATGAATCTTCTTTCTCTCCAGCGAGTTTGTCCCTCACGATTTGAATGCCATGATAATTGCATAATGTCCCTTCGATTTCCCAACAGTGCTTAGTGTCCTTACCCCTATGCATTATGCAGTCTGTCTCGTCACAACCTAAGTACTCATAGCATGCTTCCATGGCTTTCTCCTTTTGACTTCATATTTCGCTTGACCTGCCCTTTAATGTGAAGCCCCATTTACCTAACGCTATTTTCTTAATTTCCTTTTTATAAGCGTTGGATTAGATAGGTGTAGACAGGCAATTGACTCTGATTTTTTATTTCAAAAAATTGTGGGAGCAACTCACGTTTTTTGGGACTATCCTTTATTGGGGATAGGTATATAGCCCCTTTACCATTCAAAGGCGCTGACGCGTCTCGAAGCAGCTCTGCAAGGGATTGATAATGTCCGGGTGAAAGTGTTTCTCCCATAAGAAAATTACCTGTAATCTCAATGTTTGCATAGGCAGCATTAACTTCGAGCATCTTCTGGAAAGCTTCGCGAACATTTGATGCCGCAACAGGTTTACGAATGAATGCCAGAGTTGGCGCGTCTATGGATTCAAAGCCGATGTTGATATAAGTGTAGAATGGTAGGTGACTTAGCTTTTCAAACAACTCATTTTTTGATTTGAGTAGAGAGTCCACGCTTCCAAAAAAGAACAGCATGGGAGTCTTTGTGAATGAACCGCCAAAGCCAAAAACCGTACTGGCTTCAGAAGCAGCCAGATAGATCAATTCATCCCCAGCCGCAAGTGCATCATGATTCCCCAAAAATAGCGCTTTATAATTCTCAAGATTTCGACCATAAAAGACCTTAAGTTGTCGAATCTGTTCGAGGATTTCGGATCTTTGCCGGACCTGAAATTTTTGTGCCGATTTGACGCAACAGAAGCCGCAATGATAAAGACATCCGTCTGCAATAATAAGCGGGATTATCTCATAATCGACATGTCGCGTATCAGGCGGGAGAACCGACACCGGGCCACCGGTGATTGCACTCAATTTTTGCGATCGCTCGTACAGCACCCTGTCATCATTATTTAGAATGAGGTTTATTAAGTTTTTAGCTTTAGAATGCAGCCCATCTCTTCGCGCCCCATATAAATTCGCATACAATTGTGACCATGCCGCAAATGCATTCATTATATTGGGATCTGAGAGATAGTTAACTTCCCAAATTGAGTTGCTAGTATATGGAAGACACGGCAAATAGTATTCGCCCAGCCACGAAATAATGCCATGTTCGCTGCTTTTGTCACCGACCGAATAATACACCCAATCATTGCCATCCGTTCGTTTTAGCTGTTCAGCAGGATGAGGCCAGTTTACATTAAGACCCCGGATGAACTTAATTTCCCCATTTAAATTAAACCGGAATTCGTATTCCGATGTTTTTATCTCTGAGTATTTTCCATATCGAAGCGGAAAGCTATCTTTTTTGATGTTGCGGGGACCTTGCTTTTCAACGCTGATTAAAAGATTATTTAGGGGGGTAAATGCCATTCTTCTGCCTCGATTTGATATTTTTTAAGTCTTAAAACGCTATTTTCAGGGGTAAAATTACGACGCTAACCTGTCTGCGCTTCACGAAGATGGTACAAACCCCCGGCCCTTAAATCACCGATCTTTTTTCACTGTTCACATTTCATTGCCCTTTGCCGATACTTTTCTCTTAAATGTGTGTTTTTGGCCCCCAATGGTTAACCCCCACATCTTCTTCCAAGATAGAAATGGAAAAGAAAGCTTTCATAAGGGTCAAAACACACCCATTCTTAGTAAATACTTATTGTGCAATTTCGTCAGCAAGATGAGCGCAACAATCGAGCCTATAAGACACCAAAACATATCGGTTTGCGTGTCCCAGATGTAACCCTGTGTTCCAAGAAATGCTTCAGTGTCGGTCGGATTGGAAAGGGAAGCCAACCATTCAACAATTTCGTATATTGCTGAAAAAGATAGCGGTACAGCAACAGATATAACGCATAGCCACTTGCCGCGCCTGAGAGGTGATGTTCGCGCCAAGATCTCGCGCGTATATATTGCCGGGCCAAAACCCTGCATGAAATGCCCGATCTTATCATAATTATTACGAGTCCAACCAAACCAATCTTCCATCCAAAAACCAATCGGTACTTTGGCGTAAGAGTAATGGCCACCCAACATTAGGATCATGGCGTGGATAGCAATAAGAGTATAGGTTAAATTAGTCAGCGGGAATCTTTTGTAGGTAAACAGCATAATCGGTAAAGCAATCATGCAGGGGAGGGTTTCCAAGACCCAGGTAAGGCGGCTATCATGCGGCCCAATTCCCGACCAAATCCAAAATACCAATACTATTATCAGCAATATTATTGGATACTTATTTGATGGCATGCAATATCTCCTGTGAGTTACGTCTATGTTTGACCGGCCCAAAGTTCCGCATCACAGGTGTGTGGGAGCGGCAGCGGAACACCCATCCTTGTGAATGCGGTTGGGCTGAACCGAAAACCTTTTTGACTTATTGAACGAGCATTATGAGTTTAATAGCCATTCAAATGCGGATTTTCGATCATCAAATATTGAGAATCTATAAGCACGATTCACACATACTGTTTCCAAGAAATTGAAAAACGCCTTATGCTCTGGTTTGACAACCTCAGCAACCTTTATATCTTGAATCACTCCGATTTCTTTAAATTCCTTTGGGCGACAATAAATTTCTGTTGTGCTACCAGAGACTGTACTAATTTTTCTATGATCGATTAACATCTTTTTTATTTTTGTTTTGCTCAAAGCTATGGAAATTGCCTTCGCCATAGCAAGTGATCCATCCCTATCCGCAATACCACTAGTAACTATCTCAGCATATTGGCTTTCTTCGTTCAAAGTGATAGTCCATTCCATATTTATGCCTTTCTTTTGTGGCACATTGATGTTTGCCCAGCATGTATTAACGGTTTGATCCCATTTCTTTTTTTGAAATAGGCTCAGACTTTCAGCATTCAGTCTTGATTTTAACTTTCCCCCGTGCAGTTATTCCGGGACACACGTTCGGAGGGATCCTGACGGTAGTATTCCTTCAAAACACGATAAAGGTCCGGTGCATGCTCAATCA
>JBDREQ010000025.1:0-226243 GCA_043819555.1 Candidatus Zixiibacteriota bacterium | reverse complement strand
GCTTATCAGGCGCGCGCTCTAACCAACTGAGCTATAAGCCCATCGGTGAAAAAACGGTGCGCCGGAAAAAGCGCCGGACGAAAATTATCACCAATAATATGTGCGGCGATCACAGTAGAAGCGAACTGTTCGACCTCGGTTTTCGATTGGACCGCTGTGAAGCGGTTAATCGAAACCTACTCCTTAGAAAGGAGGTGATCCAGCCGCAGCTTCCGCTACGGCTACCTTGTTACGACTTAGCCCCAGTCACTGATTTTACCTTCGACGTTGTCCTCCTTGCGGTTAGATCAACGGCTTCGGGTACCTCCAGCTTCCATGGCTTGACGGGCGGTGTGTACAATCCCCGGGAACGTATTCACCGCATCGTGCTGATATGCGATTACTAGCGATTCCTCCTTCATGGAGTCGAGTTGCAGACTCCAATCTGAACTGAGACCGGTTTTGGGGATTGGCTCAACCTCGCGGTTTTGCAACCCTCTGTACCGGCCATTGTAGTACGTGTGTAGCCCTGGATGTAAGGGCCATGAGGACTTGACGTCATCCCCACCTTCCTCCGGCTTATCACCGGCAGTCTCCTTAGAGTTCCCGGCATTACCCGATGGCAACTAAGGACAGGGGTTGCGCTCGTTGCGGGACTTAACCCAACACCTCACGGCACGAGCTGACGACAGCCATGCAGCACCTGTATAGCAGTCCCCGAAGGGAAAGATGATTTTCATCATCGACCCACTACATGTCAAATCCAGGTAAGGTTCTTCGCGTTGCTTCGAATTAAACCACATACTCCACCGCTTGTGCGGGGACCCGTCAATTCCTTTGAGTTTCAATCTTGCGACCGTACTCCCCAGGCGGGGCACTTAATGCGTTAGCTGCGGCACTGAGGGGGTCGATACCCCCAACACCTAGTGCCCATCGTTTACCGCCGGGACTACCAGGGTATCTAATCCTGTTTGCTCCCCCGGCCTTCGCGCCTTAGTGTCAGTATCGAGCCAGAGAGCCGCCTTCGCCACCGGTGTTCCTCCTGATATCTACGCATTTCACCGCTACACCAGGAATTCCGCTCTCCCCTCTCGTACTCAAGATACACAGTATCAAATGCAGGCCAGCAGTTGAGCCACTGGTTTTCACATTTGACTTGAACATCCACCTACACGCCCTTTACGCCCAGTTAATCCGAACAACGCTTGCTCCCCCCGTATTACCGCGGCTGCTGGCACGGAGTTAGCCGGAGCTTCCTCTGTGGGTACCGTCAGGTATATGGCAGTTACTCCATATACGGTTCTTCCCCACTGACAGGGTTTTACACTCCAAAAAGCTTCATCACCCACGCGGCGTCGCTGCGTCAGACTTTCGTCCATTGCGCAATATTCCCTACTGCTGCCTCCCGTAGGAGTCTGGGCCGTATCTCAGTCCCAGTGTGGCCGTCCACCCTCTCAGGCCGGCTATCCATCGTCGCCTTGGTAGGCCGTTACCCCACCAACAAGCTAATGGACCGCGGACTCATCCCTGAGCGGCAGGTTGCCCCGCCTTTGATCTAAAAAAGATGCCTTTTTAAGATATCATTCGGTATTAGACCCAGTTTCCCAGGCTTATCCCAAACTCAAGGGCAGATTGTCCACGTGTTACTCACCCGTTCGCCACTTTACTCATCCAACCGAAGCCGGATTTTCTCGTTCGACTTGCATGTATTAGACACGCCGCCAGCGTTCGTTCTGAGCCAGGATCAAACTCTCCGTATATTTTTAAAAAATTATTTCTTTTTTGAAAACAACGGAAGTATCCGCTCAAATCAGACACTTTCAATTGCTCGGATAGAAATTGGTATGGTTCCGATTGTCATATAAACAATCGTTACCACTATTAACAGTTCTTCTTCGACATGTGATCGCTTTGCACATATTATTAAGTTTTCAAAGAGCGAAAAAAACTGCCGACCATATTGCCGGCAGACCTGCATTATAAAGCCATATTCTAAGGGTGTCAAGAGATATTTTTTATTTTTTTCTTATCCGCGATGTCCCAATCTCGTTGCCTATCAACCCTTTCTTTCATTCGGCAGGGGACAATAATACTTTAATCAATTATTGTCAAGGCATTTCGCCTCAATGTTCAAAATAATTTTCACAATTCTTCAAGTTATCATATACGATCACAAGAACATAATAATCAATAGGTTAAGTCAGTCAATCGGTCAACGCAATAGTTCAATATTTGGTCTGACTAAAAAAAATTACGTTCTTTCCAATAAATGATTGAAAAATCAAGTTCTCTAGCGCCAAATAAGGTACGAATAAAAATCTTGAAATGATTGCGTCCGGAATAATATAATCTAAAGTCAGGATTAATATATTTAATAATTCACTATTATTTATTTAGCGAAGCCATGTTGTTTTTCGCTAACAATTTTTGGCGCCTCAATTTACCAGCCAAAAGTCACGCGCGTAAATCTTATAGATTTCCTGTGCGCCCTCGGTTTCCGAAATGTATTTGGAGAGACTTTCAAATTGTGCATCCGGACCAATGATGAAAAATGATCCATTGATTTGAGAAAGTGGATGACCGTAGCCAATCAGTACGGAGCCGCAGACTTTTTCCAATCTCGCCTGCAAAATATCATACAGGTTTTCTTTATTTCTCAAATCGAGAATTCGTTTCCGAAAGGCTTTCACCACATCGGGTGTTATACCGTCTGCCAGATTAGCCGCCATTGCCGCCCCTCGGCTTTGATAGCTGTCAGCGCCTCGATTGGCAAGAAATGGCTGAGCAATCGCGTATTCCGCGAGCTTTGAATCATAGGTTGCATTCTTGAGTTCATTAACAACAAATCGCATAGTGGTAGCCAGGTCGGGGCATCGTTCAGCATAATAAAGAATTTGTCCGTTCGATATATAAGAGCTTAAGCCATTTGAATAGGCCAACCCGGCGCTCCATGTTTTCATAAACAAAGAGTGGCTCCCCATACCGCCGTAGAGTTTTGCCGTCAAAAAATCAAGGAGCTTATCCGCATCAGCCGTATTATAGTTGGCCCCTTCAGCCCTGAATATAAAAACACCATTTCGGGAATCTTTTATAGCCAGTCCAACGTAAACCGGTTTTATCAAATTCGGATAACGGCTTTTCATTCGCTCCCAAACGGCTGGTGAATTGCCCACTTCTGGAAACACCGGATTAATATCATCAAAGCTCTTGATTAATTCGGTCAGGGCCGGTTCCAGTTGTTTTTTATCATCGACATTGGATATCAAATAAGTGCGGGCAATATTTTTGTTTCGAATCAATCCCATAGCTTCTTTCAGGTCGGTCAGGACTTTTTCCGGTCTGAATTGCAAATCACTGTTCATTTGGCTGGCCAAATATGCCCATTCCTGCGGCATATTTTCCGCAGGTGCGTAAGAGAGAATTATGGCCATATCAGACAGGGCATCCTGAATAATATCCTGCGCCTCGACCGGGCTCAGCATGTACGCCTCGACAAACTGCCCGAAATGCCCACCTTCAAATCGCGCCGGATCGCCAGTGGAAAAAGTGGAGGCAAAATCAATCAGGTCTTCTTTGGATGAGCTTTCCCCTGCTGTCGCAAGAGACGTTAAAAGTTCCCGGGCAGATTGGAGTGTATTTGAATCACCTGGGTCCATCAGTCGCCATTTGAGCCGGTGCATAAAATGTTCCTGTGTCAGAAAACATGACACGGCCATATATAAGTGGTCGCTTTGATATTTGTAGCCGTTGGCCGGGCTGTAAACCCAGTACTCTTCGTATGTCTGAGTCCTTCTTCGCAGCGCAGTCAGATCGTTATTTACAACGTCTCGAATGCGCGATAGGTTGTCCAATTCGAGATATGGAGTTAGAAGTCCGGTTTTTATCCATCCCAGAGCTTTTTCGCTTTCATCAATATTGTTGCCGGCTCCGGTTATCAATAGTTCCACTCTTCCCGTATTTGGATTTGATGTAAAGGAACTGTTCAGGTCCAGAACTTCATTTTTTAATTTATCATCCAGGGCATCATGCATGATGATTTCACCGTCTTTTATGACGCCGATATCTTTAATCAGCGACGGGATGAGAGGAAGATAGATCAACTTGTCACGGGGAATTACTCTGAGGTTGAAAGCAATGCCAAATGTTGCCGATGTGATATTGTCAAACCTCGAATACACCATGGGCACTGTTCCCGATATTGTTTCCGCCGAATAGTCAAGTTGCGGATCAAGCGATAACGGCGGATTATCGATGAATTTTGGCATCGGGATTTTGGCCATTTCATCATCAATGGTTTTTGTATCGCGATCATAATTTTCTTTAAATTTCGCCAGAGCTTCCTGCTTGTTTTCGGTATTGTAAGTGGTTTTTAATTTTTCGGCAAAAGCGGCGAGTCGTTCTTTTTTGGCGGCGGCGGCTTCTTCGAGTAGTGTCGGATCGGCTTTGCAGCCAACCGCAATCGGATCAACAATTAAAAGATGCGCCTTTTCGATAATCGGTTTCCAGATGTTTTCGCTTATCTCAATTTGACTGAATCCATAATCAAAAATATCGTTATAAATCAAAGATTTTTTAAATCCGGGGTATCTTTCGAGGTCTTTAATAATTTCGTACCAATAACCGCTGCCCAGCCTTTGACCAAATCCGGGCGGCGAGTTCAGCATATTAGCCGCCGATTTTTTGCTTTGAACAAGATTGCTCCTGACCCGATCGTTGAATTTTTTCAAATCATCTGAGCCCGGTTGATATTCAGAGATGGCGGCAATTTCTTCAATTATATGCCTTTTTATTGCGGAGAGGGTCGAGTTATTGATATTGTTGGGGGAAGCGTTTGTAATTCCAATGCTGATGCTATTTCCGATTTGATTATCGGCTCCTCCCCACACGCCGTTGGCTCCCAAATCCATAACCCGGGTATCTGAATTAATAAATTTATTATAGAGATTTGAGGTTTGGCTGTTGGCCAAAACGTCCAGAAAAGCATCAAGCATGAATTTTTCTTCAAGATTCAATTCAAGATTTGCCGGCCAGGAATACATTATATATCCCGGATCCTGGTCGCTGGCTCCGGGGTAATTAGTCATTCTGATTTCGCCGGGGATATTATTTGGTTCCGGGTATGGAATCCGTTGAATTTGACGGGTCCCTGCCTCCGGGCAATCACGGCATAAATCATTTAGAATATTACTTATCCATCCCAAAAATACTTCGGGAGAGACAGATCCCGGAAAAGCAATCACGGCTCCCATATTGTTTAACTGATAGTATTTATCGTGAAAAATTCTCATATCGGCCACTGTCATATTTCGAATCGCTTCGGGCGTACCTCCGGCATTAACAGCCAAGGGATGTGATTCGCCATAAATCATTCTATTGGAGACGCTATAGAAATAATTCCAGTATTTTTCTGCATAGCTTATCATTTCGGCATGAATTGTTCCCTTTTCTTCCAGAAAAAGTTGACCGGTAGATTCATCGTTTTCCACTCCGATGTTATATACCTCGCGCCGAATTTCTTCATCGGAAAAAGTCGGATTTATAAGAGCATCAAGTTTTTCTTTGAACAGCAAATAAAAGGCGTCAAGTCCGCCTCCGGAGCTGAATGGATAGCATGTATATATTTGTGACGTCCAGGCGGTGCTGCGGCCAAGAGACATAGCTTCGAGTGATGCAACGTAACGGCCTTTAGTGCCTTTTCCGAGAAGTAAATGTTCACAAGCGTGCGGTTCTCCCTGATTGTTGAAGTGATCGCTGTTGACCCACAATAAAGCCTGCGGTTGAGATTGAATCTGGAATAAATCAAGCGTAAAGCCTGACTTATTATGAATCAAACGGGCTCCTGCCGCTTTATCTTTGGCATCGAGATAAACCGTTTCTGCTCTAAAGTTATTATAGACTCCATCCTCTTGTAGGCCTTCAAACCAATCATTGGCGAAAACGTTTATTGACAGGAGGATAATGATTATTGGGACGTACACTGCGCATTTTGCCGAGAATTTCATAATGACCTTTCTATTAGCTTTAATCTCACAAAGCGTCTGGAATTGTTAATTATAATAAACGAGAGGAATAAAAAAAAGATTCAATGAAGACAAATAGAATATATGCATTCGGTATTTATTTTCTATTTCCAGAATGATGGCCTGAAGACAATTAGGACGGTGAATATCTCCAGGCGGCCAAGGAGCATACAGGCGATTAATATCCATTTGCCTGGCAAGGGGATCCACTGATAATGTTCAATCGAGCCAACGCCATTTAATCCCGGCCCGATATTATTGATGCATGCCGCCGAAGCCGAGATGGCCGTGATTAGATCGGGAATAAAAAACGTCAGTAAAAACGAACTGACGACAAATAATAGCATGAACAGGATAAAAAACGAGACTATATTCACAATCTTACTCTCGTCAATCAGGATTCCACCCATGCGAAGGGGTGCAATCAATTTAGGCAAAGTCAGTTTTTTCAGCTCTCTCCACCCGGTTTTGATAAGTATCAAAACCCTGATCTGCTTCATACCGCCGCCGGTGGAGCCGGCGCATCCGCCAAAAAACATAAGGATCAGGAGTAAAAACCTGCCAATATCCGGCCAGAGGTTGAAATCCGCGGTACCATATCCGGTCGTCGTGACTATTGAGACCGTCTGAAACAGACTGGTTCTGACGCAATCGTTAAATCCCTCATATTTTATTTTCTCTTCAATAATGTAATTACCAAAATCCTCGGATACTGCCGGTATATTTCTGAAATGTTGAAAAGATTGTTCGGTCGGTTTGAGATTTCCCCCGTAAAGAATTGCGGAAAAAAGGACTGTGGCGCAAATTATGATGCCAGTATAGAATAAAAATTCGCGATTGATAACAGCCTGCCGCCACTTGCCCCGCAAAACATTGAAATGTATCAAAAAGTTGACTCCGGCCAGATACATGAAAATAATAATAATCCATTCGAAGTAAGCAGAGTTATAAGCGGCTATGGAACTATTTTGGGTCGAAAATCCTCCAGTTGCCATCGTTCCGAAAGTATGACATAAGGAATCAAAAAGCGACATTCCTCCCAGCATTAGCAGAGCTGTCTCGGCAGCAGACAATAGAGCATAAACACCCCAAAGAATTGCCGCGGTCTGGGCCAGCCTGGGCCGGAGACGGTCGGCGTCGGGGCCGGGAATTTCGCCTCTGAACATTTGATAGCCGGAAACTCCCATGGCCGGAAAAATAGCCAGGGCCAGGGTAATAATACCCATTCCCCCCAGCCAATGAGTAAGGCTTCTCCAGAACAAAAGGGAATCGGGGACTGATTCAATATTAATCAGGATTGTCGCGCCCGTCGTCGTAAATCCCGACATTATTTCAAAGAAACTATCCGTAAAACAACTTAATAAATTGGGCAGAGTGAAATCACCACTCAAAGAAACAAAATATAAAAAGAATGGAATGCATCCCATAAAGGCAAACACAATCCAGCCAAGCGCCACGATGGCATAGCCTTCCCGAATACCCTGCTCATCCCGATGGGCTCGGCAAAACCAGGCTATTAAAGTTCCCGCTATAAAACAAATGGCAATCGCAAGGACAAAGCCCAATGCCTCAGGGCTGGAAAAAACAGCAGACGAAGTTATTACTTCCAGGTCATATATTGCCATGCCCAAAGGAACGCAGAGAATGATTGCAATCAACTGCATCATTTTGCCAATGGCATATGCTACCGCTTTACCGTCCATAATCAATAATCAATTTGAAGATTTGAATAGCTTTCGAATGGATGGCAATGTTCTTGTGTATGCAATGGTAATGATATGGTCGTTTCCTTCGAGAATCGTTTCACCATCCGGAATAATCATAGTGTTGCCCCGAATGATAATACCGATAATGGCGCTCATTCGGATTTTCTTCCACGCCTTTTTCAAGGGGATTCCAATAACTTTTGATTTTACAGGGATAGTCATGCCCACTGCTTCAATCTCGGCACTCCCCAGCCGGACAACAGAGCCGAAATACCCCCGACTGATAATCTGCATAATCTCTTTGGCGGCTGTAACTCTCGGATTAATAACATGGTCAATTCCTATCGATTGAAACAGATGGTCCTGCTTTTCTTCCATGGAAACGGCAATGACCTCCCGTGCGCCTTCAGATTTGGCCAATAGAGCTGACAACATGTTATAATCGGCCTCATTGGAAGAGGCAATAAAAAAGTCGGCCCGTTTAATATCCATCTCTTTTAAAGTGTCGGCCTCAGTACAATCGCCATAAATCACATCGGTTTTACTTAATTCCGCGGCCATCAATTCGGCATGTTCTTTGTCGGGATCGACCAATATAAGGGTGGGGACTTTTTCCTGAATCGCCGAAGCTAATTGCATGGTGGATAAATTATTACCGGTAATTATAACTCTTTTTACCGGAGTTGGCGATTCATGAATCAATTCCATGAAACGCGGAGCCACCTCGCGCGGGAATAATGAGAATACTAAGTCTCCTGCTTCAATGACAAAATCTCCCGGTGGGATAATTCCTTTGCCATTGCGAATTACGGCGGCAATTAAAAATATACTCGGCTCGATACGACTGCGAAGTTCGATAAGCGATTTGCCGACCATTGGCATTCCCGCCTCGATTTGATAACCGCGCAAAAATATATTCCCATTTTCAAAATTAACGGCTTCCCGTGCTCCGGGCGTATCTATATATTGGAGAATTGAATCAACTACGACCTGCTCGGGGAAAATAAACTGCGTCACGCCCAAATCCACCAGGCTGACGTGTCTGTCAGGAGATATAAATTCGCGGTTTCGCAGGCGAGCGATGCGCTGAGGAACTCCATATTGCCGGGCAATACTGCAGACTAAGATATTTATTTCGTCAACCGGCGTGACGGCAATCAGCATATCGGCGCCTTCGATTCCGGCTTGCTGAAGAACCGTGGGCGAAGATCCCGATCCGGCCAATACCTGCAAATCCATTTTTTCAGCAATGTGTTCAGCGACTTCAGGAGTCTGCTCGATCAGTACAACAGTATGTTTTTCATGCAGTAGTTGCCGCGCCAGACTATAACCGACGACTCCTCCGCCGACAATGACAATTTTCACACAATTCTCCGCGTTTAAAAAAATACCGGTTTGTCCGGTAGAGATTTCAACTTCCTGTGAATTCACTAATAAACTAAGAGATTATTAATCTATATGTCAATATTAAATGCGTGCCATTTTCGGTGTATTGCGAAACAAAATTAATATCAAAAATAAGGCGGCCAAGGACCGCCTTATTCAATATAAACGCGCTTAGTTGTTTCTTCTGACGACTTCGCCCATAGGATCCCAGGGAGTCAGCATAATTGGTTTCGATTTTGAAATATCGAGCAATTCTTTTGACAAATATCGCTTGTGAATGATGACTCCATACATGTACCTATCGAACCAGTCGTCATATAAGTACCATTTGCCGTCGTCTCCCGGCTTCGCGCCATAGCTGTTTTCAACCAGCCATTTGGCCGGATAATTATCGACTATATCGACGCCCATAAAGGCCATAGCATGGGTCGCATCGATCAATCCCAGATGCATCAAATCTTCCCTGGGCAGGTTAAATTCAAGTCCCAGGATTGATTCGTAATCATAAATCCCCAGTCTCATGATGCCTTTATCGCCATAATTTTCCTGACTAACATCCATGGCAAACCAAACCGGCATGGAATCCAGTACGGATTTCATCGAGTACATTTTCATCGTATCGAGCGGCACGTTAACAATCCTCATATCGGCTTCATCATACATATTGCGACTCATGGTCATATTATAGTTCTGATATAATTCCTTGCCAGGATAATTAAACAAGGCCACGTAATCATCAAAATCGTCAGTAATGGCTGCATTTTTGAAAGATTCAGGTGTATATTTTTCGGTCACCGTACCTTCAATTGTTGTATCGGTCGATTCATGGCGCCAGGTAAATTCGGTCGGAGGCTGGCCCAGATGCAAAACCAATAACCGATAAGTTTCTGCAAGCATTTCTTCTTTTCTTTGCATCAAATCTTTATCAGATTTACCATCCCGGGCCATGTTTCTCAATTCTATTCCGAATCCTTTAACGAGAAGCTTGAGAAATCCGTTCATGCGTCCGGTTGCCGAGCTATTATAGGTTTCCGGCATTATTTCCATGGGAACCAGGCCATACTTTTTTACAAGCGCTGTAAAATAATTCCACCAGCCGCCATCGCCGATGTCATCGCCCAAAACCATTTCCAGTTCACGATCGTCGATAGGCCGATCGGCCAGATCAATCATCCTTTGCAAAAAGAAATTCGATTTTTCGAATTTTTCCCAGAAATGGATGTAATTTTGAGAAAACTCCAAATCTTTAACTTTAAGATTTTTCATTGCCTGCGGCCGCAAAACATTCAGTCCGGAAAATATCCAGCACCTTCCTGAACTTTTCTGATCGGTAATTGCACTGGTTTTGATTTTATGGTTTACATGATTATTATGAGCAATCATCTTTTCCCAATTTACGGCAATTTCCTTAATGTCTTTATTGGCCAGAATATTACCAATTGTTTTGTCAGCTTCCGGCATCGGTTTTGACTGAAGTTGCTCAATCAATTTGTTTGAAATTCCCCCATTGTTTTTTGCGTTCGATGGTATTGCTCCTGTGATAATAAACAGGGCCATCATAGAAATTACAGAGAGTTTTACAGTCATAAGGACTCCTTTTTTAGGTTATGAAAGAATCATGATTATTTCATGATAACTATTTTCCCGATTTGTTCTCCCATCTCCGATGAGACGGTATATATATAAATCCCCGTAGTGATTGCCTGCGTATTGCGCGAAACAACATTCCAGGTGTCGCGTTGGGCTTTTGGGCCGCCGTCGGGTTCAAAATGGTTAATTAATTTTATCAGGTCGCCGGCCAGAGTAAATATTCTAATCGTACAAATTTTGGGCAAATTAGTAAAGTTGATGGCCCGCGTGCGTTCGGCTGAACGGGTGCGATCTCTATTTTCGTATCCGTCCGCGGCATACCCGCCGTCAATCCGATAAGGATTGGGAAAAACCTTGACATTGAGCGCTTCAGCCTCAACCAATTCCACCGATGGTAAGGCGTAAGCCTGAACTGCGCTAAGATTTGGCGCGGATTCCAGAACCGAGAGCGCCGCTTTTCGGCTCCCAAAATCAAATGCGGTTACGGAAACATAATATGGCACCGAGGCTTGGAGATTATCCAGAATATATTCATATTCATAGAACCTGTGATGCCCATTTTCAGTCGTATCAGAGAGATCATTCGGGTCGGCATCGGGGTAAATTTTTCTTATGCCTTGCGGATTTGACAATGAGGATTGGTTCCAATCCTGTGCGCGAAAATAAAAGTAATTCCCATCCTCAAGATAAGAATCATCCGGGGACAGGTACTGATTGGGATCAAATCCCGGTTCAAATAAAGTCGTAATTGAATCCATTGACAGGGGGATATCGGACTGATTCCACATCTGTAATCTGGCATCCCATGTGTACATATTATAATTTTCAAGGTCATATGAGGTCACCAAGATGTAATCATCCTGTCGATTATCTTCCCCAAAATACACCCGATAACCTTCAAAATCTCTCAAACCTGAAAAAACATCGATGTTGGTTTCCGAAAGCTCGCCATTCCATCGAATCCGCAGTTTTCCGTATTCAGAGGTGATGTTTAGCGGGGGCGGTGGTGGTGGAGCGGCTCCGCGAAAATCGGCGATCCCATCCCCGGCATAAAAATAGGCGGTTGAGTCCATTGTCAATGAATCAATGACCCAGCGAACGCTGCCGGAATCGCCATCGCCATCGGTATCAAATCCGGGATTGTCAAATACCCAATTGGCCCACATTGCGTTTCGCCCAATGTCCGACATATCAAGTCTTTCCATATAGACATAAGGATTATGAGGATCCCACGTTTCAGAAAAATCTTTATCCCGAACATGAAAATCTTCACCGGCCACGTAAGCCAGTGTGATCGGCAAAGTGTCTCCGGGCTGGATATCAAAAGGGCCAAAGGAAAATAGGTAACGATTATCAAAACCATCAGCAAAATCGGCTGAGTTTTGAGGCGGTCCCAGCCACCCCTCCGAAGAATGATTAACAGCCGACTCCAATTGGTCATAATCAAATTCATCATTTGACATGATATGATATTTATTGAGATCTCCTGAAGGCCGCCCCATTCCAGTCCCGAAATCTCGAAAAGGGCTTTCTTCCGAACCGATTAACCGTGGTCCCCAATCCAAAGCGGGATCCGGATGGGCGATCCACCAATTAAAAGAGAGTTGCAAGTCCGGATTTGGAGTCCGCAGGACTGAGGTTCCGGTCGCGCTGGTCGACGAAGTAAAATCAAAAATATTCCCAGCCTGCAGATTAGGGTCGCCATCATTATCGGCATTCCAGGCTATCCTCACGGTATCTTCAAAACCGGGAGGGTTGAACGAGGGAATTGAATGCAGGTAACCGCAAATATCATCTTCAAATCCGCCCTGATGTGAAGCATGGTAGACATCGGCATCGACATAAATACCCAAATAAAGATCTTTCAGCGGGAATCGATTTATATTCCTAATGGAATAATCGAGAATAATGAAATCCTCGGCATAATCATAGCTCCAGGCATAACTGCGCTGGGTCACCTCCAGTCCCAGGGGGACATGAGGTCTGTTATCGACCGGGTCTTCGCCAGTCAAACTTCCGCTGGTATTGGTATCGGTAAAGATACAGATATAATCTTGCTCTGAAACCGCGTCTGGCGAATATTCATGCGAGGTACGCATGATGCTTTGGCGAATAAAGGCTCCTCGTTCACCGGCATCGGGCCAGAATTCATTGACATCGTAATTTCCATCTGAGCCGACTGAAACGAGCGTATCCCGGCCGACGACAGCCCCCGCCCAAATGGCCGCTATATATAAATAAGTAATATCTGAACCGGCCGGATACTCGCATGACGGCGCCGGACGACCCGTTTCCGGATCAATATACGTATCAGCGAACCCGGTACCAAACATGCCCGAGTTTGTTACCGAGAGCCACAGCTTATTAATTTTATGTACCTCTATCGCGAAATTTGGAAACTCACCTTCGGCTGGCCTTTGAAAAACAAGATTGGAATTATTTGAAGGATTAAATTTGGATTTGGATTGGCATGGGTTGAGGATTAAAAAAGGAGTGATAATTCCTGCGATAAATCCCTTGACAATAGCCGCATTTCTCAATGATGCACCTTTTTCAATACTTTTACAAATTGCCCAGCCAATATAATGCGAATTATGCGGCAGTACAAGATGATATTTTATAATGGTCTACGAACTAACCATTGAAGATATAACGCGAGCGGCTTGAGAAAAGCCTGTCATTTCATAGCGCCCCAATCCATTATTTATCATGCGCTCCAATTCACCCCTATTTCTGAGATCGTTAATCAATTTGCCAAAATTTCGAGAAGTCATAAGGTCTTTAATTTCGATAGCGACTCCCAGTTCCATTGCGAATCTGGCATTAAGGGGAGCAAAAGACCCGTAGTGTGGGCATAGAATAAAATGAGGGATTCCCAGACCAATCCCCCAATTAGTTCTTTCGTGAGCGGGAGCTATAAAAAAATCGAATTGAGGAAATATCTTCGCTGTTGATTCGTTTTCCAAATCTCTGTTCTCGCTATAAATTATCTTTAGATTTGTTTTCGCATTTAGAGTTTCAGAAAATACTATATTTTTACGAGAGAAATAATCTGTCAGTTTTCTCCTTAGTTTTATTGAATTTCCGGTGAAAATTATTACATCGTGCCCGTAATTCAATAAGGATTCAGTTATGAGGATAATTTTGTTAATGTGCGAAGCGGGACAAGCCCCAGAGGAGAATATCGCACCCATTAATTTCTCAGCGGTTTTTAATCTTTCCAGGCGCTTTTCGATTGAAATCCGCGAGAGCGAAACTAATCCATTCTCTATGCATTGGCCAACTATCGCAATGTTTTTTGATTGAATTCCAGCTTTTCTGAATTTATCGGCAGTGATTTGAAGCGGGACAATTATTTTCCGACAGTTTTTTACAATGGCTTCATCGGGGGTGACTAACTCTCCATGCTGGTAAACGACATCAAAATGAGAACCGAGAATCTGAACAAGAATGGGATGAGCAACAACTATTAATCCCGAGAAACCTTTTAGATATTTAATCAGTGCCTTGCCCAATAGCCGCAATAAAATACCGTTTTCTTTTCCCGGCTTTAATCTTTTCCTGAACCAGTTATACAGATTTGAGACGACTCCACCGCGTGCCCCAAGATAATATATCATTTGGATTATTTTCCAGCACAATAGGGACAATCCCGATGATAGCGAAAATACATCAGTCCTATGGAATTTTATTTCCCGATAGTTCTTATCAAGAATTTCAATAATGCCATCCAGATATGTCGGATGTCCTCTGCCGATTTCGGTATATAAAAACAGCACCGAGCATTTCTTTATTACGCTCGCTTCAGCCATTTGCCATGCCGCCTTGTTCGGTTTTTGTGCCATTATTTACCAGGGGCGGGAGTTTTCTTTCAGATTTCAAATAAAGGATTCCCGCCAAGGCGGAGAAGCATGAAATAACCATCCACATGTACGTCTGATTATACTTAAAAATATCAAGCAAAAATCCTCCCAGAGTTGGCCCCAATGACCACCCGAGAGTTTGAAAAAGCCCAAAAATACCCATATAACGGCCATAGAATCCAGGCTTCGATAAATTGGCGACAATGGTAACCGAGGGCGGCGAAACAATAATTTCAGCCAGGGTTATTACAATCATGCATATAATCAGATAAATAAATCCGGTCGCAAATCCGACACTGAAGTATCCGATCGTATATATTAACGCCCCCAACGCCAATTGCCTTGTTAAACGGAACTTTTTTAACGCGCCTGAGACGGGATATTGCAGGAAAACAACCATGGCCCCATTAATCAAATATAGAATCCCAAGGCTTTGTTTGGAAATTCCGATCGTGTCCGTGCTGTAGACAGAAAGAGCGGCAATTAGTTGAGCAACCGCGAGAAAAAGAATGAGGGATATAACACAATGTCTAAAAAGCTTTTTATCCTTGCTGACATTGAAAATGTCTCTCAGATTAAAAGCAGACTGCTTCGAACGAGGTTTAATCGGTACATCCCGCAAAAATACTTTAAAAAACAAACCTGATAAAAGCGCCATAAATCCGGCGCATAAGAATAGAACCGCATACGATTTTTGGGCGATAAATCCTCCGGCCGCCGGACCAATGGCCCAACCAAGGTTTCCAGCAATTCTCAGAAAAGCATAGGCCGATATCCGTCGTTCTTTTTGAACGAGGTCAGCAATCATGGCATTGCCGGCCGGGTGAACAAACGCCCCCAACATAAAATTCAAGCCGATTATTGATCCAATAACCAAAAAACCTTTACCCGCGGCAATTGCGATTGCGACCCCAACAAAAGTAAAGGATCGCAATATTTGCGACCAAGCCATTAGTGGAACACGACCCATTCGGTCTGACAATTCACCCGCAATGGGTTGAGGCAAAGTTCTTAAAATGGCGGTAACGCCGAAAAATAAGCCTATTGCTCCCATTGACATATGGAGTTCTTGAAAGAAATAAATGGTCATAAAGGGAATGACCATTGCAAATCCGGCTGATGTAACCAACCAACCTATCCCAAGAATATAGACGCGGGAATCAAAGCCGTAGAGTTTTACGAACATTTTCAAGAGTGTTATCTACCTTTAGGATGCCATTATACTGACAAAAACGGGTTAAAGCGAACAGATTTATATCAAAAAAATATTAAAAAAACGTCGTTTGACGCTTGCCAGTCAATGCATAAATAATTATTATACATTTCTGTTTTATAAAATGACGGGGAAATACGTCATTATTGTGATAGGTATGAAAATTATTGTCACTTTATATTAAGGGATTAGTATGCGACAGCAAAACATTCTTACGGTGTTGGGGATATTATTTTTTATTTCCCTTGGTCTAACAGGCGTTGGCAATTCCAGAGCGCTTTATGATTTGAATGAAAATCCCAGAATCATGTCACTCAGACCAAATGTTGAATTAGCGAACCAGCAATTCGCAGTACATGATATTGGCAAATTGGCCCTAACAATAACTAACTTCGGGACTTTTGGTACCGGTTATGTAAGCGGTACATGCGATGGAGAAATATGCCCTTCTGCGGAATATCCGATTAACTCTGATATCGAATATCTTTTTACAGGAACATTTTGGATTGGGGCTGTTATCGGACGAGATACATTGGTATCCATAGGCGCTGATGGATGGGCGGAGCAAGTATCGGAATTATTACCGGATGCCGGTAATGCCGGCGCTATCCGATTTCGATCAAATATACCTTCTCGCACTGACTATGACCCGGATGCGGTATCAGAGCAGGATTACATTTGTGTTTTCACGGATACCAATATCAATGAGGCCGGGGTAGACAGAAATGACAACAGACCCCACATTCCTCTGAATGTATCCGTTACGCAATCCACCTATGCCTGGAGTTATGATTATGCCGAAGATTTCGTACTCTTTGACTATAAAATAACCAATATAGGGGTTTTCCCGATTTCAAATCTATATATGGCTGTTTACGTTGATGCGGACGTCTGGCACGCCGCGAATCAACAAACCGGCTACCTTGATGACATTTGCGGATTCCGCCGTACGGTTGATATGCCAGCGGGGTTTGGAATCGATCAGGATACAGTCAATATTGCCTATATCTGCGATAATGATGGTGACCCGATTAGATCAGGTGGACAGTTAGTCTGGGATTTCAGATCACCTGTCGCGGCTACAGGAACCAGGGTCATTAGAACCCCAAATAAAGATTTAAAATATGGCTTTAACTGGTGGATTTCTAACGGAAATGCGTTGCAGGATTTTGGCCCTCGTTTGGCTGGAACTGATGAGGATCCTTTTTATATTTTTGGACCGCATCTCGGCACTCCCACTGGCGACAAAGTTAAATACTATTTGATGCGACATGAGGAATTCGATTACGATCAATTGTATAGCGCTGTGGGCAAAACTAACCAGGGATTTTTACCTCCGCCCCCACCCGGCCTGGCAATTGATTTTGCCGATGGATTTGATACTCGCTATCTGCTTTCGTTTGGACCTTTTGATGTAGGCCCCGGTGACACGCTGCCAATAACTCTGGCGTATCTGGCGGGTGATAGCCTTCATAAAGGACCCGGAGATTTTGCGCAGTATTTTGACGCGTATAATCCTGACGGTTTTTATAATAAATTGGATTTCACCGATTTTGGGAAAAACGCTCGATGGGCCGACTGGGTTTATGACAATCCCGGTTATGATACCGATGGAGATTTGGATTCGGGAAGATATAACTGGTCATGCCAGGGGACTGATTCTGTATTGTATTTTCCGGAGAGCGTAACGCCAGAGGATTCCCTTTTGCCCGTATGTACTAAAATATATTATAAAGGAGATGGCGTTCCTGACTTCAGAGGCGCAGCGCCGCCGCCGCCTCCAGAAATTACGGTTATTCCGGAGCATGGGAAAATTACTTTGCGCTGGAACGGTGAAATGTCCCAGAACGCCATTGACGTATTTTCCGGAAAGAGAGATTTTGAGGGATTCAGGGTTTATTATTCACTATCCAATAAAGTATCTGATTTCGTCCTTTTAACTTCATTTGATGTTGATGACTATAAACGATTTGAATACAACACAGTTCGTGAGGTTTGGGAGCAAACCAGCGTCCCGTTTTCCCGCGAAGATCTTAAAGTTTTATATGGGCAGAGATTTGAACCTTCAGATTATTATGACGAATTAAATTACTTTGAAGATCCCGTCAATAATCAATTTGTATATTTTGTACCACAGGATTGGAATCAATCGGATTTATCCAATCCCAACTTAATACATCGCGTTTATCCTAACGCTTCCAAGGATGATCCATCTGATACTACTGACGCGGGCTGGCTAAGATATTATGAATACGAATATGTAATAAACAATCTTCAGCCTTCTGTGCCATACTATTTCTCGGTTACGGCTTTTGATTATGGTTCTTTAAAAGTAGATTTAGGGGCGCTGGAATCATCGCCTCTGATCAATGCCGTTCAGGATTTCGCGTTGACGACTTCAGAAATAGTTGAAAAAGAAGGCCTGGGTGTAATTGTCTATCCCAATCCCTACCGGATCGATGGAGGATACGCTGCTTCCGGATATGAAAACCGGGATAGAACCAAATCCGCCGAACGGACTCGCATTATCAATTTTGCGAATCTGCCAAAAGTCTGCACGATCAGGATTTATTCCATTGACGGTGATTTAATCAAGGAATTCGAACATTCTTATCCTGATGGAGGTCCCCGTTCGCAACATGAAACCTGGGATGTCATCAGCAGAAATACTCAAGCGGTTGTTACCGGAATTTATATGTGGCATGTGGAATCGGATATGGGTGAACAGATTGGGAAACTGGTCATAATGAAATAATGTGTTTTGAAGAATCATTAGTAAAACCAGTCCCTTAGGGGCTGGTTTTTTTTTATAATTCTTTACATTGATTGACTTAATTATTACCATCCAGCCTCAGGAGTTCAAACTTAAGAATAAAACGCTTGATTCAAATATAATCAGATATTAAATTGGGGAAACAATTTAATTAAGTGATGAGCAAGCCCGATTCTTAAATACTAAAAAAGTGGGTGACAGATGCTGCAAAAAAACACTATTTCGAGTCTTCTTTTTGTAATCTTCCTCACAATTTGTTTGACAAATACTGTAATTGGCCGGTCGGAATTTGGCTCCCGGCCAGGATTGAATGGTAATTCTGCATTAAGGCCGACAGTCGAAAACCCAAACAATCAATACGCTTATCATAATATTGGCAAACTTGGAATGACAATTACCAATTATGGCACTTTTGGAGTTGGCGATGACGGTTTCTTATGTGATGGTGAACCGTGTCCCAATGCCGAATTTCCGATCAATTCGGATCTTGAGTATCTATACGCAGGAGCGCTATGGATTGGAGCAATTGTTGGCCGTGATACGCTGGTGTCGACCGGCTCCGATGGCTGGGTCCGCGGAATGCTGGAACTTCTGCCTGACCCCGGTCCTGCGGGAGCGATTATTGTTCGTTCCAATCTTCCTTCGCGTACTGATTACAGTACCGACGCAATTTCGGAGCAGGATTTTATTTGTACTTTTACGGATACCAACGTCCGCTCTCCCGGAACGGATCCCATAGAAAACCGACCGCATGAGCCTTTAAATATTGCTGTTCGTCAGAGTAGTTATGCCTGGAGTTATGATTACGCCGAGGATTTTATTCTATTTGATTATCAAATTACCAATATCGGGGTATTTCCCTTACGCGAATTGTATATCGCTGTTTATATCGACGCTGACGTATTCCATCTTTCCGAGCAGGCCGGGCATACCGACGATATCTGTGGTTTTCGCCAAACGGTTGCCATGCCACCCGGATTCAGTTTTGATGAAGACCGGGTTAATATTGCCTGGATAGCCGATAATGACGGCAATCCGATTAGATCGGGCGGTGAAATGGTTTGGGATTTCAGATCATTGGTGGCCGCAACCGGGACAAGGGTGGTGCGTTCTCCAAATAAAGACCTGAATTACAGTTTTAATTGGTGGATTTCAAACGGCGACCCGACGCTCGATTTTGGACCGCGTATGGCCGGGACGGATGAGGACCCGTTCAGAGATTTTGGCGGCGGCGGTCATATCGGCACGCCAACTGGAGACAGAAACAAATATTACGTAATGTCACATCCTGAATTTGACTACGATCAACTGTTTTCTGCCGTAAATCATGGCGGAGATGGATATCTCCCTCCGCCACGGCCATCTCAGGCAATTGATTTTTCTGACGGCTATGACACGCGATATCTGCTTTCTTTTGGTCCTTTTGACGTCAACCCGGGCGACACTTTGCCGGTGACTCTGGCGTATCTGGCGGGCGATAATGTTCATCAATCACCCGATGATTTTGCTGAGTATTTTGATGCCTATAACCCTGATGCCTATTACCAAAGACTTAGTTTTCAGGATTTTGGAAAAAACGCGAGGTGGGCGGCCTGGGTCTTTGACAATCCCGGATACGATACGGACGGAGATCTGGATTCGGGCCGGTATAACTGGTCGTGCGCCGGAACCGATTCCATAATTTATTTTACTGAAGATGAAATACCTCCCGATAGTATGCTGCCTGATTGCCGGAAAGTGTATTACGCGGGAGACGGAGAACCCGATTTTCGTGGGGCCGCGCCTCCGCCGCCTCCCGAAATAAAGGTAATGGCTGGCAACGGTGAGGTTACCATTCGCTGGAATGGACAGCGCAGCGAAAATTCCATTGATGTTTTTTCAGGGAAAAAGGATTTTGAGGGATACCGGGTTTATTATTCTTTATCCGATTTGGCCTCAGATTTTATTTTACTGACCTCGTTTGATTTGGATGACTACAAAAGGTATGAGTATAATACTATTCTACAAACCTGGGAGCAAACGTCAGTTCCGTTCACTCGTGATAGCCTGAAAATATTATATGGACCTGATTTTGAACCGCTGGATTATTACAATGAGTTAAGCTACTTTGTTGATCCAAACACTCAGCAATTCGTTTATTTCAGACCACAGGATTGGAGTCAATCTGATTTATCAAATCCTGATTTGATTCACCGGGTTTACCCCAATGCATCCAGAAGCGATATAACAGACACAACTGACGAGGGCTGGATGAGATATTACGAATATGAATATGTGATTAAAAACTTACAGCCCTCTATCCCCTATTATTTTTCAGTGACTGCTTTTGATTATGGTTCTCTGAAAGACGATCTGGGTGCCCTTGAATCATCGCCGCTTATAAACGCTGTCAGGGATTACCCGCTTCCCTCAAGCGAAGAAGTTGAGGAAAATTCGCTAAAAGTATCGGTCTATCCAAATCCTTATCGTGTTGATGGCGGGTATGCCGCCTCCGGCTATGAAAATCGGGATCGTACCAAGTCTGCCGAACGCACAAGGGTAATCAATTTTGCAAACTTGCCCAAAGTGTGTATGATTCGGATTTATTCAATTGATGGTGATCTGATTAAGGAAATAGACCATTATTACCCGGAAGGCGGTCCGGGAACTCAGCATGAAGAATGGGATGTAATTAGCCGCAATACTCAGGCAGTAGTTACCGGATTATATTTCTGGCACGTTTCTTCCGATATGGGGGATCAAATCGGAAAACTTGTTATAATGAAGTAATTCATGGAGACTAAACATAAAAAAGCCCCGTTCGACAGGGGCTTTTTTTATTGCCATTCAAAGATTATTAGTAATTCCATGCTAATCAATATCTTGCAAATTGAGATATTTTGAAGGATTAGTCTATTGGCTTGAATTAAAAATGCAACTTTAGGGATGTAATTTGCGTCTAAATAATTGAGAAGGGTTTGACAGAAAAAGGCCGCGGTTCGATTCATTTCGAACTGTGGCCTTTATTATTATATCATAAGCACATCAGTCGACGGAAAAATGATTTCCAGGCAAACCAAAAACATTTGGCAACGGGATGATTTGCCGGCTTTTTCCTCGAGATTTGAAATTTACCATTAAATTTCAGATCGGCAAATTCATTATCTATAGTGTGCGAAATTGTCAGATTTCTGCCCGTATATGTAATCCTTATATAAATCAATTCAACCGTAAAAATAAATAGGCATAATTATAAAAAGTTGGGTAATTCATGACACCTTGTTTATTTTTAGTTATAACTCAATCTAAATGGGTTTATTTAGATATCCGGGGATAGAGGTTGCCTTCACCCCAATAATCTGCTATTATTGGGCCAAAAATCAACATAAGAGGTCAGGATGAAAGATAAACGAAATGAAACGCTCGCCAAAAATCTAATTCATTATTCTTGTAAACTAATAAAGGGTGAGAAGATAATGATTGAGGTCAAAGGAAAGGAAACTCTGGAACTCGCCAAGGAATTAATTAGAGAAACAACAAAAATCGGCGCCATACCGTTCTGGTATTATAACGATGAATCCATCTTAAGAAATTGGATAATGGGAGCTTCCGAAAATCAATTTAAGGCATTCGGAAAACTCCATCTTAGACTTATGAAGGAGTTCGATGCCTATTTGGGTTTGCGCGGTTCCGATAACGCCTTTGATCTTGCCGATATTCCGAACAAACAAATGAGCATGAATCAAACGCATTATTACAAGCCGGTCCATATCGAGCAGCGAGTCAAGAGAACCCGCTGGTGTGTTCTGCGTTACCCCAATAATGCCATGGCCCAATTGGCCGAAACCAGTCAGGAAGCATTTGAGAAGTTTTATTATGATGTCTGCTGCCTGGATTATGCCAAAATGTCGAGAGCGATGACACCGCTGGTGAACAAATTTCGCGAAACTAATATGGTGCATATCGTCGCACCAGGAACCGATCTAAATTTTTCAATTAAAGGTATCGGAGTAGTCAAATGCGATGGCGAACGCAATATTCCTGATGGTGAAGTTTATACAGCTCCGGTCAGGGACAGCGTAAATGGGTATATAACCTACAATACCCCTTCGCTAAAAGATGGATTTACATTTGAGAAAATTAGATTCGAGTTTCGCAACGGAAAAATTATTCAAGCCGAATGCGGCAACAACACGAAAAAACTTAATGATGTTCTGGATACTGATAAAGGCGCACGATATATCGGTGAATTCGCAATTGGAGTCAATCCATTTATTCTGCATCCGATGAAAGACACTCTGTTCGATGAAAAAATCGCGGGTTCATTCCATTTCACTCCCGGACAATGCTACGATGAAGCGCCCAATAGGAACCAATCCGCCATTCACTGGGATTTGGTTCAAATTCAGCGCAAGGAATATGGCGGAGGAGAAATCTATTTTGATGGAAAACTCTTTCGCAAGAATGGTATTTTTGTCGATAAAAAGCTTGAGAAATCATTTTCCGCTTCGGCGCTCAGAAGCAAAGGCATCTAATTAATATGCAATAAATGAGTGATCCGGAGTCAATTCGGATCGCTCATTTGATTAATTGAGTAATGGTCACACCTGCAATAATTATCACGCCACCGAGTATAAAATAACCGCTGATTGATTCCCCAAGAATATAATAACCCAATATCGCGGCAATTATCGGTTGGATATTTACGAGAACGGCCGCCCGGCTCGCCTCCATGTGCTTCAAAAACCAGTACCAAACACTGTAACCTATGACTGAAGTCATAATTGAAATATATAATAATCCCCACCAGCCATAAGCGTCGATGTTTGAAAGATCGGCTATGACGGCTCGCCAGATTCCAATCGGAAAATAGATTATAGCTCCAGCACCAATCGAATAGGCTGTAATCCGAAAAGCACCGTATTTTTGGACCAGCGGCTTTCCATAGACTGTATAATATCCCCATGCGACTACGGCGACCATTATGATGATATTACCAAAAAGCATGTCGCCGCTAAAATCAACGATATCTTCGCCAAAGATTAAGGCCGCCCCTGCCACAGTTAGTAATATGCCCAATCCCTTTTTGAGCGACCATTTTTCACCCAAATGCCGCATAGCCATCAAATAGACAAAGACCGGCGTTGTCGCAAATAGAATTCCGCCGTGGGCCGCAGTGGTTAATTTCTGTCCGAAAAGATATAGCGTTTGATTGAGCATGACTATGACAAAACCGAGGATGATAATTTTTTTCTTATCGGAGGATGTAATAGGAACAGATTTACGGTTTTTGCTTATTCGCAAAGCAATAGAACATAGTATTATCGCTGAAATGCAAAAGCGAAAGAATGCCACCGCCAGAGGATCGGCTTGAAGCAAAAGATAACGGGCGGCAATGAAGGTGCCGCCCATTATAGTCTGATGTATCAGCGCAATCGCCAAAAGAAGCAATAGTGGCGGACTGTTGAGAGATTTCGATATTTTCAGATTATCCCCGCTGACCGGCCACCGTCGGCGGCAATAGCGATACCTGTAATGTAGGCCGCCTGATGGGAAGCCAAAAAGGTTATCAATGCGCCTAATTCTTCCGGTTTGCCCAGTCGCTTTACCGGTATAGTTTGCTGCCAACCACTGTATGTTTCTTCCCGCGATTGCCCGGTCTGTTTGATTATCTCCTGGGCAAAGTAATCGAGTCTTTCGGTCGCAGTATATCCGGGAAGGACAGTATTAACTGTAATGCCTTTTTCGGCAACTTCCAATGATAGTGTTTTGGCAAAACCGAGTAATCCAGCCCGATACGAATTTGATAGCATCAGATTGGGAATCGGTTGTTTGGCGGCCATTGATGTTATAAGAATGATGCGGCCGAATTTTCGGTCTTTCATACCCGGGAGAGAACCGTTAATTAATCGAATGGCCGACATAAAGGTAAGGTTATAAGCCAGTTCCCATTCCTTTTCGGTTAATTTTTCATGAGTCCCCAGAGGAGGCCCGCCACAATTAGTGACTAGAATATCTATTTTGCCAAAATGTGATTCCGTTTTATCAATCAAAGTCTTAATCTGGTCTTCCCTGGTGAGATCACATACAACCGGCAAAACTATACCAGTGTCATCCGAGAGAGATGCCGCCGCCTTATCGATTCTCTCCTGATTACTGGAACAGATAGCGATTCGAGTTCCTTCTTCAAATAATGTTTTCGCGGCGGCGAATCCTAATCCCGCTGACGCTCCCGCCACTAATGCAACTTTATCGTTTAATCCAAAATCCATGATACTATGCCTTTACTTTCGCCAATTCTTCAAACAGAGCCGCCGAGGTGCGGCATCCTGAATAGAAATCAGCTATTCGGAATCTCTCGTTGGGCGAATGGGCATTATCATCCTTTTGCCCGAAACCAACGAGAAGCGTATCCAATCCTAAAACGGTTTTGAATGTTTCCACGATGGGAATTGAGCCGCCTTCTTTGGTAAAGAAGGGTTCTTTCCCAAAGCCGGTCTTAATTGCCCGAGCCGCGGCGTCAAGCCAGGGGCCTTCGGTCGGAACCTGAACCGGTCGGCCACCGCCATGTTTGACTACTTCAAGGTTTACCGTATCGGGGCAAATCTTCTTAAGGTAAGCCTCTATTTTATCGCAAATGTCATCCGGCTGCATATTCGGAACAAGACGCATCGTAATTTTGGTCGATGCCCATGAAGGGATAATTGTTTTGGCTCCTTCTCCCTGATATCCGCCGGTTATACCGTTGCAATCAAGAGTCGGACGCACCCAGTTTCTTTCCAAAACAGAAAACTCTTTTTCGCCCCAGAGTTTTTTGGCGCCGGTCGAGGATCTATAACTTTCTTCATCAAAGGGGAGCTTACCGAATTCGGATTTTTCCCAGTCAGTCATGGTGTAGGTATCATCATAAAAACCATCAATCAAAATGCCGCCATTATCATCGTGAAGCTGTGCGATCATTTTGGCCAGCATATTAATCGGGTTGGCAACGGCTCCACCATAGCTGCCTGAATGCAAATCTTTATTTGGTCCGATAACCTTGATTTCGACAGCCGCGATACCGCGAAGGCCATAATTTATGGCCGGCATACCGATTCCATATTGGGCTCCGTCGGACACCAGTACAACGTTGGCTTTGAGTTTTTCTTTATAATTTTCGACAAAAGGCGGAAGATTTTCCGAGGCTACTTCCTCTTCGCCTTCAATTAGAAATTTAACATTCATCGGCAGAGAACCAACTGTTTTGAGATATGATTCCACACCTTTAATATGAGTAAATAGCTGGCCTTTGTCATCGGTCGATCCTCGAGCCCAGAGATAACCGTTCTTTTCGATCGGATCAAATGGACCGGATTGCCAGAGATTGAGCGGTTCGGGAGGTTGGACATCGTAATGCCCATATATCAAAACGGTCGGCGCACCGCCAACCTGGCAATGTTCGCCATAAACCACCGGATGTCCTCCTGTTTCCATGATTTCAGATTCAACACCGATCTTATTCATATATGCGGAAATCCATTTGGCGCATTGTATCATATCTTCCTTATAAGCCGACTGGGCGCTGACGCTGGGAATTCGCAGGAGTTCTTTCAATTGTTCCAGGGAATTAGTTTCCTGTTCTTTGAGGTAGTCCAATGGGGTCATAAATATTCTCCTTTAGATCAAAAATTAATAATAATCATGGAATATATGCGTCAAGGAATAAATTATCAAGTGAAGGTTCTGTTTCAAAGAAATAAAAACATCAATAATCACGGCGTTTGAAAATAAGAAAACCGATTAATAACAGCAATGCCCCAAAGAGCAAGGATGACCAGATGGGATAATAATCAATTCGCCCATTCTGAGATATAATAGGGACATAATTGTCGGATATCTCAGAAATTTTTGCCAATATATGGTATGTTGTATCTAAAATGTTTTTCCAGGCCTGGCTGTTAAGAAAAGAATAAATCGCTTCCCGGGAGGACAATAAACTGCCGGCAAAGTATATCATAAAATATCCCATGATCGCTATTCCGGCTGAATTCGACCATAGTCCGAGAAAATATACGATGCTATAGATAATCAAGAATTGAATTGCGGCATAGAGCAAACCATAGAAAAAACCACCGGGATAAGTCCCGATGCGAATAATAATTGTCAGCAAGATAACAATTGACACTATGGCCAGTACGATAATATGGATAAGATAAATCGAGAAAAATTTCATGAATAATAGATTATACCGATTTGTCGGTTTGGATAAGGCCAGCTCTACCCGTCCCCTGGAAAGAAATGAGGGCAAAAGCCCCGCGGCGCCAAAGACCATGAGCATCATGAAAAAACCAAAGAAGTTTCCAAAATAATGGCTGAGGGCTTCATTGAGGAATTCGGGGGGAATTATTTCCGATTCCATAATGTTGGTGCCGTTAATATTCAGATCTGGGAGAAAAGTGATTATAAGAATATTTATCAGAGCCACAATCCAATAAAGATAGAATATTTTGCGAACTTTTATCTCGAGGAATGAATCATACAATATTGCCCGAAACTTAAGCATTGCGATCTTCCCGGGAAATTAGCCGCATAAAGCTGTCCTCGAGGGATACTTTTTGCGGAGTGACAGAAACAATTTCAACTCTGAATTGTCTCAATAAATCGATTAATGAATTTATCATTCGTGGTTCTTCAAGTTCGATAATTATCGAGTTTTCTTTGAGATGTGCGTTCGGGAATTTGGTTTTAATTATTTCTGATACTTCATGTGAAAGATTCATCGTTTCGATTTTATACTGAGGACGTTTTTTTATAAGTTCACTGATCGGCCCGGATGCGACAAGTTTGCCTTTGTCCAGAATCGCTACATTATCGCACACCGATTCCACTTCAGCAAGCAGGTGAGAATTTAAGAATATGGTTTTACCTTTTGCTTTTTGTTCATGAAGGATATCGCGAATTTCACGCCTGCCGATAGGGTCAACGCCGTCGGTCGGTTCATCGAGAAATAAGATATCGGGATCGTTAAGCAGCGCTTGCGCCAAACCCAGCCTTTGCATCATTCCTTTGGAGTATATCTTAATCCGAGTATTTCCCCAGCGCGACATGCCGACCAGTTCAAGAAGCACCAGTGATCTTGTTTTAATCACATTAGATGAAAGACCGGCCATTCCTCCGAAAACCTTTAGCATTTGGAGTCCGGTTAGATACGCCGGGAATCTATGATTTTCCGGCAGGAATCCAATTTTAGAGCGGGCCGCAGAATCAATAATTGGCAGCCCGTTAACGGTTGCGGTGCCGCTGGTCGGATTCAGGGCGCCGAGAAGAACTTTGACCATTGTCGTTTTGCCGGCTCCGTTGGGTCCCAGAAGCCCGAAAATCTGCCCTGCTTCTACATCAAAACTGACGCCGGACAAGGCTAAAACTTCCTGGCCTCGCAAGCCGCCCTTATAGCATTTGGATAGTTCGTTAATGGATATTGCTTTTCCTGCGATAGTCATATTAATTTTGACGTCCTGCGCCGATAAAAGTTGCGCTTAAACATTCGGTGCATTAAAAATTCAATCTCTTAAAAATCTTCTCGGGTATGTGCCTGATAATAAACATTATTAAATACCAAAATTTCGGCACATAGGCAATGCTTTTTCCTTTGTCAATCGCCGCCTTTATGCATTTCGCAATCGTTTCGGGCTTGCTCCAGAGCAGCCCTTTTTCAAATTCCTGGGTCATCGGCGTATCAACGAAGCCGGGCTTGATGGTAATTACATTGACATTAGATTGCGCTAATCTTGCCCGCAAACCGTCAAGAAATATTGACAGACCACCTTTTGATGCTCCATAAACATAATTGTTTTTTCTGCCTCTGTCACCCGCCACCGAGGAGATAACCGCGATTGAGCCCTTGCCTTGTTTTTCAAATTTCCCTGCCATAATCGTCAGTAGAGAAACACAGCTCATAAAATTGATATTCAAAACAAATTCGGTTTTCTTGAAATCGTTTTCATCTTCGGATTGTTTTCCCAAAACGCCGTGAGCGATCAACACAATATCTACTTCGCCCATTTTCTCCCACACTTCATTGATGACCTCGTCATGCTTATCATAGTCCAGGACATCCAGCGTTCTGTACTCAACAGCGCCCGCACCCCTGACCGACAGGTCATCGGCGACCGTGCGAAGTAAATCATTTTCAAGGGCAACCAGAAAAATATTATTTTCAGGCCTGGCATAAAGCCTAACGGTTGCCTGCGCGATAGCTGAAGTCGCGCCTATAATCAAAATATTGCTCATTGAAATCGTCCTTTATTTATCCGAAACTCTTCGCCAGAAACTCGAGGAAAATCGAGGGTCGATAAATTTCGCGAATTTTTCCCATGCCGGATAATACAATCTAAAATCTGTCCCCGTCATGCAGGCGTCTTTGGCAGGATATAATCGTCCTGCCGCTTTCCGAACAATATCATCAAGCTGTTTAAACAGCCTGAATACGGATTCCTTGACCGGAAAATCCAGCGCAAGCGTAATACCCGGTCGCGGAAATGACATCATGCCTATTGATGGAATATCTCCCATTACTTTAAGGACCGCAAGAAACGAACCCTCTCCGGAATCCGAAATGGTTTTCAATATATTCCTAATGACATCGGTATCATCCTTTGGTACAAGACATTGATATTGCACCAATCCGAGTTTGCCGTAAACCCTATTCCAGTCATTGATTCCGTCCAGCGGATAAAAAAACGCATCAAAACTGGATAGACTATCTTTTCCCCGGTGGCGTTGCTTATGGTAAAATAAATTGTTAAACATTTTTATCGTAAAATTATTTAGGGCAAAATCAGGAAAATCAAACGGAACGGAAAAAGATTTTTGATTTTGAGGATATGTTAGATTAATGCCATCTTTAACCGGGGCATGATTTCCGGCCATAAATAATCCCCGACCAAGAGATTTTCCCGAGGCGAGGCAATCTATCCAGGCCACGGTATAATTGTAATTTGGGGCCAAACAATCCGATAATTCAAAAAAATCATCAAGTTTTTTAAACTTAACAGTCTTTTGAGCGATTCGATTATTAATGATGGGAATCAGCTTAATTTCTGCCCAGGTAATAAGGCCGGTTAAGCCCATACCGCCAATTGTGGCTTTAAAGAAATCTTCGTTTTCAGAAATTGAACATAACAGGCGGTTGCCATCTGATCTCAGTAATTCGAATTGTGTGACGAAACACCCGAAGGAACCCGCAATGTGATGGTTTTTGCCGTGGACGTCGTTGGCAATAGCGCCTCCAATGGTAACATACTTTGTGCCCGGCGTTACTGGTAAAAACCACCCTCGGGGAACAATTAATTCCAGAATTTCATCAAGGTTGACTCCCGATTCGCAGCGCAACAAGCCCTTTCCGGCGTCAAATGATATGAAGTGATTCAGGGTTCGGGTTAGAATCAGATTTCCCCCATGATTGAGACAGACATCTCCATAACTGCGCCCCATGCCATATGGTAAACCGGTCGGAGATATTTTTTCAAACAGAATATTATCCTGGCGTTGAAGAATCGGCCACGCTTCCTGCTCTGTAATTGGGTATCCGCCCCATGATCGATATAAGTTATTCATTTATTCAATATCCGAGATTTTGAGCAATATTTAAACTAAGTTATTTGCGTTTTCGTGATATTCATAAAAGAATTCGCTCATTGTTTGGAAATCGAAATCATCTAATAATTTCGCCAATTTAACCTTTACCATTTTCAGATTTCCATATTGGCGGATCATATTCTTAGAGCTCATTTTTATGCGGGGGACATTCTCGTCAAGTTCCCATGGGTGGAAATAGATAATCGCCGGGATGTTTTGCTTATTCAACGATTGAATTCCCCACCGTGTAAACCAATAAGGAAAATGTCTCAGCCATCCACCGCCTCCGATTGGCACCCTGGCTCCCATAAATTTCAATGTCGATGCCGGTATTTCCATAATATTTCTGCCCGATTTCAGTTTTATTTCAAAACTGAGCCGCGGGGCTTTGGGATCCCCATAGATATCATGATAAATGGGAAAAATAGATGAGTCATACTCAAAACCCAATTCGCCGAGGATTTCAAAGGCCCATTTCATATCGTGTTTCATACCCCAGCTGGGAGACCGGTATCCCGAAGGTATAACGCCGCATGATTTAACAATCGCGTTTATGGCCATTTCGGTATCCTTTTTGAATTCTTCGGGATTCAGTGACGATACCATGCGATGATAATAACTATGGCAGGCGATTTCATGCCCGGCGGCGGCGACATCAGCGATTAAGGCCGGATATTTATCGGCGATCCATCCCAAAACAAAAAAAGTCGCTCTTAGCCTTTTTTCATAGAAGAGATTCAATATAGCATCGGTGTTTTGGATAAGCGAAGATTCAAGTTCCGGCCATTTATCTCGACTGACTGCATGTTGAAGGGTTTCGACGGAAAACCAATCTTCCAGATCAACGGTTAAAATATTCTTCATGGGGATTAATCATCGGAAGATTGTTTATACTCATAACCATAATACGACTCATTGTAATAAAATGGCAGGGCATTCTCCAGATTGTTCATGACTATACCGATGAAATTGGAACTGTTATTCTGCAAAAGCCGGGCCGCTCTTTCAGCCACCTCGCGCTGAGTACTTCCAGCCTTTACGACCATTATGATACCGTCCATCAAAGGAGCCAAAAGCATAGGATCAGAGACTGGCAAAATCGGAGCGCAATCAAGAAGAATCAAATCGTAATAGAATCGACCCTCATTTAGGAGATTATGAATCGCCTCCGAGTCAAAGACATCGGTCGGATTGGCGACGGTTTTACCGGCCGTAATTATATCAAGATAATCGTTGGCAGTTTTCCTAATAACATCCTTCAGCGCTTTCTTTTCGCTGAGAGCTTCGACCACCCCCCCCTCGCGAGGAAGATCAAACAGACGATGTAAAGTCGGGCGCCGCAAATCACAATCAACCAGCAGAGTTTTTCTTTTTTTCTTGCCCGCCGCGGTCATCGCCAAAAAGGCGGCAATTGTGGATTTTCCTTCGGCAAGCATCGAAGAAGTAATAAGAATTATCTTTGTTTTATCACCGGATAAAGTTCCATTAAGATTATGCAAAAGACGCCTGAATTCGGTAGCGTAAGGCGATTCAGCATCGAAATATTCAAATAGGTCTATATTTGTTTTTTTGGCCATGCTATTGTACGTTTCTATTCGTTTTCGAAACGGGCTATATCAATCAGCGTTTCTTTCAATTGCTCCGCAAATAATTCAGCGCGATCCTGACTTTTCTCCGATTTGGTCAGATGCGGGTTTAAATTCAACGCTTCTCTAAAATGTTCAGCCCCTTTATTCCAGCTAATCTGAGCCTGTTGTAAATGACATAAAGCCAGTTCGTGATGCAGGTCGGAATAATTAGGATTCTTCTCCAGGATTGATGTCAGGTATTGAATGCGATCTAAGACCGCCCGTTCATTAACTTTTTCCGAAAAAAGCAAAAATCTGAGATAATAACTGGAAAATTCCTGTCGGCTTTTTTCCTTTTTTATATTCCTAACGGCTTTAAGCAAAACTAATGCCTGAGCGTACTCGCCGGTTTCAATCAAACTCAGGGCTTCCTCGCAACGACTGGTTTTAAACGCGGGGGAAATCATCATCGCCCGATTGAGGCTATCTTTTATATTATTCAGCATATTCTCATAGAATTCATGTTTCTCATGATTCACGGCATTGGATAAAAACGCGATGCCGAGATTGAAATAAGCCTCAGCGTAATAAAGATTTATTTTCAGAGCGGTTTCGAATTCTTCAATGGCTCGCTTAAACGATCCGCTTTCTAATAGCGCTTCACCATAATTATTATGAAAGTCAGCGAATTCGGGCTTCAATTCAATAGCTCTTCCCAGAGCCTTGGCGGCTTTCTCAAACTGCCCCAAAGCCATCAAAGTCAGACCGTAATAATTACCGGCTTGAAAATGGCCGGGTTTGCACGCTATGACAGACTCGAATAGGGTTCGCGCCTCATCATATAGCCCTTTGCAATAAAACGCGGTACCAACATTGAACATCAAATCCGGATCATCGGAACCAACAACTTTGCCGTAGGTGGCCAAAAGATGTTCTATCTCCGTTTTCTTTTCTTCATGAGCGCTTTTGACAAGGTATTCCAAATCTTCAACCGTTTTATTTTCCGGATGCGGGAATTTCGAAGTTTCAATCATTTTGCCGTCAACGTACAATGAGGATACGACCTCGTTTTTTTCCTCATCATTAACAGTCTGAACCAAAAATTCCCGGTCGTCAATTGCGACCTTACTTTTAAATTGGCGTCCTTCCATATCGTGATTCCTAATTTAATCTAATAGTTTTCAATATAACCACAGCATCAGCGTGTCGTATCACTTCTGGTTCTATCAATTAAAAGGTACAAAGTAACAATTGATGTCGTAACCGTGGCAATATCCCGTAAGTTATCCCAACTAATCCATGGACGGCCTTTTTGACCGATAACTATCGTATCTTCGCGCTTGATAGTTATTCGTTTTGGGCTGCCTTCCTTATGGTATTTTTTGAGATTTGTTTTTATAACCGAAGTTCCCGAACCGTTCTTGGTTATTATTTGGACATCCTTGAGATTGGCTCGTTCGGTTATTCCACCGGCTAATCCGATGGCGTCAAGAATGTCGACCTCACCGTCAAATTCAAGTTGTCCCGGGCGATTCACTTCGCCAATGACATAAAACAGGTTTTTGCGTTTGCCATAATCTGCGGTTAATTGCCGACCCGGAAGACCGCCGGCGGCTCGAGGGATATCGACGGTATCGCCACTTCTAAGTTTCGGCAACTGCTCCAGCTTGCCGGAAGCCAAAGCTTCCAGAACATTGACCATTATCATCTCACCGCCGTCTTCATTTGACCGAATAATACTGACGCGCGTTAAATCCCCCAACTCGGTTGTTCCACCTGCCTCTCTAATAACGGTCCAAATATCGGGAATCACTTCAAACGTCATTTTTCCGGGAGCCCCGGCTTCACCGGAAACAAATACTTTTTGAGAATGAAATCCGGTCACCGTCACCGTCGCCTGAGATATTTTTTGATTATAAAGCGATACATTCCTCTCGATCTGCGCGGCCAATTCGCTGCTGGTCAGCCCGGACGCCTGAATCTCGCCTATTATCGAAAGAGTTATTTTCCCATCCTGCCGTACCGCGACAACCTGATCAAGAGTGGGTTCCTGCCAAAAGCTGATTTGCAGGACGTCTTCCGGGCCAATAATATACTCTTCACTGGCGAAAATTGGTCCGAAATTCACGCAAATTACACAGATTATACTTAGAAGAAAAAATATCGATTTCCTCTGATACATTATTCCATCCTTGAATTAGAGCCGACTATACGTCCTTATACTAAAAATCGACCTATTTTTACAATAATTAACTACATAAGTAACCGCTTTTGATATTTTATGTCAAGGCAAATTCAGTCTAACCTTCTTGCCCAATTTTATTTACAGATATATATGAAAAGAAATAACTAAGCGGGGCTTAATTTTTCGCGGATAATAAATCTTCAGTAAAGAGCGTACTGCGATTGCGGCCATAATTTTTGGAATGGAGCAAGGCCATATCGCTGCAATAGATTAATCTATCGGAATTATCGGCATCATCGGGAAAAATTGCGGCACCGATGCTAATAGTGATTCTCCCTTCAAAACCATTGGCCTTATCTCTAAAGTCGGTGGAACTTATTGCATGGCGAAGGCGATCCATAAAAATCCCGCAGGTAATTTTATCCGTTTCCGGCATTATAATGCAAAATTCATCGCCGCCATAACGCGAGACAATATCAATAGAACGAAGCGAGCGGGATAATGTATTTCCCATGCCGCGCAATAATTCGTCGCCCCACTGATGACCGAAATTATCGTTATAGACCTTGAAATCATCAATATCAAACAGCAACAGTCCGACGCGGCGATTGAATCTTTTGGCGCGTTGGATTTCCTCACCGAGACGCTTTATAAAGTAACGGTGATTATATAAATTGGTGAGGCTATCGGTATATGACATCTCTTCATATTTTTCAAATTCCAGGGCATTATTCATGGCCCGACGAGCAACTCTCTCAAGCTGGTTCAGTATTTTATATTCCGACTGACTGTCTGCGTTCTTCCCCGACCAAAAGAGTAATCCCTGCTCTTTTTCGTCCAGAGAAAAAGTGGACATATAATTTAAGCCAAGATGAGAAATTCTATCGGTGGGAATATTTTCATTTTTGGTTTTAGACATCTTTTGGATATCATAAATCTGCCGTTTTTGCATGGTCCCAAATATCTGGCCGAAGTCCTTACTATCGATTGTATACTCTTCACGATCCATTCCAATAGAGTATCTTAAATTATTCGGCACTCCCGAATACGGTCTGGAGAGGAATAATAATTTCTCCGCCTTTAAGCTAGTTTTAACCTTTTTAAAAATGTTGGCCATCAAATCATCTACTTTTCGATGACTGAACATTTCAATTAAATGTCCGGGATCATTTGCATGGGAAAGATCCGGCAATATTTTTTCTTTTGCGTCATCTTGAATTTTAATGCTTTTCAATTTACTCTCAAGCATTCTTTGAGTCGATTCAACCCGGGTCAAGTGATAAGCAATGGATAAGTTCTGATTCAAGAAAAGCAAAAATAAATGTATGAGGGGATGGTTAAACGGGAGATTAGTTCTGATGAAATAGACGCCAAATAAATTTTCATTCCAAAAGATGGGAAAAACCAAATTGAATTTCTTGTCCAGCAACAGGCTTTCCAAATCATTATTTAAATCTCCGTCCAGCTCAGTAATGTTAAAGACCATTTTCCCGGAAGTGAGCTGTTTCAGGAGCATATCTGTAATTTGGATACGATAGCGGGAGCGACGAATATTTTTCAATCCATAAACGTAATTCATTTCCATATTGCCTTTTTGGCGGCGGAAAAAAAGAATCTGAGTAGCCTTTAAATGATTGATTAAAATCATGGAAAGTTGACTGGCGACTCTTTGAATCTTGCCCTCGGTGCGACAGCTAATCAAGCTTGACGCAATCCCCGCCAAAACAGATTCAATATCCTTTAGCGGATTCAGTTTGCGCATTTGTTTCTGCCTGATAATCAGTAACACAAAGAGGATCGCTACAAGCAGAAACAGGATAATATTTAATGTGAGGCTATCCAAACGCAACCAACCTGTCTAATTTTGATGAAAAACTCTAGCAAACTTTGCTTCATTATATAGAATAAGTCAGAATGGGAATTTGTCAACAAAAAACGGGCATAACTGTCCAACACAAAATACAACCTGTGCTTCCATGTATATAACTCTTAACGCGTTACGCCAATATTTCGCATTTATAAAATTCGAAAGGCCGAGAAATTATTCCTGGGGTAAAAAAAATAGTCTTGGTTTAGATTATTTTTTGGGTGCTGTTTTTGATTTTACACTAATTGAATCGATATTGATATTTTGGTGCGTCGATTTATCTTTGTTGGCCTGCGGTTCTCTCGGGAGTCCGGCCGGAGGGCATTTCTTGAGAATTACCATTGTAATATCATCGTGCTGATCGTTCTTGCCGACAAATCGGGCAATGTCTGATTCGAATAAACGCGCAATATTTTCGGCGGATTCTGACTGATTTTCTTTGAGAATTTCAACAATTCTGTCTGTACCGTAAGCCTTGTCGCTTCGGCCACGCTCCTCGGTTACTCCATCGGTATAAATAACGATGAAGTCGTTTTCTTTTAATTCCAATTCGGATGATTTTATCGCCTCAGTAAACTTATTGCGGCCCGACTTCAATCCCACCGGCATCCCCCCTGAATTGATAAAATTGGCCTCACTGGTACTATGTTTGAAGTGCAGAAGAGGGTTGTGGCCGGCCGAAGCGAAATTTATTTTCCCGGACTTTGTATTTACAATTGCCAGCAGGATTGTGACGAATATTCCTGATTTGATATTGCCGGAGACATAATCATTGACCTTTATCAAAACTTCCCGGGCCGATTGGGAATTTCGGGCTTCCAGTCTAATAGCCGTTCTGACCATTGACATTACCAGAGATCCCGGGACGCCTTTACCGGACACATCAGCGACAACCACGCCAAAAGTATGCTCGCTTATCTCGACAAAATCAAATAGATCTCCGCCAACCATTCGGGCGGATTTATAAATCGCGCCGAAATCAAAACCCTCAATGGAAGGCAACTGCGTCGGGATAAGGGCTTTCTGGATTTCCTCGGCCAACTGCATCTCCTTTTGCATGATTTCCCGCTCGATAATATTTTTCCGATCGCGGCGCATCCTCATGATTAATTCATTGAGCGCCTTGGAAATCTCGTAGAACTCTCCGGCTCCTTTGAGTGGCAGTTGGCTTTCCAGATCACCTTCGGCAAATTTGCGAACCCGATATACGATTCGCCCGATGGGACGAACAAAATAATTCGACAGTAGATAAATTCCGGTAATGCCAATAAGTAAACCAAGAGCGGTAATAATTAAAATTATTTCTCTTGCATCTTTTAATTTCGCTTCCATGACCAGCGATGAATATGCCAAAACTACTGATCCGAGATTAGAACCTCCCAAATTTATTTGACTTACTATTACTTGTTGCCCTTCCTCAAAAGGGAATATTTTGTTATCCTCAGTTCTATCAATAAAAAGTAATAGCTTATCTTCTAGCTTAGTATATAACCGGGTCGGCCCGCGGGAATCAGCGATTATTATGCCGTTGGTATCGACAATAATTACGGCCCGTACAATTTCATTGGCCCGCTGATAAGATACAACTAATTCATCAAATTCCGCATCGGAGCGGCGGTTAATAATGAAACCGGAGGCTTGCGATGTGATCGTACTGCTAAGAGCTTTGACGGTATTTTCAAGTTGTGATTGTATGTATTGAACGGAGCGTGAATTGATATAAATATAGGCGCCGATAACAAGTACCAGAACAATCAGAAATGTAAAGGCTGAAAATTTGACGCGGAGCGATAATCCCCCTCCCCATTCCAGTTCCTTTTCTCCCTGCTCGGATAAAAATTTCGTCATTCGAAGTTCATTTTCGCCTTCAAGAGAAAAATAGTCGACACGATCCATAACTTTATTAAGGAGATAAAAGCCGAGTCCGCCTTTTCTTCCTGTGGCAGCCATTTTTTTCAGATCGAGTTTTGATTTATCGGGAGGTTGAAATGATTTGCCGTTATCGAATAATGAAAATACTATCGAGTGCTTAAACACGCCGACCTTAAGCCGTATTTCGCCTTCGCTGAACATATAAGCGTGGCGGATAATATTGGTCGCGCCTTCTTCAATGGCCAGGGCTATATTATTGATATCTTTGGAGGACAGATTAGCCTGAAGACAAATTTCCTCAACCGTTTTCCTCAATCCGGCCAGTTGGTTTTCCTGAGCCGGAAATGCGGCCACTGTTTCTCTAATTGGCTTTCGGAACATAAATTCAATGTAGTAAAAAAAGGAGTGATTAAATCAATAAAAATTCCATCAAACCCTTATTTTTTAAGGCTTTTGGCGCAATTGGTTAATTCGTTCGCAATCTATTTTTTGAGGCGCAGTCGAGCCTGCTCGATATTCTCAATGGTATTTCTGTTGTTTGGATAAACTTCCAGGACGTTTTCCCAAAGGCGAATCGCGTTTTCATATTCGCCGCGACGGAAGGATTCGAGACCTTCGAGATAAACATTCCAAATCCGGGTATCTTTTTGAAGGTCTTCAAGCGAAGGCGATTGATGAATTCGTTCGGCAATCTTATCCAAATATTCCTGCGCGGTTTTGTTCCCTGGATTCAAACCAAGAACCATCCGCAGAGTGCGCTGTGAAGATATGTACTTGCCTTGATTGTAATATTCCAGTCCGAGATTTAAATGCTGAGCCAGATTGAGTTTTTTCTCAGCCAACTGTGATCCCGTTCGGCCCAGTTCATTCTGGAAATCGTACATGAGGACGGTATTATATTTATCATAAGCCGTAACATAATCGCCATTATCGAATGATGAATTGGCAATTTCAAGGTTGGTATTGATTTTTCTATTGATGGCAAAGTTAACCGCCAAATCGAGAGTGTCGAGGTCTGCAGATTGAATATTATATCGGCGGGCCACACGAACCATATCTCGGGCCGGAATCAGGGCGCCTTCTTCGAATAAAATCCTGGCCTGAGTAATTAAATCGACTCCGGTATTTCCGGTTATGATTGTGTCGGTTCGTGACGGATAGCCGTTCAACCCGCCAAGGGTGATATTTATTTCTTCAATCCGTGAAGTGATAAATTCTCTATCTTCGTCTTCGGAATAAGCATCAGCCCGGAAATATGCGGCCATTGCCGAATCGTACATTTCGGCATCATAGAAATCATTAGCTTGATTGAGATATTTTGTGAGCGCCAGTTTTCGATTTTCTGCCAAAGCATTTTGAATATTTTCTTTTTCGGATGTCTCCCTCTGCGCATTACTTTGTTCTTGAGTTATTCCAAAATTAAGCGTGAATGAGAAGCGATGGCTGTCACTCAAATGATCAACAAATTTATAGGCGTAATCGACAAACAGATTTTGATATTGTATGCCCATCCCCAGTGATGGATTGTCGCGGTCATACCCGGCCCGCAGGGCCAGACCGGAATTATGCAATGCTTCAAATCCGGTGCGCAATTTGACGGAGCGATTTTCCGGCTTTTCCAAATCCAAATTTATGCGGCCAGTTACCGGGAAATTTTTCTTTGAAACTAAATAAGATAATCCAGTCTTATAAGTAATCGGAGTTCTTTCTTTTTCGCTTATCAATTGCATATTGGCTCCGATAACATCCTGAACAACTGCACCGGCATAGAGATTTTCAATAATTTTCGCCCGCCCGCCCAGATCAAAACCAAATCCGTATGCCGAATAATTGTCAATTGATTGATGATTCATTTTGAATGTTAACCCAGCCGAATATCGGTTATGGAAAGATCGACTATATGATAAGAGTAACTGCATTTGCGATGCGGAGAATCTACCCAGATCATAATAATCAGAGCCACGCCGGCCGATATCATCGGTGCCGATTCTCATCCCGGCGAAACCAAAAGTCCCCCAGGTTGAGGGATAAGCGTAAGCTATGAAATCATAAGTAGTTTCCTCAAACAACACGGCGTGGAGGAACGACACCTGTTGAGTCTGCAGCGATGTCAATCCGGCCGGATTGTAATAAATGGCGGTAGCATCATCGGCCAGTCCGATAAATCCATTTCCCATACCCATCGCACGAGCGCCTCCGCCAATACTGAATACCGACTCGGTACCGCCGTCATCGCCCGACCAGACATTGGCCGAGATGAAGGTCATGGTGAAAATGAATATGAAAATAATTTTCCGCATCATTTCACCACCGCTATTTTTACTTTGGACGTGAGGTTGCCTTCGGCGACTTCAATATAGGCGAAATAGATTCCGTTGAGGACGACATCGCCATTGCCGTTGCGGCCGTCCCAATAGGCTCGCGCCAATTGATCCGATTGGCCTCCAACGCTGCCGGCATCATAATGAAGATGACGAACCCGTGCGCCGGTAGCGGAATAGATATAAATATCGACATCTGAATCAGTCGGGAGATTATAAATGAACTCGGTTTCTTCAAAGTTGGGATTGAACGGATTCGGATAGTTTTTGAATGATTCGCCAAATTCAGTCGCGATAATTGCTTGTGGTAAATTTATCTCGAAGGCTCTATCCAAAATTCCGGTCACAGTAACCTTCTCGCCAAGCCTCGGTCCGGATGCAAATTCGGCAAAAATATCAGCGCTCTCAAGGCGCATATTGAAGAAATCAAAAAAGGCGTCAACTTTGGGAGTAAAACGCAGTTCGATAATTTCTTTTTCGCCGGGCGGAACTACTAGATTCGTAAAACTATAGGCTAATTTACCATCGACTAGCTCAAGGGAAGTTATTGGCTGGTCATCAAGATAAAAAGCCGAGCCGGATTCAGTAACCAAATACTCTCCGTTAATCTGTTTCCCGTCGCGGTCGGTGACGGTAATGGTAATCGTGTTAATCTTAATCGTATTGCGAATATCATTGGATACATTTTCCATCGATAATTTGAAAAGTACTGCGGTGGCATCTCTGACAAGTGGCTTAGTATCGAATGAATCGGGTTGGATAACCAGCTTGGTAATCGAGGCTTTGACCATGAATGGCAATACGACTGGCTGACTCAAATCTTTTACCGCTTTACCGGTGTTTTTATCAATCGGCAACTCGCCCCACTCGATTACAAATTCTGATATAAGTTCCATCGCCGGTGAGGTAAGATTCCAGCTGAGTTCTTCGTTAAGGGGTAGTTCTATCGGAAAACTGACGCCAAAATTACCGGAACCGGCATAATACAGAATCAGAGTCCCTCCCTCGATTTCGGCCTGACCATTATTTCGATATTGCGCCATAATTGAAAAATCTTCGGCATAATCAAGTATTGCGATAGAACCGGAGCGCTCGACAAATTCAGCATCAAATATTATTTCGGCCGGAGTTTGAATGACGGTGACAATATTATTATCCGGACGCGGCTGCAAAACATCCTGACCGGATAGAGGAACCATATAAAATCGTTCGGCCGGATTGGGATTGGCAGCGGCCATGATACCGAATAAAACCTCTACTGAGTCATTTGCAGGAACGGAAAAAATATCCACCGGCTCGAATACAATAGATGCACCATCGGAAAATAAACCGATTGTCAACGGTTCTTCAAAGTCTTCCGGTGAATTATTGATAACATAGCCGCCGATGCCGAATTCCTGGCTGATGTTGACATATGGTGCGTTGGGAGATTTGATGGATAGATGACCAATGCTCATATATTGACTGCCGACAATCGTAACGGGAAACGCAAATGATTTTATGTCGTAAACCGGGATAATGTCGGCTTCGATGCCGTTTAGTAGTAATTTTGCGGTTAGCGTCTTTCCAATCCATTCTTCCGGAATTGTGAGAGGCGCGCTGGCAATGTTGGTCACTCCCGGATGCATGAAATATTCATCTTCCAATAGCCGAACGGAACTGCTGATTGAGCCATCAGTGACAATCAACTGAGTTTCGGAGCCATTTAGATTAATTGATGATGAACCAATCAGCTTGAGAGGTATAGTAAAAGAAACCGCCGAACCGGCCACTGCCGAAGTAGGGGTGATGGCATTATCATTGACTAAAATATCTGCACGCGGGAGGATGGAGAGGGTTTTATCGATGTTGATATCCCCACCATATTTCACAATAGAATTATCCTGATAGCGAATTGTTGAACTGATATTCGTCACATAATCGTATATTCCGAATAAGAAAGTTTCTCTAAACAGAAGCATTGGGCTTAAACTAATTTCTGGATCCCAATTGAAATCTTTGATTAAAACATGCGACAAAGAATAGGATTTTGAATCTTTAACAATCCTCAAGTTTACATCAAATTGATATGCTTGTTCATAAGTATTATCATTCTTAATAGTAAGCTCGCCGGGCATATTGTATTCATATTGAAAGGCCGTATCTGGCAAATTTGTTGAAATTACCTCGAAGGGAGTAAAGGGGACTATTTCAAAATTGTGTGAAAATTCGGTTTGTACAATAAAAACCATATCATCTAATTGATAGTGTGCTTCTGCAGAGATTAAATATTCATAATTTCCGGGATTAATGTTGGCAAAAATGTTGTCAAAAATTCGACACATGTCGATTTCGCCTGGTTCAGGTAGACAAGTTTGGTGGGTATTGCTAATAATTTTAAACTCGGTTTCATCAACTATCCCCGCTCGATATTCAATATATATGGGAGTTACATTTCCAAAGTTATTACTAAAAGCCCTTACTGGGGTATTCCACTTTTCCGGTATAATTGATGCTGCAGGAGCATAATTCCCCCTCTCAATTGTTATCCCATTGGCATAGAACTCAGTAGATTCAATTAACGGCTCGCCATTGACTACCATTTCTACCATCAGTACAGTCGGTCCCGGTTGGCCGTCGAATGATATTTCTGTAATTTCCGCGACGCCATTAATGAATTTTGAACGTTGAATCGCTCCCGGAGTAAACTCGCCAGTTTCTGAGTCAAAATGGAGTTCACTGCCAACTTCGTTATAATCGGTTTTAAGATTTTCAAATCGGTCAAATACAGTAACCGTCAATCCGCCCAGAAGATTATTGCCAATAAACTGAGTTTCTTCAACTACCAAATCCATGCGGGTTGTTTGAGCCGGAAGGATATTTATTTCATAGTCGCGCTCAATAGATTCGTGAGATAATACCAGATGATTGATTCCGGCCGCAAAGAGACGAAGATCAATACTTCCAGAGCCATAATTTACATAAATACTATTGAGGATTGGTTCGCTGCCGTCAGGAGCATTGTTCCCGCCGGTAATATTTATAACGCCGGTGAATGGATTTCCACCCGAATCGACGGCATTTGAAATTGAGACGGCCAGGGGATCACCAGCCCTCGTATTTTGTGAAAACGATACATCAAAATCGGCCAATTGGCCCGGTTCCGATATAATAAAGATATTGTCAATGGATGAGGATAATCCGGATTCTTCTTTGACTAATAGTACCCTCTGCCCCGCCGTCTTGAAAATAAACCCGCTACTAGAAAAGACTCTTCGCCCCTGATCCTGTGCAGTAAACTGATAAGGATTTGAAACATCATAAATAATCTCCGCTTCGGTATCGTCACTTTCATACCAGACTGATCCGATATAATCAAATTCGCGATTTCCAAAACTATCGGTCAGAGTAATCGCTATATCGTTAATTAGAGGAGCTCCGGCATTTACCGTTTCAGATTCATGCTCGACAATAATCCGGGCCGTTTCTCCCGGTGAAACATTAATCTCTCCCGAATAGGCAGTCAAATCACCGGCAGTAGCGATAACACGACCGGTTCCGACGGTAGTCGCCTGAAGGGTCGAACCAAATAAGTTGCCAATGGGATCTAAACTTTCATCAAGCATCCATTCCGCTGAATTAGGGTAAATCATATTGCCATATTGGTCCACAATATTTGATTCAAATGTAACTGTCTCACCAGCCATGAGCGCCAGGTCTTCGGCAGGAGTTATCGAGAGGCTGGCCGGTACATCAGGAATTATGGTAAAGAAATCGCTGAAATTCGGTCCGGCAATTGTCCACCTGAAGATATTATCCACTCGAACCACTACTCTAAAATCACCGCTGCGAGTCGGATTGGCAATGGAATCAATTGAAAAATAAACCTGCAGGGGCTCATGCCGTTCATATTTATCTTCTACGATTTCTATGACAACGGACGATGAGTAAACTGAAATATCGGTTATATCCGGCTTATATCCGGTGGTATCATCATCTCGATAGGATACCTTCGAGACTGTCGATAAATCAAATTCCTGCGGGAAAGTTATGACGATTCTTCTTTTCTTAAAGATGCAATAGGGCAGGAATAATTTCTTTGGAAGAATAAAGCCAACCTGATGAGAGCTCATTTGACCGGCAATGTAATTTGAGAGAGAATCAGTTATATTTTCCAGCTCCGGAGGAATTTCCCATGTGCTGAGAGTATAATCTCCGGAGTCAATCGCTGGAGGGTATTGACTATCGAAATGGTTTAGATCAAAATAATCGCCTTCAGACGCAAAGGCTGATATCGGAAGAACGAATATGAAAATTAGAAATATTTTTTTTATCATTTTCATAGGGCCAAAAATTTAATTCAAAAGCCATGAAGCAAAAGCCATGCCTTAGAATTATCTTTTGATACTCCCGCAACAATTAGATGTCCTCATTATAAAAGGCATTTGTCGAACTTATATTCGCCTGTAGTCGAACATCTTAGCCCGGGAGGAAAATCACATTTGGAAAAGTGAAATCTGTTTATAAGCTGGCGAAAACATGGATGAAAATATGGCTGCAAACAAGTGCGCTTTAAATGCAGTGAGAATCACAAGGCCATTATATCTATGCAAGCCAAAGAACTCAAAATACAAATCTAAAAGTATGATAAATCAGTAGACTGCTTCAACATATAATCTAATGTATTGCTTTATAATATTCCGACAATTAATTACTATAGGACAACTTAAGTCTGGCCGCCCTAACTGTATTATACATTAGCATTGCAATTGTCATCGGCCCTACGCCGCCCGGCACTGGCGTTATCATTGCGGCCTTTTCCAAACACGCGTCAAAGTCAACGTCACCACAGAGTTTATAGCCCTTTGGAGAATTTTTATCTTCGACCTGGTTTTGCCCAACATCAATGATTATTGCGCCTTTTTTAATCATATCGGCGGTAACAAAATTGGCCTTTCCAATAGCGGCGATAATAATATCGGCTTGAATGGTTTCGCCGGGAATATTGGCCGTGCCGGTATGGCAAACAGTGACCGTCGCATTGCATCCTTGCCATTTTTGCATTAGCATGGCAGCCAGGGGCTTCCCAACGATATTACTTCGACCCAGCACAACCACCTTTTTGCCTTTCGGATCGACACCGATATCTTCAATCATCTTGATGACACCAAAAGGAGTACAGGGGAGGAAAATGGGTTCACCTATCAGGAGGTGGCCCATATTTAAGGGATGGAAAGCATCAACATCTTTGAGAGGATCCATTGTGAGCGTGATATCCATTTCATTGATATGATCCGGCAGCGGTGATTGCACCAATATACCATGAATATCATCCCGATTATTAAGCTCACTAACTATCTTGACCAAATCGTCCCGAGAGATATTGGCGTCACGTTTAATAACTTCGCTGTAAAGACCCAATTTGCGAGCGGTTTTGGCTTTACTGTTAACATATAGATGAGACGCGGGATCATCTCCGACAAGAACCGCCACCAACCCTGGTATGACTCCATGCGATTTTAAATCTTCAATATCAGCCTTAAGTTCTTGTTTAATTTTACCTGCTATTTCCCTACCGTTAATCAGCTTGTTCTGCATCGACATCCTCTTCCTCCGGATCGCGAAATGGCAAATTTAAATCCGTTTCCATGTTGAATCTTTCGATCTTTATTGCCCTTGCATCATTTTCCATATCAAATTCGATATATACTCCCGATATTCGGACTTCATCTTCCGCCACCGATAATCGAATCGGACGACCTGATAAGAATCGGGCCAGGGCCGGATTCTTTTTCATTCCCAAAATGGAATCATGAGGTCCTGTCATTCCGACGTCGGTGATATATGCCGTGCCGCGGCCGGATATCTGTTCGTCAGCCGTTTGAACATGGGTATGAGTTCCAATAACTGCCGAAACCAGACCGTCAAGATAGAATAAAGCCGCCAGTTTTTCCGATGTGGCTTCGGCGTGAAAATCAACGATAATGATTTTAATCTTTTCATCCAGCCTTTTAATTAAGCGGTCGGCGGTTTTGAAAGGGCAATCGATATTATACATAAAAGTCCGGCCCATGAGAGATATGACGGCAATCGGAAAATCGCCTGCCTGACCAATGTACAAACCGTTTCCCGGAGCGTCGGGGTAATTGGCCGGCCGGATTAGGCGAGGCTCCTCCCTGATATAATCACTAATTCCCTGACGATCCCAGATATGATTCCCTGACGTTTGACAATCGACGCCGTAAGTGAATACTTTGCGTGCCATCTCGGGCGTGATGCCAAACCCGCCGGCGGCATTTTCAGTATTGGCGATGACAAAATCAGCCTGATATTTGTATTTTAGCCGCCGGGTCATATGAGATAAAATATTCCGCCCCGGTTTGCCGACGACATCAGCTATGAAAACTACTTTGCACAGTGACATTTATTTGGCATACTCCACGCTTCGCATTTCACGAATAACAGTGACCTTGATTTGGCCGGGGTATTCCATTTCGGTTTCAATTCGAGCAGCGATATCGGTTGCCAGAATTGAGGAAGCCAGATCGTCCATTTGATCGCATTCAACGATAACACGAACTTCCCGGCCAGCCTGAATAGCATATGCTTTGGAGACCCCTTTGAAGCTATCGGCCAGCTCTTCAAGCTTTTCGAGCCGCTTGATATAACTTTCCAGAGGCTCGCGTCGAGCCCCGGGTCTGGCGCCGGAAATAGCATCGGACGACTGTACCAGAATGGCATAGGGCGTTTCCTGAGGGACATCACCATGATGGGATTCTACGGCATTTATTATGGCTGGATCAATATTATACTTCCGCAGGATATTAGAACCGATTTGAGTATGGGTTCCTTCCGTTTCACGGTCAACAGCTTTGCCGATATCATGTAAAAGTCCCGCCCGCTTGGCGATAACAGGATCAAGCTCCAGTTCGGAAGCCATTATCCCTGCCAGCATGGCTACTTCAACGGAATGCATAAGAATGTTTTGGCCATAGCTGGAACGGAATTTCAATTTGCCGAGGAGTTTTATGATATCAAGATGAAGTCCGTGAATACCGATTTCAAACGCGGCCTGTTCTCCGGCTTCACGGATGATAACTTCCATATCTTTTTCCGCCTTTACGACTACTTCCTCAATGCGAGTGGGATGAATCCGGCCGTCGGCAATCAATTTTTCCAGAGCCATGCGGGCAATCTCTCTCCGTATAGGATCGTATCCGGATAAAATAACCGCTTCGGGAGTATCATCAACAATGACATCTATCCCTGTCGCTGTCTCAAATGAGCGAATATTTCTTCCCTCACGCCCGATAATCCGACCTTTCATTTCGTCATTGGGCAAGACCACGACCGATACGGTTGATTCAACGGCGTGATCGGCGGCACAGCGTTGAATGGCCTGAATTACGATTTCTCTGGCTTCTTTTTCGGCATCCCTTTCGGCTGCTTCTTTTATCTCTTTCGCCAAAGCCGCCGCTTCTATTTTTGCCTGGCCAGTCATATTCTCGATTAAAATCTTTTTGGCATCTTCCGACGACATACCCGATATTTTTTCAAGCTGTACGTTTTGGTCGGCGATAAGTTTTTCCAGATCATTTTCCTTGATAGTTAGCGCTTTTTCACGGGTGGCGTTATTGCGTTCCTTGTCCTGATTTTTTTTCTCCAGATTGTTGGCAGATTCAATTTTTCTATCCAGAGCAGCTTCCTTATCTGCCAGTCTTTTTTCTATTTTAGAGAACTCAGTTTTTTTATTTTGTATTTCGCGTTCAAAATTGGCTTTGGCCTTATACCATTCATCTTTGGCTTCAAGAATTGCTTCTTTTTTCTTTAACGCCGCTTCTTTTTCGGCCTCGGCCACAATTTTCCGGGCAAATTCCTCAGCATTAGCCAGCTTTTTGCTACCGATGCGACGGGATAAAAACCAGGTCGCGATGCCGGAAATAGCCGCGGCCACAATTATGAGAACAATAAACATCGTTGTTTCCATTTATCTATACCTCCTTCGATGGAGAATTTAATTTAGGAGGAGAAAGAGAAGATAAAATTGGTTGGGTATTAATTCCAGAAACACTTCAACAAATTTTACTCAGGAATTTTTTCGTCCAATAATGAAATAATATCGCCGGCTCGTTTTTCAAATTCAGAAAAATCACGCTGCCCTTCTCTCTGTTTAAATAACTCATCAGTAATATTCAAAGCAGCCAGGATAGCTACTCGAGAGGGTGATTTATTGGGCATTTTATCGGCGATAGAACGCATTTGGGAATCTACGAAACGCGCCACTTCTTTCATATATTCAATATCGCCGTCGGAACGAACGGTATATTCTTCACCATATATATTAACACGAATTCGGTTCTTTGAAGATTCCATTTTTCCCATATCAATTACAAACCGGCTTTTATACCAAAATTGGACTTTCTCTTCTCCAGTAATTCAATATCGCACAAATTGCGCTTTTATGTCAAGTACAATTTATCCCGTACTTTCCTCGTATTTTTCAATTCTGGCCAGCAATCCCTCAATTTTATCCTTAACTTTTTCCGAAATCTCCTGCGATTGCTTTTCGCTTGCCACCTTCGCCGCAGACAAAGACTTGCTGTCACTTTCGAGATTTTTAATAATTCCATTCAATTTATCAATTGATTTTTCCAGCTCTGAATTGGCTTTCTCAAGTTCCTTGATTTGCGCGTTTTTCTTTTCATTTTCGCTCATTAATTTTTCGATGTGAGCGATAGCCTTATTGATTCGTTCTTCAAGCTTTGCAAATGATTCCATAACAACCTCGTCCTATTCTCTCAGCCGGGCATCAAATTTCTGCTCCAGATTATTAACAATTTTATTATACACCTCGTCAACTTCAGCATCTTCCAGGGTTTTGTCGGGAGAGCGGAAACTAACGGAAAATGCCAGCGATTTCATATTTTCGAGCACAGGCTTCCCCGTAAATAAATCGAAAAGCTCGACTGATTCAACCAATTTACCGCCAGAATCCAAAATTAGATTATATATATCCCTGGCGGGAATTGGGTTTTTAACAATGATGGCAATATCACGAATTGAAGCCGGATACCGAGGCAACTCTTTGAAGGGGATATTACCCTGATCAAATATAATCAGTTTTGAGATTTCAAATTCAGCCGCGAAACAATCCTGCTTTATATCAAATAGATGAGTTATTTTTGGCGCGACCCGGCCAATATTTCCAAGTTTATGGTCGTTTTTTATAACGCTATATGAACAGGATTTATCGTATCCGCCAAATGCTTCCGGCATGAGAGATACCGGCCCAATTCTTAAACGGTCGCAAATAGCATTGATAAAACCTTTTAACTCGAATAAATCGGACTCGCCCGGAATTTTTTGCCAGTAGATATTGTCGGTCTGTCCAGATATAATAAATCCAAAATACTCGGGCTCGACCGGCATTTCCTTTGTCCTTATATATATTTTCCCGATTTCAAAAAGCTTTAGATTGATATTGCGATACCTGATATTATTACTAATTGAAACCAGAAGAGAGTACAAAAGACGCGAACGCAAATAACCAAAATCTTCCGAAATTGGATTGGTTATTTTGATAGGTTCAATCGACGGCTCTACCGATTTCATCCGCCGGGGTTGAGCAAATCCTGTCCCGATAGATTCTTCAAACCCAAACCCGGTCATTATCTCTCTCAAATCATTGCGAATTGTATCACGGCGATGAGTCGGCGAAAATAGCGGTCCAGAGTTTTGATTATTGCCTGGGATTTTATCCAAACCATAAATCCGTGCAATTTCCTCAATTAAATCGACTTCGCGCGTAATATCGGGTCGGAAAGTCGGCACCTCGGCAATAATCTTATCGCCCGCTTCTACTTTCATTCCCAATCGTGTCAGCTTGTCTTTCATAAAATCAACCGGGATCTCAGCGCCGATTAATTTATTGGCTCGCGAAGGGCGCATTTCAACTTTGATGGGGCCAATTTTCCGGGCACAATTGTCGACCACACCTTGCAGAACTTCTCCTCCGGCAAGCTCAGCCATTAACGCCGCAGCTCGATCGGCGGCCTTGACGGTTCCGCCGGGATCGATCCCCCGTTCAAAGCGATAGGATGACTCGGAAATAATACCCAGTTTATTTCGAGAACACCTGATGACGGACGGATTAAAATAGGCCGATTCCAGAAGAACTGTTGTCGTATTCGGGTCAACTTCACTATCGAGTCCACCCATCACCCCTGCCGCCGCAACCCCTTTTTTGCCATTGGTAATAAGCAGTATATCCGAATCGAGTTCATGTTCCTGCCTGTCGAGAGTTGTAAATTTTTCTTTGTCATGCGCGCGTCGAACGACAACTTTTTTTGATCCGAATTTATCATAATCAAAGGCATGCAGAGGCTGACCGGTTTCAAGCATAACATAGTTTGTGATGTCAACGATATTGTTAATTGGCCTGATATTGCAATCGGTCAACCGTTTCTTGAGCCAGTCGGGAGATGGGCCGATTTTAATATTCTTTACAATGCGGGCCGCATAGCGAGGGCAGGCATCAGTATCGTCAATGACAACGCCAATATAATCTTTGGCTTTATCGGAAATTTCCGCTGGCTGTTCTTTTTTAAGATTTAAATCAAGATCGGCCAGAACCGCAATTTCCCGGGCAATTCCATTGGCCGAAAGACAATCCGGACGATTAGGTGTTATCTCGAAATCAATAACCGGATCATTAAGACCCAGATGCTCGAATACCGGTTTATTTATTTCGGTATCAGTTTCGAAAACCATAATACCGGTATGATCGTTTGATAATCCCAGTTCATCCTCAGCGCATATTATCCCGGACGATTTAATCCCGCGCATTGTTATTTCTTTGACTTCAAATTGTCCCCGAAGTTTGGCGCCGGGCAGCGCCAAGGGAACGACCTGGCCAATGGCGCAGTTGGGCGCACCGCAAATAACTGTATAGGTTGTCTCGCCGGTTGTTACTTCAGCGATTTGCAATTTGTCGGCATCGGGATGTTTTTCAAGACTGGTAATTCTGGCTGTTATGACATTTTTGAAATGCAGGGGATCATGCTTGTCCAAAGTCCCGGCCGTTCCGGAACGGGTCAGACGATCTTCCATTTCTTCAGCGGACCAATCCACGCCGGTAATTTCTTTGAGCCAGCTATATGGTATTTTCATAATATTAACGGAATTGTCTAATAAACCTGATATCGTTTTCGTAAAGAAGCCGAATATCATTGACACGATATTTCAAAAGGGCAATGCGCTCGATTCCCATCCCAAAAGCATAACCCGTATATTTTTCCGAATCATATTTAACAGCCTTGAAAACTTCGGGATCAATCATTCCGCATCCCAAAATCTCAAGCCATCCTTCGTATTTGCATAAAGTACATCCTTTTCCCTTGCAAAGAATACATTCAACATCGACCTCAGCCGATGGTTCGGTAAATGGAAAAAAGCTGGGTCTGAATCTCAGTCTGACGCCTTCTTTAAAAAACTCATAACAGAATGCTTCCAGAACGCCTTTTAAATCTCCGAAAGAGACGTCGGTATCAACCAGAAAACCCTCAACCTGGTGAAAAACACAAAAACTTCGAGCGTTGACTGCTTCGTTGCGAAAGACTCGACCGGGAGCGATTATCTTAACCGGCGGTTTTCGCTTTTCGAATTCGCGTATCTGAACATTGGAGGTATGAGTTCTCAGCAGAAGATCACCTTCAACATAAAATGTATCCTGTTCATCGCGGGCGGGATGATCAGGTGGAAAATTCAGCGCTTCAAAATTATAATAGTCATTTTCAATTTCCGGGCCGGAAGCGATCTCAAAACCCATACGCTGAAAAATGCCACAAATTTCGTCAAGGACGAGTGTAATCAGATGTCGGTGCCCGGAATGATATGGACGACCCGGAAGAGTGTAATCCAATGATGGTCCGCCGTCGTCACTTTCCATTAACTCTTCTTTTTTGTTTTTAATTAATGTCTCAAGATTGGATTTGACTTTGTTCGCACTACCGCCGACCTCTCGTTTTTCTTCCGCTGAGAGGTTTTTCAGGCCGCGCAGAATTGATGTCAGCTCGCCCTTTTTACCCAAAAAGGTTACCCGAATTTTCTCAATTGATTCGAGTGAATCGGCCGCGTTAATTTTTCCAACGGCTTCGATTTCAACCTTTTCAAGTTGTCTTATGATTTCCATCGAAATCAGGCCCTGGTCATATCTACCAGACGTTCAAAAGTACTCATATCTCTCGCCGCAATATCAGCCAGTGATTTACGATCGAGGTTTATGCCTGATTTTTTCAATCCATTCATAAAAGTTGAGTAATTAATATTACACATTTTGGCCGCGGCTGAAATGCGTGTGATCCAGAGTCTGCGAAATTCGCGTTTTTTACGGCGTCGATCCCGAAAAGCAAATTTTAAACCGCGATGTACAGATTCGATTGCTGTACGATATAAGCGGCTGCGACCGCCATAATATCCGCGGGCTTTCTTCAATACCTTTTTATGTCGAGCCTTGGCGGCGACGTTATTTTTCGACCTTGGCATTTGATCTTCTCCTGATAATTACAACTGAATCCTGTTTTTAATATGGCAACATGACGCTCATCTGATGTTTATCAGATTTGGCGAGTAAAGTCGCTGAGCGAAGTTTGCGTTTCAGTTTCCGGGTTTTTTTGGTTAAAATATGACGATGTTTTGAATGAAATCGCCTCATCTTTCCAGTTCCGGTTTTTTTGATCCGCTTGGCTGCGGACCGATTTGTTTTCATTTTTGGCATCTGTATCTCCGTCTAACTTAATTTCCGGATTTATTCTTTTTTATTTTCTAAGGCCGTCTCTTGAGGAACGGGCTGTTGTTTTACTTCTTCTTTCTTTTCGCGGCCCTTATCTTTTTTCCTATTCTGTCCGGTCAAGGGCGCCACTAGCATATTCATGCTGTGGCCTTCCATTTGGGGCATGGATTCAACGATCGCGATATCCTGCAAATCTTCGACAAGACGATCGAGAATTCTTCTGCCAAATTCGGTATGCGCCTTTTCACGGCCTCGGAATAATACAAAGCACTTAACTTTGTTTCCCTGTCCCAAAAATGAGCGAACATGTTTTAATTTAAACTGGTAATCATGTTCTTCGGTTTTCGGACGATACCTCATCCCTTTAATACTTATCGAATGCTGCTTCTTTTTTGAATCCGCCGCTTTTTTTGCCAGGTTGTATTTGTATTTTCCATAATCCAATATGCGGCAAACCGGCGGCCGAGCCGTTGGTGAAACTTCCACCAGATCCAGACCGGCTTCTCGGGCTCTCTCAAGAGCTTCGGCGGTAGGAATTATGCCTACCTGTTCACTATCCGGGCCTATAAGTCTAATAGGTGAAACACGGATACGCTCATTAACCCGAATTTCCTGATTCTTTATACTGCTTCCTCCTTCTTTTTACCAACTTGCGGAGTATTAAATCGTTCGTTTACTTCACTCAGCATACCCGCGAGTAAATCGTCGGCGTTCATTTCTCCCAGATCACCGAGTCCGCGCCTTCGTACAGATACGGTATTGGAATCAGCCTCACGGTCGCCAATAATCATCATTATCGGAATCTTTGATAATTCCGCTTCTCTAATTTTATATCCAATTTTCTCCGAACGATCGTCAACCGAAATCCTAAGATTCTTTTCGCGAAATTTATTTTTCAATTCATTCGCATAGGCAAGAGCCCGGTCGGTAACCGGTAAAATACGGGCATGTTCCGGCGACAACCACAGTGGAAAATCTCCGGCGTAATGCTCAATCAAGGTACCGAAAAATCTTTCCAAAGAACCCAAAAGCGCTCGATGGATCATTAGCGGCCGCTTGCGTTCACCGTCACTGTCAATATACGTTAGATTAAACCGTTCGGGTTGAGTAAAATCAAACTGAATGGTAGTGCATTGCCAGGGACGACCCAACGTATCCTTGATTTTCAAGTCTATTTTCGGACCGTAGAAAGCGCCGCCGCCTTCATCGATCTCATATTCTAATTTATGAAACTCCAGCGCCCGGCGCAAGCCATTTTGAGCCGCTTCCCAGTCTTTTGGGTCGCCAATCGCTTTTTCCGGCATGGTTGATAAATAGGTATCATAATCGGTAAATCCAAATGAACGCAAAATATGCAGTGAAAAATTCAGGAGACGAATAAGTTCCTCTTCCATCTGCTCGGGTTTGCAGAATATATGAGCATCATCCTGGGTAAAGCCCCGCACCCTCATCAATCCATGCAAAACACCGGCCCGTTCATAACGGTAAACCGTGCCCAGTTCGGCCCATCTCAATGGTAATTCTCGATAAGAACGCCTCCGGGATGCGTACATCGTAATATGAAAAGGGCAGTTCATCGGCTTGATTTGGTAACTGGCCTTATCAATTTCCATCGGGTGATACATATCTTCACTGTAAAAATCGGTATGTCCGCTGCGGTGCCATAAATCCAGGTTAGCTATATGAGGTGAAAAAACAAGTTCATAACCATGTTTGTAATGCTCTTCCCGCCAGAAATTTTCAATCTCATTCCTGACAACTGAACCGCGAGGAAGCCAGAGAACCAATCCGGGGCCGGTTTCCTCGGAAATCATATATAATTCAAGCTGCTTCCCCAGCTTGCGATGATCCCTTTTTTCGGCCTCAGCCAATTTTTCGAGGAATTCGGTGAGCAATTTCTTCTGGGGATAAGTTACCCCGTATATCCTCTGGAGCATTTTATTTTCTTCCGAACCACGCCAATAAGCTCCGGATGATGACAAAAGTTTAAAAGCCTTAATAATACCGGTCGACGGGATATGAGGGCCGCGACACATATCCTCAAAGCGTGAATGTTTATAGATTGTGACTTCCTCACCGGGAGGCAACTCTTCAATTAATTCGGCTTTGTATATATCCCCCTGCTTTTTGTATTTTTCAAGAGCTTCATCACGATTACATATTTCACGACTGAAAGTCGCGTTTTCGGAAATAATTTCCACCATTTTCTTCTCAATTTTTTCCAAATCCTCAGGTGAAAAAGGCTTTTCCACATCGAAATCGTAATAGAAGCCTTCGTCAATTGGCGGACCAATCGCAAGTTTGGCATCGGGGAATAATTCCAAAACTGCCTGGGCCATAATATGAGCCGAGCTATGCCAGAAAACATATTTCCCTTCTCTGTCATTCCAGGTTAATATCTGAACTTCGGAATCAGATTCAATCGGCCTCATCAAATCAATGATTTCACCGTTGACTCTTATAGCCAGCGCCTCTTTACCCAGACGCCCGGATATAGATTTTGCAATCTCAAGTCCAGTAATCCCGATGGGAAATATTTTTTCGCTGTCATCCGGCAATTTTATATTAATGTCAGCCATATCAAAAATAAAACCCTTTACAATTAAGGGTTTAAACTTTTATGGTGGGCGATACTGGAATTGAACCAGTGACCCCTTGCATGTCAAGCAAGTACTCTAACCAACTGAGCTAATCGCCCACAAATCAATATGATACCTCAATCATTAAGCCTGTATATTTACATTAAAATATCGGAATTGTCAAGGGAAATCTTGATCGGTGAGAGAAGGCCCGATTAACGGCGGGAAATTCCAATTTACTGACCAAAATAATATTTACCTGCCGCCGATCTTCTTGATACCCTGAACGATTGTGTTGAGAATATCGACTACCAATCCTTGCTGGCTGGAAGTGATTTGAGGAAAAATCGGCAGGGCAATTGACAGTCTGTCGGCAATATATGAGTAGGGAAAATCGTGTTCCTCGAATCCATATTTGTTTTTATAATATCCGAGAGTATGGACGGCATGGGTTCCCTGTCTGGTTGCGATTCCTTGTTCCTGCAAACCCTTCATTATCATATTCCGTTCAGTATTCCATTTTTCAATTGCATCCCAATTAATAAATCGGTCCCCGGTCATGGCATTGAATTTATACATACAAACATACGATTGATAGGAATGATTATATCCATTGGGCAAATACGGCGTCTCAATTCCTTTTATATCCTGAAGAAAATAATCGTAACGCGCCGCGGCACGTCTTCGGTTATCAAAAATGTCTGGAACTTTATCCATTTGCGCCACGCCGACAGCGGCCTGCAAATCAGTCATTCTATAGTTATATCCGAGTTGATTGAAGTTCGGCAATATTGAACCACCTTCGGCCACATGCCTCTCAATATCTGATTCGGACGCGCCATGATTCCTCATGGTTCTGAGTTTATTTGCCAGCTCCATATCTTTGGTGATTATCATTCCTCCCTCGCCGGTTGTAATTGCCTTGCGGGGATGAAAGCTGAATACAGCCAGTTCGGCTTCGGTTCCGGCGTGATTTCCTTCCCGAGTAGCGCCCATACCGCAGGCGGCGTCTTCAATCACGATCAGATTATATTCCTGTGCGATTTCATTAATGGATTCCATGTCGGCGCACAATCCAAAGAGCGAAACCGGAATTATTGCTTTTGGCATTTTCTTTCCGGCCGATTTCGATTTGCTCAAATATGCCGAAACATTTCTGTGGCTGATATTGAATGTCCACGGGTCAATATCGATAAAGATCGGTTTGGCCCCCGTATATTCGATACAATTAGCGGTTGCGACAAAAGTAAACGATGGCAATAAGACTTCATCCCCCGGACCGATACCCATGGCCCGAAGAGCCAGATGCAACCCGGCCGTACAGGAAGAAACCGCAATCGCATGAGGTGAATTTACGAAAGAAGCGAACTTCTTTTCAAATTCCGCGACTTTTGGCCCTTGAGCAACCCATCCGGAACGAAGAACTTCGCAGACTCCCCGCTCCTCATTTTCGTCAAACAATGGCGCCGTTATTGGTACGGTAGCTAAAGATTTGTTATTTTTTATACAATTTCCCAACTAATTGGGTCTCCCTGTAATGAGTATTTATTATATCGACATTATCTGGCAATTTAATCAGTTATTTTCCCTAAGTCAATCGGCTTTCTACTATTAATGAGACCTTGTCAATTTTTGGTTTGTCATCGCTGAATTGAAAAAAATATTTACCGATACTTTAAAGCAGACAGCGAATTGCTCTTAAATTCATAAATGGATTTATGGAGTCTAATAAAATGGAGCATTAATGACACCGCATTTATATTCAAAAAACTTATCCAGTCAGGCAATTCCTATTATCGGGAAAAAAATATTAATTACCGGGGGAGCCGGGTTTATCGGCTCTACTCTGGCAGGACGATTGTTCGACAAAAACGAAATTATTATATACGATAACCTGCGACGTAACTCAATCAAAGACCGCTCATTTACGAATCATTCAAATTTAAGTATAATAAATGGCGATATTCTGGATTATAATTCTCTGGTTGAGGCGATGCACGGCGCGCATATCGTAATTCATTGCGCCGCGATAGCGGGGATTGATACTGTCATTCAAAAACCGACGGAGACGATGCGAGTCAATATGGTTGGCACGGCCAAAGTGCTCGATGCCGCCCGTACCGTTCCTGAATTGGAACGGCTCGTCTATTTTTCGACCAGTGAAGTTTTTGGACAATCGGCTTTTCGGTCCGAGGAAAGCGACACCACGCATATTGGCGCGGTCGGAGAGGCGCGTTGGACGTATGCCGTCAGCAAATTGGCCGGTGAGCATATGGCTAAGGCGTTTCATCAGGAATATGGCATGCCAATAGTAACGGTCAGACCGTTTAATATCTATGGTCCGGGACAGGTCGGCGAGGGAGCATTGTCCACTTTCATTAAACGCTCCTTGCGAGACGAAGATATTTTTGTGCAGGGTGAAGGTAATCAAATTCGAGCATGGTGTTATATTGATGATTTTATTGAAGGCCTGATGCTGGCAATGACTATGCCCAACGCGGTCGGTGAATCTTTTAACATTGGCAATGCTCGCGCGGTAATCACGGTTTTTGGACTGGCCCAGACTGTCGTCAGGGTTTTAAATTCAAAATCAAAAATCCGGTTTGTTCCGCACCCCGGCCCCGACGTCGAACTTCGCATTCCTTCGGTTGTGAAGGCAAAAAAACTATTTGGTTTCGAAGCCAGCGTCGACCTTGAGGAAGGCATTTTGCGAACGGCCCAGTATTTCAGTTCGCTTCCCGAATATTTGGATTCAGTCAATGCCGTGAAAAATATTGATGAATTAGTTGCCATATGAAAAATATAAAATGAGGGGAAACCTAAAACGCGCCTTTCGGCGCGTTTTTTTTTATTAGGCTAATTCAGGAATTTTTGTTTCAGATATCGTTTTATCAATCTGTACATTTTGCATCGCATGCCACGGCAATATAATATTTCCGATGTTCCTAATCGTTTGAATTTCTTCGGCGGTATGTTTTTTGGTGTATTTGACATAAAAGCTCTTAGGGGCCAGATCCAGCTTGTACATTATCCAAAACAGCCAGCGGTATCGTTCAAAGACCGGCTTATATGTGGGGTAATCCAAAAATGTTTTTTTCGGCTGATTCATTACATAATCAAATTCATCATTGCTAAAACCCAGCCGTTTTTTAATTTCTGAGAGGATATCCATGTCAAATGGCTTTTCCTCGGCGATTTTCCGCAGGGCTTCTTCCCGGCTCATTTGACCGGCACGAACAAGAGCCGAATATTCACAATAGCGCAGATCAATTTCGAATTTTTCAGGCAGATAATAATTGTTGGCGAAATAAGCCGAGCGGTTTTCCATGTGATGGCCGCCATACCATTGCCAGCCATATTCCCCGGTTAGGAAGTCTTTGACTTCGGCCTTATTGTAATCCAGATACCATAAAGGCCGGATTCTTTTGATTCGATTGACCATCGCCCATTTCATCCATTTCCCTAATTTCAGCAACGGCAGGGTCTTGATTTTCCGACAACCAAATTTCCTTTGAATGTTCTCAATATATCTGGCATCCATATAAAACCAACCCTGAGGCGAGATGCCTTCGGAGCGAAATGAATGGCCGTCCATAATATATTTAATTCCAAATTTCGCCGCCGCCATATACAATGTCGTTATCAAACCAATATCGGCCGGAGTATCAATTTCCGGAACCGATGCTTTGAAAAACGACTTATAGATATCATTGTATTCTTTATTATCAACGACATGAGTATATAAATCAATATCCAGTTTTTTTGTAACTCGATAAATATTCTCAACAGCCATTTTTGAATTCCAGGTATTATCAAAATGAACCGCCAATGGGCGAAGTCCCAGTTTTTCTTTGGCGAAATACAAAAGATAGGATGAATCACATCCGCCGCTGACCCCAACGACGACGTCGTATTTTTCCCCGCTGCCTTTGCGTTTAATTCTATCCGCTATATTCTTTAGGATTTCCCAACCCTTCTCACCAGTTGGGAATTCTATTTCCAGTCCTTCAGTTTCCCTGCAGTAATTGCAAATCCCTTCGCTATCGAATTCTATATTGGGAATACGTTTGTCGTAAATACATCGGGCGCATACCTGCACATTGCTATCCATTTTTTAATCCCGCTTCTATTTCTTTCCGTTGAGGAAAATTGATTAACACCCCCATATCTTTACCCTGATAGACAAATAAACTACCGGCCGCAGCGGCTGAGGCTCCGCCTTTGATGACAGCTTTAACAATATCATTGACGCATCCGGCTCCGCCCAAAGATACTACCGGTATTGACACCGTTGAAGTGATACTTTTCAGAAGATTGATATCGTATCCTTCAAAAGTTCCATCACGATCTATAGAATTGATAATTAATTCTCCGGCGCCATGCGTTTCCGCTATTTGGGTAAATTCGAATGGATCATATTTTGTATTCTGAGTTCCACCTTGAGTCATCACACGGTACTTACCAAACATATTCTTTTTGACATCAATCGAAACGATGACGCTTTGCGAACCAAATAAATCGGCGGCCTTTTTTATAAACTCAGGATTTTCCACTGCATAACTATTGATCGATATTTTTTCGATTCCGAGCGAATAAATCGTTTTCATGTCGCCGATGTTTCTTATACCGCCGCCATAGGCAACTGGCATAAAACATTCCGAAGCGACTTCTTCTATGATATCATAAGACGGTTCGCGATTTTGACGGGTCGCGGTAATCTCAAGAAGTATCAGCTCATCGACTTTTTTGCCGTTATAAATCTTCAGGGCATTAATCGGATCGGCGATATATCGCGGATTTTTGAATTTTATGGTTTTTACCAAACGCCCGTCATCAAGCAACAGACAAGGCATAACTCTTGTCATCAACATCCTGTTTCAACTCCGAGAATTTCTTGAGCAGCTTCATTCCAAATTTATGGCTCTTTTCAGGATGAAACTGGACTCCATAAATATTTCCTTTTGATATGGCTGAGACAAACTCATTACCATATTCAGTTGTCGCCAGAATATCAGTCATGTTTTCGCATATGAAATGATAGGAGTGGGCAAAATAGAATCGTAAATCTTCTGGCATATCACTAAAAAGAATGCTGTCTTTTTTACTACTTACTGTATTCCAACCCATGTGAGGAATTTTGATTTGTCTGGATTCAAAATTGAATTTATGGGAGGATCCATTTATCAGTCCCAATCCGGCAAGTGTGCCCTCTTCGCTTGAATTACCGAGTAGCTGCATTCCAAGGCATATTCCCAGAAAGGGAATTTTATCTTCCCTCACTCTTTTTAAAAGCAGTTCACGGATGTTCAATTTATCGATATTTTCAACAGCTTTGTCAAATGACCCGACTCCCGGCAGAATAATTTTTGACGCTGCAGATATTTTATATCTATCTGAAGAAATCTCCGACACGATATTCAAATGCTTTAGCATGTTCTGAATCGAACGCAGATTGCCCATGCCATAATCGACGATAACAATCATACCTGGACTAATTCCCTTCGCATTCGGATCAATTTGGCCGGAGTTCCCGCAACAATTGTATAATCGGGAACGTCCCGTGTCACAACCGATCCGGCGCCGATAATCGCACCCTGACCAATAGTCACACCGGGTAATACTATTGAACCTATTCCGATATCGGACCCATCTCCAATGACCACCGGAGCAAATTTCAAATCATTATGCATCACCGGAATTTCAGTGATCCTATCGTCATGTGCCGATGTCAATATCTTCACGCCCGGGCCAATTCCGACAGCGCGACCGATTGCGATGCCGCCGGCGCTATGGAAAAAACATCCCTGGCCAATCCAGGTATCGGAGTCGATTGTCATGTAGTTTTTATAGTAGGCCTTTAAGATAGTATTGTGGCCGATATAAACATTATCGCCAATAGTAATATTTTCCGGGTGAAACACCAACATGCCGTTTTCAAAAATGACATTCCGACCCAGTTCCTTGAAATCGGCAGGCGAATAATCACCTCTACCGTGGGTCGAATATTTATTGGCTCTTGAAATATCCATTTGTTCAAATCTCCGTTAATCTATATTTCCTGATATAACTCTATCAATTGCCGGGCTATCTTCTTCATGTCATGGTATTTTTCAACATAAAGCCTGCCCTGCCGCCCAATTTCTTTGATTTCATCTCGATTATCCAGGGCATATTTAATCTTATTTTTCACCGTATCCTGATTGGCAGATATAATGGGCAACTCTTGCGGATATTTTTCGCGCATAAAATCGCATATCCAGATAATAACCGGCTTTTCCATCGCCATTGTCTCGATTGACAAAAGACCATAACTGCCGCAATGCAGTTCATCAACAATCAAATCGGCTTCGGCATAATTTCTCTTAGCCTCGTCATACGACATCCCTTTGACCAAACGATATTCAAAATCATATTCTGCTTCAAGCTCATCAACCGCCTTCTGAATATAAGCGGAACCTTTGATATCCGAATCGGTGGGAGCATGCACGATCAAGAAATTATCGTTGTCTTTTTTATTTATTGGCGGTAAGTATTTACTGAGGTCTATCGCCGCCCGAATAATATGGACATGCTCGAAATAATCCTTGACATATTGATATAACTCTTCATCGCCGACAATACAATGCGAAACATATTTAGCCATTAATTCCATGTCGCGAATGATGCCCTCTTCACTGTTGCCTTTAACTTTTATATAAGGATTGAATTCGGTGGCTTTGGACATTAATCTCACATCACTTCCCCAATAATGGGTAACTATCTTTTTCCCGGCCTCTTTAAGCGCCGGCAAATCGGAATGATCAAGAGTCAAGGTCGTCCCGAAGTGAAAATGAAATACATCAAATTGAGGAATTAATTGCTTGGCAAATTTCATAAGATGGGAATTCGCCTCGCGGGCATCCTTATAAGATGCGAGATCGATGACATAGTCCGATTTATATTTCAGATAATTTGGGTAATAGCAAAGCGTTTTGCAAATTATACCTTGAGAATCCAGAGCTTTTGATATCGTATGGCTCTGATTGGCTATCTCATAGGTGCCTTGAAGAATTCTGAGAGTTTTAACGCGTTCAGATGGCGATTCCTGCTCGTTATCATTGAATAAGAAATCCTGTTCTCTGGGAGATATGATAATGCCATATTGAGATTCGCCATATAGACGAGCGAGCGCAGTGTCATCAGGATATTCTTTGACAGCAATTTCAAGTAATGATCCGGCGGCATTCAGATTCCCGTTTTCACGAAGTACATCACAGATATTTAAGATAGCATCTTTATAGAACGGGTCGATTTCTAATGCCTGAGTAAAATACCGGGCGGCGACACCCGAATTGTTTTCTTCATAGGCCAACACACCAAGATTATTAAGCGCTTGTTTATTGCGAGGATCTTTTTGGAGTAGGTTTTGAAATCGTTCTTTCGCTTCATCAACATATCCCCGCTTATAAAGCTGCTCGGCTTCTGTAAGCAACTCAGACATTTTCTGTCGCTCCATGACAAAATACTAATTTCATTTTACGGCCAATGCCCGCCACCAATTATTCCCTTATGATCCGGGTGCATTTTTTGGGGCATTGTTTCATTATGAATCTGTGTTATCTGAATCGGCAAATTGTTCAAAATATTAACAGCGATACAGCGATAACATTAAAATGATACGGGAAACTATTTTACTGAATTATAACAGCTTACAGACCTTTAGCCATTTCCAAAAAGGTTTCCGATTTGCTGTATTCTTCACGGAGCGACGGAGAAAAAGAAAGCAAACTGTTTAAGGAGGTCCCAACATAATTCAGAACACCATCCTGCAAAGATTCCTTGAATTCCTCTTCTTCTTCCGGATCAAAGTCAAAGGTATAATGGGCCAAATAATCCGATATATGAATCAAATATGGGAGATTATTGTTATCACTTTCAGCCAATTGAGGGAAGTGATGATACATAATAGTTTCCTGCAATTTATGCGGCAGTATCCACTGTCTAGCCAGTAGTGATCCGATCTGAGCATGATTATATCCCAGCACCTCTTGTTCGAGAGCATGATCCGGCAAATCCGGCTTTTGCTCTTTTAGTTCGTCGAGCCATTTTGCTTCATCCCGCATAAACACAGAAATAACCATCTTGCCGATATCATGAAGCATCCCTGCCGAAAAAGCGGATTCGGCCTCAAATCCCATGTTCGCCCTAAGTTTATAAGCAAAAAGACGGGCGGCAAAGGCAGTACCCAGCGAATGCCTCCAAAATGTATCTTGAAATTCTTTATCCAATTGGCAGTTTGAAAAAGCTTCGAATATTGAGGCGGATAGTACCAGATTTTTAATGGCCTCCAGGCCGACGATAACGACGGCCTGCCGGACAGATTCAATTTCTTTGGCTAATCCATAATATGCGGAATTAGTAAGTTTTAGAACTTTGGCTGATATTGCCGGATCTTCCTGTAGAATTGCGGCAATATCAAATGCCGAAGTATTGGGATTATTCAGCACTTTCTGTATTTGAGAAAATACAATTGGCGGAGTCGGCAAATTATTTACTCCTCCGATTACGCTTATGATCTTCTCTTCTATCCCTGAATCAATCAGTTGAGTCGTCATAAAATCATTCTCCCCCGGTCAAACGAAGTCATTCACCAAAAACATCATCTGCGATTCTTCTGGCGATTTCCTCCTTGACTTGGGCTGAATCGTAATAACCTGACTCGGCTCTTTGCCTTGCCTGCTCAACTTTCTCTTCCCGCACCAAAGATTCATCTATCTCCTCGGCATAGGCAGAAAGCAGTTCGGGCAATTCGGCGGGTACCGGCGCGGTAATCTCTTCATTAGCTCGTTTGATATTATCCGCATATTCGGATAATTCCCTGGCTGTTTTCGATATGTCTATCGAATCTGAGCGATTTTGCCGCCGGTTTTGGTCTGATCCAGCCTTTTCTCTCCTCTGTGTTTCGTTTTGGGGACGTTCAGGACGTCCGCCATTGTCTACGGGTTCTATCTTCATCGTTTTCACCTCTACTATCCTATGTATCGACAGTGAAAATTCCGTACTTTAGATAAATCTAATTTTTCTTGTCCACAAACTGTGGATAAAGTTCAACATCCTTTATATACTTAACGATCTTGTTCGATTTTTGCAAATCTTTGAGATCTGCCTTTATCCGTTCATATCTTTCTGAAGCGTACGCTTCATTTTCATTTACCAGGACTATATTTTTGCGGATAAGAGTAATAATGCTTTGCGCGATTTTCTTAATTTCCGGCGCGGAAGCGGCCAGTTGAAAAAGTTTTGGATTTCCCTGTCGCAAATTGGCTATCTTTTTTTCAGAAGATAAAATTCTCTTATGGCATCGCTCTATTTCGGTATAAATATCAAGGATTTTTTCTTCCTTTTCAAATTTAAGGAGATCCTTTTGCTTATCAATCAATATATAGAGCGATTGATAAAAAGAGTATTCCTCTTTAAGAATTCTAATGAGTTCCTGTTCCAGCACATTAATGGCGTTATATTCCATGTTATCAAATTCTCCTACGCGGAAACTACTAATCCTTTTTGTTTTTTGAGCGGCATATCTCCATCAATAGCATCTTTGGTCTGACAAATATTGCCGTCCGGAAGATTCGGATTATAATTATTGATTCTTTGAGATTCCGATTCTTTCAATTCATCCCAGGCTTCCTTTATAGTTGTGAGATGTGATATTATATTTTCAAAGTATTTTTGCGATTTATTGGCGGCCGCCAGATCGAGCTGTTCAATCAGATGAGCGTATATTTTTCCCAGATATTCGGCGATCTCCCCGCCTTTTTCCATATTAAGAGTCGTATATAAATGAACCAGACATTTGCGGGTCTTATCACATGCAACTCGTCCCTCGGCCAATCGATTGGACTCAAAATCTTTTTTGGCCTGATTTAACAATTCGATTGTCCCGCGATATACGGTCAAAATCAAATCCAGCTGGGACATGCCCAGAGTGCTGATTTCCTGATAGGCATGATGACCGCTAATCACTTATCTATTCCTCGTCATTTGCGCAAAGTTTGAAGCTATCCCCTGCAATTGCGACTCCATGAAGGCGCTTTCGGCCTGAAGTTGAGCAAGCATCGTTTCCAATTCCATGAATTCCAAAACAAGAGATTCGCGGCGAAGCGCCAATCGGCTGTCCAGTGCCTTTATCTGTTTATCAATATTCTCAATTTGCTTTTCAAGAGAACCTGTTTTCGTATCAATGACGCCGCCGCTGGATTTAGTGATATTATCAAGCTTTTCAGCCAGGATCGAGGCTAAACCCTTTGTGATCGCAATAGTTCCTTCTACGGCTGAACTGACCTGGGCTTCAATCAGAGTAATTTTGAGCTTTAGTCCGGCGGTATATTGATTTTCCTCATTTCCGGTCAAAACCTGGCCCTGACCAGCGGCTGATTCTCCGTTAATAGTACCGGCGACATTTAACCCCGCATGAAGAGTCCCGTCCGATAAACCGAGCTCGGAATACGCTGAATTGGGAATCGATGTCATTAATTCCGCTTTTGAAGCTGAACCGTAGCTGGAAGAGGTCAGTTTTATATATCCCTGATTCGATCCGGCATCAACCCATTCCGCAATAACACCCATACCGCTTATATTCTTATCATTATTTATTCGAGTCTGTATTTCATTGACCAGATCGGCGGATGAATTGTACGCTCGCGCCGTCAAGGTCATCTCTTCTGATACACGGCCATCAATTCTCAACTGGATTTTATTATTAGAGCTCGTCAGGGTTAATGGCGTCGCGGATGGATCGGATATGTTTTGCCCTTGATAATATCCATGCGTCGCCGCCTGAGTGATATCAATGGAAAATTCCGAACCGCCGATGATTTTAGGAGTGGTGCTTAAAAACGAAATGCCCGTATTACTGGAGGTTCCTCCGTCAACGAAAAGTCTCATTACGGCATCAAAATCATCTTTCAGTGCAGTTGTAAGTTTGGCAGAAGATTTAAGGGCTAATTTACCCTTTGGATCAACGCGAATGCCAATCGCCGAAAGTGCATTCATCGACCTGTCAAGCCCCACAATGGGATTAATAATTATTCCTGAGAGCCGTGATTGGATTGTCTGAACGGTAACATCCCCCATGAGGACGCCGCCTTCTTCCGTATCGGCGTTAAAGGAATTTTCAGTATCGATAAACTCCATTACGTCGTTATAGGCGTTAATAAAGTTATCAAGTTTGGTTCTAATGGCGGAGGTATCGATTCCGGCGCTGATGACAACCGGACCGGTTTCGGCGGTAGTGATTTCTTTCAGCTCCACCGTTAATCCGGTGATAATATTTTTGACGGTATTGGTTGACGATTTAATGACGATTGGCGAGGCGCCATCATCGCTGGAACCGATTGATAATTGAGCATCGGAAGCCTTCTGAAGCAGCGGCGCGAAAGTCGAGACGGTAAACGTATCGCCGGCAATTAAATCGCCATCGGCAAATGACAATTTTAAACCTTCCGGCCCGGTGATTTCCGTATCAGCGGCGGATACAACGATTGACCCGGAATTTGTTCCGTCTGTCCAGTTTAAGGTGATATCTCCAGAACCAACAGTTTGAGTTCCCGCACCAGCGACTGTAAAGGTAAACGTTTTATTGGTCGTTCCGGTATAGGATGACGTCGCTCCTAATGAAACCAAAGATGTCGCCGAAATCGAGAATCCTGCCGTTTCCGGATTATCAAATGAAGAATTTACAAAATCCGGCGCCGCTCCGCCGGTCAAGGTGTTTGAAAATGAAATTGTCTCCTGGGCTCCGGTTTCATTTCCGCTCAGTACAAGGCGATAAGATTTTGAAGTTGAACCATCATTAATAATTGATGCCGTGATGCCAATATTGGCGTCATTAATGGCGTTTTTCAAACCTATTAATGAATTATTATCTTCGCTTAAATTTATTGTTGTAGGATTATCATTGCCGATTGAAATAGTAATGCTTCCCGTGCCCAAAAGGGCGGAAGTGGCATCCGTGTAACCTTGAGATGCAATCTGGTGATTTGAAGCCAGAGAATTGACATTCAATGTATATGTACCGGTACCAATTGCCGATTCGGCCGAGGCAGTCAAAATATCGGAATTGGAAACCTGAATACTGGCCTGCGAAAAACCACGAGCATCATTTAAAACATTTATACTTGACTGCAGCGCAAGAAGTCTCGCCGATAATGCCTTGAACTTAGTAATCTCTAGAGATTTCCAGGCTTTGTCTCTTTCCATGAAGACAGCTGGCTGGCGATCGGCATTAATCATTGCGTCAATAATGGCGGTAGTATCAAGATTCGATGCCAGACCGTCTATTGAATTTGTTCCCGGCATACTTAACTCCTATGTACAATAATTCTGTTTATCGATCCATATGATCGACAATTAAACCAGGGAGTTCTTTTAAATGGCCGCTCAGACTCAGTATATGACCGGCAAGATTTGACGCAACCGTTTCCCCCGAATCCCTGTCTAAAATTCTTATTGTCGTCCTGTATCTTTTGCTATCCATTGCAAAATCGATTTTAAGATTCCCCTGACTATATATTCTGCGCGATTATGAGATTGGAGGAGGCGAATTGAGCCTCCCCCAAATCCCTATATTTATTAACTAAAGAGCGACAAGACAACCTGTGGTATCTGGTTGGCTTGAGCAAGCATTGCCGTACCGGCCTGAAGCAGAATCTGGTTTTTTACAAAAGTTGACATTTCGGCCGCCATATCGGTATCACGAATGGTGGATTCTGAAGCGGTAAGATTCTGTTTGGCAATTTGGAGACTGCGCAGGTTGGATTCCAGGGTATTTTTCTGGAAACTACCAAGCGTGCCACGAATACTTGTTATTTCGTTAATGGCTGCGTCAATAACTGATTGAGAATCCTGAGCGCCAGCCGCGGTGGTTACATCAATTTTAGACAGATCCGAGAACAAGTTGCCGGCAATTCCCTTACCAAGTGTTGAAGCCGCCATATTGCTGACGCCAATCCTCGCGGTCTGGCCGACATTAGCGCCGATTTGGAAGATTAATGACTGGTCAACATTATTTATGGTTTCAGATCCGCCCGTCGAGCGAAGGCCGACATTCATCTTGATTGATTCGGTACGATCCCGATTGTAAATCAAAGAATCTATGCCGCCTATAACGGTGGCGCCGGGGGCGCCGTCTAATGAAACACTATAGGTAGGCGCCGAAACATCAAGCAGCAAATTGCCAAGATCAATACCGTTGACGGCGTTACCAACTACCATCTCAACAGTACCGCGGCCGACAGTCGCGGTAGTCCCGGTTTTGTTAGCCAGAGTGGCAGTTCCGGTTGAATTATATTTGACTGAGGTGATGCTGTTATTGTAATCATCAAAGGCAACAATAGCATCGGTACCCTGGTGCGATGTTACATCCAGAGTCAATGCCAGAGCCTGGCGCAATGAATCAGCACTTCCGGTGTCAACCATTCTGACCGAATAATCGGAACCTTCATCATTGGTGACGAAATTAATTTTATCGGTGCCATTGGCCTGAACGGCCATCTCGCGAACGGCGCCGACGATATTACCGTAGGCGGTACCTGAAGCGGCATCCAGAGCCGTTACCAGCGAAGCGAGAGTGGTGTACGTACCGGCCGCGACCGTCATGGTACTGGCGGCCAAAGTCAGGTTTTCACTATCCACATCAAAATCAAGCGTGTTTGTGGAAACACCGCGAACCGACGTGCCATTGGTGAAAGTGGCGACACTGGCAGCGGCCGACCAATCATCAATCTCGAATGAATACTGAGAACCGGCATTGACTGTTCCAAAGATGAGGCGCTGAGAATCCGTCGAGGCTTCGATTTTGCCGTTCAAAATTGAATTTGCGGTAATAGCTGTATTAAATTTGGTGGCAAATTCGTTTAGACCATCAGCGGTTGCAAGGGCAACAGTTAACGACTGCTTCTGAGAAACTGCGCTTCCGCTTTCCTGCACTCGGAACGAAACCGTGACGGTCTGATTGTTGGCCAAGACTGTTCCAACGGCAGTACTGTTGATTGTTCCGACTGCCGATGCGGCGGCGAGTCTCATGCCATTACCCCAATAATCCTGCACATAAACGGTATTTGAAGTTTTAGTGGCTCCACCTGAAGCCTGAACGACATCAATATTATGGATGCCCTGGGTCAGGTTGTCCGGGTCGCCGTCGGTGTTGCTCAGGGAAAGGCCCAGAGCGGTGGAATTCAAAGTCGAGGTCGAATCAGTTAACTTGGTAGAAGAAACCGAATGGATGCCGGTGGTCAACTGACTGTTCAAAACCGTCAATAATGACGAATTTGAGGATGTAATGGTAGCCGTGTTGGCGTTGCTGCCATCAAGCAGCTTCTTGGTACCAAATTGAGTGTTGGCGGCAATACGATCGATTGTAGCAATCGCGTTTGCAATTTCGGCCTGGTCAGCAGCCAGCTGATCGGTGTCATTAAAACCTTCATTGGCGGCATGAATAGCCAATTCTCTCATGGATACCAGGAGATTGTTCATTTCATTCAGAGCGCCTTCAGCGGTCTGAATCATGTTAATGGAACCTTCCGAGTTTTCGATTGCGCGGCCAAGGCCGGCAATTTGAGCACGGAACTGTTCTGAGATAACCAAACCGGCCGGGTCATCACTGGCCCGGTTTATGCGATAACCGGATGAGAGCTTTTCCATCGATCCGGCCAACGACCTGGTGGTTCCCGTTAAATTGCGGTGCGCGTTGATTGCAGCAATGTTGTTGTTAATGCGAAGTGACATTTACTTTTCCTCCTTGAAACATGGCGAGACGTCCATGCCCGCGATGTCCTTGGATTAAGATTGCCGCCACTCCATGGCACAATATTCCTATTAACAATCGTTTATTTTTCAATTCAAAATTCAAGTCTTCCGCCATTCCTTTTATTGTTCGGTTAGCGTGACCGTACTTATCTACTTATTCATTAATTAAATCGGCATATTACGCTTTGACTTTATAAGTTTTTGGAAGGTATTTTGTATTAAATGGCTGAAATTAAGGGGGTTAATTTGCCGCCCCAACGCTTTCCAATCGGTCAAGTCTCTCCCTTGCCATTGAACAATCGGGAGAAATTTCCAAAACCTGCCGGTACCCCATCCCAGCGGCGTCAATCGCTCCCAGCTTATAATAGGCATCGGCCATATTTAAAAGACAGATATAATCGCGGGGATAACTTTTGAGATATTTTTCAAAGCACATTATAGCATTATTATACTTCCCCAAATCCGACATACAACATCCCATAACATTATATATTCCAATATCATCAGGCGTTTTATTAGAGTATTGCATTAATACCGGAATGGCTTTTTCAGGGGCCTGATTGTGGGAATATGAAAGGCCGAGATTCTTGTAAGCCGGCCAGTAATCCGGATTTATTTTTAGCAATTGATTGTATATCTCAACGGCTCGCTGGTATTGATTCATCTTAAAATAACAGTTTCCCAGATTGTTAAGGGCCTTTCCATTATCCGGATTTGTCGCCAGAATTCTTGTATAACAGTCAATCGATTTTTCAAAATTGCCGATTTCAAATAGACTATTTCCCGCTTCAAAATTGATTTCTGAATCTGAGGGGTTTGATTCCGCGGCCGTAATTATATTTTTTGATCCCTCGTCAATATTGTCTGATTTTGATTGTAATTGGCCTAACATAAGCCGGCATTCCGCAAAATCAGGTTTTAATTGAATTGCCTTTCCCAAATATATAATGGCCTCGGAGTCTTTTCTCCTTATTGTCATAACACAGCCCATACCATGATATGCAATGGCATCAGCGTCATTTCGGGAAATTTCCTTGAGGAATATTCCTTCGGCCTCATCCATGCGATGGTTATCCAGATACAATTTGCCAAGACGCATGCCTGTATCAAGGTAGGGATCTTTGTTTTTCAGAACGTGCCGAAAGGCATTTATCGCTTCCTCCGGATTGTCCTCCCCTTCGCCTATCAATCCCAATCCAAACCAGGCTTTATGTCGAGCTTCAAGATTATGCAAAATAATATTGTCTTTTTCATCCCCCGCGTTATAACTCTTTTGTGAATCCAGATATAAATGGTAATACTTTTTGGCTTTTTCAAATTGGGTCAAATAATTATAAATATCACCCAGAGTAAGGATGGGATCAAGGTAATCGGGCTTCTTTTCTAACGCTTCCCGGCAACACTCCTCCGCTTCTTCATATTTTCGCAAGGCACAAAGACCGATTGCTTTTTGATAAAGGGCCATTATTCGTTGCCCGAAATACATCGGTTTTTTTGAATCGGGATTATTTATGACACGGTTGGCATGTTCGACAATTTTATGGCTAATTTCCTCACTGGATGAGTTTTTATATCCCCGGAGAAGCTGGGCCATATTAAAATTGGCATAAACATCATCTGGGTTTTTCTCCAGCTGTTTATCCAAAAGTTCCTTTGACCGCTTCAGTTTTTTATCCAGTTTGTCTTGGGCGATATCATACCCATAATGAAATAGCTGAATCTCGCTTCGCAAAGCGAGCAGGTCTTTTGGAATATCAAGCCGGTTGTGGACGATGCCGTAATATTTCAAATCGAGATGTCTTTTTACCAGCCGAACCGAAGGTAAGAAAGAAGTCACCTGACCAGATTCCAGATTTTTATTGATTACCGAAATTGATATAATATCAAACTCATTTTGACTGGTAACAAGTCTTAACTGGGGTATTTCTTCAGGTGGAAGTTCTTCATCGGCATCGATAATAAAAATCCAGTCTTTGGTGGCGTACTTCATGGATTCGTTTCGCGCTGAGGAAAAATCACCTTTCCATGGATAATGATAAATATTGCAGCCGAATTCTTTGGCAATTTCGATAGTGCGATCGGTCGATCCGGTATCGACGAGGATAATTTCGTCAACTACATCCTTGATTGATTTCAAACATCGCGGCAGAAATTCTTCTTCGTCTTTCACTATCATGCAGGCCGAAATTGTAGCCCGATTGTCAGACCAGTCGATCATTTTCCGCAGTTTGGGAGAATTAGGATTGGATTTTAGACCTTGCTTTATTATATCAAATGCCTTTGTAAAATCTCCTTGTGATTTGTAAAGAACCGCAAGATTGATATAGCTTGGTTCGAACCCCCGATTATTTTCTATCGCTTCCATTAAAACCTGTTCGGCCTTTTCCCTGTCATTCAATTCATTTAAAATGGCACCGTAAGCGCTGAGAAGCTGATATTTCATATTATAGGAAAGATTGAGGGGATTGGCTATTTTATCGCCATGGTCTATCATGCCCCAAATATCCAGATATGTTTCCGCATATTTTTTGGCCGATTCAAATTTATTTAGGCGGGCGGATGTTATTGCGGCGACAAAATAAAAATCGAGAGAATGATACGCAAGTACGATTCCTTGTTTTGAATATGCCTCAGCTTCTTCGAGTCTATTGGCATAAAGAGCCGCAAAGGCAATAAAACGATAAATTATCGCTTTTTTGTTTTTATTTTGTTCTGGGATATTTTGAGCAAGCGGCAGGGCAATTTCGAGAGCTTTCTCAGCATGTTTTGATTCAAAGTAGTATTGAGCCAGTTGATATCGCGCATCGTCGTCCCCTGGATTTTTTTCCAATTGTCGTCTCAGGTTATTTTCATCAGGCTGAATAGAGCTTAAGCGCGATTTTCTTCTATGAGATATTTTTTTATTTCGGCTCTTTCGTTTGCTCATGTTTATTTGCCAAGAAAAGAAGTTTCACTCGAATGGACGCATGGCGGCAAGTATGAATTGTTCGGGGTTTTGATATTTGTCTACACTTCCGCCAATTCCCTTTGCTCTACTGCCGGTTCATAGTCTTTCCTTAAATCCTCAAACATGCGGTGTTTTATATTGTAATGAGAATTCACCATGACTAATTGTTTTGCCAGCCGTGTTACGGAATTTATCAAAATCGGACCCTGCAGGTTCGCGGTCATTTTTGTATAATCCTGGGGTATGGTTACAATCGTGTAAGTCAGAACATCCTCAACCCGGTCAACATTTAACTCTTCAACCTCTTTGGGATTGACTTCGACAGTATATTCTTTGAAAAAATTAAGAGGATTTATTATAACAAAAGCCGCGCCGGGATCCTCGATAGACTGGAACCACTTAAATGGCTCGAAATCATCGGTTTCAACAATGACATATTCCCGCAAATGCTCAAAACCCAGGAGCGGTTTTGTCATGGTTATAATCAAATCTTCGCTTATTTCAAGCTCGCCAAATCTTTCAGTTATGACTTTCATGTCTAATCCTTATTTTCCTAATATTGTAAAAAATCCATCAAAGATGGCTGAATTATCTTGGAGCTGGCCACCAATGCCGCCTGATACAGGTTTTCTTCGCGCGCGACATCACTGATGAGGCTGATAATATCTGCGTCCTCAACCTCTGATAGCATTTTGGTTATCGTTGTCTCGGATGATTCAAGTCTATTCCGGGTCGCATCCAGTCTCATCATGCGCGACCCTACATCGGCGCGGGATTTCAATAATTTCTGCATGGCCAAATCAAGGTTTTCCATTAACGACGCCGCTAATTCTCTATTATTATTGTGCAGCGCATCGGAAAGCAAAATCATAGAACCCAGCATATCAGGAGAGCCCGCGATACCAAGCGCTTCGGCTGTTCTTGATGAATCGGCACTTTTGATAATCAAGGTTTCATCAGGAATTGTTGAGACTATTTGAATGCCGGATTCGGAATCATTAATTGACGCCTGTATATCGAGACCGGATGAGTTTAGGGCATTGATCGCGTCATCGATTGTGGTCAAAGATGAATTACCCAGATTGATAACTACCGTCCTAATACCCTGAGAAATCTGGATTTCTCCCAATCCAAAGCCATTATTATTATTTAATGAAGAAAGAGTCGAATCACCTGTCAATCGGGGGCGAATTTCCTGACCGACAGTGTTTTGGCGGATACTTCCCAATAATCCCAAGTTTGCCGCAGTCGTCTGACTGCCGATGTCTCGTATTGTAAATACAGGTTTGGGACGCAAATCAGCGCCCTCGAGACCGGCCCCAACATTGCCAGCTATACCAAGTTCGGAAGCCGTCGATTGTTCCGCGTCCATATCCTCAATAATCAAATCAAGAGGAACGGCATTGGAATCGGTAATGGCTAGTCCGGTTCCATTGGCATTAAAACCTACCGACACATTTGAAATCCCCGCATCGGTAAGGGCTGAGGTTATTGCATTTCGGACTTCGCCAAGATTTGTCGCGCCTGAAACATCTACAGTAAAATCTATAGTGGAAGAAGAGTTTCGGATTCTAAAAAGTCCCGGGGCTTTGGATATTCCGCTTCCTTCGCGAAGATTGGCAAGCGGGGTCAGATCGGTTACGGTATTAATTGTTCCTATTTCGGGCTGCCAAACCAGGGAATTACCTGAACCGGAAATATCAAGTGTCAGATTTCCACCGACTCCTATATTTGTATTTATGTTTGAAATTACATCGCCAATAGTGGTATCACCGGAGATATCTATAACATAAGTAAGGTCGCGATTAGCATCGTGAATCTCAAAAGTGCCCGGTATTTGATCAATTCCGGCGCCGGTATTTAAATCCGCAAGATTTGTGATATCAGTAATACCAACGCTGAGATTTCCGTTTTCACCGAGAGTCATAAGCGGTGAAAAAAATGTTTCCCGTCCGTTTAGGTTAGTGATAAACCGCTCCGAGCCCTCTATTCCGCTTTCCAAAATCCCGGTATCGCCGTTATAAATAACCCCATTCGTACTGGCTTCCAGCGGGGCCGTTCGAATGCGATGCCCGGAATAAATATAGCGCCCGTCAATTTGTTTATTGGCCAGCTGAAGTATCTGTTGATAGATGGAATCCACTTCATTGGCGGCCGCCTCACGTTCGACTTCGGTGTAGGTATCATTTGACATAGCCGTAGCGGTCAGTGTCGCTGATTCGTATAAGCTTTTTAAATCGCTCAGCGTGTCTTCATAGAATGACAGTCTGCCGGACGCCTGGCTGACATTGGATTTGAATTGAGTTATTTCTGCCAGTCTTGATCGATAGTTTAAATCTTTCTGCGTTCCGATGGGATCATCGGACGGGATATTTATTCGTCTTCCGGTGGATAGCATGCTTTGCAGATCCATAAATCTTGACGCGTTCCGGGATAAATTAAAAATCGTCCGGTTGATCATCATCTGGTTAGTTACACGCATAGCTCACCTATCGGTTTAGTCTTCGTGATAAACAAAATCGCTATCATGCCCGATACTGAATATTCGGGATAATAACGAGGGTTTTTTTTCATAGCACTTCCGACCTTTTTTGTCCCTTACCATCCGACCGTATTTAGTGGCCGGGTCTTCATAGTCTTCTTTTGGTTTTTTTTTACTTCCAAACATTTCATCATCTCCAGATTAATCATTTGGTCTTGAACCATGATCATTGTCGCGCTTAAGTTTTATTTGAGGCGGCTTTTTGGGCCTGCCATCTCCTTTTTTCAACTTATGCTTAAGAACCCGCATCACATTGGTCAGGTCCTCCTTAATGGTTTTGGCCGCTTTATGATTTTCGTTCTGTATTTTTACGTAAATCTCCTCGCGATGCACCACCACTCGTAAAGGGGCTTCTATGCCTAATCTAACCTGGCGTCCATAGATACCAAGAACCGTCACCTTGATATCATCGCCAATGGTGATAGACTCCCCCAACTTCCTTGTCAATATCAGCACGTCACCCTCCTTGGTGAAACTTGCCTAAATTTAATTAACGCCCGACTACGCCCATTCCTTGAATGACTGTGCCGAGCGCATCATTCATTGTCGTTATAACTCTGGCGGCCGCATTATATGAATGCTGCATTTTCACAAGATTCGCCATTTCTTCATCAAGCGAAACGCCCTGAACAGATTCCCGCGAATTGGATATCTGCTGTATCAGTATCTCAAAATTGCCCTTGAAGGTCTTCGCCTCACGCGTCTCTATCCCAATCATTCCCACGGTAGAATTATAGTATTCCGTAATAGAAGTTTCCCCTAACGTTCCGACCAGATTATTCCTGATATCGTAGATGGCCAAGGCGTTAGAATTATCCCCAATTTCGCCGCTTAAAGACGCGGCAATGCGTCCGGAATCAAGCGCAATGTTATTATCAAGCTGGATTGTCCCGGCGGTCGTGAACACCGGATTAAAGAAATTATATCCTGTGTCGCCGTGTACATCGGTTCCGGCCCGATGCAGAGTATTCAGTTCTGTCACCAGGGTCTGGGCCATATCATCAAGACGACTGCGAAAGCGGGGAGCGATCGTATCTCTCACGTCAAGTAGGCCTTTCAATTCTCCGCCCTTTAGCTTGGCCGCGGTTGAAGTATCTTTCCAGATTATTTCATTTATCGCCATATTGTCTTTACTAATTTTTCTGGTCATCAGCTCGTGCATATCCGCATCTTCAACTAATGCAAGGCCATTGACAAAAACATTTAAACTCCCATTTTTCTCTTCGCGAGTTGTCACATCGACCAGTTTCGAAAGCTCATCAACTAAATAATCCCGCTGGTCGCGCAAATCATTTGCGTTTTGTCCTCCCAGTTCTTCACTGGATACCAATCTGTTCAGAGTGGCGATTTGCTTTCCATATTGATTAAGTTGTCCTACCCGGTCTACTATATCATTATCAGTTGACGAAATAAGTTCAGTTACCTGTCTGTTCATTGCATGAAAGTGATTGATAAGCGTCCTTGCGCTGGCAACAATCTGATTCCGCGGAGTCGAGGAATCGGCGTCACCGGCCGCAAGAGAGGACCAGCTATCCCAGAAATTATTAAGGGCGCTTCCCAGACTATCATCGCCGGGTTCGGCGAAAAACGATTCTATTTGTGATAATGATTTTTCTTTATAAGTCCATTCGCCGAGGGACCTGCTTTCCCGCCGGTACTGATCAGTCAGGAATAAATCACGAACATGGTTGATTGTCGTGACCGTGACGCCTGAACCAATATTAAATTTGCCCATATCCAGCGGCATCGCCGAGGTAATGGAGACCCTCTGGCGGGAGTACCCGGGAGTATTGACATTGGCGAGGTTATGTCCAATCGTCGTCATTGACAATTGATGCGTGAGTAATGCCCGTTTGCCAATTTCCAATCCATGAAATAAGCCAGACATCTCTAAATTCTCCTATCCACACCGATCGGTGCATATTCTTTTAAGATGTTTCCTTTTCCCTGATAGATGTCCTTTTGGGCCGGAATTCGCCCGATTGATTCCATTGTATTTCTAATTTGATCCATCGACTGCTTTATCAGAAGGCCATTGCGCATTCGGGTTTCCTCGATTTGCGAATATAAACCCAGTACCGTTTCCCGAAGTGTTTTCAATTGTGTCGAGCGGGATCGGTCAGCCATTTCACAAATTCGGGAAACATTTAAATTCGTTTTCTCGCCCCCCTGCATCCGAATCGATTCGACAATCTCGGCGCGTTCATCTTCCAGCTTCCTGGATTCCAGCGCGATTCTTTGTAATTGGGATGTTACCGATTGCAATTCTTCGGTGTTATTTTCAACCAGCATCATTTGTTGCACTTCCAGCAATTCAAGAAATTTCTCGAACAATGTCGCTTCGCTGCCGATGACACTGATGAGTCTATCCAATAGTTTTTCCATGGTTCCATCCACATATCTATTTTCGGTATTTTGCATAATTCTCTTTAGCTCAAAGTCTTAATCAATTATCCTCTTTTATTTGACTGGAGTATATCCAATACTTTTTCAATATATTTTTCGGTTTCAGGATATGGTGGAACACCGTTGTATTTTGAAACAATCCCGGGGCCAGCGTTATACGCGGCCAATGCCAGCTTTAGGTTTCCTTCAAAATTATCGAGCATTATCCTCAGATATTTGGCTCCGCCCATGATATTCTGAGCCGGATCAAGGCTATCGCTCACACCCATTTCAACTGCGGTCGTATCGGTCAATTGCATAAGGCCTTTGGCTCCTTTGTGTGAAACCGCATCCGCTTGACCTCCCGATTCCGCCAGTATCACAGAATAAATCAGTTGAGGACTTAAAGCGTATTTTTGAGAGGCGGCCTTGATGCTCTGTCCGAATTTGGAGAGTCTGGGATCATTTGATATTTGCGGTTTGAGTACAATAGGTGGAGATATTGAGTGTTCGCTCTTTTCAATCTGACTCTCCCCTGCCTTTAGTGAATTTGCGTTTTTTTCTGAAGTATTCACGTTGCGAGGCAAATCTGAAATTCCTGTATTGATTTTATCATCTATGGCATTATCAGAATTTTCGCCCGCTTCAAGCTGGGTCACCAGCGATTTATAAAGCATATCGGCCAGACTATTAGCCGAAGTTCCCGAAACCTTCCGGGCCAACTGTTCATCAAACATTTCCGTGTAAATACCCTGGCCGAGCCCGCCCGACGTCAATTCCGATTCAGGAATCGTCTTACGCATTGCCTTGAGCATATGTAAAACAAAATACGACTCAAATTCTTTGGTCGCCTTGCGGAGTCGATGCTTTTTCATCTCCAGGGATTCATCACCAGAGATTTTGCCAAACGATTGCTTTATAATCGTTCCAAACTCGGCCTGTGAAGGATTAATTTTCATTTACATCAATACCAGCTCGGCTCTTAAAGCTCCGGTTTCCTTCAAAGCCTGAAAGATGGCAATTATATCCCTGGGCGTCGCTCCAATACTATTGAGAGCGCTGGCAACCTGTGAAATTGTGACAATCTCAGGAAGCTGAATGACGCGCGCCAATTCTTCTTCGACCGACAAACGCGATTCAGATGTAACCACCGTCTCACCTTCCGAAAAAGGCTCCGGTTGGGATATGACCGGCATTGTCCGAATGTTAATCGTTATGTTTCCGTGAGCCATCGCCACAGGAGCTATTGACACGTTTTGTCCTGCCACAATCGTGCCAGTTTTTTCATTTATGACAATTTTGGCAACCACATCGGGAGAAACCCGCAAACGGCCAATGCGAGAAATAAAATCAATTTTATCATTGGGATGCGCCAGCGAATCGGGGACGCGTACTCTTACGCTTCCTTCATCGACGGCATAGGCGCAAAGGCCATATTCTTTATTTATCTCATCGACTATCCGCGAAGACGTTGTGTAATCGGGATTGATCAGCGACAGAAACAGATCTTTATTATTCCCGGTTTCAGGCGGCTGGCGATCGACTAAAGCTCCATTGGGAACCCGTCCGACCAGAGTATAATTATTGACAATTTTGTTACCATCTTCCAGTTGAACATTAAACCCGCCAATTGACACAGCGCCCTGAGCCACCGCATAGACGGTTCCATCCAATGACGAAAGCGGCGTCATCAGGAGAGTTCCGCCCTGTAATGATGTAGCGTCACCAACCGAAGATACGGTGACATCTATGCGCGAACCCGGCTTGGAGGCCGAAGTGATTTTGGCTGTTACCATGACGGCTGCAACATTTTTGACTTTTACTTGATTGGCATCAACAGTCAATCCCATTCTCTCCATCATATTGACCAGGGCCTGAATAGTAAATTGAGTGCCTTTGCCATCACCGCTGCCGTCAAGACCGATAATAAGACCGTATCCAATAAGGTCCATTTCAGCGTCGCTCTGGAAGCGGGAAATATCTTTGATTCGCACCGATGAACCCATAACCGAAACGCCCACCATGCTCAGGAGAATGATGAACATAAGAATTTTTTTAAGTAATTCCATGATTCCTCCTAAAACAGCCAGTTAAGAAAGCGCATGATCGGTCCCGGGCGGCTGGCATCGGTAATTGCCCCCTTACCGCGATACGTTATTTGCGCATCGGCAATCAAATACGATTCAATGCTGTTATCAGGGTTTATATCGCGCTGGCGTACAACGCCGCTGAGAGTCAATGTCTCTCGGTCATTGGAAATTCCAATGGTACGCGTGCCTTCGATGACCAGATCGCCATTTTCTTTGGCGGCCATTACGGTCACTGACATTTTAGCTCTTAAATTTCGATTCCGGAGATTTTCACCTTTGCCGTCAAAGCTATTCTTGTTTTCACCTTTGGCGCCAAAAAGCGGGATAAAATCAAGGATACCCGTACCGGGTCCCCCGGATGTCTCGAACGTTCCGGTTTTTTCGGTTTTACTTTCCGATTTATTGGTCGCCTGCGTATTTTCATAGACATTGACTGTAAGAATATCACCAACCTTATTTGCCTTGATATCCGAAAACAGTGAAGCGGCCTGCCCAAAATCGCCGCCATAAATTTTAAGCGTAAATGGCAGCAGCAGCATAACCGCCGTGATGATGAGAATTCGTTTTATATTCATCTGACCCTCCATGGTTCAGAGCGTTATTTCCACGACTCCGGGAGATGTTATCTTCCCAATAATTATTTTTTTGGAATCAACATTTTTGACTTTGATCGATTCACCGATATATCCTCTCTGAAGCGCCATTCCCTTGGCGCGTATATCAAACGTACCGGCTGAGGCAATAATCGTGATCGACATTCCATTTTCCACATCAGGGATTTTCTCTATTTTATTCAGTGAAACATACTGTCCTTCGGCCAGATTTTGTTTGGCCCGTATATTATCCAGCTGAGCAAGATCAGTGAGCATTTTCTCTCTGATTGACGTCACCTCAAATCGCTTCAAAATGAACATTTGAGGATTCAGAATAGCGTGGCGGTTGATCCGTCGAACCGGAACCGGCAGGTCGGCAAACAAACGGACATCAATTGTAACCGACCCTTTTCCGGTCATTGCATTATCTCGATAAATTTCGATTCGCATCGGAAAACGGCCCCGTGGATTGGACTGTGCCAATGGATACGCCTGAATTTCGCTTGTCGATAAATTATCAAGTCTGGCGCCGCATCTGATTAGTTGTATCTCGACTTCATCCGAATTAAATCCATAATCAGAAATGATTTTTTCAGAGAGAAAGGATTCAAGATATTCAAGATCTTCCCTGCTATTCTCAGCCTTTAATATGGCCGGTATAATCAACAGGCAGACTAACGCAATCAAAGCTGTTCTTAGCATAATTACCTCTTCAGGCTGTTCACAACTTGTGTCATGTCATCAGATGTCTGGATAACTTTGGAGTTTATCTCATAGGCTCGCTGCGCCATAATCATATTGACCATTTCATCGACGACCGAAACATTGGATGTTTCCAGTTGCCCCTGCTCAACCGGACCAAATCCTTCCGAACCGGGCGAACCGGTAATCGGAGTTCCCGAAGCCGGGGTTTGGGTAAAAATGTTATGGCCTACCGCCGACAATCCGGCCGGATTGATAAACTTCGCCAATTCAATCTGCCCTACCTCCTGCGGAGTGTCATTCCCGACAATAAGTGCAAATACCTGGCCGTCAATGCCGATCGATAAATCAGTCGCATCCTCAGGCACAGTAATATTTGGCGTCATAATAAAACCGTCGGACGTTACAAACTGACCGTCAGCGCTAAGCTTAAACGATCCGTCACGAGTATATCCGATCGTGCCATCCGGCATTTCGATCTGAAAGAAGCCATTCCCCCCAATTGCCAGATCGGTCGCGCTCTTTGTGATTTGCACCGAACCCGGACTAAACTCGCGATTAGTCGCAACAGCGCGGGATCCATAACCAACATCAAGATTGGTGGGGATAATCGCGCCGACAGCCGAGGGCGAACCGGCTCGGCGGAAATTTTGATATAAAATATCCTGAAATTCAATTCTCGATTTCTTGAATGCCGTAGTATTGACGTTTGCCAGGTTGTTGGCAATGTTGTCAATATTGGTCTGCTGGGCGACCATTCCCGTCGCCGCCGTGTTCATGGCCTTAATCATGATAAATTCCTTTATCTATTACATTTGTGTTTTGCCTACTTGAGTAAATAGCGTCTTGAGACTCTCATCCTGGGTTTGAATCATCTTCGCACCGGTTTCAAAATTGCGAAGAGTGATTATCATCCCCACCATTTCCTTGATAACATTGATGTTGGAATTTTCAAGATATCCCTGCCGGACCGAGAATCCCACTGCCGGTAATGGCTCAGAATCTCCCTGCGCCACAAAACCGGAGCTGCCGACTTTCCCCAATATGTTTTTATCTTCAAAGTTCACAATCTGCAATCGATTGGTGGTATTTCCATCAATCATCAATTCACCTGACTCATTAATCTCAATCATGCCGCCGGCGGCTTCAATCGGCCCCCCTTCTCCCATCACGCGATAACCGCTGCTGCTGATTAAGAAACCCTCAGGATCCACAGAGAAGCTGCCGTTGCGCGAATACTGGCGATCGTCCCCATCGACGTTTTCCAAAACAAAGAATCCCTCACCATCAATGGCGACATCGAGCGGATTTCCTGTTTTATTGAAAGTCCCCTGAGAATAATCAGTATATATTTGGTCAATCATTGGCGTTTGCCAGTCTGATTTTTTCGGTAATATCGATTTAGTAGCAGAATCAAGTTCTTTTATGAAAGTCGATTCTTTCTTAAATCCGGGAGTTGATGCATTGGCAATATTATTGGCGGTTATCTCCTGTTTTTTCATTCGCGGTACCATGCCGGATGCGGCCTTATATATACCTTTAATCATAGATATTCCTCCATTTCCATCATAGGCAAGGAGTATGCCACAAAAGGCTAAACCAAACGATGCGTCTAAATCCATATTATACTGTGAGTTGCGATAATGCCTAAAAATGAGTGGGCTTTGTAAAAGTGGATTTTCGGAAAAAAGCTCCAGAGATGACCTGAAGATTTTTCCATGGGTTCTTTTTTTACGCAAAACCCTGCGCAAAAATCATAAATTGAGGTATGCAATATTTATTTGGAACCTGCCAAAAATCTATTATATTCATGTAATCGGGCCTAACTCCTTAATGTCGGCTTAATTACATTTATCTACCGCAATATTTGGATGGGAGCCTTCTTAGTCGGTAATTAGTGCATAATTTTTGCTGTAAAGGCCATATAAGTATATGATACTGGCAGAAATATGTTAAAGAGTACGATATTCATTTCAGCAATACTTATCATTTTGGTTTCGCCTGTTTGGGCAGTCAATCCAATCAGTGACACCGATACTCTCTGGATTGATACGATTTCGACCCATTCCGGACAAAAGGCCATTTTGGGGGTTTATTTTTCGAATGCTGAAAATATAACTGGGATAGACGCGCCACTCGTCTATTTCTATCCCGATTTAATCGTTGATTCGGTTTCTTTCGCAGGAAGCAGGACAGAAGGCAGATTAACAACTCTTGGTATTATTGATCCATCACTGGCCCGAATTCATATCGGCGCCCTTGAACTTACTCAGGATGATTCTTTTATTGATCCCGGGCGAGGACTTCTTGCCAGAATTTTCGTCACCGTACCAAATGGTTATCCTCAGCGGATGATTTATTTTGACACCACGACCGTTAATACCGAATTGACTTTTGTTTTATCGACTAATGAATGGTTTACTCCCAATTTCAACAGGGGTTACATTAGTAACGCCTTTGCCCCGGCTCTCAATGATTCCATTTGGTTTGATAATGTGGAAACAAAAGCCGGCGATGATTTTGAAGTTATTATATATGGATTAACTGAGATTGATCTTAGCAAAATCGTATTGCCGTTTGCTTATCCATCGGATAATCTTTTTATCGATTCAATATCGATTGTCGAAACGCGGTCACAAAATGCCGCCAACGCTAATATTATCATTGATAATAATCTCAAGCAGGCAATGTTGAGTCTGGACTTCTATAGCACTCAACTTCTCCCCCCCGGTATCGGTCCGCTGGCAAAAATATATTTTTCAAGCGTCACCACCGGCACGACTCCGTTTGTCGTTCTTGATACCACAATGACGCCTGGCGCAGAAATGTTGACTCAGCTTGGTCCAATTTATGATTATGTCAAAGCCTATCCTGCCTTAGGCACAGGTTCAATCCTTATCGATATGACAACAGATGCTGATGACAAATCCGCTAAGGCCCTGCCCGGTACTTTATATTTATCTCAAAATTACCCTAATCCGTTTAACCCGACTACCACTATTCAATTTGGATTGCCTGAACAATTAATGGTCAGCCTTGAGGTTTTCAATGTACTTGGGCAGCGGATAAAAACTTTGCATTCCGGGATAATGCCGGCGGGAGAAAAGGAAATTACCTTTGACGGAAAAAATGAACAGGGGCACAGCCTTTCATCCGGAATTTATTTTTACCGGCTTAAAACGAATGACAAAACTCTGATACGAAAAATGGTAATGATAAAATAACAAAAAAGCCCCCCGGCAAAACCAGAGGGCTTTTTTTATTGTAGAGAGGATTATTTATTTCTAAAAAACATCGTCTGCCCGATTTCATCATTTTCTTTTTGCAGTAGCAACTTCAATTCGTTTGTATGCCTGTCAAGGTGGCGCTCTTTCAATTTTTCATATATTTTTCTTTGCTTTGTGGCTCCCACCAACTTTTCATGCCTCTTCCCTACTTCTTCTTTGATATTTGCCAGCAATTCACGGCCGTTAATTTCCATTTGTTTTAATTTCATATAATATCTGGAGTATCGCGTCAAAAGATTGCCATCGATTTTTCCAGTGAGAAATTTCTTTTCCTGTAGTTGATGATTTGATCTATCGTCCAGAACCGCCAGAATTTCCTGCTTTTGTTTTTGTTCAAAAGCGATCGCCTCGGCCAACTCTCGCTGTTTTTGCTTTTCGAGGTGTTTCTTGAATGAAAGAACTTTTTCAAATCTGTAATTAAATTTTTTCAACGGTTTTTTCTCTTTCATTATCAGGTATTTCAATCAGGGATGGCAGAGCCGCAATTGCTTCGAGAGGATCAGCCTGTTCATATATCCCCTGTTTCATGAATTCATTTATCCTGTCATTACAGAAAATGGAGTCGTCAATCTTATTGGAGGAGCCTTTGACATAGGCTCCGATGTTTATCAGGTCTTCTGCATCGCGATAGGTTGCCAGAAGTTCTTTGATTTGTCCCGCCGATTTTTTATGATTTTCATTCGCCACTTGCGGCATCAGGCGGCTCACCGAATCCAGGACATCAATGGCCGGATAATGATTGCGAGATGCCAGTCGTCTCGACAGGACAATATGGCCGTCAATAACTGATCTGACCGCATCGGAAATCGGTTCATTGAAATCATCTCCCTCTACCAGCACGGTATACAAACCGGTAATTGAACCACGAATGCCCGAACCGGATCGCTCCAGAATTTTGGGCAGCAGCGCAAATACCGAAGGCGGGTAGCCTTTTGTCGCGGGAGGCTCTCCAATTGATAATCCGATTTCTCTCTGCGCCATCGCGACTCGGGTCAACGAGTCAACCAGAAGCATAACATCTTTGCCCTGATCCCTGAAATACTCGGCAATTGTCGTTGCCGTCAATATTCCCTTGAGACGTATTAAGGCCGGTTCATCTGATGTAACCGCCACAACGACCGTTCGAGCCAATCCTTCCGGGCCAAGATCGTTTTCAATAAATTCTTTCACCTCTCGGCTTCTCTCCCCCACCAGGCCAATTACGGTAACATCGGCGCTGGTACCGCGCGCAATCATACCCATCATGACCGATTTGCCGACACCGGAACCGGAGAATATGCCCAATCGCTGGCCTTTGCCGCATGTGATCATAGTGTCTATAGCTTTGATTCCAGTATAAAGAGGTTCTGTTATGCGTGCCCTTTTCAAGCTGGCTGGGGGTTGTGAATACAATAACCTGTTATGCGAACTTATAACCGGCCCCTTTTCGTCCAGGGGATTACCCAAACCATCTATTACGCGGCCTAAAAGTTGATCGCCGACCGGCACATGCAATTGTTCGCCGGTACTTGTCACGATGGAGCCGGGAGTAATGCCCTGGATACTTCCCAGGGGCATAAGAAAAATTGTATGATCTTTAAATCCGACTACTTCGGCCGGGACGGAAATCTCCAAATCGGCTGATTCAATGCGGCATAAAGATCCAACCTGAACCGCCGGGCCCTTCGATTCAATCACCAATCCGCTGACACGGCTGACAGTTCCATATTGCTTTATCAATCGCAAAGAATCAATCTTGCCGCCGTAATAGTCGTATTCTATTTTCACTCCGGAGAATCCTCGCCGTCAAGTAAGGCCTGTTTAATGACTTCGTACATCGATTCGAGCCGGGCATCGATATCGCCGGATGGAGTTTCAATAAAACAACCGCCAACCCTGATGCGCGGATCAGGCTCAATATTAAACTCCTTTATGGCAGCATTGCTGCCCATAAATTTGTCAATGTACTGTTCCAGTTCGGCCAGATGACCGGGATGAACTTTAACCTTGATGTTCCTTTTATCGATTAATTGCTCAATCGACCCGGTAATGATAGACTTAGTAATCTGCGAATTAAACTCCGCAGCGGAAAATGTTAATTTCCTGGATATTTTCAAAACCAAGTCGAGGATTTTGTTTTTTGATTCAGTCAAAAGCTGATGGCGCTGATTGATTATATCGGATAACGCCCCGCTTAACGAATCAACAACTTGCCGCGCCTCCTCCAATCCCTCATTTAAACCATCTTCATAACCTGATTGTTTTCCCTCTTCATAACCTTTATTATAAGCCTCTTTTATCTCTTGACTGAATTTATTATGAAGCTGGATTAGATCCTGCAAAGGAATTTGTTTTTTCCCCTCGGGTGATGTGAGAACCATCAAACCCGGATATTCTGTCTGAAGCAACGATTCGGCCTTTCGCTCAGCCTCGTAATCAATTGAGTATTCTCCGATAAGAACCTTGTCATTGGCCAATGGGAGAGACAATACTTTAGACAATGATATCTTCCTTTCCGCTGCGACCGGCGATAACCAGTTGACCTTCTTCTTCGAGACGACGAACTGATTCCACAATTCTCTGTTGTGCCGTTTCCACATCAGTTAATCGCATTGGACCCATAAATTCCATTTCTTCCCTGATCAAGACTGCCACACGCTCCGATACATTGGAAAAGATTTTGTTTCTTACCTCTTCGGAAGCCGCCTTTAGAGAAATGGCCAGATCTTTGGTCTCCACTTCTTTTAGGAGCCTCTGTATGCCGCGATCATCAAGGAGTACAATATCATCAAAGATAAACATCATGTTTTTAATTTCTGCCGCCAGATCGGGATCTTCAGCTTCAATTGCGTAAAGTATATTTTTTTCGGAAGTAGTTTCAATCAGGTTTAGTATTTCAGCAATTGTCTTGGCGCCTCCGGAAACCGATAAATCACGACTGGCGCTATCGGCGAATTGACCCTGCAATGTCAATTCCACTTCTTTCAGGACTCCGGGAGAAATCTTTTCCATATTGGCGACGCGCAGAGCCACTTCTGCCTGCAATTCGGGGGGTAATTCGGACAGTACCGCCGCAGCCTGCTGCGGGATCAATTGGGTCAATATTAATGAAATCGTCTGGGGGTGTTCATTACGGATAAAATTCACCAATTGCTGTGGATCAATATTTTTCAACAGGTTAAAACCTGATGTTCTCAAAGAAGATTCCAGGCGATTGAGAATTTCAAGAGCCCGCCGCCCGCCAACGGCTTTTTCCAGTATATCTTTGGCAAAGTCAATACCGCCTTGAGATATATACTGGCGAGCCATAAAAATTTCATGACATTCTTTCAAGACCTGCTCTTCCACTTCAGGAGGAACTTCGCGAAGATTGGCTATTTCGATGGTTATTTTTTCAAGGTCCTGCTCGCTTAGTGATTTCAGGACCAAAGAAGATACTTCTGTCCCAAAAGCCACGAGAGCGATGGCGGCTTTCTGAGTCGCTGTTAATTCATCATAATTGGGCATATCTCACCTAATCCACATCAACCATTAGAGTTTTAATAACTTTGGCAATCTCATCGGGTTCATTTCTGGCCACTCTTTGCATTTTATCGATGAGCCTGGGTTGCCGTTTTCCCATTTTTATTTCCTCAATTTCCATTGGCTCTTCTTCCATTTTCGCACCGCCTGACAAGGGGTTGGGTTTTGATTCTTTATATCGGACCGGAGTGGAGGGCATTATTTTCCCGATGCTTTCAAAAAGTTTTTTAATTTTCTTGCGAAGATAAAAGAGCGCTAATATGGCAGCCAGAAGCAGAAGTATTTTTTTGCCAATATCATAGTAAAACTCACGAGTGTATTGTTCGTCGAGCGATTTTTGTTGCTCGGTCATGTATGTCTTATCAAAGGCAATATTGACAATCTCAATCTGGTCATTTCTTTCCGATGTGAAACCGACCGCGTTTTTAACGATGGCTGACAAACGGTCAATCTCTTCCTGCGTGCGCGGCTCATAGATTATTTCCTCAACGCCTTTGGCGTTTTCAATGGTCTGATAAGTTCCATCAAGCAGAACAGCAATTGACAGGCGGCTAATATTTCCCACGGCATTACTGACCGATTCAATTGTTTTGGAAACTTCATAATTGGTTACCGTGACTTCGGAATTATTTTCTTCATTATTCTCCGCGTCCTCAGCCGCTTTTTGAGTTGCCTTTCCGGCATTTTCTGTTTTTTGTTCCGACCGCACCGCCACCAGATTAGGATCATAGTTTTCCGAAGTTCGCGCATATTGTTGAAAATTCAATTCAGCCGTGACGCGGACAATTGCTTTTCCGGGGCCCATAACGCCGTCAAGCATTGTTTGCGCCTTGCGCTCCAGATCATTTTCAACTGATCGGGTTATTTCCAGCTGATTAGAAGTCATTGCTGCCACTTCATTGTCGCCGGTTCCCGATGAAATCATATTGCCGTCATAATCAATAATTGTAATATTGTTGGGTTTAAGACCTTCAACCGAAGCGGCAATCAGATGAGTAATTCCGCTGATCTGTTTTTTACCAAGCCCGTTCGAATGTCTCAATTTCAAAACAACCGATGCCGTCGCTTCCTTTTGCTGTTCGGAAAATAATTTATCTTCCGGGATAACAATATGCACCCTCGCCGTCTGAACCTCGCGCAATGATGATATGGTTTTTGCCAATTCACCCTCAAGAGCGCGCCGAAAATTCAATTGCTGCAAAAATTCGGTCATCCCCAGATTGGATTCATCAAAGATTGAGTAGCCGACATTTCCGGTGTTGGGTAATCCCTGCGAGGCCAGCGATAATCGCGCTTCATATAAATCTGACTCGGGAACTTCAATCGCTGTTCCGCCGGCGGTAATATTATACGAAATGCCATTTTCAGCCAGATAGCCGGTGATTTCGGCGGCCTCGGCCGCCTCAAGATTGGTATATAATGGTTGATATGTTACCGAACCGATCCATCCGGCAATGGCAACAATACCAAAGATGAAACCCACGACAATCGCCACGAGCATTACGACCTGGCTCAAGGTCATTTGTTTAACGATATCGGCCAGGCGTCCAATAACTTGTTTAAGATATTCCATATCAAATCCTATTTGAAATGAATATCAGGCGCCGTATGCTTACATTGGCATTCGCATAATTTCCTGATAAGCATCTAACAGCTTCTTCCTGATTTCCAATAAAAGATCAAATGAGATTCCCGCCTTCTCCGCGGCAATCATAACCTGATGCAACTCAGCCGCCTCTCCCCGGATCAATTTATCCTGGGCTTCTCCGGCTTCCAATTGCATGTCGTTGACACTGTGAATGGCTTTGGATAGAAAATCGCCAAAACCTTCTCCATCAGGCTTATTTACTTTAATTTGATCTTTACCGGGAAATTCCGGAAGAATCGGCCGTGTAATCAGACTTATCTTGCTCATCCCGTTAAATCCACTTTCTGACCGGTGATGCCGCTTCCCTGTGTGCGAGCGTTGCGTCCGTATATTTGAGTAGATTCAACTGAATCCCCAAATCGGGCAAAACTAATTGTCAACGCCTCGTTTTCATCGGCGGTCAAAATATTACTGAGAATTGAAGACGAACCTCCAACATGAATCGCCCCGGTTTCTCCGGTTGTCTGGCCGGTAAGAATAATCTTTTCGGTTTCCTGAGCCTTTTGTAAATCAAACTTATCCCGTGAACCGACCTGGTTTTTTTTTGCTGGTTGGCCCCCAGCCTGGCGATAAGCTTCAATCGGGTTAGTATTAATCTCCACTATCTGTTATCCTCTCCACTATGCGTAACCTTAAATATCCAACGCATTTTTGGCCATCTCTTTTGACGCCGATACGGCCATCGCATTGGCCTCGTAAGAACGATTGGCCGCGATCATATCGACCATCTCATTTATAATTTCAATATCAGGCATTCTGACATAACCTTCTTCATCCGCATCAGGATGTCCGGGATCATAAACCAACTTAAAGGAATCCTGTCCTTCGCTCACTTCTTTGCCATTGGCTACTTCAACATTGCCATAAAACTTGCTGGTAATGGCAGGCGCCTCAATATGAGAACTGTGGGTTCGTATCAGGCTATTTTGACTTTTTTGTAAGATTGTCTTGAATGGTATCTTTTCCGACTCGGCGGTAATTTCCAATCTTTTGCGTCGATACGGCCCGCCGTTTTCGGTCCGAGTTGTTTCGGCATTAGCGATATTTTCGGAAACGACATTCATCTTGCGCCGCTGTACCGACATCCCTTTCCCAGAGATTTCTATTGCTGAAAATATACCATCCATCTTCGAATCCTTTATTAACTGCCTCTAATGGCTTTCTTTAAAAACTGGACTTTCCCCTGCAATATCTTGGAACCGATTGAATAACGCATTTGATTGACCGCCAGATTGGTGACTTCGCGATCAACATCGACGCCGTTCAAATCATCATCGGATTCCGGACCATGCTTCAAAATTTTAACTTCGCTGTCTGGACCCGAATTGGAAATATGTCCCGGATTTGTTGATTTCATTGCCAAAACCGGACCATTCCCGAGGGCTTTGCTCATTTCGGCCTTAAAATCAATGTCTTTGGCTGCATATCCGGGAGTGGTCGTATTGGCAAGATTGGCAGCAATCAACTTATGCCGTTGAGCCGCCATATCGAGAAATTTACCGAGCTTATCCACTCCGGTTTTTTGCCATATTGCCACTTTTACAAAATCAGCCATAGTTATCTCCGACAAACCGAAAAGCAAGGCTAATGCCAAAGCAAAAACTCAAACAACATCTTGTTGACGAATAAGAAGTTATGGCTTTATGGAGAATTTTTGTATTAGAATGATTTACTGATTATCTGGAAAATTATTCCAGTCCTGTGAGGAATCTATTTCCGTTGATATTTCGCTCATGGCCTTCAATTGATCTTTGGTAAACTGTTCAAGCTTTGATGGAGATTCAGCAATAGATAACTCCATTGTTTGTACGACGATGTCAACTCTGCGATTTTTTGCTTTATTTTCAAGAGTAGTATTTGGCAAAAAAGGATGATATGAGGCAAAACCTGCCGCCGAAATTTTTTCAGCCGGATAGCCATGCTTATCAATTAGATATCTGACAACCTGTGTGGCGCGCGCAGTAGATAATTCCCAATTGGATGGAAATGATGGAGTCTGAATGGGGCTGTTATCGGTGTGCCCCTCCACCCTGACATGATTGGGCATTTCCAGAATATCGGCCGCAACAAAATCCAACAGTGCCTGCGCACGCGGTTTGAGCACAGCTTCGGCTTCATCAAACATGACGTATTCCATAATATGAATTGTCAGGCCCCGTTCATCAATCTCAGTGACAATATCTCCGACTCGTCCTGACTTAATCAGTTCGCCATTTATTTTGGTCTGCAGCATTTTCAAACTGCCGACTTTGAGAAGACCATGTCCGGTAAAGGAATTATTAACTTCGGGAGATAATAAAATCGATGGCCCTCCCGTTAAAATACCATGCAAGGCTTGCGAAACTTTTCCAAACTTCTTGGCATCGATGCGCGACATGGAATACATAACGATAAAGAAGGCCAGAAGCAGGGTTATAAGATCGGCATAAGTGAGCAACCAGCGATCGGGATTATCCTGGGGAATATCTGATCTGCGGCGATGAATAAACATTACTTATCCACTCTCAGCAGGGATTCAAATTTTTTGCGCCGCAGATTCATATCTATCAGTTCTTCAGCCATTTTTGATTTTTGTTGAGCAGCCTGACGAGTTTCTTCAATCGATTTTTCAGTGCGCAATTCAGGGGTGATAAATGACATCAACCGAGTCCTAATGATTCGGGGATTATCGCCCGATTGAATGGCGATGACGCCTTCGATGATAAGCTCCATATTGCTCGATTCTTCATCATGCCGAAAACGCAGTTTGTCACCTATGGGGAGATAAATGATATTGGCCATGGCAATACCCCACAGAGTCGCGATAAATGCCCCTGCAATTGCAATGGCCATCTTACCGGCGTCGGAGGTATTTGATAAAGTATGAATCAAACCCAGAACGGTCCCGATAATTCCCATCGTCGGTGAAAAACCGCCTAATGCCTTAAAAAGGCCAATCCCGACACGATGGCGTTCAAACATATAATTGACTTCGGTATGTAATATCTGGCGCAGAGTCGTCGCTTCGGTTCCGTCGATAACTAATTGAATTGCCTTTTTAAAAAACCCATCTTCAATATCAGGCAAATCCCGTTCAAGTCCCAAAACCCCTTCGCGCCTGGCCTTTTCGGCCATCTTCGTTATCAAATCGATAGTTTTCCGGGAATCAGGGCTTTTCCTGAAAAACGCGATTTTCAAAAGGGTCGGCAATTTTTTTACAATATTAAACGAAGTGGTAATCATCGCCGCGCCGAATGTCCCGCCAATAACCAATAGCATCGGGGCAGCCTGGGTTATGGCCTGCAAACGCCCACCATCTATAAAATACGCCACAAGAATGGCGCCAACGCCGATCACCAGCCCGCCGAAAGTAGCTAAGTCGATGTAGAATTTTTTTCTTGCCATAACCTTTTTCTAATCTGATACGAATCAGTAATCATTCAGGATATCGGCAAAACTCCCGTTTTTAACACCTTTAAAACTCATAAAGAAAGACCATCTCGGTCGAGATGGTCTGGTGGTAATTTTCACCCTGTTTCAGAGCTATTTTAATTAATCAACTGAAGTATCAACCATTCCATACTCATGCAGTTTATTACGCAGGGTTCGGGGATTGATTCCCAATATTTCCGCTGCGCGGGTTCGATTGCCATCCTGTTCTTCAAGCGTTTTCAGAATTAGCAGTTTCTCGGCCTCATGAACCGTCATGCCCACTCTAAAATTCCCCCCTTTGTCTTCGATTTTGCCTAAAACCAAAGATGAAGGGAAATCTTTGGCCGATAGAGATTTTTCCTGTGAAATAACTACGGCGCGTTCAATAAAATTCTCCAATTCGCGAACATTTCCGGGCCAGTGATATTTCATAAAGAGCCGCATTGCCGATTCATCAAGCGATTTCTTTTCTTTTCCGGTTTCTTCGCAAAACTTATTCAGGAAATGACCAACCAGAGGCGGGATATCCTCCAGGCGCTCATGAAGTGGAGGAACTTCAATAGGAATTACATGCAATCGATAGTATAAGTCTTCCCTGAAATTCCCATCGGCTATTTCTTTTTTCAAATTGCGGTTGGTCGTCGCGATAATTCTGACGTCAACCTGCATTGATTCTCCCGAGCCGACCCGCTCGAACTCCCGTTCCTGCAAAACTCGCAATAACTTCCCTTGAAGTTTGATCGGGATTTCGGAAACTTCGTCGAGAAGTAAAGTTCCGCCATCGGCCAGTTCGAATCTACCCCGAGTCTGCCTGTCTGCCCCGGTAAAAGCGCCTTTTTCATGACCGAATAATTCCGATTCCATAAGCCCGTCAGGAAGAGCGGCGCAATTCAGTTTTATAAATTGTCTCTCGGCCCGATCAGAATACAGATGGAGCGCCCGAGCGATTAGTTCTTTCCCGGTACCGGATTCGCCGCTTATTAAGACCGTCGAACGGCTCGGGGCGACATCCTTAATTAACTGAAAAATCTCGGTCATCTTTTTTGAGGCGCCTATCAATGTTCGATATTTTTCATTCACTTCCGCCCTGAGAAGCATGTTTTCCGAACGCATCACCATAAATTCGTGCGCTTTGCTAACCACCATCTCAACCTCATCGGGAGAAAATGGCTTAACGAGATAATCAAAAGCGCCGATTTTCATGGCTTCAACCGCGTTTTGAACAGTGCCATAAGCAGTCATCAAAATCACAACCGTATCCGGATATTTTTCCCTGATTAATTTCAACAAATCCATTCCGGACATCTTGTGCATTTTGATATCGCTTATCACCAAATCAAACGATTGCGATTCCAATATTGTTTTGGCTTCCTCACCTGAAAACGCCGTTGTCACCGTGTGCCGAACGCGGCGGAGGGTCTCACCGATAAACTCATTTACAAGCTTATCATCATCCACGACCAGAATGCTTAATTTCATTTTTCCTCGTCCTTTGCCAGACTCGCAAATTTCTTCAACCGGAAGGCAGGATAATTTTAAAATTTGATCCCCTGCCTTCTTCCGATTTAACGCTTATATCGCCGCCATGCGCCTGAATAGTTTTCCAAACAGTTGCCAATCCCAAACCTGAGCCATTCTGACTTGATTTGGTCGTAAAAAAAGGCTGGAATATCTTATCACTCAGATTGGCGGGAATTCCCGGACCATTATCCTCAATCTCGATCCATACCTCGTTTTCATTATTTGAGTCACCGTTTATACTATTATCTTTCCCGGCTCTGATAGTAATCCGTCCGGTTCCGTTCATTGCTTCTCGACTATTTCGATACAGATTTAAAAGTACCTGCCTCATCAAATGCGGATCGCAAATAACCGTCATATTTCGTTTTTCATTTTCAATATCAATCTCAATAGAAATTTCTTTTACATCATCCTGGGCCAGTTCATATTCGACGCTGTCTTCGATAAGAGTACAAAGCGAAACCTCCCGCAAATTCAATTGATCCTGGCGAGTGTAATCCAGCAGAGCAATGACAGTCTTGTTCAATGCATCCACCCCCGAGATTATTTTATCGACCAGATCCATTTTGGCGGTATCATCGCCCAATTCCCGTTTTAGCAGCGCCGCGAAACCGCCTATTCCACCCAGCGGATTACGAACTTCATGCGCCACTGTCGCGGCCATTTCGCCCAGAGCCGCCAGAGTTTTGACGCGGTTTACTTCCGCTTCCAACTTTTTGATTTTGGTCAGATCAAAAAGTATTTCAACCGCTCCATACGTATCGTCATTACCATCATCAAGCAGGGACGTTGATACGGAAACCGGAATGTCATTACCCTCATTATTACGAATTATTTTCCCTTCAGCCTCGAATTCAATGCCGGTCATGACCGTTTCGCAAGCGGAAAACCGGGCTCCCATAGAGCATGAAATCACTTCATTATATTTTTTCCCTAGTGCGGTGCTGGCCGTAATACCGACTATCTTTTCGGCAGCCGGATTAAAATGTGAAATCGTGCCCGATTTATCCACAACCAAAACGCCGGAAGTCAAGGAGGTGAGAATAGAATTCAAAAATACCGTTACTGATCGATTCTCGGCAATGGTCTCTCTGAGACGATAGTTTATCTTTTCGAGCTCATGGCTTTGACCGCTATATTCCTTTTCCAGTGTTAGGTATTGCCTTTGTAAATTATTTATGATTTTATTAAATGTTTCAAATGACTCACTGAACTGCGTCAGTTCGTCACTTGTTTGAACACTCTGCCCATTGTACTTTTCACCTTCCATAGTGACAAAAACAAGCGCAATACAACAGGAGAAATCAACAAAAAAGTTATAGCAATTATGGCCGCTTAAATTCGATTAAAAAAAGTGAGACTAAATCGGATACCACTCAATAATAAGGAAGTCATTTTGGAACATTTCCAACGAGCTTAAAGAAAGATTAAATATCAAGCTTCCCCCGCCTGTACTTCACTGTTTGATTCTTCAACCACTCGCTTCACGGACTTGAAAAGCTGATTTATATTAAATGGTTTTATTATGTAATCGTCTATCTTATACCGGAGCGCTTCTATGGCGGTATCCAGAGAGGGATAACCCGTCATGATTATAACCGGCAATCCCTGATATAATTCTCTTATGCGTCCAGCCAGGGCCATACCATCCATATCGGGCATTTTAAGATCGGTTAAAACAATATCAAAATCCTGATTTTTTAAATACTCAATGGCCTTATTGCCGCCATCGGCAACCATAATATCCCAATCCTGAGAGCTAAAAAAATCATAAAGTAAATCTCTAATTAGCAGCTCATCATCAACAACCAATATTCTATATTTATTCATTTGTTTACCCCGTAAAATCTCAATTGCTTCCCTTTATGGAAAATAGATTCTTAAAATGTTTTGCCAAATTTTCTATATAGTGCCTGATATTTCCCTCGTTTAATTATTCAGTACGCTTGTGCGGACGGTTTGATAGCTGGTTATGGCTTCTTCAGCAGTGGGGAATATTTCAAATACATGTGAAAGTTGCGTAATCTCGAATATCTCATTTACATATGGCGCCAAATTTGAAAGAGTCATGCGGCCTTTCTGAACCCGGATCTTTTTCATTATCGAAACCATAACTCCCAATCCTGAACTATTTATAAAATCGACCTCTTTCATGTCCAGATGTATCAAATTATGCTCTTTATCAAGAAGAGATTTCACGGATTCCTTTAATTTGGCAGAATTGGCCAAATCAAGTTTACCGCACATTGATAGCACATGGACATGATCTTTGGCTTTGATGATAATTTCCATTCCATTCTCCATTCATATATTTATTTTAAATTTTCATGTTCCAGATTCAGCAAAATTCTCATCCTGAGGCCCCCTTGAGGCCTCATTGAGAATTCAACTTCATCAGTTAATTCCCTTATTATTCCAAGCCCTCGTCCATTTTCCGCCATGGGATTAGAATTTATTTTATGATTTCTTAACTCCTCCAAACCATGGCAAGAGCCTTCATCTAAAATATCGGCAGAAACACTTGTTTTATTTAGAGTTATAGAGATTTGAATTTTCTTTGATTCGTCGTTTTTATGGGCATGAATTACAGCGTTTGTAAACGCTTCGGATATAACTACTTTGAGCGTATTAGCAATTCTGGCGCTCAGATTGTTATCACTTATTACAGTCTCGATATCATTATATAACTTTTCCAATTGGGCCAGACTGGATACATATGCAAAATTATATTTCATTTTTTGATCTTCCGGCTGATTGATATCGAGAACAAGTGTTGTAAAATCATCCATTGATTCCTCCCGAGAGCCGATTCGATAATGATCAATTTCTTCTTTGACAACCTGATTGAATTTTTGTATATCGAAAGCTATTCCGGCTTTGAAAAATTCCTCAAGTCGATTCAAGCCATACAGCACACCGCTCTTATTTTCCGCCTCAATCAACCCATCCGAATAGATAAAAATCCGGTCGCCCGGCCCAATTTTAATTTTGGAGGATCGGAAAGGCAATCCCGCGAATTGACCGACTAAAGTCGCCATTGATTTCAGGCGCAGGAATTCTTTATTTGATGACTGGTAATAAAACGCCGGCGGGTGGCCCCCATTGCAGTATTCCAAAATTCCCGAATCCAGATCAATATATCCCATGAACATCGTCAAAAACATACTGCGATCTTTGATAATATCATTGCACAGAATATCATTTAACTGAGACATTATATTCGTGACCTGCACGTCCTGACCGGGATTTAGATAGGCATGGATAATGGCATGAACAGAAGCCATAACCAGCGCGGCCGGAACTCCCTTATTGGCAACATCACCCAGCATGAAGAGCACTTTGTTTTTGCCGACCGGCATAATATCGTAATAGTCTCCCCCAACTTTTTGTGCCGGGATATAGGTCGAGGCAACATCTATGCAATTTATGGTGATATTTTCCGGGAGCAATGTCGTTTGGATTTGCTGAGCCAAATCCAAATCCTGTTACATTTTCTGTTTCTCAAGAGATTCCTTAAGAAGAGTGGAGTTTTCCATTGACACCGATGTGAACTGACATATCATTTCCATTGCTTCAAGATCACGATCACTAAATTCCCCGCCTGCCTCCTTATTAAATATTATCATTACTCCTGATACAGCCTTGGAACCAAGAGGCGAAATTATAAAATTGTTGGCGGGGAAATCACTGGTAAAACCTTTTTGGCAATCATTATCATAGAACGCCTGGTTTTGATTGAGACAATAACGGACAATATCTTTATCATCTTTGTACTTCTGACCTTCAATTACACCGGCGTCCAAACCCCAGGCAACCTTGACAGTTATTTGATCATTTTCAAGCATTACTACCGCGCCGACTTCACCGGCAACCTGACGGATAGCGATTTCCATTGCGACGGTAAGAACTGATTCCTGGTCAAGAATCGAAGTAATGACGGCGGCAATATTGGCTAAATCATGAACTTCCTGATTCTTTGCTTCCAATTTGTTCTCGAGTTCATGGATCTTTTCCTCGAGATCGTATTTAGTGTCCAGATACTCCAAATTATCTTCCAATAGGTATTTTTATTCTATTTATCGATATATCGGCCGGAGATGTATTTTATTAATTAAAAACAAATAAGGGGTAAGGTTATATATCATACCCGAGGTAAAAGGCCAGATATTATTCGGAACGACCCTTGAATTTAATTCTTAAAGGAATACCCTCAAAACCAAATTGCTCGCGCAAACGATTTATCAGATAGCGACGATATGGATCCTGAATATATTGAGGATAATTCGTGGCGACGACAAAAAGCGGAGGCGCCGTGTTTGGCTGGGAAATGTAATAAAATTTTATCCACTTGCCTTTAGTAGCTGGCGGCGGCTGCCTCTTGACGGCGCCTTCAAGAAATTTGTTCAGCGCCGATGTTTCAATGCGCTTGGTATATTCATGATACACGCGATCAATTAAGCTCAGAGTTTTCGCGACCCGCTGGCCGGTTTTTGCGGATGTAAATATCGACGGGATATAATTAAAAGTTGGCATCGCCTCTGCCAGCTGCCGGGAATAAAACATCGCCGATTTTTCATCTTTTTCAAATATATCCCATTTATTGACTGCCAAAACCATTCCCCGTCCGGCTTCAGCGACCTCATCAATGATTTTCAGTTCCTGAACATTTAATCCTTCATTGGCATCAAGAAGAATCAAAGCGACATCACAACGCTGCACGGCGCGAAAAGTTCGAAGAGTCGTATAAAATTCGATATTTTCTTTAATCCGACTTTTTTTCCGCAATCCGGCCGTATCCACCAGAACATATGACTTGTCATTCAGGGATATCACTGAATCTATCGAATCACGAGTCGTTCCTGGGTGCTCTGAAACTATATGCCGCTCTTCGCCCAGAAGGCAATTGACAAAAGACGATTTTCCGACATTTGGCCGCCCTACCACGGCAACACGGATGCGGTTGTCTTTCTGTTTTTCAGCTTCGGTTTCTGGCAGAAGTCGGATAATCTCATCCAGAAGATCGCCGACCCCGCGACCGTTTGCCGCTGATACGCAAAACAACCGCTTAAAGCCAAGGCTATAAAACTCGCCGGCGTTCATTTCGAGTTGCTCATTATCTGCCTTATTGGGTGATATTATTATCGATTTATCCGCCCTTAATAGTTGCCGCGCGATTAGTGAATCCAGATCGGTAATTCCGGTTTGGCAATCGACCATAAAAATAATAATGTCGGCCTCATCAAGACCAATCTGAGCCTGTTCCAGGATCAACTGCTCCATTTGATCATCAGTTCCGGGAACCATTCCGCCCGTGTCAACCAGATAGAAATCCCGGCCGTTCCAATCGCATGGCGCGAAATTCCTGTCGCGGGTCACACCTGAAACGCTGTCAACCACAGCCAGTCGTTTTTTTATCATACGGTTGAACATTGATGATTTTCCAACGTTGGGGCGGCCCACTATGGCGACAATAGGCAATGGCATTAAATATTCCTCATCTCAATAGCCCGATGGATAAGATTTACAAGGTCGTATGAACCGTTCAAAACCGGACATCCAATTTCTTTAGTAAACTCCTCAAGGCTCAAATTGTCAAGAAACAGCTCATCCGCATTAAGACAATTCGGCGGCAAAAGGAGTATATCCGGTTTTTGATTTTTAAGTCGTTTCAGAATATCATTCCCCGTCAATAATCCCGTTACCGTAACCGTATCTCCCCAAAAATCATTATCGACAACATACAACGATGATTTTAAGTTTTTAATTTTATCCAGAGCAGATATAACAACCGATTTCATAAACGGCTCAGCCGACCGGCCGGTGATAATTCCTATTCGCAATTTTTTTGAAATGCCCCCTGGCAACCATCTCCTTCTCCGATTGAAATCGGTGATAAATTGACGAGCCATCCCAACGCCGTTTTCAAACTGGTGCATGTCTTCATAACTTAGCAGAGTTGGGAAATCCATTCCAGCCAATAAATAAAATTCATCAGCGGCATAAACGAATCGGGTCTTGATTGTTTTCTGAAATCGTTTTTGCGCCTTATTAATAATTCTAATAATTTGATCAGCCTCTTTTTCAGAATAAGTCCGCAAATCATGCAGGCGCTTTCTATATTTCGTCAGCCCCACCGGCACCACCGCCAGCGAGGCCACTCCGGGATAAAATCCGGCCAGATTATCAATAGTTTGTTTGAGGTGCTCGCCGTCATTAATTCCGGGACAAATAACCGTTTGGGTATGAACCGTAATTCCATTCCTGACAAGTTTCTCTATGGCCGGAATAATCCGGGGCAATTTTTCATTTTGAAATATGCACCGTCTCAGTCTATCGTCGGTGGCATGAACGGAAATATATAAAGGCGACAAACGCTGCTCAATGATTCGATCAAAATCGGCATCGGTTATTCCCGACAGAGAAATATAATTGCCATGAGTAAACGAAAACCGGTAATCATCATCTTTGATATACAAACTCCGGCGCATCCCTTTGGGCTGCTGATGAACGAAGCAAAAAATACAATTATTATTGCAGATTTTTATTTTCGTCCCTTCAAATTCCAACCCCAGATCGCCACAGTCATAGGCCTCCTCGATTTCAATATTCTTTTTTTCCCCATCGATAAGAAAATCGAGACGCAAAACATCTTCGGTATTGTAAAAATGAAAATCGATCTCGTCGGATATAGGATGCCCGTTGACAGAAACCAATTCGGCTCCCGGCCTGATTTCACCATAAAATGGCGAAGACTTTGTTATCGCAACTACTTTCATAACATTAAAAAAAAGCGGGTGATGGGGCTCGAACCCACGACGTCCAGCTTGGGAAGCTGACATTCTACCACTGAATTACACCCGCTTGGTTCTCTTATCGGCCAGTCGGGAATACGCGAACAGGTTTCATTACACGCCCCGGTTATCTGGCATTATGTACGAAAAATCTTGAAAAGAATCTAACAATCGATACGAATTCTGTCAAGCAACCAGAGCCAATTATTCGCGATTCCGATCCCGCCCGGTCATCCATACAACGATAATTGATACTTCATATAACAAATAAAGAGGGATACCCAATAGGAGCTGGCTAATCATATCGGGAGGAGTTATTACCGCTGCCAATATAAATATTCCAACTACGGCGTAGCGTCTCCCCTTGCCCAGCATCTTATGATCTATAATTCCGATCCGCCCCAAAATAAACGACGCCACCGGAAGCTCAAATACAATTCCAAAGGCCAAAACCAAAGCGCCGGCAAATGATATGTAATCACCAATCATAATCATCGGTCTCATATTATCAGTGCCAAATTCGAGCAAGAACTTGACCGCCAGCGGAAGGACGTAAAAAAAGCAGAAAGACCCGCCCAGAAGGAAAAAAACCGTCGATGATGCCACAATCGGTATTACGATTATGACTTCGCTTTTTAGAAGCCCCGGTCCGACAAACATCCAGATTTGATACAGGATAATCGGTGACGAGATTATTATTCCGGCAAACAAAGATATTTTTATATGCGTCAAAAACGCCTCAGCCGGAGCCTTAAAATAGACACCCACATCAGCCAGTGGAGCCGAGACAATATTGACTAACCATTCTGAAACGAAATAAGCCGCAATTGCACCGATAAATATCGCCGCGATTGAGCGGAGGATTCTGCGGCGCAGTTCCTCAAGATGGTCGAGAAACGACATTTCCTTCTCTGGAGGTTTTTCAATCATAATGGGCTAATAAAAGCCGATTATTCTCCAAAAGTCAATAAAGCAATTAACTCTTAACTTTGAGTTCGCATAATTAAATCCGTCGCATTAAATTGAAACAATTATCGTGAAATGGAGTATTCAAAGATATCTTTAAAAAAGGGAGGCCAAAAAATGAAACCTATTCCATCTTTTATATTGTGCTTATTATCGCTGACGTTGTTTGTATCATGTTCAGTTGATGATAATCCGACTAGCTCAGTAAAAATTACCGGCTCCGGCAATATAACCACAATCGAAAGAACACTGCCCAATTTTCAATCGGTTAATTTCAGGTCAGCCGGCGACGTTAACATCACGATGGGCGCGCAACATTCAGTTTCAATATCGGTGGATGATAATATCCATCAATATATAACCACCACCGTGGTAAATGGAGTGCTGATAATTGGCTCGGCGCCCAACACGACTTTTTCAAATATGGACCTGAATGTTAATCTGGTTATGACCGGCGTCGAAGAGTTGGTATTGACCGGCGCGGGAAATATCACAAACACCGGAACCATTCAGGAAGATGAACTGATTATAGATTTGCCGGGTGCAGGCAATATTATATTAAACGCCTACGTTACCACACTTAGTTCATTGTTAGCTGGAGCTGGAAATATTATTTTAAGCGGCTCGGCGACCAATCATGCCTGTAACCACCCCGGAGCGGGAAATGTTATCGCCTTTGATTTCATTACCGATACCACTGTTATTAATCTGAGCGGAGTGGGAAACATTGAACTCTATGCCGATGATTATTTAAATGGAGTACTCAGCGGCGTCGGAACAATTTATTACAAAGGCCAGCCTTCAATTAACCTGACCGTAACCGGCTCCGGAAGTCTGATTGATGCCAATTGAGATAATTTTACAGGGCTGAAGCCCAGGGTGCTTCAGCCAATCAAATATGAAATCAACTCAACAAGTTTTTTGCGAATAGTCGCACCGATGCGCTTCTGTCTGATTTGGAAATTAGTTTTAGTGCATTATATAACTTATGATTTGTTTATGATTTAATGATGAATTTTCTAATCTCATTTGTAATCCATGCAAGGCTCCCATTCTACCCGGAACAAACCTGGCCCGTTTAGCGGAATTTAGTAAAATTTTAAACGTTTCATTTGTTAGCCAATGGTCACCCAATAAATCACCAGCCATCCATGCCGCTGATGCTGTATTTGTCTCGATAATTAGGAAGTATTCTGAGATTGTAACGAGAATCTTATTCAACACTCGTTTTGATTTACATATATCCAATACTCTGTCAAGATAGCAAAACACTGTAAAGTGAATTTCATATGTTGTCCGATCATACATGCTCTGCAAAAGATTTAATATTTCGTCAAGGGATTCTGGCAACAATGCCATTAAAAATCTCACCATGACTACATGCTTCTCTTCATTTATTCCTATGTCTGACTCAATTAAACATCTTTGGCAAAAACGGAAAAGCTTTGCCCTTTTGCCATCATGCAGTTTCGATATTATCTTATGAAGATCATTGAACGAACAATTATAAGGATCAATTCCAATTATCCGAGTTATTTGATTTTTCGGCATTGCATTATTCTCATAGTTTACGATACTCCCCGGCTATAGAGGTGGAAAAAGATATATCACTCGCCACTCCAGCGTTTTCATCAAATGCATTTAATAATAGACCATTTATTCAATAATCGCAATCACATTTTTCCTTCAAGATGGACGTTAATTATGGACTTACCAATTAATGTGAGAGTAACTAAAAATGGTAAGGCCAATAATGCAAATTACAATTAAATTCGATATGGCATTTCAAAAGTGATTCGTAATCACCACTGATTTGATATGACCCAAAACGTTAATCTGAGGAAACAAACCCATTTACAGGCTTGCACAGAGTTTTTACTTTAGAAGCTTCTTAATTTCTTCGAGGAATTCGGTGGTATCGGCGAATTTGCGGTAAACCGACGCGAAACGAACATAAGCGATTTCATCCACTTCTTTGAGTTTATCCATTATTATCTCGCCGATATATTTTGAGGTGACTTCGTTTCGGGACAACTCCTGCAAAGATGTTTCTATTTCGGAAACCATCGCCTCGATTTTCTCGGAGCCTATCGGCCGTTTGTTGCAGGCCAGTTTGATGCCATGAATTATTTTATTGCGGTCGAACGCCTCGCGCGTATCATCGGATTTGACGACCGTCAATGTCACCGCTTCGATATATTCGTAAGTTGTAAACCGTTCCGCGCATTGCAGGCATTCCCGGCGGCGCCTGACAGCGCGGCCGTCCTGCACCGGCCGAGAATCGACAACCTTGTTTTCTTCATGACTGCAGAAGGGACACTTCATATAGTTTTTGCTGCCTTACTTAATATTATGCGCGAATCGAATTGTATATGATAAAAATGGATTACGCAACCATAATTTCAAAATCAAACGACCGCGGACGTTTTAACATACTGTTTGGTTTGGCACTTATAGAGGTGTGTATCGAATTATTTCTAACAGTAATATAGCCCGGCAAGGCGCTGCCGAGAATATTCTATCCGGCATTAAATGCAGGAAGATTATTGATTAACTTTTCAACATGTTAGGTAAATAAGAAAACTGCCGGCGACCACGCGAAAACCCGGTTATTCGTCTTCTTTTTTCTCGCCTTCCTCTTCTTCAATAACCTCAGTAGCTTTCTCGCCCTCTTCTTCGTCGCCCGAATCCTCGTCGTCCTCTACTTCTTCGTCCTCATCTTCATCAAGATCAAGATCCTCATCGTCAATTTCAAGATCATCAATATTGATTTCTTTTCCGGACAGCCAATCGAGATAATCAGGATTTCCGGCGGTGATGTCAAAAGCAATAAATTCAGGAACCTCGTATGGATGAATTTCACGAACGCGCTGGATTAGCTCGTCGGTTTTTTCAGACATGAATTTAACGATCAGCAAAGATTCATGCGCCTTTTCAACCTGGCCTTCCCAGCGATAAATTGACAGCATTTGATCGATAATGTTAACACAGGCCGCCAGCTCTTCCTTAACCAGAGTTTGAGCAATCTGCTCGGCGACTTCCACCGGTACGGTGATATAACTAATGCGGTATTCGCTCATTTCTGCAGCTTTCTATTTAAGATGTACTCAACACTTTCAACTTTTCCATTCAGCCTTTTGCGAGCACCCTTGCGGTCATCAATCGTTATCGAGAGATAAATCCGATTATGTGCTCTCCTCATGCTGTTACGGCATTTCTTAATTAGAGCCATCACCTCATCCCAGTTTCCCTCGACCATAGTTGACATTGAGGCGAAGCGGTAAGTAAGGCCAGATTTATCGATAATGTCAAGTATTTTCGCAACATCTTTTGATAAAGATTCTTTGGCTCCGACCGGGAATATAGTAAACTGCGCGATCATTTTATAATTCTCCTTTTTATCAAACTACCTATTGATACGCAGTAAACTCCAGTCTGTTATTATTGTCTTTCAACATATAGCGGATATTTCGAGCATAATTGCACGACATCTTCGGCAACAGCAGCATATATTTCTTTATCTCCAAGATTATCCACAACCCGGGCAATAAATCCGGCAATCTGTTCCATCTCGGGCTCTTTCATACCCCGCGTTGTTATCGCCGGAGTTCCCAACCGGACTCCCGAAGTCACAAACGGCTTGGCAGGATCAAACGGCACCGTATTTTTATTGGCGGTAATATTGGCTTGATCCAAAGCCCGCTCGACCATTTTACCGGTAATTTTTTTGCCGTCGTCCTGATTCTGACCGATAAACGACATCAGCATTAAATGCGTATCTGTTCCGCCAGAGACCAGTTTGATACCCTTATCCATCAAAGATTGAGCCAACACAGCGGCGTTGGCAACGATCTGTTTTTGATAAATTTTGAATTCATCAGTCATGGCTTCCTTGAAAGCGACTGCTTTGGCGGCAATAATATGCATCAAAGGTCCGCCCTGAATGCCCGGCATAACAGTTTTATCCAATTCTTCCGCGTATTTTTCTTTGCACAGGATCATCCCTCCCCGCGGTCCGCGCAGCGTCTTATGAGTCGTAGTCGTTACAAAATCCGCAAACGGAACCGGCGATGGATGCAAACCGGCAACAATCAAACCGGCGATATGAGCGATATCAACCATCAGGTAAGCACCGACCGAATCAGCTGCTTCCCGGAATTTCTCAAAATCGAGAGCGCGAGGATAGGCCGAAGCTCCCGCAACAATCAATTTGGGTCTGACCTCGACAACCTGCTTTTTCAAGGCATCATAATCAATTACTTCTGTCAGGGGATCAACCTGATAGGAAACGATATTGTATAATCGGCCTGTAAAATTAATGGGATGGCCATGGGTTAAATGGCCGCCGTGAGAAAGATCGAGCCCCATCACTGTATCGCCAGGATTTAAAACAGAAAAATAAACGGCCATATTCGCCTGAGAACCCGAATGAGGCTGAACGTTGACATGTTCGGCCCCAAATAATTCCTTCGCCCGATCGCGGGCCAGGTTTTCAGCGACATCGACGTGCTCACATCCGCCGTAATATCTTTTTCCCGGATAACCTTCTGCATATTTGTTGGTCATTATTCCGCCGGCGGCTTCAAGGACTGCCTCGGAAACGAAATTTTCGCTGGCGATCAGTTCGAGTTTAAAAGCTTGCCTTTTGGCTTCCGACGTAAGCGCATCATAAAGCTCTGGATCAGTATTTTTTATATGAGACATCATTTATTTCTCCGTCTTGCTTTCCGTCATGCCTGAATTTGGAATTTTCGACAAACGTCTGGTATGTCGACCGGCCTCAAATTCAGTTTCAAGCCATACTTTAAGTATCTCTCGTAATTCACCTTCTAATAAGTACTTTGAGGCAAGTGTCAATACGTTGGAATTATTATGCGCTCGCGATAACATGGCCATATCGGGATTCAGCCCCAATGTAGCGCGTATTCCTTCAACTTTGTTAGCCGCGATTGTCATTCCATTTCCCGTCCAGCAAATCGCTATGCCGCGCTCAACATCACCTGCCGCAACCGCCTGGGCGACTTTTATGGCATAGTCGGAATAGTCAACCGAATCTGTCGAGTCAGTGCCAAAGTCAATTATATCATGGTTCCATTCTTCAAGTATTTCTTTAACCTTTTCCTTTAACTCAAAGCCTGCATGGTCTGAACCAATCGCTATCTTCATAGTTACACCTGATGTTTTACTGATTCCGGCTGATTGACAAAGGTCAGCCAGTTATGTTTATCTTCGATTCGACCCTCAACGATATCAAAGTACTTTTTTTGCAGAGCAAGGGTCAATTCCCCGGCGCGCCCGGAACCGATTTCAATATCATCTATTTTGGAAATCGGAGTGACTTCAACGGCAGAACCGGTAAAGAAAACCTCATCGGCCATATATAGCATTTCTCTCGGAATCGGCGTCTCGACAACTTTTACTCCCATATCTTTTGCCATTGTGATAACGGTATCTCGAGTTATTCCCGGTAATATCGAATTGCAGAAGGATGGCGTGTACAGAACATTACGCCAGAAGATAAATATATTTTGCGCCGAACCTTCGGAGACCATGCCATTGACATCGAGCGCTACTCCCTCGGCGTATCCGCGCCGAGTCGCCTCCATCTTGATTAGCTGTGAATTGGCGTAATTGGCGCCTGATTTGGCCATCATCGGAAAAGTATTCCCGGCTGGCCGCGTCCATGATGAGACGCATACAGAAACGCCTTTTTCGAGGGCATCTTCCCCAAGATACTTACCCCAGGGCCATACCGCGATAGCGACATCAATCGGGCATGTACCCGGATCCACACCCAGGTTTTCGTACCCGCGATAAACCAGTGGCCGAACATAACAGGCGTCAAGTTTATTGACTCTAATAAGATCAAGGCGGGCTTGATTAATCTCATCTTTAGTGAATGGAATTTCCATGCGATAAATTTTGGCGGAATTAAACAATCGGTCGGTGTGCTCGTACATGCGAAAACAAGCCGGACCTTTGGATGTCTTATAAACTCGTTCTCCCTCAAATACTGATGAACCATAATGGACTACATGTGACAGGACATGAATCCTGGCATCATCCCAATCGACCAATTTCCCATTCATCCATATTTTATCAACTTTATTGAAAGCCATAATAATCTCCCCAATTTATAATATGCTACGAAACTAAAGCGTAAGCGATTATAACAAATACAGCTATCGTTTTCAAGAACAAAAGAGAATTGAGTTATGCGGATAATAAAAAGGCGGACCAATTGCCCGCCTTTTGGAGTTTAATTACACCCGGGTAAAGGAACCGGGCCATCCTTAAAGACAAAGTTTATCAAATAAACGGCATCGCCGACATTAACGCCGCAATCTCCATTCGCATCACCGGCCTCAGGCGGCACCGGGGCAGGGCCGCTTTTAAATGCGTGATTAATTATATAAACAGCATCGCCAACATTGGCAGAACCGTCTGCATTGGCATCTCCAGGGACATAATTATTAATTTCGCCCAGGAATTCCAAAACTTTCATGAGCACATCTGAGCGTTTGGCAAATCGAGTATCGTCCTCGCCGATACCTTCTAATCCGAAACCGAAAAACACTGATTTATAGTCACCGGAATATGAAACAGCTGCTGCCAGCTCGGTAATTACATAATTGGCCTCAACCACGCCGCTATTGACGGCATTAAGATGATCCGGGCTGGATTGATTGCTGGCGCCCATAAATCCATGAATGTTCAAAGTATCCAGCTCATTCAGAACCTGGCCGCCCGTATTAGGTATAACCGGTGGAATCATTGAAGTTGATACATATTCGACCCGAAGATAATTGGTCAGAAAGTTATTATCAAGGATCGCCAACTGAGCCGCTATTCCCTGCCCGGTAAGGAAAAGATTTCCGCCGTTATCCATAAAATATTTCAAAGCCGAAATATCATTGACTGATAGAGGGTTCGCCTGATATGCGCCGGTAAACCATACTACGGTATTATGTTTGGCCAGAATTGCTCCGGTTACCGGAGAAGTTGTTTTATCAAGGTTTACATAAGGAAGCAATTCTGCTGTCAAATGATCGATGTAATACTTTTCATAATCATCGCCATTATCATCATCGATAATCAATACCCCGTCGGAGCCGACATTCTTCTGCATCGGCGTAATTTGACTATATGCGCCGGTATTCCCGGTAAACTCAAAAAAGAAAGTATCAATGCGCGGTTTGTAATTTTCCGGAACGGTGAATGATATCGGAAATCCGGTATTTCCAGCTGTCGCCCCGTGAGGGATATCGCCAAGAGTCACGGACGAAGCATTGATTATTATCGCCGGATCATTGACAGAAAACGTCAGATCAACTCCTTCCGCATCAGCCCAGATATTTTCCACCTCGACAAAAAGTAATATTGTTTCCCCCGGCTCAATAACGCCATCTCCATCTCCGTAACCGCCATCGGTAAAATTAGTCTGGAGAAATAAGAGATTGGGTCGATTCCACATGATATCAAAATTGGCCGTCATTATTGAATCAGACGCAGAAATGTCCCATACTCCAACCTGTGTTTCCTGATCATCATAATCATTGGAATTGGGGACTGTTCCCACCCCGAAATCAGTTACACCGGCGGGACTGGGGTACGGGTCATAAATATCTCCGGAATTATTATCATTCTCAAGATCAAAATCCCCATCGGCTTGCTCTAACGCCACCAATTTATGCCATTCATTATCATTGCCGGTATTAACCGTTTCATCAATATGCCAGATTAAAATACCGCCTCCCGGCAGAGCCGCGTCATATCCTTGTTTTTGCCTATTCTCTACGAGAAAATATTCAGGACCAATCGCTCCACCCGCCCAGAGTCTATATGATACCGGATTCCAGACCGTCATTGGTATTTCCACATTGGTCAAGTTGTCGTTTACAATTACTGGATTTACCCAACCCAGCTGTTCCTTACACCAGGCGCTAAATTGAGCCGGAGTCCGGGAACCGCCATTATAGCTTCCGGTGGCCATGACGCACCATCGGCCAACACCGGATGTGGAATAATCATAATCATATAAATCGGGTAGTCCGAAAACATGACCCAGTTCATGGCAATAAACACCGATGGGAATAAGGCCGCCGCTGCCGGGGCTTTCTTCCGGCTCCATTGAATAAGTACTAATCCTCACTCCATCCTTCATAACCGTACCGATTCCCCATTTGTGGGAATGTATCTCGCAATGATTACCGGTATTTTCATAACCGGTTCCGGAATGAACGATAAACAGGGCATCAACCCAGCCATCGCCATCATTATCGTAAAGAGAGAAATCAATATCGGGGTCGGCAAGATTTATGGCGTCCTCTACCAGTTTTTGGGCATTATTGGGATAATCACCAAAACCATGAGAACCGTCGCAGTAATTTACATAATAGTCCGAAAATTGGGGTGCTCGGTACCACCCGGCAATGTCGCCTTCCATAAATATTTCACCGTAGGAATTTTCAATATAGTATTCCCGCATGGAACCGGTCGGTATAATTCCCTCTGAAAATAATAGTTCATCAAAATCCTGCGGCGTACCGGCAGTATAACCGGCGGTGTAAGGTTTATCGTCAAAATCAATCAGAATGACTAAGGCCCTGACTGTTGACAATGATGCCAGAGGGGAACGCAACTTGCCGTTACTGTTTACAGTTGGGGCATCAACACCCTTGGCGTGGGCTGAAGCAATGGTATTCAAAAACTGTTCGTACTCGCCTTCATCTTTAAGCTTTTGAAGAATTTCAGGCGAAGGCGCTACTGCAAATATATGGGCGGAGAAAAAAATTAATGTTGCTGTGGTGAGGGTGGCAAGAAACAATTTCTTAAACATTTTAACTCCCAAGGGCTGCATGTGCCGGTTCATTGTGATATGACACCTTAATATAGTTTTGGTTTCAATTGTGTCAACATGGAATTGCCCATGATTGTTTCCGCCTGATTCATTATTTTTGAAATTAATTTAAAGAGAGTATTTTTCTCAGCCGACAACTTGTAATTTTTCCGACCCGAGGAAATTCCTTATCATGGCAAATACATTGATCGGAGCCATATCAAGAAACGTTTTGAACTGCCCATTGGCGTTGCCGGACGACTCATCTGATATCGTGCGAATCACTATAAAAGGAACAGAGTTTAATTGGCAAACATGAGCGACCGCGGCTCCCTCCAAATCCGCCGCGACAGCCCCGAATTCTCGATGAAGAAAAGCGATGGTTTTTCTATCTGATATAAATATATGTCCGGAAATTATGGTGCCAACGACCATCTGGGGCCGATTGGTTTGGCATCCATATGTAGAATTATAGGCTTCATTCATTCTCCTTAGCATACTTGGATCGGCTTCAAGCATCCGTCCCGCCGAAGTGCGTTCACCCTGGCGCAGCTCAAAAGCGGCCGGATCAGAATCATGTTGTATCAGATAATTGGCGGCTACGATATCGCCCTGTTGCAGATATGGTACCAGGGGACCGGCCACTCCGGTCAATACGACTCTGTCAATATCGAATCGTTTTAGTAAAATCTGAGTTGAAAAAGCTGCATTCACTTTCCCAATCCCACATTGAACTATAACTGCCGGCTCATCATCTATCATTCCGCGATAGAAATCAATTCCGGCATATTTGTACTTTTTTTCAATTTTGGCGTGTCTGCAAAAGAGTTCAATTTCTTCCTCAAGACTGCCCATCAAACCTATCATAACAAAAGTCCTTCAGCCATTCAATTTCAGACGTGCGTGGTTACACCTTTGTCCAAGATTATCATTAATTTTATCGGATTAAATTGAAGAAAAATATAGAGCCCAAATATAGCTATTTTGTCAAAACGACGATCATATTGTCGGAGTCATCCGAAAACGGAGCGGTCAGGGATAAATCAGAGAAAAACTCATAAAATAAAAAACCGCCAATTTTGGCGGAATCACGGATTAATTCAGCGCTTATCGGAAGAATCGGCTGCGAAATAAGTTTATGTTTAATCTGCCCCGTATCATTTTCAATTATAAGGACATTAAGGCGAGTCGATCCTTTTTCAAAATCAAAAAACCGAACAAAGGTCAGGTTTTCAACAGACGACACTTTGATAATCCGGTTATTTTCTTTTCGGTATTTCAAAATATTTACCAATTGAATTATAATCTTGCCCCCGGGACGCAATACCCTGTTAAATGATTTCATTGCCTGAGATAATCGTTTGTCAGTTTCAGCCCCAACCAGAGAATTAGCCAGACAGAACACGGAATCAAATTTGCCGGTCCATTCATTCGGCATTGATTCAAAAAAACCCTTTTCAAATTGGATTTTAACGCCTTCTTTCAAAGCGTTGGCTCTGGCAATATCGAGCATCTGTTTGGAGGAATCTAAACCGATCGTATCGACTCCGATTTTAGAGAGAATTATACTGTGTACCCCGCTTCCGCAGCCGGCATCAAGCGCGTTTTTAATACTAAATTTCTTGACGAGATGTTTGATGGTTCCGAAATCACCGATCAATCGATTGGCGTAACCTGTCATTTTATCATAGAAAGGCGCAATATCCGCGAAATCAGTCATATTCACCTGCCCGGATGATCATATTCTCCGCTCTCCATCCTTTTTGTATGATACATATATTCTTCTGTGGAAATCAAGTTTTGCCACGGCCCAAACATCTTAAACCCAGCCAAAAGCCCCCAAAAAATAATTATCAGGCCAATCGCCCAGACCCGTTTCGAAATCCTTTTCTTCAATCCCGTCAAGCCGAGAGTCAACGATCCTTTGGCCGGGCAGATATCAACGCAGTCAAGGCAGCCTGAACATTCATCTGATACTACCTGTTTGACCGTATCTACTTTTATAAACGACGGACACGTCTGAGCACATTTCCCGCAGGAAATGCAAATATTTTCTTCGCGTCTTATTCTAGCCGGACCAGCCAATGAAAACAGGCCAACCAAGGCTCCGTACGGACAGAGATACCGGCACCAGAATCCGCGCAGAAAAATCGAAAGACCGAATAGAATTATTATTGTCCACAGTCCAAAAGCGTCAATGTCGATGAAAAACTTCATCATTTTAATGTCAGCGACTTTATTGTAAGGTGACTCAACAAACTGACGAATATCGACCGCTGACATCTGGAAGAATACGGCATAAACAAAAAATGCCAGAAGCAGATATTTCAACGAGTGTAAAGGATAATCAAGAAAAGGGTGCAGCTTTAATCGGATTGGGCTTTCTTCATTCTCTCCATTTTTACTTTTCAAAAACTTGAAAGGCAAATACTTTTGGTTCACAAGAAAATCGCCGATATTGCCAATCATTTCCGATATAAACCCGACCGGACAGACCCAGCTACAAAAACTCTTCTTAAAGACAAATGAAATTAAGATAATGGCGAGTAATATTATCAACGAGGCCGGATGGATATTGTTTAAGACTCCGGTGATAAACCAGTCCCGAAGAGATATCAGACCTGAAATCGGCAAATATCCTTCCACACCCGGCGGGCGAGTCGGAGCCATCCCCATAATTTTACCGGCTTCCAGATATCGAACGAAAAGATAAAACTCCACGCCCATCCAGATACTTATTGCGAGAGAAAAAACCTGCGCCCAAAACCGGAATTTACGAGTCGAAAAACTTTTACGTTTAATGCCGTTTTCTATAATTGTCGCTTCTTGTTTCACTGCTTCCATTAAATCACCTTATAATCTTAGAGGCAAATTAAAAAACAAATCCATTTCAGGAATTGATTCAGGTCAAGTAACCAGAATTGTTTTAATAAATCATTAATGTCATGCCGGCGGACGCTGGCATCCATACAGCTTTCATAGAAATGACAACGGTATTAATTTTTAATAGGTCTGCATGGATTCCCGATTCGCTTCGTCCCTGACAGGACTTCGCTCTCGAGAATGACAACGATAACTATTGAAGTGGTTGTGTCGGGTCCTGATTTCGCGAAGCGAAATTGTGACCTGACACCAAATCAATTTGTCTGATTAATTTCTTTAAGAAGCTTCTTCAGATAATCTATCAATTCCCCTCGGGGAATTGTCGCCTGAATATCTTCAGCCTTGAGCCACTCCTCGCGATCGGCGACTTCTTCAGCCTGGACTCTCCCCGCAACGAGATTTTTAACCGTCACCTGGTTATTTTCGAATTCATCCGAACCAAGAATGACCGCGATTGGAATGCCAACCCGGTCAGCGTATTTAATCTGCTTGGTGAAATTCTGCGTTTCGCCAAGAAAAATCTCGGCCTTGATACCGGCGTCTCTAATTTCATTTAGTATATTGAGATAATCAGGCATCCGATCCTTGTCCATCGCGGTAACGAGAACCTGAGATATCGTCGGCTCGGTTTTGATAACTCCTTTTAGCATCAGCGCCGCCAGTAGTCGGTCAATTCCCGCCGACGCCCCCGTTGCCGGAATTTTCTTTCCAAGAAACCGCTCGACTAAACCGTCATAACGCCCTCCGGCAAACACCGATCCGATCTCGGGAATATCTTCAAGCACCGTCTCAAACACCGGCCCGGTATAATATCCGAGTCCCCGCACAATGGTCAAATCAATTTGAGCCTTCTCTTCTGGAACACCGAGATTTTTGAGATAGGATGCAATAAGTTTTAGCTCATCAATGCCCTCTTCGGCATCGGCAATCCCAGACAATAATTTTCCGGCGGCTTCAATACTATTTTCTTCTGAAGATTGCAGTAATAGAAACTTTTCAAGAATCTCAATCTGTTCACCGGGTAAATTCAATCCCGGAATCTTATCGCCCGAAATATCTGTTCGCCCTGGACCAAGTTCGAGCTTTACCGCGTCCATTCCCTGCTTATCTAACTTGTCGATCACTCGAAAAACATCAGGGGCCGTTTCCGGCTGGATTTTGGCATACTGCGCGAGGCCATTCAGTATTTTTCGATTGGAGTATTTGACTTTGTAATTTGTCAGGCCAAGTTTCTCGAATGATTTGCAGATCGCCGCCATAATCTCGGCATCGGCCAGCATGCTCGACGTTCCTACCGAATCGATATCGAACTGAGTGAATTCTCGAAACCTTCCCGGACCGGGTTTATCGACGCGCCAGACCGGGCCGATCTGATATCTGCGAAACGGAAGCGGTAATTCCGGATATCCGGCGACATACCGCGCCAGCGAAGCGGTCAGTTCAAAACGCAGAGCCATATCGGTTTTTTCCGGGCCAACAAAGCTGAAAATCGTCTCCAGGTTATCCTGTCCGTAATCCGAACCTTTCAGAACTTCGACTCGCTCAAGAGCCGGGGTTTGAAGCGGAGAGAATCCAAACGACTCAAACACTTCCCGAAAAACCGCTACAAGCTTTTGCCGCGCAATCTCTTCGGACGGCGGATAGTCTTTGAAACCCTTTAGGACTTCCGGTTTAATCTTTTTTGGCTTGTTCTTTTTTTTACTCATTATGTTCTGATAAAAACAAAAAATACTGGGGGGCGGGATCGAACCGCCGGCCTCCTGATCCACAGTCAGGCGCTCTGACCGTCTGAGCTACCCCAGCATTTACAAGGCATATATAATACTTTTTATCGCCGTTAAGTCAAGGGAATTTAGAAGCGAGGGAATTACTATCTCCCCATAAATTAAAATCGTTGAATACAAGGTCGGGTTCCGAACGAAGTGATAAACCCGACATTTCTGTTTGTCGGATTTTTCGGCCTCCCGGCCTCAGAACCCGACCTACCAATTCCATGATTGATTAAGTATTGTAGGGCATGAGCCTGAAAGGCTCCTGCCTATCCCGTATTGCGTGTTGATTAAATATTATTTTTGGCTGGAGCCCGTTGGGCTCCATCCCTACCAAATGGTTGAACAAAGTATGGTACACCGCGCGACAGCCGAAATAAAGCATACGCTTATTCCCCAACCAGGCTATCGCCTGTCTTGAGAGGGGTGCCGCGAAGCGGTGGGGTGTGCTGGTTTTCTTTTCCGCAGAGCAGGCTGTGGGCCACCATGTCACTCAACAAAAACTGTAACTATATATTATTGAGATAAAAATCGCAAATGCCACCAACAAAGGATGCCACCATTTTGCAGGTATTGCTCCTTTATCAATCGCCTCTTTATAGGGATTCCATTCAATCTTCATCACATTAATTCCAATAAATATGGATAATAATCGCAATGTAATTACGTTAATCCTTTTTGCAATGAGAATTAGAATCAGAATATAGGTTAAACCAAAAAGAATCGTAAGGATATTACCCATTACACGATTGCCACGTCTTGATAAATTAATGCCATATAATAGAGATCCCAAAGGGAGTCCCCCCAATACATAATAAGTAAGAATTACCATCGGATTATATAAGCGCACTTCCGCATGCTTACTTCCAGGAGAATTATCTACATTCATATCTGATTTAAACCCAGTGGGCAACAAAAGTACCCGCCTATCCCTTTATTTTCAATATTCTTATACTTCTCACAGCAAGCTGTGGGCCATCAAAATTTATCTCTCGCCCCCATTCCCAACACTATCAACCACACTTATCCCCCCATGATTAAACTTAACAACCGTAGAATCAAGTTTGCCGACGCGGACCTGTTTCCACGAGAGGCAGGAATCACCAACAAACTGTTCGCATTGCCGTTCAATCGTCGTTACGATCCCGATGGTATTACCCAGATAATCAGACACGCCGGTTCGTTCGGTTTCAATGGTCGTTTTTATATGTGTATCCATCGTAAATGGAAATAGATCGTCCTGGCGGAAAACCAGTTTAACAAGCACTCCTCCCTCTTGAGGATACAAAGGCGGTGTCACCGTTCCATCGGGCCAGTCGGCCAAAGCCGCCAGCATAAAATCATAATGATTTTCCTCGCCTGAATTGACTCCAACCCATTCCCAACCGGATATCAGTGTTCCGGTCGTATCAATCGCTTTGACTAAACCGTCCTCCCCTATATCATCTATCGCAAAAACAACATGCCGGTTTTCTTCAATGCGTACATGAAGCTCAATTCCCGAAACGGTATCATAAGGATTGGAAAAATATACAGGCACTACAATGACAGAATCTTCCCGTGAAACTTCAACACTTCCCAAATTTATCGTCACCCGGCGATTTTTTGGGCCGTCATCAGCATTTATAATCGCTCCCAGAATAACTATGAGAATAAAAATTATTTGCCAGGCAGATGGTTTCATTTTTCAATTACTCAAACTTTAATAAGGGATGCGTATTTTCATTGCGGCCGATAACTTTTGCTTCCCGGATATCATGGGCTATTTTTATTGATGGGCGTACAGCATCAAGCCCAAATCCTCCACCGTCAAGAATATCCTGATACACAGCCGTATGCAAATCGGTGAATCCGTCTGAGAACTCAACTTCACCACCGTCAATCGTAATCGAACGATATGTCGGCGGTTCGTTTTTTACGGCATTGGGAGGCAAATCGGAACGGTCAATCGATAGCATCCATTTTACACGGGCCCGTTCAAGTTCCAGATATCCGGCTGATTTTGTTTTTTCGGAGATATGAACTTCATTGTGTTTGACCTCGCCAAAAAGCCAAATCAAAAGATCAAAAAAATGAATTCCGATGTTGGTCGCGATTCCTCCGGAACGTTCAATCTGGCCTTTCCACGAAACGTCGTACCAACGGCCCCGCGAAGTAATATAGGTCAGTTCGACGTCATGGATTTTATCGCCTTTTTTAACGAGCTTTTCCCGCAGCTTTATTAGCGATGGATGCAGGCGCAATTGCAATACAGTGTAAACCCGGCGGCCGCTTTCCTGTTCAAGTTCGGCAAGTGCGTCTATATTCCAGGGATTCAAAACCAGCGGCTTTTCGCAAATGGCGTCGGCGTTAACTCTCAAGGCGAAGCGGACATGGGCGTCATGGAGATAATTGGGTGAACAGATACTGACATAATTGACACGCCTCTCCTGTCCCGCCCGGCGCAATTTTTCCAGATGACGGTCGAAGCGTTCAAACTCCACGAAAAAACTGACGTTATCAAAATATCTATCAAGAATACCGACCGAATCGCTCGGATCGACGGCGGCGATAAGATTATTGCCGGTATCTTTTATTGCTTTCAGATGCCGGGGAGCGACATACCCGCCGACTCCAATTATGGCGAAATTTTTGGCCATTTTGACTCCTGCTTAAAATTGCCTCGCATTTTTATCCCCAATAATAATCAAATTGATGGCTATATGCTCCAGTTTTTTTATACATGGTCGCAACTATTTGGACTCAACAAAGAAAAAGTTTTATAAGGAAATTTGAAGATATCGAACGATTTTCGGTCTTTCTAAAGAAGTTATTTCCTTTCCCGGTATAATTGTCCTATTTCGGCCCCAAGTATGAATACCAGAGAAGTGTAAAATATCCAGAATGCCACTACTATCAAAAAGGCGTATGTCCCATAAATTCGTTTAAGGGTAACAAAATGTGAAATATAGTAGCCGAATAATCGTTCAACAATATGCCATAAAAGCGCCGAAGACAGAGCTCCGACACAAAGAATCCGATTTGATAATTTAAAATTAGGCACCAGAAAATAGATCAGATAAAACACTCCGGTAATGATTATGAATGACACCGCCAATAGACCAACACCCTCAATAAAATCAGTGCGAAAACCGCTGAGAAATTCAATCTTATACGCGAATCTCTTGGCGATCCCAAAGGCCGGAATAATCATAATGGATAATAAAAAGAAAATCAGGACAAGAAGAACCAATCCCAGGTCATGCAATTTGCCAATCAAGACCGATTGAGATTTTCGGGCCCTGAATATCATATTTAGAACTGTTCGCATACTACTGAACAGTCCGGAAGACGCGAATAATAAACCAACCGAACCTATTAGACCCGCAACACCGCGATAGATCTTAAACTCCTCAAGCCGCGCAAAAACAAACAGCTTGACATCTTTGGCATAATCTTCATAGGGAATGACCCGATCGATAAAACCATTGATCTCTTTTACGATGGAAGGCTGTTCGAACAAAGATCCCAGGACAGCGAAAACAATAAGTACCAGCGGTATGATGCATATAAAAATCGAAAATGAAAGTCCGCTGGCCAGTAGAAAGATATGATGCTCGCCGGCACGGTTATAAAGACCTTTTGAATAATATTTTATTGTATCCCAAATGGAACACGAGCAGTTTTTTATTTTTTCGAACGATCCCATATTCTCCTATTCAACCCCCGGCGTCATTAAAACAACTGCCAATTTTTATATACCTGAGCCAAGGTGCTTATTTAGAAATTCTTCGGCAGTCTGATAAAAAAGTAGGCGATTGGTTGAAACTGAAAGCCCATGGCCTTCATTGTCAAACAGCAAATACTGATTATCAATGCCTCTATTCTCCAAAGATTTCACAAACGCATCGGCCGCTTTCCTGGAAACCAGCCTGTCACGCCCTCCCTGGACAATCAATAACGGCGTGTTCATACTATCGACATAATTGGCCGGGGAAGCCTTTTGAAGTATATCAAGTTCATGAGTCAGATTGCCGACCCGATTGTGAAACATCAAAACCTGGCTACTATACGAAGGCGGAATTGCCTCAACAAGAGTTTTTAAATCCAGATATCCGCAAACATCTACGGCGCAGGCAAAAACGTCGGGATATCGTATGGCAGCCATTAATGACGCATGCCCGCCGTATCGCCATCCCCATATGGCGACACGCTTGGAATCGGCGTACCCCTTATCAATTGCCCAGGACACACCGTCAATTAGGTCATCAGCCATAGCCATGCCCCATTGCTTATTTCCGGCATTATAGAATCTCTTCCCAAATCCGGTCGAGCCTCGATAATTTATTTGCAGGCAGGCATAACCGCGATTGGCCAGCCATTGCGCTTCAGGATCATATCCCCACTTATCCCTTTGCCATGGCCCTTCATGAACAAGGACGACCATTGGCAGGTTCTTTTTATCCGCACCACTGGGAAATGTTATATAGCCGTAAATGGTCATTCCATCGCGTGAGGTAAATGAAATCGGTTCCTTTGCGGAGAAAACATATTTTTCCATCTCTGAATTATGAGTGAATAATTGAGTCGCCTTATAAGTTTCCGTATTATAAATGTAAAATGGTACCGGACCATCATCGGTTTTAAATCCAATCAGCCAATTTTCATCTTTCCTATCCCGGCTGCTAATAAAGAAATCACCATGATGTATGTTCCTGATGGCTTTAATATCATCACGAATCGCTTCATCAATTATCAATGTCTCTTCGCGTTCCTTTTCAAAAACAACTCCCTGAATTTCTCCTGTCCGGGGATGAATAATCGCTCCGGACACATTGAAAATATTGTCTTCGGCAATTGTCTCCACAACACCTGACGCTATATCGATTTTTTGGAGCCGACTGGTATTACTCCCCTGTGAATTAAGGACAAAAGCATATTTGCCATCGGCCGTAAAACCAACTGGACTGCTGGTTAGCATATCCTCAGAATTCCAGGTCATAATCTCGCGCCAATGGCTCGAGGCCGTATCGGTGACTTTGAAATAATACTGACCATCCTGACTCGCGTCAAGACATCCCCGAACATTCATTTTATGGTCAATCAACCATCCTAAAATGGTACCTGAGTTTTCGGCGATGAGATCAAAATTCCCAGTTATTAAATCGACCTTATAAACGTGCGGCAAATTGTCATTGAAACTCCCGAAACTAATTAAAACCGAGTTGGGGTAATCCGGGCTTATTTTTAATATCTGAACATCAACGCCATCTATTGGCGTTAGTTCACGGACTTCTTTCGTTGACAAGTCATAATCATATAGTTTCTGCCTGCCCTTTCCATCAGGATCTCTCAAATAGAGTATTTTTGAACCATCTCCTGACCAGGCATAGTTATTTATCCCCAGGGCGGTTTCTTCGGTAACCTGTGTAACCTCTGAAGTAGCTATATCCTGAATAAATACATTGTACGAATTGCCGGTCAGCCCCAGATATGCGACCTTATCCCCGGCGGGAGATAATTGAGGATCGATTATTTCTCCGGGCGCGAAAATAATCTCCAATGGAATTTCAACAGGCGGTTTTTCGGTGTCACATCCGGTAATCAATAAGCCCGGGAACATTAGAATAAATACTATCGCCGCATTATATATCCGTTTCATAATTCAATCCTCTTTTGCTGCCCTAAAATACTGAATTACGATTTGCAGGTGAATTATATAAGACTTTAGCGTTTGATTCAAATAAAAAGAATTTTCACAAGACATCAATCAGGAATTAACTAACGATTTTCTTTTTCAATTTTCCAATAAGTCCGGTCGTGGAACGGCCGGATAAAAGCCTGATGCGTTTTACGGCACCATTATATGATTTTACAAAATTAGCCCCAACGATATCATCTATTTTATAGTCTGCTCCCTTAACGAGAATATCAGGTTTAATAAGCTTGATTAGATTCAGCGGCGTCGGCTCGGAAAAACAAACTATAAAATCCACGCATTCCAGTGCAGATAACACTCCGGCTCGATCCGATTGTCGATTTAACGGTCGGTTGGGACCCTTGAATTTTCTGATCGAACTATCGGTATTTAAACCAATTATTAAAACATCACCAAGAGTTTTTGCTTTTTGTAGATATTGAACATGACCGAAATGCAAAATATCAAAAACGCCGTTAGTGAATACTAATTTTCTCCCGCGTTTTCTCATTTGCGCACATTTTTTCTCAATATCTTTTCTCGCGGTTATTTTGGATATGACGTTTTTCATAAATGATCACCAATTCTCTGTCAAAGCCTCGGTCAGTTTGCTCCTGGTTATAAAAGCCGTCCCAACCTCTCCGACAACAACACCCGCCGCCTGATTGGAAATAACAGTCGCTTCCTCCAATGAAGCTCCCGCGGCAACAGCCGAAACAAAAGAGGCAATGACCGTATCTCCGGCTCCGGTAACATCAAATACTTTTTTGGCTACAGTAGGAATTAACCGCATGTCACTGTCGCGTTGAAATAGAGCCATCCCCTTTGGGCCCAGCGTAATCAAAATCGATAAGGGATCGAGTTTTTTCATCAAACCTCTGCCCACGGTCCTCAAAGATTTATCATCGGTTATTTCAAGTCCAAAAGCCCGTCCTGCCTCATGGTGATTGGGAGTGATCAATGATACTTTTTTATAAAGCGGGAAATTCCCATCCTTGGGATCAACGGCAATAAAAATATTTTCTTTTAGGCTGAAATCTATCAGCTTTTTCAAAAGTGATTTGGTAATCATGCCTTTGCCATAATCAGAAATGATAATCCCATTCAATCCATTTTTTCGCGTATCAAGAAGCGTCATTACCCCGGATTCGACTTCTTCCGAAATATCCGAACGAACCTCTTTATCAGCCCTGACGACCTGCTGATTGTGGGCGATAATCCGGGTTTTTATCGTCGTCGGCCGTTGAGGATCAATAATCATTCCGGCTGTATCAATACCCTGTTCGCGGAGAAGCCAATCGAGAATCGCCGAAAAATTATCATTGCCGACAACTCCGATCAAAAGCGGTTTATCTTCCAATCCGACGATATTGGCCGCGACGTTGGCCGCTCCTCCGGGCGCCGATGATTCGCGATTGATTTGGACAACCGGTACCGGAGCCTCTGGAGATATCCGCTCCACTTCGCCCCACATATATTCATCAAGCATAACATCGCCAATTACGGCGATTTCATTCCCGCCAATATTATCTATTATCGATCTGGCTTTTATCTTATCAATCGTCATATAGTTCAATTCTTGATTTTGGTTGACTTAACCTGATAATATATTAGCTTTTATTAAAACCGCAAGCGAATTGGCGCTTGGCTTTTTTCGAAATTCACATGATGACCGCTTGGGAACAGGAGATCTTATGAAACCGCAAAAACCGCAAATCAATATTGAACTGGGCGATAAGGAAGCTGAAGGAATTTACGCTAACCTGGCGCTTATCTCACATTCGCCATCGGAAATTATTCTCGATTTTGCCCGCATTATGCCGGGAACTCGCAAAGGCAAAGTATATTCTCGAATTATTATGACCCCTTCGCACGCCAAAATGCTCCTCGGGGCGTTGCAGGATAATATCAAAAAATTTGAGAATCAGTTTGGCGATATCAAAATGCACGGAAAAGAACAGCCGTCAAATATCGGATTTGCCGCTTCGGGCTCAGGCGATGACGAGCAAAAGGAATAATCATTAAGATTATTTCTGCATGGAGATAACATATGGGATTTGACTCCGACAATGCCCGCAATACCAAAACTTGCCCGTTCTGCAAGGAATTTATTAACAGCAGCGCCGTTCGCTGTCCGCATTGCCACGCTGATCTAAAAACTCCCAAAGCGATGATAAAGAAACCACTTTACCGAGGTAATTTTATGCTCGGTATTTACGTCGCGACCATATTCTGGCTTTTCGTGATAATTTATTATATCTGGAAATATTGAAAGGGGAATCTTATGGATTTGTCAATAGCAGAAAAATGGGCGCCTTTGGCATTCGCGCCAATTCTAAGTGCTATTGTCGCATATTTAACTGTTAGAGCTACTAATAAACGTCATAAAATTGACTGGCAGAATAATTATGAGATACTGAAAAAACAGCTTTTTGATAATGAAAAACAAAGGCAAATGGAAGTTGGCAAAATAATCCTCGAAAAACAACTAAATGCTTTGCAGGGGGTTTATGAAAAGCTACGAAAACTCAATATAATTGTAAATGGCGATACGCACAAAACACAAGATATGAAAAGTACTGTCGAAGAAATTAGAAATTTCCACGATGAAAACTCAATTTATATGCCAAAAGCTCTGCAGGATACGTTTCTCGGCCTAATTAATCGAACATCTAAGAACATCAAATCTCCTAATATTGAGTACGAGAAAGATATTAAAGGAGCTTTTAATAAAATTCAGGAGTACGTAGACAAGCTAATGGCTAAATATAGTCTTATTGAATCTTAAACCTCCACCCTCATCCCATCCTCGGCGATGAGGAGATTTTTATATCCGGCTTTTTCAGCCTGTGCAACTGCGCTATTGGTATCAAAATCTTCGGCGAGGTGAGTCAAAACAGTTTTGCCGACGTTATAGTCCATAACCATATCAATTAAACTCGCAATCTCAATATGGGTCGATTCGAAAACAAGTAAATCAACATCGGTCAGATAAGTGCCAAGATCTTTTTCCGAGCCCAAATCAGCCGAATAAACAATCGATTTATCGCCGGCGTGTATCAGATACGAAAAACACTGCATTTTATTTTTTAATCCAAAATCATTTATCAAATCAGTATGTCCAATGAGATGAGTATTGAGAATTGGATGAATTGAAATACTTTCATGATTAATATTCTCACCCTTATTCACCGGTTGAAAATTAATTTCAAAGGGCAGTTTTTCAGGAAATAGATAGAGGGCGTGAAAAAAATCCTGAATCGGCTGAAGAATTTCGGACGGAATATAAATATCAAGAGGTTCTTTCCTATCAGCCAGATATTGCATCTGAATAAAAAGCGGTAGATCGGAGATATGGTCAGGATGAGTATGAGAAATTACTATTGATTTTACATCAGGAGGATCAAACCCCGCTCGCCGAAACGCCGACGACACCCCTCCCCCGCAATCAAATAAATAAAGCGCGCCATTAACATCCAGAATATATCCCGAATTGACACGATTGGCCTGCGGCATCCCTGCCGATGACCCCAGAATTGTGAACTCAATTTTAACCATTCCCCTTTCCCTCACATTTGAAAAAATTGTCTAATTAAATCGGAAATCATCTCCTCGTTTTGGAACATCCTAAAGGTTCAGTCGTAAAAAATAATGCCCTCCACATGAGGGTTTGACTAAGGATTGTTGCGCATACAACACCATCCTTTTTCATGACTTCTTCCGGCCCGGATCCATCTGGATTCGGGCTTTTTTTCGAAATTATCGGGCAGCGGACATAACCCCGGCAACGGCCGTAACCGCCTTTTTGCAATCTTCTTCATTGACGTCAAGATGAGTGACAAATCGGACGCGGGCCGGTCCGAAGGGTACGCATAAAACCCCTTCTTTTTTGAGCGCCTCAATAAATGTCTCAGCCGTATATTTATTCGGATTAATATCAACGATAACGATATTTGTCTGCACCGTTTCCATATCAATCGTCAGACCAGTGATTTGCGACATACCTGTCGCGAGAGTTTTGGCGTTTATATGATCATTGGCCAAACGGGAAATATTATTTTCAAGGGCATAAATCCCGGCCGCGGCAATAATCCCGACCTGCCTCATCCCGCCGCCGAACATTTTCCGTGTTCGCCTTGCCCGTTCGATAAATTCCGCCGATCCCGAAAGCACCGATCCAATCGGAGCCCCAAGACCTTTTGACAGGCACACCGATACGGAATCAAAGTGGGAAGCATAATCCGCCAGCGGAACCCCGGTCGCGACATGAGCATTCCAGAGCCGGGCGCCGTCAAGATGCATCCAGAGATTATTCTTTCGGGCAACCTGTTCAATCTCTGCGATTGTTTCTCTGGGGTATATTGTCCCGCCAGCGCGGTTATGAGTATTTTCCAGCGCGATTATTTTTGTTCGAGGGCAGTGAATATTTATCGGTCTAATATTTTGCTCAATCGTTTCCGCCGACAAGATGCCCCGCTCACCGGGCAATAAATGAACCAGAAGTCCGGAAATCGCGGCCGGTGCGCCGACTTCATAATTAACGATATGGCATCCCGCTTCACATAAGATTTCATCGCCCCGGTTGCTGGCGGTATAAAGCGCGATTTGATTGGACATTGTCCCCGACGGAACATAAACGGCCGCTTCTTTATTCAATAACCGCATTACTTTATGCTCAAGCTCCTTGACGGTTGGGTCATCTCCCAGAACATCATCGCCGACGACCGCCTGAGCCATCATCTTCCGCATTTCCGCGCTTGGCCTGGTAACGGTATCAGATCTTAAATCAATAAAATCATTTTGAGCCATGAGCATCTCCCTTATCCTTCATCAATCTTCGCAGAAATAAACAATATAATCAAAAGGCCGAGAAAAAAAACGCTTCAGGATAATCCAGTAAATACATAATTCCAAGCATTACCAAACCGGAACTTATCGGAACAAACAAATTATCATCCAGTCTGCCGCAAAATGCTTCGGCTAAAGTTGCGGTTAAAGCCCCGACAAGGCCAATTGGTGTCGGTAATCCCGGTATTAAGAATGAAACCACCGCCAGTGATGCCAGGCAGGCTAGCGAACCTTCAATCGATTTCTTCCTGCAAAGTTTATGTTTTCCATACTTGCGCCCGACCAGAGCGGCGGCGGTATCGCCGATTATTATAAAAACAAGGGCCGCAATGGCGATCGGCTTGGGGAAAAAAATAATACAGATTAATGCCGTCGTTAAAATATAGCTGGCACCGGTAAAGCCTCCCTTGACCTCGTGATCGCGAATAATCGGCATTAATACTATTGACAGGTATTTCCAGACTTTCCAATCTCTGAATCTCGAGATATCAATAAATATCGCGACTGCCGCGGACAGACTCACCCAGAAGACTGCAGTCTGAAAAGTAACCAAAGCATAACCAACGGGAATTACGAGCGCAAAAAGATGGATACCCTTGCGGATAAATTCCGCTCCCAGCGAAATTTCCTCTGCCTCATACATATATGTTAATGCAATAACTCAACAGCATTATGGCTCTATCGGTTTGCGATACAAATCACCAAGTCTATCCCAGTAAATTTTCGGCGCACCGCCCAGCCGGCGTTCGACAAATTCCCAGATTTTATCATGCTTATAATTATCCTGCATCGTTTTTCTAATTCCCGATTTTACCGCCGCAAATTCCTTGTCCGGAGATTTTTCCAAAACCTTAATAATATGATATCCATATTCTGTTTTTACCGGACGCGACACTTCGCCGACCTTCGTTGATAAAGCCCGCCTCCAGAAAGCGCCGGGCATATCTTTTTCACCGATATATCCGAGATTAGCCGCGGCCTGTTTGATTTCCGGGTCACCCGGATAGTATTGATCGACCAGTTCCATAAAATCTGCGCCAGAATTGGCAACATCGCGAACATGGATAGCCAAACTTGAATCAGCAAAAATGATATGCTGTACTTTTAACGGTTTTTCGGCCCGGTATTTCTCAATATTATCGTTATAATAGGCTAAAAGTTCCTCCTCAGTCGGTTCGTATCCGTCCTCCAATAAATCTTTTTTAAGAGTAGCCACCCCGTATTTAAGTATCGTCCCATCCGACCATTCTCGGAATTCAGGATGATCGGCGTAACCATTTTCAATTGCATAACGAATAATCTCGTATTTCAGGGCAAATTCACGAATGGCTTCAATCTTTTCAGGGACACTTGGGGGATATGCCAGACCATTTCTTTTCAGATAGAGACCTATTTGGGCGCGGTATTCCTTGTATGTCAATGTATCAACGCGATTAGCCGATCCATCCGTATTAACAATGGCTAAAGCGTCGGTCATTTCATGCAGCGTGTCGTCCAGAGCGATTGCGGCCGTATCGAAATAAATATTCGCGTTGGCTTTAAGAGTATCCAAAAACGCCTGCCCGTTAATGCCGGCTTGCTGTTGTTTTAAATATTTTAATATTCCATCATACAATGAATCGATTGGCGTGTAATGTTCTTCCGAATGATCCTCCACCTTTATTACATGCCATCCATATTTCGTTTTTATTAAGCCCGATATTGAATCTACCGGAGTATTCTGAACCGCGGAATCAAATGGCGCGACCATTTTGGATAGTTCAAAATATCCAAGATCGCCTCCACTCTTGGAACTCCTGTCATCATACGAATACATTATCGCCAGGGTATCAAATCCCTCGCCGTTAAGAGCTCTTTGCCTCAATTCTGAAACTAAATCCCTTGCAATGGCATCCAGTTCGGCATTCGATTTACCCTTATATTTCAGTGAATCCTCACCCGTTTTGAGATTATATCCCGATATAACGATATGGCGGGCGCGGTATTTCTCAGGACTGATAAATTTATCTTTCATCAACTCGTATGTTTCATAAACCAGCGAATCATCAACGACGACATTCGCGACGATATGATAATCATATAAAAAACGCACCAGAAAATCATCGTACATTGTTTTGTACTGTTTTTCCAGTAATGGCGTTGTTGATAAATCAAAATTAGCGGCATCAACGGCCAGGAGTGAATCCAGGTACATATTATAAACAGTTTCTAAAGCCGTAATAGAATCGATTTTTGTTTTCGATATGGGCACCTGATCATCATTGAATTTCTGAGCCAACATATCAATATCAATGGTAAGAAAATCACTTTCCGCAAATACTAAAGGGCGCAATTCGTCGACCGGAAATTTCTCACTTAATATGTCAGCTTTTTTGCCGCCTTGACACCCAACAATAATTAAGGCTGTTACACATAAAGCCAAAATTAGCGCTGCTTTTTTCATAAAGGTCACCTCTGTTGAATTTAGGGTTCAAATTAAGATATTACACTCAAAAATCAAGCAAAAGTTCCTCGAGATTTATTTTCATTTTTTGGGAATGCCTCAGACGAACTTACGGCAATTGTGGAATTGATGACTGTACTTGATTATTCATTTCCAATTTTGGATACGCTTGATTGAACTTTTTCAGATATAAGCAAAACTCTGTGCCCAATCCTGGCTCGGATGAAACCTCTACCCGGCCCTCCATTGCGTCTGACAGGCGCGAGACGATTGATAATCCAAGGCCTGAGCCGGATTTTTTTGTTGAATGAAATGGCATAAAAACTTTCCCGAGTTGCTCAAAGGGAATGCCTGGTCCGGTATCTCTTATAGTCAATTTTACTTCGCCGTCATTCAATCCGGCATCCGATTCAATCTGAACGCTCCCATCGCGATCACCTATAGCCTCAAACGCATTTACCAAAAGATTAATAAGCATCTGCTTTAAATAATCTTCATCCCCTGAAATATAAATAACATTTTCATTTGCTATGGGCTGAATAAGTATATTTTTATTGTACGATGGATGCCGACGGGCTACTTCAATCACTTCCGATATAAGTCCGAGAATTTCTACCTTTCGCATTTCCAGGCGATTTATACGGGCGTACAGAAGAAAATCAGACAGGATTTTGTTCAGCCGGGCTGATTCCTTGATAATTAGCGATAACAATTTTTCATTATCGCCCTCAAGATACATAGAATCTCTGAGAACCTCTACTGAACCTGAAATCGAGGCCAAAGGATTTCTAATCTCATGCGCTATGCATGCCGATAACTCGCCAATAGCGGCCATTTTATCCGCCTGCCCGATTCTTCGTTCGAACATTTTCGCTTCCGTCAAATCCTGAAAAATGGCAATCACTCCGCGAGTATCAAATTGTTCATCATAAAGAGTCGATGTTGACAATCCAATTGGTATCTCCGTTCCATCGCCTCTTTTTATAACAAATTCAGAACGCGATAATCGTTGTTCGGAATTCAGAACCCCCATCAGATTTTCGGCCATAGGTTTCAATTGATTGACGAAAATATCAAAACAAGGTTTGCCCGAAACTTCCGCCTCATTCAATCCCAATATTGATTCAGCGGTTCGGTTAAAGTACACGATATCACCGCTCTGATCAATCGTTACCAATCCGCAGTTCAAATGCCAGAGAATATCTCCGGTTTCCAGTTTGGCTTTTTTAAGAGCCGCCGAGGCCGAATCGAGTTCGATATTCTTGGATTGCAGTTTTTCCGCGAGATACCCGGCAATAAAGGCTATCAGATAGAAAATCAGGATGTGTAAAAAGGTCGAATAAAAATGGGCATCATCGGCGTTTAGAAAACTCCCACCTAATGGCTGTGAGAACAGGTTTTCCTGAACTGGAAGATTTGTATTTATCCAGGCCACAAACGCATAAGCAAAACTGGCGCAGGTGGCAATTAACAGTGTTCCTGCCAGCCGATAAACTATGGCCGATGAAACAATTGTCAGTAAAAATAGGATCGAAAACGGCGAATAAAGACTCCCTGTCGAATAAACTATGCCAGCCTCATTGACTATTTCAGTGACAAAAGTCAGCGCAATCAATACTCGAAATAGTAATCGAAAATCGGTGCGGCGCAAAAATACCAGCGAAATTAAAGCTGCCAGAGTGGCAATGCAATATAAATAGAATGAAGTTTGTGTATACGTGGGAAGCCCGAGCCAGCCGACAATCCCCCAAAATATAAGGCAAAAATTCATCAGCCGAAGAGGCGCAAACCAGCCTGCATTTATTCCCGGATATGCCTGTGACAACCTCATGCAAAAAAAAGGCGGGCCGGCCGGCCCGCCTAACCCGCTTAGATTTTTCCTATTATATCAAACATAGGTAAATACATCGCAATCAAAATACCACCAATTATCACACCCATAAATACAATAACCACCGGTTCAATAATCGATGTCAGGGCCGTTACCGCGGCATCAACTTCTTCATCATAAAAATCTGCTATCTTATTGAGCATCTCATCCAATCCGCCGGTTTTTTCACCGACCGAGATCATCTGCGTTACCATCGGAGGGAAAACACCGGTTTCCTTCAACGGGGCGGTAATTGTATCACCTTCGGCAATGGATATCACTGATTTTTTGATAGCATCATGAATAACCCTGTTACCGGCCGTTTTAGCGGTAATATCAAGGGCTTCCAGAATCGAAACACCCGATGAGAGCAAGGTTCCCAGGGTACGTGCGAACCTTGAAATCGCGGATTTCTTGAGAAGCGTTCCCAAAACCGGAAACGCCAGAAAAAACTTATCGGCATTATAACGGCCTTTGGGCGTTTTGACGTAAAGCCTATAGCTAACAATTAGACCGATTATGGCGCCTATGATATACATGAATTTTGATCCCAGAAAATTCGATATTCCCAAAATGACCAGAGTAGGTCCGGGCAATTCCGATCCAAGGCCTTCAAACATTTTGGCAAACACAGGCACTACGAAAGTTAACATGGCAATTGTAACGCCGGTAGCCACGACGCTGATTACAATCGGATACATCATCGCCCCGCGAACCTTGCGCACCAGGGCGTCGGCTTTTTCACGATAAACCGCCAACCGAACAAGAATTACGTCAAGAGCGCCACCCATCTCGCCGGCCTCAACCATGTTAGTATAAAGCTGGTCAAAAACTTTAGGATGGCGGGCCAACGCGTCGGCCAAAGTCGTACCACCCTGGACTGATTCCTTGACTTTGTATAGAACTTTGCGCAGCTCAACCGATTCAACCTGAGAAGCCAAAATCTCCAGGCATTGTATCATTGGCAGACCAGCGCCGATCATGGTCGCAAATTGTCGAGTGAAGCGGGAAATGGACTGCTTTTTTATTCCGGTACCGAATTTAATCGCGATATCAGTCGGTTTTTTGCGAATATTGGAAACCAGGATCCTATTCTGCCTGAGAATTCTTTCCATATCCTGCTGATTTTTGGCCTTTAACGTACCGCTGACTTGAACCCCGGCCAGGGTCTTACCTTTATATTCAAATTCCGGCATACCATTTACTCCTTATGCAAATGCGGGCGATGGCTGTTTCGATAATAGCTCTGTCAATTCCTGCGGATTGGAACTGCGCCCTGTCGCGTCATTCAGGGTTATTTTTCCAGTACGGTATAATTCGCCCAGAGACATATTCATCGTTCGCATCCCGTATTTCTGTCCTGACTGAATCATACTATATATTTGATGTATCTTATCATCCCTAATTATCGCGCGAATGGCGGGTGTACAAACCATCACTTCCATCGCCAATACTCGTCCGCCGCCCATGCGCGGAACTAATTGCTGGGCGATAACCGACTGCAATGTGAAAGATAAGGTAACTCGTATCTGCTCCTGCTGATTGGTCGGAAATACATCGATGATGCGGTTAATCGATTCGGCGGCCGAGTTAGTATGCAGCGTCGCGAAGGCAAGGTGGCCGGTTTCTGAAATATTTAATGCCGCTTCAATTGTTTCCAAATCTCTCATCTCACCGACCAGGACTACATCAGGATCCTCACGCAACGCGTATTTTAGAGCCGAACCAAATGACGGCGTATCGCTGAAAACTTCTCTTTGATTTACCAGACAATTATTGTGTCGGTGTAAATACTCAATCGGATCTTCAACAGTTAAAATATGCTCATGCCGCTCGCGATTGATTTTATCAATCATTGCGGCCAGAGTAGTCGATTTTCCTGAACCGGTCGGACCGGTAACAAGAACCAGGCCACGTGGTAAATTGGCCATATCGGAAACAACTTTCGGCAATCCCAGTTCTTCAAAAGTTTTTATCTTAAAGGGAATTTGCCGCAATGCGACGGCAATATTACCGCGCTGACGAAATACATTACAGCGAAATCGGCTCAAATTCTCAAGGCCAAACGACAAGTCCAGTTCATTGTTTTCTTCAAATTTCTTCCGCTGTTTTTCATTCATGATGCTGTAAGCCAGCTTCAATGTCATTTCAGCGGTTAAAACCTCGTGCTCCATTCGTACTAAATTTCCATCCACTCTTACCATGGGTGGAATACCAACCGTAAGATGTAAATCGGAGGCCCCCATCTTGACCATTTCCTGGAGAAGATCCCTCAACGTTACCATGTTATCTCCTAAAGTAAAGCGACTATATATTCAGCGGAATTGCGCCTCTATCGTATCATTAATTGTATCGGTAAATGTATTGAAAATCTTAAGTGACACCGACTTAAAACGCCAATAATAAGTTATTGCGATTAAACAAGTTGAACAAATGAGCCAATATGGCAAATTTATTGGCTATTCCCCATTTCCAATTATTACTTGTTGGTGTTTGGAAGAAATTTCGCGTTCTAAGTACCAGTTACGGCAAAGACTTCTTTGAGACTGATTAAGCCGCTCATTAGCTTATCAACGGCGGCCATGCGCAATGTCAGCATCCCCTCTTCAACTGCCTTATTGCGAATTTCAATATCAGTTGCTCTTCTTAAAATCAAGTCTTCAATCACCTCTGAAACCGGCATAACTTCATATATACCGGTACGGCCCGATTGGCCGGTTCCGTTACAATCATTGCAGCCGGGAGATTCAAAAATATCCCGGGTTGTGATAAGGTGTTCGGGAACGTCAAGGTTTTGTATATCTTCATCGGTGAGAGTATAACCCCTCTTGCAATTGATACAAATTTTCCTCGTCATACGCTGAGCCATAATCAACCGCGTTGCTGAAGATACCAGGTAGTTGGGAATACCCATATCAATTAGCCGGTTTATCGATGAGGGAGCGTCATTGGTATGCAGAGTCGAGAAAACTAAGTGCCCGGTTAATGCCGCTCGGATGGCTATTTCCGCTGTTTCACTATCTCGAATCTCACCGACCATTATCACGTCGGGGTCCTGCCGCAAAAAAGACCTCAATGCTTTGGCAAATGTCAAACCGATGTCCGACTTGACAGCGATCTGGTTGATCCCGTCAAAGTTAAACTCAACCGGATCTTCGGCAGTCATTATGTTTATACCCTCGGTATTAATCTGCTTCAGAGCCGAATAAAGAGTAGTCGTTTTACCTGAACCGGTTGGCCCGGTCACCAGAATTATTCCATATGGCAAATGAATGGCGTTATCGAATCGCTTCAGCGAGTTCTTTGCAAAACCGAGTTTGGTCATATCAACCATTAAAGCATTCGAATCCAAAATTCGCATAACCACTTTCTCACCAAAAATAGTCGGCAAAACGGAAACACGAAGGTCAACAGTACGATTGTCGAGCTTAATTTTTATGCGCCCATCCTGAGGTAAACGCCGTTCGGAAATATCCAGATCCGCCATGATTTTTATGCGAGATATAATTGCTGCCCGATATTTGAACGGCAAAGGATCCATCTCTTTAAGGTTGCCATCGACTCGATAGCGCACGCGAATCCGTCGTTCGTACATTTCGATATGAATATCAGAGGCCCCGGTGCGAACGGCTTCTTTGATAATCGAATCGACCAGGCGAACCAATGGTTTGTCCTGAACCGCCGACTGCAAGTCCATTTCGCTGAGCTCTTCGTCGGAAACAGAAACAACCTCAAGTTCATCCTCGTCTTCAAGACCTTTGAGGATGGCGCTAACCCCACTATCTGAACGATAATATTTTTCAATCGCCTTGGTGATGGCGTTTTCTGGAGAAATTACCGGCTGTACATTACAGCCGGTAATGAATTTTATAGCGTCAAGAACATAAACATTATTAGGGTCTGCAATCGCGACAATAAGAATTTTCTTGAGTTTTGAAACGGCTATGACATTAAATTTGCGGGCAATATCATTGGGAATCAGGGCGACAACTTCCGGATTTAACTCTACGTCGGCAAGACGCAAAGATCCCATATTCAGTTGCTTGCTGATAAAATGGGAGAGCTCTTCTTCGCTGCCAATGGCTCCTACTTTGACGAGGGCTTCGCCAAAATATTCATTATTCTGCTCCTTCATGGCCAGCGCTTTTTCCAATTGATCTTCGGAAATTTTGCCGGCCTTTACCAGCATGGTTCCTAATTCAGCGGACATTAATGTCTCTCCATAATGGCATAAGTACTTTCCCGTATGATGTGCCCAGTGTTATATCCGCGGAACGCGGGCGGAACCAGGGGGCGAAGCTCTAAAATAAAATATCAATGCCGCGCCTTTCCTTCCGCGGCGGCCGCGATCAATTCTTTGCTCGGGGTCAATCCTTAAATATATCATCCAGTTTATCGCCCGCCGAAGCTGCAAAATCGGCTGACATTTCCGGATGATCCTCTTGAGGACGATCCATTATTTGCGCAAACACTTTGGCTAATTCTTCCGATGCTTCCTTGGCGTACAGGCGCACCATTCCTATCGTGGTGCGATCATCAAAAATCACAACCATTATCGAACGTTCTCCCACGATAGACATGTGGATATGGTCTTTTTTGCCCTGATGAAACAGGACCGAGAACTCTGATTCACCAACCAATCGGGCAATCTCTTTGGTTGAAGCGAACGAGCCGGCCAGAAGTGCCGCCAGCGCGGTTGTATCCAGGGAGTGCGTAAAACCCTGGCGCGTGATGAGATGGCCATCCTTATCAACCAATAGGGCGCATTTCGCTTCCGCTCCTTTTAATAACTTGGTCAATAAAGAATCAATCCGCTCGATCTCTTCCTCATATAATATCAGACTATCATCACTCACGGGAATTTCCTCCCCTTTATTTTAATCCAAACAAGCGCTTAAAGAATGACCGCTTTTTGGGCTTTTCGGTCGATTCAGCGCGCAGCGATGGCGCCATTTGAGGATGTGAAGAATGATTCTTATCTTCATCCCCGATGCTCGGATTGTAAGTTTCGGCTTTAGTTATATGTGAATTGACGCTTTGTTTTTGATGAGAAAATTGCATGCGTTTTTCATCATCAGCGGTATTACCAGGAAAAGGCCGGTAATTCGCTTCGTATGACGGGGCTTTTTCATTATTTTGCTCAACCGGCTCGCGCTGAAATACAGCTGGTCGTTCAACAGGCTCATCCGACTCCAAATTTGGCCGCGCAACCTGTTCTGAGGGGCGTTTCGTATCTTGAATCATGGATGCTGCCGGAGTGACCGGCCGTGGTATCGTCTGTACCGGCTGATCCGGGACCATAGAAGTCGGTGCCGGTCTTGGTTGAGCAAACGGTGCTGGTTGTGACACCTGAGGTACTTCTGGCTGATGAATTGGAGTAGGAGACGTTTGAAAAGTAGCTCGAGGTGCAGTCTGAATTGAGGCAGATTGGGCGGGCTTTGTAACATTTCCTGCCGATTTTGCCTTATCCAGAACAAGTTTCAAGATACACTTTAATGTATCAAATACGCCAAAGCCCTCTGTCGCCGAAGCACAAAACTCCGGCCAATTGCCTGTATTAAGAAAGGCATGAAGCTCTTCGGCGCTAAAAACTCCCGGCAGGTCCTGCTTATTATATTGAATGACAAACGGCATCTCCTCGATCTTAAAATCATACTCTGCCAGATTTTCCTTGAGATTATTAAGCGATTCAATATTTTCGTCCCGTTTATCCGGTTGCGAATCGGCCACAAAGACAACACCATCTGCTCCCCGTAAAACAAGTTTCCGCGTGGCGTTGTAATAAACCTGTCCGGGAACTGTATAGAGCTGAAATTTGGCGTCAAAACCATTAATTTTCCCAATATTTATCGGCAGAAAATCGAAATACAGGGTCCGATCGGCGTCTGTAGCCAGCGAAATCAATTTACCCTTCGTATTGGAAGGTACCTTCGCATGGACATATTGCAAATTGGTCGTTTTACCCGATAACCCGGGGCCGTAATAAACGATTTTGCAACTAACCTCTTTCGATGCGTAATTTATTGATACCATGTATTATCTCTTAACAAACTGCTTCCTGATTGTTTAATTTACTTGTCGCGTTTTTGATTTCAAGCCGAACTAAACCAATATTAACTTCCGGTTCGGTAATAACTACCAAAACACCCATTTCTACCTCACTGAAAAATAATTTGGCATTGTCAGCTTCCACCGTAACCTGTTTCAGTGGCGGTGATTGAAGACGATCGAGCGATTTCTGTACATTGGAAATAATCGATGCAGCCAGGGCGCCAATCGCGTCTTCTTCAATCTGCGTATTGAGATCGGCCGCGATCACAATTCCATCGCTCCCAACTACCATACTTCCGATTATTCCGCTCGTCTTGTTTAATCCCTCAAGAATTTGATACATATTGTTCCTCCACCCTGGCAAACATTGCCGGGCTGTATCGTGCATTGATATATTTTTTTATCATATCCGCAGCCTGCGCCATTCTAATATGAATGGTCTCGTCAATATTCTCTTCTGCCATAATCATTAAAGTCAATCTCTCTATCCGACGCAAAATAATGCGCTTATCATGAGCCGTTATATCCAGCTTACTGGGTTCTCCAATCGGACTGAAACGATTCAATAATCTTCGATTTTCTTTTTCAATGACAATCGCGGCTGGAGCCCACAATTCTATGTCCTCTTCGCAACGACTAAATCTGGCGAGCGTAAGACCTTCTTCATCTATAAGAAGCGACATTTTAACCGCGGCTGATTCTCCAATATATTGTACTGCCCGCTCCAGCTGATTATCGCCGTCCCCATGTGGAATCGATGTAACTTCAAAGGCCTGCTTTTCAGCATCTATTTCATTAAAATTCTTCTTCTGCAATTTCATAATAGATTCGTTTACTTCGGGGGAGATTACTTCCTTTGCTTCTATATGGGGTTCAAAGACAAATTTCTTTGGCATTTTTTCCGGGGTTAAACTTGATGCCAGATACAAATACGCCGGGCGCAAAACATAAGGAGCTGCCACCACATGAAGTATTATAGCCGGCAAATATTTGCCTATTCCAAGAGAAAAAGCAACCGAGCTATCGAGTCTGTACATAATTATAATGGCCAGGCCAAATGCGGCTCCCAAACCAATGCGAAATACCATTGTTAAAGATGCGCCAATCAAAATGGTCATTAATGATACATTCCTGCGGAAAAAATGAAGTACTATCCCGTAGAACGCCATTTCATAAAACAAATATAAGACCGATGCCGACAATAACGGCAATCCCAGTTTATTGGGAAAAATTACCATCGGTATCACAACCAATATCAACGATGCGAGCAGAATTAAATTTTTTATATTCTTCTCCATATTATATCCTTTTGGTTACGGCATCAGTCTGGGAAGCAAAGCGCTCAATTTCATTTTAAGAGATCCGAGATTTATTGATTCAGTGCATATCATTGTTAGCAACCTGCCTTTTATACCGACCATATAGTATAATGACTTGGGTGTTTCTAACATCATCGACTGCAAATGCCCAAACCCTACTTCTCGCATTTGAATAGTCGTAAACCGCGCCGTTTCAACCGCCAGCGCTCCGACCAAATCAGTATCGCCCGATACATTCCAAATGGACTCAATCACAAGTCCGTCATTATTTATTAATAATATCCCTTCAATCCCGGGTGTAATAACCAGGGTTCTTAACATTTGCCTATAATTCAAATCAGATTTAACCGGAGGGGCTTCCTGAGTCATGGTCTGCACCGGAGCCGAATGTTCGCGTTCCCGAGATGCCGGTGAAACGCCCGCATTGACAACCAGCGGAGTCGGCGCACTATAATCTGAGTTTGGCTGATTATGCTGTTCAAGGGGTATTTTTCTGGCAATTTCGAGCAATTTTTTTATTTGCTCATTTCCCGGATCACTCTCATGAAGTTTTTCCAGGAGGCGGCAGGCTTTATTAAACTCGTTCTTATAAATATATATTTCAGAAAGAAGCAATTCATTTGTTCGAGTTTCGCCATCAAGTTCGACCGCTCTCATCGCTTCGATTTCGGCCCAATCATACATCCCCTTATCCATGTTGATTTTCGCCATCACCAGGTGGCCCGAACCATAGTCGGGGTGGATTTTCAAACCATTCTGGCAAACGCGAAAGGCCTTATCAAGGTCGCCCTTTTTGCGGAGAGCTTCAGCCAAAGCAGCAAAAATCTGCGAGCCAGGATTTTCATCCAGTATTTTGCTGCATTTGGCGATCCGTTCATCAATACTTGACCGATCAATCATTATTATGATCCATCCAAAGTTTTAGTATCTCTGTTTTGCGCATATCCAATCGATAATAGCCTATGGCTTCATTCGAGTCAAACAAAATTACCTTAACCCAAAACGCGGCGGGCATGCATGAGACCGATGAGCCATAGTATCACTGTTCCGACATACAATATCCCGGCTATATCGAAAGTCAAAATGAACAACTTGAGTTCCTGAGCGAGGATTAAAACCTGACCGGCTGTCAGCGTTATAAACGAGATTATCCACATTTGACAGCCTTTGGCCAGAGCTCCGCCCTTAACTAACCCAAATAGTTTTATCGCTACCGATAAGCAAGCTAAGGCGCCTATCAATATCACTAGATTGATTATGGCTGGAACATTTCCAAGAACCTTAAAATCGGCGGCATAAGCCGATTCGACCATTATTAGCGTAAACACAAATATCCCTATCAATCCAAGTTTATTCTTCATGAGTCACCCGATATCATCTTTATAGTTCTCTCCGCCTTTTTGATGGAATAATAGAAATTATCATCAAGACGGAATTTCTTTACTAATTCACGGCGTATGGCCAGCGGTTCGGAAATCTCTTTTTTGACTTTTCCCACCGCAGTGCGAAAGGCTCCATATCCAAAATTCATAAATATATATTCAAGCTGTTCGTGCAACATATCTTCTAACATGGAGAGAAGTCTATGCATTCTGACTTTTTCCGGAATTTTTTTAACTTCCTGAAGAAATTTCTCAAGCGACGGTCCCGACTCGGTACTCATATCACATCCCGGGAAAAATACCAATAACCCTTGCCTGAAACTTGATATGAACCTGCTATACCCCGGATTAGTCGTCCCGACGACTTCCTCGATTACTTTGCGCGTCCTCAGAAAACAGGTGTTGTATAGTTTGAAAATAATGCCAAGGATTATTTCTTCTTCATCTTCATCCGGTCCGATATTATCATTGGCGGTTTTTCCGGCGCCTTCTACCAGGGAACCCAAAATGAGACGATACAATGCCCGGCAGGTAGGAAATTCACCCACCGGAGAAACCTCTATTATTTCCGGAAGGGTTCTTTCTCCATTTATCAATGTTAATATTTTAAATTCATCAAGAGATAGCGTTATTTCCTCTGTTTTGACTTTAGGAGTCAAGCGGACGCGCAATAAAATATCATTGGGCGGAAGAACTTTTTGTATTTCGAGCCATTCGTCAATCCGCCGCGTACCTTCCATGATGATATTCATAGTTGACAAATTAACCAGGAATGTTGCGTTCTTTGGAGATTCACCTTCCGCGAATGAAAATTCGCCATCGACCCAGCTGAAAAGATTATAGACAATTTCTTCGATTTGCATCCGCAAACATTCGGAAACTTCGTCTTTGTCAAACAATTGCATATCAATAAGAGTAGCTCCCAAAGCACGGCCGGAAGATTTATGCAATGAAATTGCTCGCTCCAGATCTTTCTTATTGATTCTTCCACGCTTTAAAAGCAAATTTCCCAGTAGATCCTCATTCGCGTTCACTGAGATGGCGCTTATAATATTGCCTCCAGAGAATGCGATTTCTTTTTTGCGCGCACCCATTGCTACTGTAAGTACGCCTGTTTTCTTCCCTGTTGACAACAATTGCAGTACATCGGAAAACGATACTGTTTTTAGGTTTCCTGATAGTCCCATATCACCTTAACTATTAATATGTTAGACTGCATTAATTTAAAATGCCCGTAAACCAATATTTCTTTCCTTTTTATCGGGACTTAAGTCATATATCTTTACCGATATCTTTAACAGATTAGCACAAAATATTGGGTTTGGCCGATACTTCAGGGGATTAGCGTAATATTTGAACCCGGTAAAGTGATTTTGTCATTCAGTCCGGGATATAATTCATCAAAATTATTATCCTGCAATATCTTGTAAATATTTTTATGTTTTTCAAGAAGAATTATTGCCTTTTCCATATCATTCACAGCTGCTAATTCCGCCAGATTTTTGTCACTATTTACAAAAATTATATACCAATTACACTGTTCAATTATATTTTCGGGCAATCGGTTAAAATCTACCGGTGAATTAGCAATTATTATTTCAATTGAATCGAGTATATTAATGATGACAACATTGTGGCCTATTTGAATCTCATTATAAGTCTCGTTTTCAAATACCCGTTTTTTTTCAGTATTAGTCCAGATTGATGGATTGGAAAAATCGAAATCATTTACCGGGTATAAATCAATTTCAGGGCCGAATTCTGCTCCTTCCGCCATTCTTTGCATTGTCCTATGTTTGGGTTCAAATAATATATATATTTCCGGTAACGACTCCTCACGATCGATTAAATAAGGTATCAGATTAGAGCCAAAATCATCATATCGAGACACTCGGCTTTGATGATATATGGCCACCGCATTTGAGGAATTGATAATAATACTCTGGGCCGCTCCCCAATTATAAATTTCAATTGATGATATCGGTTTTCCCCGCGCCAGAAGTCCTTCACCAAAAAAGCATATTCCCCCAAGCAGGATTGAAAACACCAATAAACGGCGGAATGCTTTTGAAGTAATTGCAAAAAATAACATCGTCAAAATCACCAACGCAAAGATAGAATACTCGCCCCTGACCTCAGCAGTTCTTATTGATGAAAACTCCCAACTTCCAAACCAGATAACCAGATCATTGATAAGGCTTAGCAAGCGATCGAGAAAAACGCCGGGGATAAGCGTCAGCGGTGGAAAAATTAAATTTACCGCCAGAAGAATCATTATCCCGATGACTGCGGCTGATACCATCGGCACAATCACTAAATTGGAAAACACCGTGACCAGCGACATTTCCCCGAAATAATACAAAGTTATCGGAGCCGATACCAATGACGCGATAAACGAACCCAAAGCTATCAATAATAAATAACGATAAACTGAAGGAATTGACTTACCGGTCAGGAGTGAATTTATCTTTGGCAGAAAGGAAATCAATCCCCATGTAACGGCAAATGACAATTGAAATCCGATATCAAATAAATTGGCAGGATCATACAATATCAGTAAACATGCGGCGGCGGCGATAATATTGTTGAGATTGGCCCGGCGGTACAAAAACCTGGCAAGAATGATCAGGATAGCCATGACCGAAGCGCGAATGACGGATGGCTGATTGTGGGATAGATGTGAAAATACGACAATGACCAATATAAGTATTAACAGCCTGGTAATTTTTTTAAATGAGAATATCTTGAGAAATACTGAAAAAACAATTAAAACCAGGGCGACATTCGAGCCTGATACGGCCAATAAATGTAAAGTCCCTGTCCGTCGAAAGGCCTGATAAATGTCCTCCGGGATATCACGGGTCTCTCCTATTAAAAATCCCGAAGCCAGGGCATAGGGTATTTCAGTCAGGTTAGATTGAAAACAATCCAGCGTCCATTTTCTGAGTGATGATATTATCTTCCCCCAGATATTGCTTTCTTTTTCAAACTTTAATATTAAAGCCGGATTTGACATATAAACAACTGCCCTGATGCCCTTATTCTCCAAATATTCACGATAATCAAATTGGCCCGGATAATTTCCTCCCGACGGAATGTATAACCTTCCCGAAAAAGAGATTTCATCGCCCAGCATGAATTCAGTCGTTTCTCTTTGGACGTTTATCAGGATGGATCCGGATGCCGGCCGGACTGAATCTTGAACTATGATTGAGTCGACCCGGCAAGTAAGAATAGTCTTATGCTGCTTCAAAACCGGCCACTTTTCTATCTTGCCAAAACATCTCAAAGAGCTTGAAGATGACGCATATTGCCCGACATCATCAGCGGCGAAATATTGATATTTCTGGGACGCCATTAAATAAGAGCCGATCAACAAAAACAAAATCAACGAAGCGGAAAAATAACGGGTATCTAATCGAAAATAGGTCATTATTAAAAGCAACAAGGCGGCAATGAAAATGACTGTCACCACTGGCATATTTAATGCCGCATACCTGCCCAGTATTGTCCCGGCAACGATTCCGGTAAGGGCAATTATGGCGGGAAATCGAAAACTAAATGCTGTCATTTTCTTTTTTATCGAAAGCTGGTTTTTCTTTTATTTGGGGAATATTCCTGAATACAACTGAAAAAAGCAAATAACAAAGTCCGGCGACAGCAATTAAAATCAGAATTTTCTCAATGCGGTCGAAAAAAGTATTTTCAAGGGAGGTAAACCAACTAATTCCTTTTATGTATAACAGAATAAATCCGGTCAAACCGGCCGCCACAATTGATTTTATAAACATAACAGAAACTGCGGCGATTCTTACTCCCTTAATTTTACTGGGAAGATAAAATACAAGTAATCCAAAATTAACGATTCCCCCCAGAGCCGTCGCCGCCGCCAGGCCCGCGAAATCCCAAAATCTGACAAAAATAAAATTCGCACCCAGATTTATAAGGACGGCATAAATAGAAAATTTCATCGGATTAACGGCGTCTTTGAGGGCATAGTATATTGGCGCGGTAACTCTGACCCCGGCAAAACCAATTAGCCCGACGCTAAACCAGATCAAGGCTCGATAAGTATTATAGGTATCATTTTGCACGAATCGCCCATGCTCAAATAAAAGACCGATGACTTCATCCCCGGCGACTATGAAAAAAGCGGCGACTGGAAAGACCAGGAAAAAACATAAATGTACTGCTCGATAGAAGACTTTGACCAAACCCTCTTCATCATTCATCGCTGCTAATGCCGACGCTTTGGGCAGGGCGACGGTACCCAGCGCCACCGCTATGATTCCAAGCGGCAAGTGCATTATCCGGTAAGCATACGTCAAATAAGATACCGAACCAGCTGCTAATAGCGAAGCCAGAAGCGTATTGACGAAAATATTTATTCGCCCGGCGGCCAATCCCCCAATCATCGGACCCATTAATCTGGCGATGCGTTTTAAACCGTCATGATTGAATTGGGGATTAAACCGAAATCGAAAACCGGATTTATACAAACTCGGAACCTGAATTAAAAATTGCCCCAAACCACCGAGTAAGACTCCGGCAGCCATACCAAAAATCGGCCGTTCAAGATATGGACAGATTATTAAAGCGGCTGTGATAACACCGATATTAAACATCGCCGGAGCCAGAGCAGGTATTCCAAATTTTTCGAGGCAATTTAGAATTGACATAGCCAACGCCGCTAATGCTACCAATAATAGGAAGGGAAACATATAAGCGGTCAACTGCCCCGTTAATTCTGCTTTTCCGGGAATATCCGAAAAGCCAGGAGCAATTATTTTGACCAGATAAGGCGACAATATTGCCCCGACAATACATACCACCGAAACCACTAACGTTAATACTGAAAAACTGATTTGGGCCAGCTCAAAAGCCGGTTCTTTTCCTTTTTCCTGAAATTCCTGTTTAAATACCGGAACAAAGGCCGAAGAAAGAGCCCCTTCCGCAAACAAATCACGCAACAGATTGGGGATTCGATAGGCCGCAAAGAAGGCGTCGGCCGCTAATGAGGTGCCAAAAAGATGGGCAAACACCTGTTCTCGGACCAAACCAAGCAAACGGGATAAAAAAGTCCCCGAAGCCACCCTTGAAAATGAAATTGTAAATCCCGTTTTTTTTGTCATATAGTCTCTTGACAGAACTCCGATACAATGTATATTATGAGGCTTTATTGAGCAAATTGAAAGGAGATTTTTTTGCCACATCACAAATCATGCGTCAAGCGGCTGCGCCAATCGGCAAATGATAAGGTTCGGAATAATGCTATCCGGACGCTGCTGAAAAAGACTATAAAGGACACCAGGGCCAGTCTTGCGACCGGCGAAGAGGTCGATCTAAAAAAGGCATATGCCAGTATTGATAAAGTCTGGAGTAAAGGGGTCATTCACAAAAGAAAAGCGGCCCGCTTAAAATCACGTATGACAAAAGCCATGGCACGCTTAAAATCAGAATAATCTAAAACACATGGCGCGCCAGGCGCAAAAGCCGTGGCGCGGTTGTCAATACGCTCTTAATCATCGCGGCCGGGTCAATTGATTCGGCCTTCTTGTTTTTTAAATACTCCTCAAGAAATTCAAGCAATGCATCCCAGTCACGATTATCAAATTTTCTAAATACTGGATAGGCGCGGGAAAAGATATTCATATCTCGACCCATAGCCGTCTCAACTTGTGATCGATATCGCCCCTGCATATTGTCAAGTGTCAAATTATTATTGACTGCCTCGGCAATGGTTTGAGCAGCAAGCTGACCGGTATGCAAAGCCCGAGCAATACCTGCTCCCGTAACCGAATCTATAATTCGGGCGGCATCTCCGGCAAGGAGAATATTCTCCCGGCCCAGTATATCGAAATTTTTAAATTTCGGTACCATCCCGCATGATTCAGACTCTATCCTGCCTCGGGGAAAATTCTCTCTGATAAATCTATCCAAATTTTCTCTGAGAAATTTACTGTCAGATTCATATGGATTTAATCCGACTCCAATATTAGCCGAGTTTTCAGATTTCGGGAAAACCCATAAATAGCCGTTCGGCGAATAACTGTCCCCTACAAAAAAAAGCAGGCAATGAGGATCAATATCGATATTCGAAACGTAATATTGCAATGCTGATTCACAATGCTCCAGATCCAAACCCGTTTCCAATCCGGCCATTCTGCCGATTTGAGATTCGACGCCGTCGGCACCGATTATATAATACGACTCAGTTTGAAAACCTTCGGTTTCAGTTCGAATTGACGCAAGCGCTCTTCCATTTATTGAAATATCCCAAACATAGGCTCCTGCGACAAACTCCACACCTTGTTCAATGGCTCGATTTATCAGGAATTTCTCAAAGGCGGGCCGATCCAATACATATCCAACAGTTTTACCGAAATCACACTGTAGTTTTTTTCCTGTTGAAACCGTCAATTTCAGAGAACTAATTTCTGTTGATATGAATTCTGGAAGCGGTTCAACAAAAGACGACAACCCTTCCATTGAAGTCGCTTCGGCACAGCAAACAGGCTTACCTATATCCTTTTTTCTGTCAACCAGCAGTACATCCAAACCGGCTTCGGCGGCTTTGCACGCGGCATAGGCTCCGGCGGGACCGGCGCCGACAATCAGAAGCTGATGCCTTTTTTTCAAATCGGCCCCCTCAGGTTTGCAGATTTTGAGATTGAACCTTTAATGAACCGACCGGACAAAACTCAATGCAAATTTCGCATAAAGAACAATCATCCTGTCTGACTTGTAATCCATCAATATCTAAATACAGGGCAAAATCCGGACATAGCGAAATACATCCGGCGCATTCATGACATGTCCTTGAATCGATAGTCAGCATAAAAAAACCCGACTAATACTATCATAGCCGGGTTTCTAAAACAAGATTTATTATTAGCTGTTAAAGACAAATACCTTTCCAAAATAATAAGTCGTTCGATCGGCCTTCATCCTCATCTCTATCAATTCCCTCAAAAATAACTCTTTATCTTCCACTCCGACCTTTTCTTTCAGTATTGCCAGCGAATAATCAATGCCTAAGATTCTTCCCGGCAGATCGCCCCGAACTATACCTCTGGGAAGCAATGCTCCTTTTTGAGCGAATTCGGATAATTCATCCATGTTAAAACAAATAGGAAATATTACCGCCGACGCCTTGGGATGTTCTGTAAATTGCAAATGATGATTATACTCCAGACTTGCCCGATAGCTTTTTCGGCTCCAGGCTATATCCTTATAAAGTTTGCAATAAATATCGGCTCGAACCCAGAATGAGTCTGAAACAAATCTCAATCTTACGACTTGTCGGTCTCTAAATCGAAACTCAGCCTCATCCCGACGCAATTTACCTGATGCCTCCATCAGTATCTTAATCTGTCGCGGAAATTTCTCACAAAATTTAACTAAATCTGGATAATGCCATCCTTCGACCACTTTTTGCCAGGGGTAAATCGACACTTTATCCTTACTCGCGATTTGAACCGGCACATGATCGATGTTCAACGTATTTAGTGCTTTTATTGTACAGGAATCATCAAGGAGGAGAAATCTATCCTTAATTGGATACACCAGAAGTGGATTTCTGAGAGTGCCCAGTAATTTCAACTCATTTATTTGCCGGTTAGCATGTTCGTCGGAATAATTTTCGAACGGTACAATTTGCTCAATTGGAATAATTTTCAAAGTGTCAATCATGCCTGAATCCTGTTTTAAACTTCTATTTGAATCCATTTGAGCAAACACAATGCCGTAAATTAACTCAAAAAAACGGAAAAGGTCATTAGCTTAAATAGATTTTTATCCCCGCCTACCAATGACTTACAGACAAAAGACGACGGGTTAAGATTATTTTGAATCTGAAGCAAAAAAAAATGGCCGAAATTGGCATCGGCCATTCAAATTTATGCAAAAACTTGCCGCGAGAAGGTTAGTTGATTCTATATTTAATCAATTCCTCTTTTGTCAGCATAAATACGCTTCTATTTCCTGAGCCAAAAAATCCTTTTGGGAAATCAGGGTTCCATTCCTTGTAATTCGCCCGTTGTCTGAACATTGTTTTGCCATTAGTTGGAATCAGGTATATTTCTCCTTCAACATGCCTTTCTTCCTTGGGCGCTTTGATTCCTTTGCTTTTATCCAGCCCGCAAACGAGGAATTCTCCATCATCACTCAAATCCAATACTGTAAATCGATTATCCTTGTCCGCGAATTGATATTTCCAAAGCTGTTTTCCCGATGTCAATTCATAAACTTCAATCAGGCTTTTCGATAACAATACCAAAACATTAGCCTCTACATTCATCGCCATTTCTTTAATTTCAAATTCCTCGGTTTCTATGGCTTTGATTTCGTTTTCATCCTGATACAAGTGAAAATACTTTTGAAAAAACACTCCAAAATAACGATCATCCCGGTCAAAAACAAATTTGGTGCATTCGGGAATTTTCTTTAGCAAGTTACCAGTTGAATCATATACAAAGTAACCGTTGTACGAGCGATCTATAACAAATTTTTTGCCATTGGGAGTAATTTCTATAGCCTTATAATCATCTTCAAATGTCAAAATATTAACCAGGTCGCCAAATTCGCTGAATAAATGCACTCGAACCGGAGAGATGCCCAAAGCCCCCTCTATGCCAAATATCTTCCCCGAATTTGTGAGAATAAAATCATTGGGAGCAGGCATATCCATGGCCCATTGATACTTTCCATTACGATCAAATAATTCAAATTTGATGGTCTTAATACTGGTCGGGGAATTATCCGCGTAAGTAATCAATCCCAATTGTTCACCATTGGGGGAAAGCTTCGGTTTAACATTATTTTTCAGGCTGCGCGAAAAAATCTCGCGGCCGCTGTTATTATACATTTTTATATTAGGGCGCGTATAAATAAGGTAGTTTCCTCGAAGAGAGCCTATAACGCGGCCGCTTTTATCGAGAGGTATTGAATATAGTTTATCAATTTCAAAGCCGATACCGGTAAGGCGCCCAGAAAGATGAACGCCAATGCCCATAAAATTATTCGCGATGCTTTAATCTGTTGAATCATTTCCTTCACTCACTCAATGCCAAAATGCCAATTACATTAGGTTCAACAATAAAAAAAAACGCCACATGGCGCAACCTTTATGTTATACACCTGAAGAGAATAATAGTTGAGATTTGGATTATAAATTCATTCCGCCGGAAGTTTCTGAATTCCCGGTTAAATTATTCTCCGGTTTGGTGATATTCAGATTGGCGAAAGTTCTGATCTTCACCCGATGCTTCAACGGCATATAAGGAATATTGACAACCGAATCGGCGGACCGATTCTCTTTTTCATTTATCCATTTGACTGTAAATTCCATCTTTCTGGAATATTTTTTGGCTTCGGCAACCACCGCTTGCATTCCCGGCATCCCCACGGCGCCATTATTCATTAAATATACAAGTAACGGGAAATCGGTAAAAATCAGCAATTGCCTTGTCTTAAAAATATCAAGGTTATGTTCTGCAAATTTCAAAAAACTTAAGAAAGCAATGATCTCCAATTCCGCTCTGGATCCGCAGGCCATGCATCGAAATAATATCCCATAATCGGGTACCGCAAATGAGACAATCCCTTCCTTTTCATTCTTAATCTGATGCCTACCGGAAATATAGCATTTGATAAAATCTTTCATAGGAAGCAATCAGCAAACATCATGCCCGACTCATAGGATCGTTAAGATGAAATACCCCTTGGAAATCAATGGCTTGCGGCGAACCATTTTTTATGATTTTAACAAGTTATGCAGACAATTTCAAATTTATGTCGTCAGCCGACATAACCTGCAGCCAATTACTTTTTAACTGTAATTCCCGCCATAATCGACTGGCAAAAATGGATAAATTGCGTTATTATTCGTCAGTAGCATCGACTGGTATTATTTCATTTGAAAAGGATAGTTTTAATGAATTCATTATTTAGCATAATTAGAACCACAATAAGCATCTTCTTTATCACTTACTGTTTCTCAGTAGATTCTTTGGCACGAGCGCCGTTTGAATTACCAGATTTAAATAAAAATAACTCGACAAAATCGGCAGCAAATTTTGAACCCAATTATCAATTGGCCATGCATAATATTGGTTATATCAGGATGGCTTTGCTCAATAGTGGTATTCTGGGCGCATTTTCCGGAGATCAGTCAACGGTTTATGATGGCGAAGTCGTTCCCAGCTGTGAATACCCAAAAGCCTCGGATGTCAATCACCTTTTTGGAGGCGCTCTCTGGATTGGAGCGATTGTAGGACGCGATACTCTGGTTTCCTGCGCTACCACAGGCTGGGAAAACTGGACCGGACGGGAATTTAATCCAGATTATTATCCGGCCGGTAATTTTGAATTCAGAACAGTTCTCAAGGGACGCCCGGGGTTTCATCCTGATGCAAAATCTGAGCAGGACATAATCGCTTACTATACTGATACCATGGTCGCTCCGGGAGGTGAGAATCAAATTGATAATAGGCCTCATATGCCGCTCAATATATCTGTAGTGCAACGTTCTTATGCCTGGAGTTACAGTTACGCCGATGATTTTATTTTAATTGATTTTCAAATTGCTAATATCAATGTCTTTCCGCTTAGAGAAGTATATATGGGGCTATATGTTGACGGCGATGTTTTCCACATGGGCAATCGACAAAACGGGCCTTATGATGATATATGCGGATTCCTCAGAACAGCCGACATGCCGCCTCGATTCGGTCCCCGAAAAGACACCGTCAATATTGCCTGGATTGCCGATAATGATGGCGACCCCGGTCCTCCCGACATGCAGCCGCAGTACTGGTATATTCAGTCGGCCCGAGGCGTTACCGGGACAAGAGTTTTGCGCACTCCCAATCCGGATTTAAATTACAGCTTTAATTGGTGGGTATCCAATAGCGATCCAACCCTGGATTTTGGACCCCGGAAGGCAGGTTCCGATGAAGACCCGTTTCGTTCATTTGGAACTCATTTGGGCACACCTATAGGCGATATTCTCAAATACTATATTTTATCTCATGAAGAATTCGACTACGATCAGCTTTATACAGCCATTTCTCATACCGGCCGGGGATATTTACCGCCACCGCGACCAAGTATGGCGACCGATATCGCCAATGGTTTTGACACTCGCTATCTGCTTTCCTTTGGTCCCTTTAATGTTGAACCCGGTGATACGCTTCCCATTACCATAGCCTTTGTCGCAGGCGTTAATTTCCACGTCAATCCCAGGGATTTTCACGAGAATTTTGATGCTTACTATCCTGACCTGTATTACAACACCCTTAATTTCAAAGATTTTTCAGATAATTCACGCTGGGCATACTGGGTCTATGATAATCCCGGCGTAGACACCGATAATAACGGCGATTCCGGGCGCTATATTTGGAGTTGTCAGGGCGACGATTCGACCCTGTATTTTACAGAAACTGATCCGCCTCCGGATGATATGCTTAAACTTTGCGATAAATATTTCTATACCGGGGACGGAGTTCCTGATTTCAAAGCCGCTGGCCCGCCTCCGCCGCCAATTATCAGGACAATTCCGGAAATGGGCAAAGTAACAATCCGATGGAACGGACAAATATCTGAAACTACACCCGATCCTTTCTCGGGCAAAAAAGACTTTGAGGGTTACCGGGTTTATATGTCCACCACCGAGCGATTTCAGGATTTTGTCCTGCTGGATTCTTATGATGTTTTAGATTTCAAACGATATTATTATGATTCGATTACGCTCCAATGGAAACGAAGCGAAATCCCTTTTACTCTTGATTCGCTAAAGAAATTATACGGCCCCAATTTTAATCCTCTCGATTATAATAATCCGGAAAAGTTTTTAGTCGATCATGCGACCGGCGAATTTATCTATTTTACGCCCCAGGATTGGAATACATCCGATCTATCCAATCCCAATCGCATTCACAAAATATATCCATGGGCTTCAAAGGACGATCCGAACGATACCACTGACGAAGGACACATTCGGTATTACGAATACGAATACACAGTTGATAATATTCAACCGTCGATACCGTTTTACTTTTCGGTGACAACCTTCGATTATGGTTCGTTGCAGCTTGAAGTTGGTGCCCTCGAATCCTCACCCATGACAAATGCGGTCAATGATTTCGCCATGCCCCAGGGAGATTATGCTGAAGAACATGCTCTCGACGTTATTGTCTTTCCCAATCCCTATCGTATCGACGGCGGTTATGCCAGCCAAGGTTATGAGAACCGGCAAAGGACCAAATCAGCAGAACGCACGCGGAAAATTAATTTCATGAACCTACCCAAAGTTTGCAAGATCAGAATCTATTCAATCGATGGTGATCTGATTAAAGAAATTGAGCATTATAATCCCGAGGGTGGACCGCAATCGCAATACGAGTCGTGGGATGTAATCAGTCGCAATACGCAGGCGGTGGTAACCGGCATATATTTTTGGCATGTACTCTCGGATAACGGGGAGCAACTGGGTAAACTGGTGATAATGAAGTAATGGTGTCGGTTATTCGACCGAATCCTGAAGCCGATCAGCCAACTCGGATTTAGGAGCAATATACTTACCTGAGGCTTCGGCAATAATATCGTCGTTCTGGTTTATCGCTTTTCCCTCAGTCAGATAAACCGGCCCCCTGGTTCCGGTTTTATATCCCTCAAATCTCAATTTATCACCGATATAAACCGGCCTTTTGAACCTGACTGTCATCTCGGCCGTAACAACATATAAATCCTCGGCCAAAAGAGATTTAATCATGATTTCATCGAGCATGGTTGCGAGGATGCCGCCGTGAATTATATTTTTATATCCGGCGTATCTCTCATCGGCCGTGATTTCGCTTATAGCCTTTCGGCCATCATAGTAAAACCGAGCCTGAAGCCCAATTGGATTACCCTCACCGCAGACAAAACACCCTGAATATCTGGCAATTTCTTTCATGAACGCCAAATTATGCTCCGAATTATATTATGTCAAGCGGGATTGACGATTCAGGATATTTCCTCAAGATACTTATTCGCCAAAAACTGCAATTTTTAAACCCGGCTGGTTAATAAACCCGCCGGGTTAATAATTAAGGAATCATTATTAAAGATATATCAGGCAGTTTTATGTCATACCCGGGACGCCATCATGGCGCCTTCGCAACAATGAGCGGTTCGCGGAATGTTAAAATCGGATCATCATATCCTCCTTGGTTCGAGTTGATTTATATAAAAAGTACAAAGCGGAAAACACCCTTTTTTATTTGTTCTTATTTTCTTTGGGGCAACAGTCCCCCGCTTTTCCTTTCGACTCATCCGGGCAACATTCAGATGTTTCTATCTTCATCATGCCCATTTTGGGTCCGCAGCAATCGGCAAACTTGCTTTTGACATCGTCCCCGGTCACTTCGATTTTATAACCATTATCAATTTCGGTTACTTTAACCTGGCAGCAATCTTTTTCCACCTTAATCACCTCCTTCGTTTATTGCGTATCTACATATCTTTATATGCGCATGTGTCTATTATTGTTTCAAAATTTTTTTACTTATTCTTACTTTTTTTGCTGTCACCAGCCGCGACCGGAATTTCCAGGCAATCGCAAAAACTGCAGCAGCATTTACTTATGGAGTTTCTATTGATACTGTAGTACACTTTTTGGCCATCGCGGCGATCGACGACTATTTCGGCTTCTCTCAATATCGCCAGATGGCGGCTGATCGTTGGCTGAGACAAATCCATCTTTTTGACGATATCGTTTACCGTCATTTCCTTCGATGAAAGAAAGCCAAGAATTTTCAGCCGGGACGGATCGCCAAAGGCCTTGAAGTACTTACTGTATTGCTTATTATTCATCATACCAATCACCCTAATTGAGGCCACCTCATTATATATCCATAACGATATGTACATATATCGGTTCCAATTGTCAAATATTTTTATGGATTTGGCTAAATTAAAAGATGCGAGTTTTTTAGATCATTTATTTATGCCATGGGAAGATTTATTTTAATTACTGCTCCGCCGTTGGGATGATTTGACGCCTCAATCGTTCCGCCGCATTCGGATATTGTCTTATAGGCCAGAGCCAGACCAAGCCCGGAACCATCCGTCTTTGTCGTAAAATAGGGCTGAAATATCCGGGATAAAACTTCATCTTCAAATCCCGGCCCGGTGTCTGAGATAGTGATTACGACCCCCTCGTTGGCGGTTTCGAGAACGTCGATTATTACCTCTCCTCCAAATTTCATGGCCTGAATGCTGTTTCGAATCAGGTTTATGAAAACCTGCTGTAATTTTTCAATTTGGCAGCGCACCATAAAAGATTTTTCCGCAGGGAAACTAATCGTAATTCCGTTTTGCCTGGCTTCATCATCAACGCTGTTTATTCCCCTCTCAATTGCCTCATTCAAATCAACAGGCGTATCCTCCATGGCCTTGGAACGGGCCAAATCCAAAAACCGGGTCAAAATTTGATTCAATCGTTCCGTTTCACTAAGAATGTTTTTTGTCAGAGTATTATACCCGTCGTTATCTTCCGGCGGATTAAATTCCATTTTTAGTCTCTGCGCGGCGATTCCAATGGCATTTAGAGGATTCCTTATTTCATGAGCAACTCCGGCCGCCATATCCCCCATTTCCACCAGCCTCTCCCGGCGCCGATTTTCTTCTTCGAGCCTCTTGCGCCGGGTAATATCATGTATCAGAATTACCACGCCTCCGCCCGCCTTACTTGGAAGTTCCGTCGCTCCCAGCAGGATTGTGCGAAGTTGGTTTTGTGGCGTCTTAATCTCCAGTTCCTGTGATATACTGGCTTGTCCTGAGAAAAACTCCTGGGGCAAAGCAAAGGGTAATCGGGACACGATTTCATCGATAGAATCATCAATATTTTTGGACCCAATTCCGGTCATTTCAAAAAAGGCGTTATTGACAGCGATAATTCTTCCGTTCATGTCATAAGCTAAAACAGCGCTGGTCAGTTGGTCAAAAATCGTCTCCGTGCGAGACTGCATCTGCCGATATGTTTTGTCGAGAATAAAATAATTTTGATTAATCGATACCACGGCGACAATAAGAAGAGTTATCAAAAACAGTACGATAGCCGTGATGATAATCTGCCGATCGTATCCGGCCGATATGGAATGAAACTCATCAAGGTTCATCCCAATGCGGTATATCCCGGGGGGATAAGAAACGGACTCAAAGCGATGGGCAATTTCCAGAACATCAAAACCTTCAAACTGGCTGATGCGCCAGCCGACAGTATCGACCTGCATCAATGAGGCAAGAAACGGGTCATCGTCTATGCTCAATACCGGAGGTAATCCTTGTGATGAGAATATTATGCCATCGTGGCTCTGCAAAAATATATATTCTATTCCGGCCTGACCGGAAATCTCCTGAATCAGATAACCAATTCCGATCTGCCTGAGAATCTGTTCAATATAATTTGCCTGAACCGTCAAAACCATTATTCCCGATGGAGATGTTTCATCGGTGGGAACCAGTTCATACACAAAATATTGAGAAACTGATGCCGTCGAATCCTCCCCGTAAATTAGGACAGAGCGATATCCTCCGCTAAACCGGAGTATTTCCAGAATCTCGGCTTTGACCTTATTCGGATAATCGGGAATATGCCCGCGAGCCCACTGATTTGACCCGATGACAGCCAGCGATGAATCCAGTATTTCAAGAGTAAGCAAATCCCGATCTTTGCAAAACAGACGGAATTTCTCGGAATCCGTTATCCCGGTAAGTTGGGTTTGCGCATCGGCCGCTATTTCAACCAGTTTTTCTTCGGAAAGGCTTTCCAGAAGGAGTCCGGATTGAATCGCATTGGTGGACGATAACGTCAGCGATTCAATCAACGCTTTCCCTTCCGTCACCATAATATTAGTCAGAGATTGTCGGGCTTTTTTAATCCCAAGATATGCTAATGAGAAAAAAATCACCGCCAATGCCATCGTCACCAAAAACAAATAGCGAAGTCGAATTGGCGCCAAAAAGGCTGATAATTTTACCGGCTTCATTGCTTCAAAGTATGATGATTACTATTAGACTGTCAAGTGGTAACTTGTTCGCGAGTCGATTCTTCCGCTTCAATCGTTACCGGCTTGCTCAATGGTATTGTAATCTCAAAACTGGTACCCGATCCGACTTTGGATTGATATGATATATGCCCATTATGCTTATTAATAATACGTTTGACAATAACCAATCCAAATCCCCGGCCGCGCCTTTTGCCGGTATATCGTCTTTCAAAGATATAACCATCTATATCTTCGGGTAATCCTCCCGCATTATCGGCAATTTTTATTTTGGCCTGGCTATTGTCTCTGTCGATGTCGGTAGAAATTGAAATTATTCTTTCGTCAGTGATTTCCCGTAAGGCATCGGCGGCATTATTCAGCAGATTTACAAGCAACTGCTGTATCTGACTGCCGTCAAATTCAACCAACGGTAAATTGCGAGACAAATCCACATTAAAGGATATATCATCATAACGATTCTGCGGTTTCAAAAAGGCAATCAGGTTTTCAATGCACTGATTTAAATCTTCAGCGGTAAAAACGGCTTCTTCATTTCCGTATCCCATCAATCCTTCCGCGAAGGTCTGTATTTTGGTAACTGTAGTCCGCAATACTCCAAGCTTCTGTTCCACCTTATCCATTTTCCCTTTGGATAATAACAGCGGCAACAACTCGACATTACCAAGAATAATCGCCAGATAATTATTAATCTCATGGGCAATCTCGCCGGCCATTGCGCCGCTGGTGGCCATTCGGTCAATTGAAATTAACATTTCCTGGAAATTTTTGGATTCGGAAATATCACGAATAATAAACAGATGCCCGCCCGATTCTGAATTTTCATCCCGTATCGTTACACGGTTAACTAACACCGGAAAACTCTCACCATTATCCTTCTGGCAGATCATCTCCCGCTCGACTACTCCTGTCTCTTGCCTATCACCCGGAAATACCCGTTCCGGCGCAAAGGGGAAAAACTGCAGTAATTCCCGCCCAATGACGGCTTCATTGGAAAAGCAGAACATTTCCTGAGCGGCCTGATTAAAAAGCTTAATTCTCTTTTCGCTATCCGTAGCTATAATGGCAAACGGTGAATTAGTTATTAGTTTCGATAAAAACGCTTCTGATTTTTCAAGTGATTTATTCGCCTGTTTAAGTTCAATAAATGCTCTTTTAAGTCGTTTGCGCTGTTTCCATAGTGACGATGACATGGTATTAAAAGCTGTCGTTACGCGGCCGATCTCCCGATCGCTTACTTTTTCCATTTGGTGCAAAACTTCGCCTTTTGCGGTTTTTTCCATGCCCCGGATTAAATTTCGAAGCGGCTTTATAAAGTCCCTAAAAAGCAAATTGACCGTCAGTAGACTAATCAGCGTAATGGCCAAAAACAGCAATACCAGAGTCAAATTATATTCGAAGTCTGAGCCGAGAAATTCTTCCGGCATAAAAGTTATCGCCAATATCAGGTTTGGATTATTCTCTTCCCAGGGAATATAAATCGTACACATCCGCCCGATATCGGAATTATAACGCGGACCAATTTGAATTCCTGATTTTGTTAATTTATCTTTATCAATTTCATCATCTACTTTTTGGGAGAGGTTTATTTTGAGATCATTCAATTCATCTCGATAGCAATCGGCCAATACATTATATTTGGCATCATTGGAATTCGTCTCAAGGAGCGTCAGACCGCCCAATCCCCGCATAAATTTGCTGGAATGCTCAAATATATCCGCCAGATATGTTCTGCCAATTAAGGCGATGCCGGAATCGGGATTATGAACAAGCCGCGCCTCATTCAACTCCGCGCGAAAATAATCGCTGATGAAATCAAAACGGTACGAAACCAGTTTGTCAATTTTGGTTTGATTATTTTCTATGCTGACATATGAGACGGCGATAAAAATAAATATAGAATTAATCAGAACCAAAAACGAAATTCGATATAAAATTCCAGGGACCTTCAATTTTACCCTCGCGGTTAATATATAGAAGCAATCCTTTGAATTATCGGCAGTATCAACATTTTATGTAGGGAAAATAATGAGAATGGGAGTGGTGGAGGGGGGAAGCCGCAAAAACATATTTGGAATATGTGGATGCGCACCACTCCCATAGCTTGAGCAAGTCACAGGAGTCAAATATTCAATGTTCTCGATTGGGATTAATGCAAATATCAGACCAAATGTAAAATAAACCGGATAAATCTATCCAGAAATCCATATGAATTCACAATCTTTATATATCCTCTTCAAATGCATTTGGTTAGAACCTTAACTCCGTATCGGGTGTTTTCTAATAGCTTGAACATCTATTGTAATTTCGCGTATTTATCTATCGAAACCGCAATTCTCTGCACAAAATTCCGGCAATATATCATTAGCCAAATTAAAAACTCTATAGAAAGCTCAATACTTTACAATATTATCCCTCTTGCCGGATTTGGGATTTGTGGTATATTGAGAGTGAAGGAAATAATATAGCGATTGGCCGATTATGCGGAAAGTTTGTGTTCAGATATTCATTAGTGTATTATTGTTGGCTTCTTTTGCTGTGCCTGTTGAACTCAGGTTGATAGGTGAGTTGCAGGGAACTAATTATGGCGATCAACTCGGTCGGGCCTGCGAGGGTATGGGCGATATAAATAATGATGGATATGCAGATTTTTTGGTAACTGTTGGCACACCAGGATATTTGTATTTGTATTATGGTGGCCCCGCGCCATTCGACAATCCCCCAGCTCTTACATTTACTAATTACACTTCGTTGTATCATGGCCCTGTAAATGTCGGTGATGTAGATTGCGATTGTACAAATGACTTTATAGGTGTTTTTGATTATTCCGATACGGTAAAGTTGTGTCTTGGATTAGAAAACCTTGATACTGAAGATTATTTGGTTCTGTTTTCAGATTCAACACCGGGACAAGATAGCTGGATGTTTAACTTCTCTATTAGTGCAGACAATAATAAAAATGGGATACATGAATTTTGGGTGTATCCTTGGGAAGGCAGTAGCTCACAGAATGATACAATTTACGGTTTTGAAACATGTAGTCAATTAGATGACTTATTTGATTTTGGTATTTTAAGAACCGAATCGCCCCGTTTGGGATATGTGATGAGTGTATATATATGTAGTGATTGTGATGTAAATGGCGATTCATTTCCCGATATAATATGGGGGGAGAAATATGGAAATATCGGTGGGTTGGGGCGAGTTTGCATAGTGTGGGGTGGACAGGATATATCTGAATCTCCAGATTTAGTATTTTACGCCCCAGGAATGGGAGCGATGGACGATCAATTATTCGGATCAGATTTAGATTGTATGGGTGATATTAGCGGTGATGGAATTGATGATTTATGGGTGCGCCAGGGCGGACGAAATTATGTTTATCTTGGGGGATCACCATTCGATACGACGGTTGATTATGGGTTAGATTATTCTTATGTGAGTAGCCAGGTAAGTGGAAACTATATTGAAAACATTGGTGATATAAACAATGATGGTTGGGATGATGTAATACTGGTTTATGCGACTAACCTCCATAATCGAATTTCATTCATGTATTGTGGTCCTGAAATGGACACAGTTGTTGATGTTATTTTCACCGATAGTGATTTTGAAGCGGAACTGGCTGCGATGGGACGAAATGGCTCGGTGTTGAATCTGGGGAATAGCATTTCCCGTGTTGGTGATGTAGATGGAGACGGGATAGATGATGTTTTGGTCGGTGCTTACAGTGAAGATGGCAGTTGGAATAAAGGTCGGATGTTTATAGTTGCCGGATGGCAAGACCCGTTAGCTATAGATGATGACTTACCGAACCTTCCCGAAAACTTTGAGCTTAAGCAAAATTTCCCAAACCCATTTAATTCGGGAACGATTATCGAGTTTACTCTTCCCCAATCTGAATACACAGAGATAACGATATATAATTTACTTGGAGAGTTGATTACCGTTTTGCTGGAAACGCATTTAACGGCGGGAATGCACCAGGTCAGCTGGGACGGCAAAGATCAAAACGGCAACCCTACCGCGACAGGAATCTATTTCTATCAAATCACTTCCGGCAATTATTCCGAGACAAAGAAGATGATATTGCTAAAATAGCGTTTTGGTTTGTTCCCCTCTCAAGAGGGGAATAGCCTTATTGGAGAAATCTTAATTTGTCATTCCAGCAAGTTTCGGCGGTAGCAAAACGCAAGCTGGAATCCATACAGCGTATGAAGAACTGATTGGCGTCTGGCATGACAAGATTGAGTGGCGTGAGAAATTGTTCCGTTTGATTCCAACGCAAGAGCCGTAATGATAAATCGGAGAATATCTATCCTTCCATCTCCTCGATTCGGTAAACAGCAGCCATCGCCGCGGTCGTGCCATCGCCGACAGCATTGGTAATCTGGCGTACTAACTGCACCCGAATATCACCGCAGACGTATATGCCCGGTACCGAAGTTTCCATTTTATAATCTGTAATTACATAACCCTGTTCATTCATCTTGATATCATCAGGGAGAATACTTGTATTTGGTTTAAATCCAATAAATACGAAACAGGCTCCGACATCAAGCGTCGAAATCTCACCGGTTTTTACATTCTTTAAAGATAATGATTCGATCTTTGCCTCGCCGTTAATTTTCTCCACGACCGAATCCCAGATAAATTCGATTTTGGGATTATTGAAGGCACGCTCCTGAATAATTTTTTGCGCCCGCAGTTTATCACGGCGATGGATAATAATAACTTTGGAGCCGAACTTGGTCAAAAAAATCGCCTCTTCAACCGCGGCGTCTCCCCCGCCGGCAACCGCAATAACCTGCTCTTTGAAAAAAGCTCCATCACAGATGGCGCAGTAAGACACGCCTCGACCGGTCAGCTCTTTTTCTCCGGGAACATTGAGTAGTACCGGCGTACCGCCGGTGCATACCACCATTGCTTTGCCGACATAGGTATCGCCGCTGACGCCAACGGCAACCTTGCGATAATCACCCTCGGAACGTATTTCAACAATTTCATCGGATAAAACCTCAAGGCCGAATTTTTTGGCGTGGTCAGTCATTTTCATAGCCAGCTCAGCTCCGGAGATATGCTCGAATCCGGGATAGTCTTCAACTTCCTCGGTATTGGCGATTTGGCCGCCGGGCATATATTTTTCTATCATCACGGTTTTCAAATTAGCCCGAGAACCATACAGTCCGGCAGTTATGCCTCCGGGACCTCCGCCGACGATTACGATATCATAATTTTTTTCTTCAGCCATAATTTATCTCCTCAAATAACCGGGTAACTGTGATTCCATTGATGAAAACTTCGCTCCAAACTCGTTCTCAACGATTGTCTGATCACATATCGAACCGGCCGCCATCATATTTAATTGATCAATCGTTATCGGCGCCGGTTTCATTATTTTTTCCAGCACTCTGGCAACGACTCTGACCAGCCCAATTGGCAGATGAATATTATATTTTTTTATGCCCAGAGTGTTTTTGATTATATCAAGAATTTCCAGATATGTCAACTGCTGTGGTCCGCCGATTTCATAAGTCTTGCCCGTTGTAAAATCGCGTTGGCTCGATAGCGCCATGACGGCGCAAAGTTCATCAACATACACCGGCTGCAATTTATACAATCCGTCACCAATTACAGGAATAAGCGGTGAATACTTTATCAGCTTGACAATTTTATTGACGAACTCATCCTCCGGTCCATAGACAATTGATGGTCGAAAGATCGTAAAATCAATTCCTGAATTTCTAATTATTTTTTCCGCGGCCCATTTGGATTGAAAATAAAGTGAATTTGAATTTTCATTCGTCCCTAGCGCCGAAAGATAAAATACTTTTGACACGCCGCATTTCTGAGCCGCTTCGATGACATTCCGCGTTCCCATCACCACTGTTTTATGAAACGTTTTATTTTTTGTTTCCGCAATTATTCCGACCAGATGATAAACCGCGTCGCAACCATCCAAACACTTCTCAAGCGAAGCGGCATCCTCGATATTTCCCTTGATAATATTAATTCGTCCTCTTGGAGAAATCAAATCAGGCAAGGTTTTATTGGATAGGATGTTTAGCGTATAACCAAGTTGTAATAACTGCAAAACCAAATGTGAACCGATAAACCCGCTGCCACCCAAAACCGCCACTGTATTAATTGAATTATGAGTGAAATCATCATTTGACATAATTATTAAAAATCAATTCCTTTGCGAGCCGGGATGCCTTTTTGAAAAGGATGTTTTATCTCTTTCATTTCAGTCACCAGATCGGCGGCCTCGATTAATTCAGCCGGAGCGTTTCGACCCGTCAATACGATATTCAAATGTGCCGGTTTATTTTTCAAAAATTCCATAACCTGATCCGTCGTTATTAATCCAAGATTAATTGCCACATTAATCTCATCCAGTATCAATATATTATATTTTTCCGACTGAACCACTTTGATTGCCGCATTCAACGCCTTATTCGCCGCCTTTTTATGTTCTTCCAAAGGCTTCTCATCGCCCATTATCCCGATACATCCGGCGCCCAGCGTTTGGATGTCAATCGCTGGTGATAATTGCTTTAATCCTTTCAACTCTCCATATTCCCAATCACTTTTGATAAACTGAATAATGCCGATTTTGTTCCCATGCCCAACCGCTCGAACGCACAATCCCAATGCGGCCGTAGTCTTTCCTTTTCCGTTCCCCGTATAAACAATAATAAACCCTTTTTTCCGGGATGATATTTCCTTTTCGCTCATACTATAATTTCCCCGAAATTATGTCTGAGATTATTTCAATTGGATGGCAAACATGATATTCAGATCCCATCTCTTTCTTAATCTTTGCGATGCAGGAGGGACAACTGCTGACTATATGTTTCACGCCAAAATCGAGATATTCTTCCCGCTTGCGATCAAACATCGCTTTGCCTTCCTGATAGTGTATATACCCAAAGGACCCCGCCTGTCCGCAACATCTCCCCGCCAGCTCAGGATGAATAATCTCAATTCCATCAATCATACCCAGCAGTTTCAGCGGCTCATTCTCTTTTTTCGCCGCCCGCAGGTGACAGGGATGATGATAGGTCAATCGAATTGGTTTTTTCGTTTTTAGCTGCGGCAATTTTTCCCTAATCGTCAACAAATACCCGCAAATATCAAACAACCTGTTTTTAATCGAATCAGCTTTATGCCAGTATTCAGAATTTTCTTCAAAAAGGATGCTATAATCTTGAATTCGATGCAGGCATGATGCGCATGTGAATATAATCGCATCATACTCGTCCAATGCATCCAGATTCTTCCTGGCTTTTGCAATCATATTATCGCGATGGCCATATACTTCCATCGGCAATCCACAGCAATCCTGCGCGGGAATGGCGGGATGCATATCCAAACGCTCCAAAACATGAACCAGAGCATCGCATGTTTTCGATTCAAAATAATTGTCAGCGCATCCATGAAATATCGCAACGCCGGAATCGGAGTCAATTAGTCGTTTATATCTCTGACGAAAATTCCTGCGAGCGGGCAGCGGTAATTCCACTTCATTATCAAATCCAAACGGAGACTTCCCGAGAGTTGAAATTATACTTTTAGCAATTCTTGAAGAGATAATCGGATTGGCTAAAGCGGAAATATTCATTACCTTTTCAAAGACTGACTTTTTATCAAAAACCGTGATTATCCGGCCGGCTTTGTAATTCGGATGACTGGCTTTATATTTCAAAATCTCTTCGGCAATATCAATACCGGCCGGACATACCGTCGTGCAGTTTTTACAGTTCAAACAAAACTTTAATGACTCCGATAATACATGATGATCATTTTCGCTGAAATGAAGCATGCGCAGCCAACCCCTCGGAGACATATCCTCACGGCGGAAAATTTCAAACGCCGGGCAATATCCATTGCATTTTCCGCAGGCGGCACAGGCCAGTTCAAGTTTTTTCAGGTCAATATTTTCGGTGAAATCATCGGTAGATAATATCACTCCTGGATTCATAAGATTATCCGGATCAAGGATAGATTTTAATTCTTTAAATATCTTATAAATCTCTTCGCCATAGACGTTTTTAACTACGGGAGCCCGGAGACGTCCGTCGGCATGTTCAGCCGTACTCGATCCTTTCAGAGAAATAATTTTTACGTAGACCTCGCCATACAATTCCTTCAGGGTTTTAAAGTCATTATCATTCGCCAAATTTAAAAGCGGCCGAATATGCAGATTGCCGTCGCCGATATGGCCAAAAAGTCCAAAGACCAGTCCCCTTCTTTCCAATCTCTCCCTGACCCAGGCGATAAATTCGGGGAGACTTCCAATTGGTAAAGATGCGTCTTCAATAAAAGGCAACGGCCGTTTTATCGAATCATGACGATACAATATTGGAACAATGGCGCGGCGCGCTGCCCATAATTTCGATTGTTTTTCCGTATCATCCGCTTCTTCGGGCGGATGTAATAAATTCAGTCGAGAAAGAATATTATCCAATTTTAGTCTGGCTGCTTTTATGTCAGCGTCATACTCAAGAAGCAGCATCGCATCGGCATTGGCAGGAATCGAAAATTCATCCCGGCCTATCAAATCAAGTGTCGAGCCGTCAACGATTTCAAGCGCCGATGGATTGGTTGACATCAGCGGCATGATTGCCTGTCCTGCCTGCTCAAGAGATTCAAAAAATAATCGGTATGATAAATTCTCATCCGGAAGGGTCCGCAAACTCAGCTTTACAGAAACAAATAATCCCAATGTCCCTTCGGAACCGACATATAGGGCCGGCAAATTAAATATTCCTTTATCAAAATCATCTGCAACCTGTCTTAAATTATATCCGGCTGAGTTCTTTTTGACCTTCGGCCAATTGTCCTGAATAAGTTTTTTGTTTTCGGTCAGAAGCCCCAGGAGTTTATAATATTCTGGAAAACGCGTGACAAATTCATTCAATTCATCACTATCAAGCGCCATTTTTTTTAACTCAACCTCTTTGCCCTGTGCATTAATTATTTTTATTTCTTCAACATAATGAGATGTCAAACCGTATTTCACTGATCTTGGGCCGGATGAATTATTAGCCAGCATGCCTCCTATCTGGCAGCTATCACCGGATGATGGATCAGGTGGAAAGAACAAACTATCTTTCTTGAGGCGGCGATTCAAATCGCTGTAGATGATTCCCGTTTGGCAGGTCACAGTCCTGGCGCTGACATCTATTGAGTTAATATTGGCCAATCTCGAACAATCTATGACAGCGCCGGTTCCCAGAGCCCCTCCGGATAAACCGGTTCCCCCTCCCCTCGGAGTCACAGGCATTTGATTTTTTAGGGATTTCCGGACTATATCAAAAAGTTCAGGCAATGTGGAAGGACAATAAACTTCCTGAGGAAATATCCTATAAATGGACGCATCTGAACCGTATGCCTCTCTCGAGATATTCGAAACTGCCTTTGAGGTGCCGAAGTATTTCCCGTTTTTACTTTTCCTTTTGCTCATATATGAATATATCTCAATATAGCGCCCAAAGTCAAGTTTATGGGATACATGAAATCTATATTATAACTATGTGGCTTATGTATTCCATTATCATGTCATTGATATTCAACAAGTTAGACACAATAATGCGGGTTTTACGACAACTTTAGTCTTCAAATATTTTTATCGAATTTGTGAAAAAATGCACAAATTTTATTGACCTATTCATCCAGGAATAGTATAATAAAGCGTGGGATAAATATATATTGACGAGATGCCTTAACTGGGAGAGGATTAATGCAATTTACTAAGGCTGAGTCATATGGAATATTCGGTGTACTCCATCTGGCTATACAGCCATCTGGCAAGATCGTCCCTCTTTCTGAGATTTCTGAAGCTCAAGCTGTTCCAGAGAAATTTCTGGCCAAAATTTTTCAATCATTATCTAAATCGGGAATTGTTATTTCGCATCGAGGAGTAAAGGGCGGATTCTCTTTGGCGGAGTCCCCGGATGAAATTACAATCAAACAGATTGTCGAGAGCGTTCATGGCCCATATTATATAGCGAAATGTTTATATAATGCCGATGCTTGCGATCGAGTTGACTGCGTCTTGAGAGTTTTACTTGAAAAAGCACAATTTGCTTTGGTTGACGTTTTTGAAAGCCACACTGTTTCTGATTTACTGGCATTGCAAAAACAGGCAATAGAGTCTCAAAAAGTTTGACAAACGCCGAAGTAATTTTTACTATACCCTGCTGATGGACGGCGAGGTATAAGGATTTTATTTCGGAGCGCATCGAATGGCGATAAAATGTGATGCCTGGATCAAGAAAATGGCCAGGCAAAAAAATATGATTCGGCCGTTTTCACCCCGGCAAATACGAAGAGGTGTATCGTATGGGGTGGCTTCGTATGGATATGATTTCAGAGTAGCCGATGAGTTCAAAATATTTAATCCCATTGAAGCCTGTATTATTGATCCCAAAAACTTTGATATTTCTTCATTTACAACAATAAAAAGTAAAACACTGCTTCTCCCCCCGCATACTTTTGCCTTGGGACAGACCGTCGAATATTTTAAGATTCCGCGAAATATTTTGACTATCTGCCAGGGGAAATCAACCTATGCCCGCTGCGGAGTAGTTATAAACGTTACGCCTTTTGAACCTGAGTGGGAAGGATTCGCCACCCTGGCCATTTGCAATACAGCGCCGATGCCGGTTAAAATTTATGCAAATGAAGGAATCGGCCAATTGTTGTTTTTTGAGGCCGACGAATTATGCCAGGTTTCGTACGCAGACAAAAAAGGGAAATATCAGGCTCAAAAACGGATTACTCCGGCCAAAATATAAGGAAAACAAAAATTACGTCGATTTCAAACACGAATAAAATTGAGAATTTGAGTGTATCTTTTTTTTGATTTTTTCATATATTGACCGTCTGAATTTGGGAGAGGATAATTTTGACTTATACTTCCCCGGATAGGATAATTTTCTGAAAGGGAAGTTTAGAGTAACAGAGGAGTTAATATGCAAAGCAAGACAGCTTCAAAAGATAAACCGGACGCCAAAGGATCGACCGGCACAATTTCCGCCAATATGATTACTATTGACGGTAACACGGCTGTTGCCGATGTCGCCCATGCCATTAATGAGGTGATCGCGATTTATCCGATTACACCTTCTTCAGTTATGGGTGAAGTTTCTGACGCTTATTCGGCGGCCGGGAAAACCAATATCTGGGGCACGATTCCAATCGTGACCGAAATGCAATCGGAAGCCGGGGCCGCCGGCGCGGTTCATGGAGCCGTGACCAGTGGATCATTGGCGACTACTTTTACCGCTTCACAGGGCTTGCTTCTAATGATACCCAATATGTTTAAGATTGCCGGGGAATTGACTCCGACTACATTTCATGTTTCAGCCCGGGCAGTTGCGACTCATGCCTTATCGATTTTTGGCGATCATTCCGATATTATGGCCGTTCGTTCCACCGGATTTGGTCTTATTCTGTCCGGATCGGTGCAGGAAGCTATGGATATGGCTCTTATATCGCAAGCCGCATCGTTAGATAGCCGGGTGCCATTTGTTCATGCTTTCGACGGCTTCCGTACTTCGCATGAAGTCCAGAAAGTTTGTGAAGTCAATCAAGAAACAATGAAACAGATGATTACCGATGGAATGGTGTTTGCGCACCGTAATCGAGCTTTAAATCCGGATAAGCCGACGATCAAAGGCACATCGCAAAATCCCGATGTGTTCTTCCAGTCGCGTGAGACGGTCAATAAATATTATCTGGCCGCGCCTGAAATTGTACAAAGCAAAATGAACCAGTTTGCTCAGTTGACTGGACGGCAGTACCATCTATTTGACTATGTCGGTCACCCTGAAGCCGAACGGGTAATCGTCATTATGGGTTCCGGCGCCGAATGTGCTCATGAAACCGTCAATTATCTTAATAGTCAGGGTGAAAAAGTCGGTCTCCTCAAAGTCCGTCTATATCGTCCATTCGATTCACACGCCTTAATCAATGCTCTCCCGAAAACTGTCAAGGCAATCGCTGTTTTGGATCGTACCAAAGAACCGGGCTCCATGGGTGAGCCTCTTTATGTTGACGTTCAGAGCGCTTTAAGAGAGGCCGAACAGAATAACACTCTGCCTCTTGACGCGTCACCAGTAGTAGTCGGCGGAAGATATGGATTGGGTTCTAAGGACTTCACACCCGCCGATGTCAAAGGAACTTTTGATAACCTGAGCGCGGCCAAACCGAAAAATCATTTCACGGTCTCAATAGTTGATGATGTTACAAATACTAGTCTGGATTACGACAGGAGTTTCAATACCGAATCTGACGACGTATATCGGGCATTATTCTATGGCCTTGGAGCTGACGGGACTGTTGGAGCCAATAAAAACACAATTAAAATTATTGGCGAAAATACGGATAACTATGCTCAGGGATATTTTGTTTATGATTCCAAAAAAGCAGGAGCTATCACCGTATCGCATGTCCGCTTCAGCAAAAAACCGATCCTGAGCCCCTATCTCATTTCACAGGCCAATCTTGTCGCCTGTCATAATTTTTCATTCCTCGAAAAATATGATATGCTTTCCTCAGTAATTAATGGCGGAACTTTCCTGCTCAATAGCCCCTATTCGGCCGATGAAGTCTGGGATAAAATGCCCAGGGAAGTCCAGAAACAAATAACTGATAAAAAACTCAATTTTTATGTTATAGACGCTTTGGCCCTGGGCAAAAAACTCGGTCTTGGTTCGCGAATTAATATGATCATGCAGACGGCCTTTTTTATCATCTCCGAAATTCTCCCCAAAGAGCAAAGCGTCAAGGAAATTAAGAAGGCGATTGAAAAGACCTACGGCCGCAAAGGCGAAAAAGTTGTTAACATGAACTATTCCGCCGTCGATGGCGCCATAAATGCTATTTTTAAGGTGACTTATCCCAATGAAGTCACCAGTGATATTGTTATGCCGCCGGTGGTTCCGGCCAGCGCTCCCGATTTCGTCAAGAATGTCACCGCCGAAATAATAGCCGGCCGCGGTGACGACCTGCCGGTTTCCGCATTCCCCGCAGACGGAACCTATATGACCGCCACAACTCAATACGAGAAGCGTAATATCGCGGTCGAAATTCCAGTCTGGGATGAGGAAATATGCATTCAATGCGGTCAATGCGTTATGGTCTGCCCTCATGCGGCAATTTTGCAAAAAGCATACGACCCGGCGATTTTGGACAAGGCTCCCGATGCATTTAAATCTGCCGATGCCACTGGTCCTACTTTCAAAAGCATGAAATATACTCTCCAGGTCGCGCCTGAGGACTGTACCGGATGTATGGTCTGCGTTAATGTTTGTCCAGCCTTTGAAAAAGATGATAACAAGCAGAAGACCGGCCGCAAAGCGATTAACATGTCTTTGCAAGCTCCGCTTCGCAAACTGGAGGCAGAGAATTTTGATTTCTTCCTGACGATTCCCGAAACCGATCCATCCCTGTACAAAATCAACTCGGTCAAAGGCAGTCAGTTCATCAGACCGTTATTTGAATTCTCGGGCGCCTGTTCCGGATGCGGTGAAACCCCGTACGTCAAATTGGTATCGCAGTTATTCGGCGACCGCGCCCTTATAGGAAACGCGACCGGATGCTCTTCCATTTACGGAGGCAATCTCCCCACGACTCCATTCGCCAAGCGTGCCGATGGCCGGGGACCATCATGGTCCAATTCTCTCTTTGAAGATTGTGCCGAATTTGCCTATGGGATGCGGCTGACCGTTGATAAGCTTAAAGAATATGCTTTGGAATTGGTTAAAAAGATCAGTCCCGATGATTATGATGATATTAAAAACGCGGACCAATCCGAACCGATCGCAATTGAAAAACAACGCGGCCGAGTCGCAAAACTGAAAGATAAAATCAAATCCAATAGCAGCGCTGACTCCAAACGGTTGTTTGAAATTGCCGATTATTTGGTCAATAAATCCGTGTGGGGTATTGGCGGAGACGGCTGGGCTTATGATATCGGTTACGGCGGTCTTGACCATGTCCTGGCTTCCGGCAAAAACGTCAATTTGCTCGTTCTTGATACCGAAGTCTATTCCAACACGGGCGGCCAGATGTCAAAATCCACGCCGCGAGGAGCCACGGCGCAGTTTGCCGCGGCAGGTAAGCCGTTGCCCAAGAAAGACCTGGGTATGATGGCTATGGCCTATGGCAATGTCTATGTTGCCCGCGTAGCAATGGGGGCCAGTCAGAATCAAACGGTAAAAGCTTTCATGGAAGCGGAAGCCTACGATGGTCCTTCAATCATAATAGCTTACAGTCATTGTATCGCCCACGGAATTGACATGGCTCACGGATTTGAAGAACAGAATAAGGCGGTTAAATGCGGTCATTGGCCCCTGATGAGATTTAACCCAACTCTTATTGAAGATGGAAAGAATCCTTTAACAATGGATTCCAAAACCCCGTCAATCCCATATTCGGAATACGCTATGGGCGAAAACCGCTGGAGATCTCTGAAAGGCATTGATCCGGAAAGAGCCGAACGTCTCGGCAAATTGGCTCAGCAAGACGCCTCTCTTCGCTTCCATGTCTATGAACAACTCGCCAAACTAAGTTTTAGCGATGAGCCCGAAAAATAGCTTAGTTTTTATTGCACATTACAAAAACGCCGGTTTACACCGGCGTTTTTTATATCAGGCTATTTTTCCCAAAACTAACTTTCTTGCTTAAGATTACGCCGTTTACTTCCGATAACATGACAAAACTGTCATTTTTCTAAACAGGAGGCTAAAATGCGCACTCGTATATTCTTTTTTGCAATTATTGTTGTTTCACTACTCCTTACCATCCCTTCGTATGCGCAAACTGAAGAGGAACTGGTCAATAAATTCCTTAAAAGGGCAGAGAAAAACCAAATTAAAAAGGTTGGCTACTTAATAATTCAGGGTTCTTTTGGCCGCCTCAATCGGGATAATGATTACAATTATTTTACGGGACATGTATCCCCGCTGATGGCCACCGCTGCCGGAGATCCGGTCAGCATCGATGGCATTTATAATTCCAAAGAGTTCTATCTTGGATTCGGGTTATTGACATCTCCCAAATCCTCGGCCCAGGTTGGCCTGACTTATTGGCTAAAAATGGGCAGCAAAGACGTCGGCAATTATGACCTTACAAGCTTGAATCTGGAGGACACCGATGTCCGTACGGATTTTGATTTAAGTTCACAAATTCAGGTTTATGGTTTTTCTGGTTCTTATGATCATTATCTTATTAACGGACCGGACAAATTTGGAATTTTAAATAAGGCGGCTCTGAAAGTCGGCGGGGGCGCCGGTTTGTATTTCGCCAAATGGGATTTATGGGATGGTTATTCAGGATTTAACTTAAGCACTCAGGCAGCATCAACGGTTGAAGGCAATCTAACAGGCACGGCGCCCGGATTTTCAGCTCATGTATCGGCCGAGTACCCCATTAAGATGGGCGGGCTTATACTCGAAGGCACATTAAATTATCAATACCTGAACTTTACCAAAATGAAATGGTATAATAGCAGTAACGAAGAAGTTGTGGCTGGATACAACTTCAGCGGCGATCGGGTGGAACTTAATCTTTCCGGACCCAGGGCTCAATTTGGTCTGAAAAGATATTTCTGCTGGTAGAACTTGTTTCTTACCGGCCGGATTCATATATTAGAGCTTCTTTGAATTTTGGTAAGGACATTTAGATGACACGAATTTATTTTGCCTTTGTAATTGCCTTAGTGTTAATATTCGGAACCGGGCCATTTACCTTTGCGGATAGCGATAAGCCCGCTCCTCAACAACCAGCGCTCAATGCAGGTAAAATTGATGCAGGTCCTCGTCCCTTGGGGACAATTGCATTCATCAAAGACGGAGGCATATGGATAATGGATAGTGACGGCAAAAATCGCCGCATTATCTGTGAAATAACTAATGCCTCTGGACGACTGTCATTCTCTCCTGACAACAAAAAAATTGCTTTTGCTCGCAAAGGGCAAGATGCCAGCAAATTGCCGTCAGATGAAGGCGGAGCGCACGTTCTCTATGATATTTTTCTGGCCTATATTGATTCCGCCTCAACTAATCTCGGCTGGTGGACGCGAACAACATTCGGATTGGGCGGTTCCAATCCCCAGTGGTCAGACAATGACACTTTGATTTACTATGTCAATGATATTAACGCCGGCTTTGTTGATTATATCGTTCCCTCGATGCAATTAACTAAAGTGAGTATCGCCGACGGCCACGCCGATTATTTCCGCAAGGATTGGCAGACATTATCGACCAATTTTATGCAGCCGACTTTTACGCGGGATGGCAAAAAAATGGCCTTTCTGGTCAATTACAGCCTTAATCCGGATAAATATAACTTTCAGAATTTCGGTATCAGGATAATTGACACAAAAGATGTTATGCTCTCGGAAAGCGAAATCCGAATACCCAGCCCGGGCCTAAAAAACGCTTTAGCCCCCCAATGGTCCCCGGACGGACAATGGCTGGCTTATGTAAGTAACGACATGCGCAATTCCGGGATATATATCATTAAATCAGATCTTAGCGAAAACAGGCTTGTTTTCTCTCCCACTATTTCGCAGCAGCTAAATCCTCATCCGGTCGGATGGGCGCCGAATTCAAAATGGATAACTTTTGCCACTGCCGACGGCACAATCTTTATTATAGATATTAATGGGGAAAATCTGACACCACTTTCCGGCGCCGGGAATCATTCCAATCCTGCCTGGTCAAATTAAGAAATAGAGAAAATTATTGATAAAAAAACCCTGCTTCAAAGCGGGGTTTTTTCTTAAATATTATTTAGTCAACTTTTTTCCAGCGCATAATTAGCTCCAGAAGCAATCGCACACCGAAGCCGGTTGCCCCTTTGGGAACATAAGGCAATCCCTTCGGCTCAAGATCGACATAAGCGATATCAATATGCGCCCACGCCCTGTCTTTTATAAATTTTTTCAAAAACGCAGCGGCTTTCAGAGTACCGGCGTCAGCGCCTCCGGAATTTTTCAAATCAGCGATATCCGATTTCATGGCGTCTTCGAAATCTTTCCAGATTGGCAGATCCCAGACTCTCTCCCCGGTCGCGAATGACGCGGCGTGAATACTATCAATCAGTTTCTTATTATTTCCGGCGAAAACAGCTCCGGCGTAACCCAGAATATACTTGGCCGCTCCGGTTAATGTCGCGATATCAAGAATTGCCTGGGGATCGAATGTTTCCGCATAATCCAAAGCATCGGCCAAAATCAACCGGCCTTCGGCATCGGTACTGATTATCTCAATTGAATGTCCGGCGCGTGATATAACAACATCACCGGGACGGCTGGCTTTACCCGAAGGCATGTTTTCCACCAATGGCATCAGAGCGACCAAATTTATTTTGGCATTTAACCGAGCGGCTGCGGCAATTACATTTAGGACTACGGCCGATCCGGTCATATCATTTTTCATATCAATCATGCCTGCCGCTGTCTTTAACGATAGCCCGCCCGAATCAAAAGTCACGCCTTTGCCTATTATCACGACCGGTTTGCCTTTGGGGCTGCCATTATATTCAAGGATTACGAAACGAGGCGGATTATCCGAACCTTTGCTGACCGATAATAACGCCCCCATTTTTTCTTTCTTGATTTCTGAGGGGCCTAAGATTTTGCAATTGAATTTATATTTCTTCGCCATTCGAGCCGCCTCTTTGGCATACGTCTCTGGATAAAGATTATTTCCCGGAGCATTGACTAAATCGCGGCAATGAGTCACCGCGCCGGCTATAATCTCCCCCCGCGCCATACCGGCTTCCGCCTGGCGCAGTTTGCCCTGCTGAGGAACAACCACTGACATCGATTTGATAATTTCTTTCTTATCCGATTTATATTCCTCATAGCGATAACTTCCGAGAACAAATCCTTCGAAAATCGCCGAGGTTATGGGATTAGTGGCAGAACCGTCAAAATAAAATGAAACGTCCTCTAATTTGTGTGATAACGCCATTTTCCCAACAATTCCGGCCGCTTTACGATACGTATCAAAAGTCACCGTTTTCTTATCGCCCAATCCGGCAATAATTATTCGGCGGGAAGCTGTTTCGGGAACCTGATGTATCATGACAGCTTTCGCCTCAGAACCATCAAATTCTCCGGATGCGAACATCTCACTGACCGCACCATTGGTCAGAATATCGATCTTTTCTATTACATCGCCTTTTGGAATTTCATTTTTATGGCAGAAAATCACAGCCGCTTTGGCCGCTATCTCAAATACATTGGAAACATAACATGAAAGTTTCATATTTTACCTCAGAGTTATTTTGAATTTTGAATTATTGAAAATGTACAAAATTAATAAGGCTCAGCCAACAATTTTCACCGGCCAAATTAACTATGAAATGCACGGAATTTAATGAAAATATAGATATTGAACTCTTTAGAAATCAGCCTTTAGATAACTTTCATAATTGTTTTCAATTTCTGCCAGATTATCGCCCCCGAATTTTTCAAGAAACGCGTCGGAAAGTACCATCGCCACCATTGCCTCGCCGACAATCGCCGCGGCCGGGACGACACATATATCGGACCTTTCAATCATCGCCTGAACATTTTTTTTGCTTTTAACATCCACAGTATTCAGCGGTTGCATCAGGGTCGATATCGGCTTGCAAGCTCCTCGAACTATTAGCTCACTCCCATTCGTCAGTCCCCCTTCAATTCCACCGGCTCGATTAGTCTTTCTAAGAAAGCCCTTTGATTGCGGATGTTTATTTGGAGAATCATAATAAATGCGGTCGTGCACTTTTGAGCCAGATTTCCCCGCATTGGAAAATCCCTCGCCGATTTCCACCCCTTTGATCGAATGAATCGACATTATGGCCGCTGCCAGCTGTGCATCAAACTTTTGGTACCACTGAGAGTTATTTCCCAACCCGGCCGGGATACCGGTTGCTCTTATCTCAAATACACCCCCCAAAGTATCGTGCGATTTCATTGCGGATTTAATCTGGGCTATCATTATTTTTTCCGATTCGGCGTCAACACACCTCACCGGCGAATTGTCAGCGAGATTGCAAATTATATCAAAATCAATTCGTTTCTTTATAGCCTTAATGCCGCCAATCGCAATAACATGAGATGCTATATTTATGCCGAAATGCCCAAGCAATTGCCGAGCGACAGAACCGCATGCTACCCGCGCGGCGGTTTCCCTGGCTGAGGCGCGCTCCAGAATATTCCTTAAATCATGAGTGTTATATTTTATGGCTCCGGCAAGATCGGTATGTCCCGGACGAGGAGCCGTCACATCAAAAGCCTGTTTTTTTTGCATTGATGTTAAATTTCTGGCAACCGGCTTGATCGGATCCATTATTTTTTTCCAATTAACCCAATCCTTATTGGAAATCAAAAGCGCAATCGGAGAGCCAAGAGTCTTACCGTAGCGCAAACCGCTGAGAATCGTAACTTTATCTTTTTCGATTTTCATGCGGCCGCCGCGACCGAATCCCTGCTGACGGCGGCCCAGCTGAATATTTATTTTTTCTTGTGATATGGGAATTCCAGCCGGAAATGATTCAATCATTCCAATAAGTCCGTAACCATGCGACTCTCCGGCCGTCAAATAACGGGGCATTACTCCTCCTGATAATAATCTTGAAATATAATGGTATTATGAGTAAAGGACAATATTATTTATTTGGCATTGCCTCACGGTCGGGCAAAATTACCTCTTCCCAGTCATCAAAATCTTTTAACCGTTCCAAAATGCGTTCATCTATGCAGATCGCGTTCGAGTCAGAATACTTTTCTATTTCGTCCAGGTTTGTCAAATCTCGCAGTTCGAGAATCACGACCATGATTTTTTTTAATGATTTTTCAACGACTTCCAGTATGTTATCAAAACGACCATCATTGTCAATTATTTTCCCCTGGTCTTTGAGCATCTTCAAAAGTTGTACCCGGCCGGAGATAGCCATGGCGGCATTATTAACATAATGAGATAATGTCGCAATGGCCACGTTTTTGGTCTCCATAGCCGAGACTCGTCTCTCTTCTAATAGGATTTTTTGTGATAAATCCTGCCTTTCACGGAATAAATGCTCAATGGTAAGAAATGAGTTATACAATTCTCGATTGGCGCGGGAAAGCAGCTCACAAGTATCACCGATATCAATTCCAAAACTGTCCGCAATTGTCAAAATCTCATTGGGCAAATTCCTTGTAATTGATTCAATATCATTGTGGGATATATTTAATAGATTTAATAACTGGCCAATTGATACCATTCGTTTTTCAATCTTCGTCGGCGTATCCGCGTAGGAATAAGGGTGCAGTAAGACTGCCAGTTGTATTATTTGCATTTCCCGGTTGCCGTTAATATTTGAAATTGAATTATGATGGCCACCAATCGCGTCTATAAGTATCTTTGGGAAACCCCATTTTTCGGCAAGCATTTGTCCAATCATGGCATGATCGATTCCCATTATTTTTCGTTCAGCGTCAAGACGCGAGGGAAATTCGGCAAGCCTTTTCTGAACCTCCATATAATTCTTGGGAAAATGATGAATGAAGAAAAGCTGCCCAATATCATGCAAAAGACCAGCGACAAACAATTCATCCGATTTCTTATAACCCAAAAAATCAGCCAGGTTTTTGCACAATGATCCAACGCCAATAATATGAGCAAACATTCCTTTGATGTCGAAATCATAATCAAATTCAAGTTTCTGCAACCTGAAAATTGAAGTCGATAGCACCAAACATTTTAACTGGGTTGCCCCAAGGACCATTACTGCCTGATGAAGTGTCGATATTTCCGATCGATAGCCATAAAATGACGAGTTGGCCATCTTAAGTATCCGGCTGGCCAATCCAGGATCTTTCATAATGACTTTAATCAAATCATCGATTGAATAGTCATTCGAACCCACCAGCGTGAGCATCTGGGATAAACTTTGCGGCATAGACAAAAGCGTATCATCCCGATGTATCATGTCAATAAATTTTAGTTGTTTCATATATTTATTCCTGCTAAATGAGCCCTCCCTAATTATTATTGTCGGCAAATGAAGATAGATATTAATCTATGGAATTTTTTTAATAGGAATTATGTTTCTGGCGAGCCCGGCTTATAACTTCGGTAAGTTGTTCAATCTTAAATGGTTTTGCCAGCGTAAAATCAACACCGGCGCGGTTGGTCTGTTCTTCAGTCAAAGAAATCCCCCAGCCCGTCATCATTACAACCGGGGTCGTGGGAGATTGCTTTTTGACTTCTCGGGCTACATCCCAGCCGGAAATATCGCCCATTACCAGATCAACCATGACAATATCATAATTATTGTTACGAATCAGATTCATTCCTTCGGCCGGAGATTTGACCGCCGTCAGCCGGAATCCCAATGACTGGCAAATGCCGGATAATAAATCCAAAATCATTTGCTGATCATCAATGGCAAGAATTGTCAGGGCTGTGGCTTCAATTGAAGACGTCGAAATTATATTGTTCGCATCAGCCTGATTAGGAAACTTAAATGAAATATACGTAGGACGGCGTCCAAAACGATCAAAAGAAACAAGGGCATTTAGATTAATCAATTTGCCAATCATTTCAGTGGGAATAAATTCCTTGGGCAATACATCCGGTTCTCCATAATCATAATCAGAGGGCTTAAAATCTTTGGTATACTCTTTCGATCCGCGAATTATACTAAAATATAAAGCGGCATTGCTGATTACTGATTTAAGCAGAACCTCTTCCCCATCCCCGACGAAACTGACGAATTGCTTCAATATGCACTCAATTAATGAAATCAGATTTTCATTTCCGATGGCAAATCTAGCCACCTTATCCATATCTTTTTCAAGTATCATAGTTCGATTATCATCGAACATATATAAGTTCGCTGTAATATGCCGCGAACTCAGATACTCCTCAAGAGCCATCGCCAAATCGCTCGTTTGCTCATCGGGAGCGCTCTGTTTATCGATTATGGATTTCTGCAGCCTGCTGATTGATTCCGCGGCTGATTCGGAAGCTTTCATTATTTCATCGGCCGTGTAACGAGTCGGCCCGGAAATATCCGCCTGGCGGGATAATAATTGCGCCCGCCCGCTTATCGTCGCCAGGTAATTATTTATCCTGTTTAAGACGACGCTGTCACCGGCTTTTATAGAACCATTCTGACTCATAAAAATCTGATTGTCGATTTCCGACGCCGTCAATTTGATTGACAGCAATTGAGCTGACAACAGCAGAAGTCCCTTTTCCTTGCGCACTGATAATGATGACTGATTAAAATCAAATATGGATATAATCGCGATTACCGCGTCCATGACCACAACCGGAATATTTATCTGAAATGTCGGAATGCCCCTCTCGCCGCAAAACTTTATCAAAAAATCTATATTAATCGGCTCGATATCCGCCCATGCATTTTCAATTTCGCCCGCGGAATTAAATTCAAGAATACTGCCTGTTGCGGCCGCCTTGCCGACGGGGCCTTCTCCGGGCACAAAAGTCAACCCCTTCATTTCTTCGCTATGACCTGCCTGAACGCGATACCCCTGTCCGTTTTCGGAAACAAATATCATGGCCGCCGCGGATTTCGGCAGGAACCGGGTGATCTCCTTTAAGAATTTTCTGTATATCTCATCCAATCCCGAATCATTCTTAATTTCGAGGATATTAATAAGAGACGTCACCGCGGTTTGGCTTAAAATATCGGAGTTTTTTAGCTCTATAATGTTTAATGCTACCGAAATTATGCTAATGGAACTTTCAATTTCCTGAAGCAATGATTCATTTACTGATAAACTGCCCCCCGAATAATCCAATAACAGTGCGTAATCGCCGCCTCTCCATAGGCTAAAAGGGCAAAGTAAAGTACTGCGATTAATAAAAATCGATTCGTCGGGATTTTTGGCCTCCTGATTTAGGATTATCATTTGGCCGCGCCTGATCGATTCAACAACCGCAATTAAATAAGATTCGCTTTGCTCCGGCCGGTATGCCGGCGCCTGATGAATGGCCAGATTTTCAATTTTGCCTTTTGATAGCAAAACAACTCGACATGCTAATAGCTGAAATCCATCCACCAATAGCTTACAAATATCGCCAGGCAGTTTTTTATAATCTCCGGATTTGGCCAAATGATTAACATTGGCGAAAGTCTGAATGAGCAAGTCCTGCGTGGCCTTAAGCTGTCCGCTGTATTTTTGATTTTCCCGAATTAGCCTGTTGGATTCTATTTCCCGGGCGATGATTTCTGCCGCCGCTGCCAAAAGTAAGCGCTTCGATTTTTCGAAATATCCTGCTTGATTTGACAAAACCAGGAGGGTTCCCAGCGATAGATCTCTGGCGCTCAATGGAATCGCGGCTGCCGAAAAAGTCAGCTTCCTCCCGGCCAATATCAATTTGCGGCTGGTTGAATCAGAAGCCACCAGATCATCGGAAATGAAAGAGCGTTGTTCGGATGCCGCGCGAGAAATTATATCCTGCCCCAGAGGAAATCTTTCCAGATTATGCATCTCTTCCTGGCTCATGCCAATCTGGGCCGCCAGATACATTTCACCACGGGCACGATTAATTAAAAAAACAGCTCCCTTTTTGATGACCAGATAACTCGCTATTTCCTTCAAAACAAGAGCAAATTGTTCCATCATTGAATATGGCTGCGACGCGATATGCCTTATATTATCCAGGAGTAAATATTTATCAACCCGGCTGGTAGATTCCTTTCGAATACTATCAAGGTGAATCGGAAAGGCGTTAACGGTTGTAAGAACTAGAAAGAAACCAGCGAGAAAAAATACTATTAATGAGATTTGCAGAATCGGATATACGATAGGAATAAACCATTGCGTATACCCGGGCCAGCTTACGAAAACGGCCAGAATCGACGCCATCATCCAGAGAATCAAACCGCTAAAAAACCGTGTCTTATTTGGAAAACTTTCGCTGTCAATACGAGACGATTTCATGGAACTGAAAATCAACGCAAAAATAGTCAGCGCGAAAAATAGAATTGAGCCAATTAGTTCAGCGGTCATGCCGCAAGTTCTCCATGCAAGGTCCAGCTGTCAGCCCGATTAACGCGGGAATTTACAATTTTGCCCAACAGGTCATCCGGATTTTTTACCAGGATCGTTTTATTCCCTTCGGTTTTACCCTTCCATACTGATCTATCCCGGCGGCTGGTCCCGTCAATCAAAACCGAACTAATTCGGCCAATTTCCTTTTGATTGACCTGATACGAAATACCCTTTTGCAAATCTATCAACTCCTGAAGGCGTTTCAATTTAATCCCTTCGGGAACATCATCGATAAGATTTTTAGCAGCCCAGGTTCCCTCCCGCATCGAATACCTGAACATAAACGCCGCATCAAACCGAATTTCACGAACCGCCTCAAGAGTCATCCCAAATTCATCTTCTGTCTCAGTTGGGAATCCAACAATTAAATCGGTTGTTATCGCGATATTGGAACGAGCCTGCCGCAATTTGTGAATTAAACTCAGATAATGCGCGTAATCATATTTGCGAAACATCCTGTCAAGGATTCTATCCGATCCGCTTTGGAGAGGCAGATGGAAATGCCCCATCAATTTCTGCTCGCTAGCGAACAAATCAATCAAATCGTCTGACAAATCTTTCGGGTGCGAGGTAATAAAACGAATTCGTTTGACATCGGTTTCGTCAATCATATTTTTTATTAGTCCCGGAAAATGCATTCGTCCCGAATTATATGAATTTACGTTCTGCCCTACCAATGTAATTTCCACAATGCCTTTTCTTGTCAATTCATTAATATCTTTTATTATGGCGCCCGCCTCGCGGTAACGTTCGGGGCCTCTTAAATACGGCACGATACAATAGGCACAGTAATTATTACATCCGCGTGAAATAGTAACATGGGCGGAATAAGGGCTATCGGGGGCAGGAGAAAACTCCGCCCAATTCAAATCATTAGTCATGCGAGTATCAACTACCGGCTTAGCCGATTCATTATTCAGAAGTCGCGGTAGATCAAATAACCGTTCCGTCCCCAAAATAAAATCCATTTCAGGAATCCGTTCAAGTATTTTCTCGCCCATCCTCTGAGCCATACAACCAATAACGCAAATACGGCTGTCCCCTTTTTTCTTAATTCGTGCCAGTTCCGTCAATCGCCCCAGAGCACGCTCTTCCGCCCTTTCCCGAACCGAGCAAGTATTAATAATTATAACGCCAGCCTCGTCAGGATTTGGAACCGGAACGAATCCCGCTTTTTCCATTGCCGCCGATAGAATTCCCGAATCGGCAACATTCATCTGACATCCATAGCTATGTAAATAGTAAGTCTCTTGCATTTTTCAGCCCGGACAAGGTGAAGTATCGGCTGTTATCTTCAACGTATTTGCTATAATATATCTACGAAATTCGGCCAAAGTCAACAAATAACCTGAATACGGAGGATTTTAATACCCCCGGTGGAATCCGCATGGGGCTTATCTTTCAGCATGGTTTCAGAATATGATATCTACTCTGCACATCCCAGCTGAGGAGGCGTACCTCCCTTGAAGACATGATTAATCAGGTAAACAGCATCGCCGACATTGACGGCGCAATCAGCGTTGGCATCCGCCCAATTGGGCACCTCCGGAGGAGGGCCTCCTTTGAAAACATGATTTATCAAAAATACGGCATCCCCAACATTTACATCCCCATCATTATTGGCATCGCCCGGTCGGTCGGTAATGGCGTCAGTTACGACAATGGTAAATTCCGTTGTATCCTTCAACTCGGGATTAAACTCGTCTTCAGCATAAATACTAAAGACGAACTCACCCAATTCCGTCGGCAGACCAGAAATTATTCCCGTTTCAGGATAAAACTCAAGCCCGGGAGGTAAACTGCCTGAAATAATTGTCGCAGTATATGCATCATTTACACTCAAAATCGAAATCGTATCTTCATAATCATAGGAAAAATATGCCATTGAGAGTGAATCGATAAAAACTCTAATCCCCCAAAACTCCTCAGTTACCTCACGCAATACCCATTTTTCAGGATCCAATTCAATTGAGAACACAGCTTCATCGGTATGAAAATAAAACACTTGTTCGCGGCGGTTGTTAAACACCGTTAGCGTATCAGTTGCGGCAGCTTTCACTAAATGAATATCAATCGGCATGGAAAATACCAAAGGATCGGTTTCCTGAGTCTGCCCGACATACAGATAATTTAAATACCCTCCTTCAGGATCTATGTTAGAATAGGGGGCAATTGTAAATTCAGGGTAATAAGTACCATAAATCCATTGCTCGAAGAAATAATCCAGATCAATTCCACAGGTCATTTCGACTACCGCCTGAAAATCCTCAGTCGAGGCCGAACCCCATTTATACTGCTGGCGATAATCATTTAGCGACTGGAAAAACAGTTCATCACCGACTATATGCCGGAGCATATGCAGCACCCAGGCGCCCTTATCATAAACAATCCATCCGAAGATATTCCAAATGTCTGTCGTGTCCTGGACATATATGCTGCCGCCGCCAGTGAATTCCAAATACCCCATATAAGTATGATAGTACTCTTTTCCATAAACGGCTTCATGGTATATCGCTTCGGAATAAGACGCGAATCCCTCGTTTATCCAGATATGATGCCAATCACTGCAGGTAATTTCATCCCCCCACCATTGATGGGCCAGTTCATGGGTAATAATATCATCTGAATAAGCCCAATTTGAAGCCTGGGTAGAAGTGTTTGTCTGATGTTCCATCGCCCCGCCCCAGTCAAAATGAGAACATCCGTATTTTTCATTTCGATAAGGATATTCCCCAAATTTATCCTCAAAGATAGACAGCGCGTTTGGCATAATCGCGAAGTATAATTTTGAATCTTCAACATGATCGTTGAAAACATAATAATGCAGCGGCATCACTCCGGTTCCATAATCATATTCATCATACCAAACCGAATATGGATGCAACGCCAGAGATACAAGATACGGCACAATCGGATACCGCTCTTTCCAATAGGCAGTGTGAGTTCCATCGCCATTATCAGTATCCGACACCAAAAGTCCATTCGATGATATTACCAGAGAATTATCAGCAGTGATAATAATATCGGCCGAATCGGCCTTGTCGGCGGTAATATCATTGCACGGCCACCAATCACGCGATCCATATGGCTGAGACAGCGTCGATATGAGAGGCAATCCAAATCGTTCAGTAAACTGAAATCCCTGCAATCCGCCTGTCTGCAACGGTTGGCCATTATAGACCACAGTAAAATAAAATTCTTCATCGAAATAATAATCATGTTCAAGATATACCGTCAATAAATCCCCATTGTGCGCAAAAGCCAGGTTTCCAGAGCCATTATATACTGAATCAACAATCATGTTATAACGTAAATCGACAACAATACTATCCAATGACCCGGCGCCTATCTTCCCGAATATCCCAACCGCCCCTTCTATTGCCTGTTCAGCTTCAAATACCTCAACATCAATACTGTAAAAAGTAATATCGTACTCCTGCCAGTTGGATAATGCCATTTGAGTACGATTTTTTTCAGCCTGTTTAACCTTGAGGAGATATGGACGCAATTCATTTTCCCAAAGCCACTTATGCGTTTCCGGCGGCGTAAATTCATTGGGTGATTTGATCGGAGTGTTCGTTAAATTACCATCTAGTGACCAAACTCCTGCCCCAAGAAATCCTAAAGCAATAACAAATGCGAAAAATACTTTCATTATCTTCTCCAAGGCAGCTGAGCCCAGTAAATATTTCAAATAGATACGATATCTATACGGCAGTGAGGAGTATTATTAATTAATATACTCTCCATTTTAAAATCGTCAAGAACCAAAACAACTTGATTGGTACTCAAATTGTGATTGGACATGGTTAAACGATAAAGAAGGCGAAAACTACCTTCTCTTTAGCTCGAAAATCGGGGCTTCCGCCGGACAGCCAAATCGAAATGGAAACCAGTGTCCTACCCCTGAAGATGTATATAGTTTATTATTCCCCTTTTCATACAGACCCCAGAGGTAGGCGTTTTCTGAAACCAATTCAAACGCCGACTGGCCGTATATACCCAGCTGTCCGCCATGCGTATGCCCCGCCAGAGTCAAATCTATGCCTAATTTATCAGCCTGATCAAATCCCTTTGGTCGATGACTGAGGAGTATTTTGAATGCATCATCGGGTGCGTTTTTCACCGCGCTTGTAATACTGGCTTTTAAAAATCCGCTTAAATCACCATGCATAGTCATGGGATCGTCAGCTCCGGCAACATAGAGTTTCCCATCGCCGATTTGGATCGCGACGCCATTATCCTTCAAAAGAGCCACATCGCTCTTATCAAACGCCCTTCTTACATGCGTAATTCCGCGAAAATATTCATGATTGCCAAGGCAGGCGTACACACCATAAGGCGGTTTTGCTTGCCCCAACAAATCCAATACATTTTTATATAATTCAATGCGATCCGACAAATCACCGGTTGCGACAATTATATCCGGAGAAAATGCCTTGGCCTCCTCCATCACCACTTCGACATCTTCAAGATGGCGATAATATCCAATATGAATGTCGGAAATATGCAATATCCTGAATCCATCCAGAGCATCCGGTAAATCATCAAAATATATTTGTTTTTTATAAACATCAATATCTGTAAATGACCCGCCCACACCCGCAGCCCCGGCTCCCAAAGCAACCGTGGGAGCTATTACCGCGGCATAATTTAAAAACTTTCTGCGGGATATCTGTTTTTGATTATTAAGTGTCGCTGACTGATTGACCGATTCAGTGCGCCTCTTCTGGCGCCGTTCCCAGATATCATGAATAAAATTTATAATTCCCGAAACCGGCAGGGAGATGAGCAACGCCAATATCAATACCAGCGAAAGAGCGCTCAAAGCTGCCGAGATAAACATTAGTGGTTTGATAAAAAAATAAATCCCCAGCATCCAGATGCCGATGAAAACCCCGCCCAGAATCGGAAGCGTATATGAAAATATCCTGACGAATCGATGTTGCCACCACCGGCGATTGAGAACTTTAAAAAAGATAATTTCCAATCCCGATAAAATCGTCAGCATAATAACGGCGGCGATGGCCGGAAATAATTCTGCCATGAATCCAAAAACTTCACTTTCTCATCTTTTATTCACTGAATTATACGTAGAATATGATACTTTGATGATTGAAATTAAAACAAACTCTATCCATCAGCAATTAATTTGCCATTCATATCTATGAAGTAAGTAAAAAAAAACGCCAACAATCAGTCCTTCATCTTCTCGATATCTTCATTGGTGCCGATTACAAGCAATAAATCATTTTCAGTAATCATATAATCACCCCCTGGAATATGATCAAACGTCCCCGCCTCCAGATCGCGGACGGCGATAATCTGCACGTTAAACTTGGCCCGAACATCCAGATTATGAAGAGTTTTACCTATGAAATTCCTGGGCGGCTGCAGTTCAACAACAAAATAATCGCCTGTCAACGGCAGGAAATCAAGAAGATTAGACTGCGCCATAGAATTGGCCAATCGAAACGCCATCTGTTTTTCAGGAATAATCGCTTCCGATGCTCCCACCTTGGTCAGTATTCGGGCATGGTCGTCAGAATTGGCCTTGACGATTATCCGTTTGGCTTTAAGCTCCTTCAAATGCAGCGTGATAAGTATCGAGGCATGCGAATCCTGTCCGGTAGAAACAACAAAACAATCGAATTTTTCAACTTCGATTTTCTCCAGAAAGGCCCGCTGAGTGGCGTCGGCGACAATCGCCACCATATCATCCTGAATCGACTGCACCGCCGTTTCATCAGAATCTATCGCGGTTACCTGACAATTTAATCCTTTTAATTCCCGCGCCACCGTTGCCCCAAAATTCCCCAATCCTATTACCGCAAATTCTTTCATATTTCTTACCCTATCATTACCGATTCGCCGGCATAAACTATCTCGCCCGCCTGTACCGGACGAGCCAAAGAAAACGCCAGTGTTAAAAGACCCACTCGACCAATAAACATCAAAACAATAAGTATCAATTTCCCGGTTATAGTCGAATGTCCTGAGATCCCCAAAGATAACCCGACCGTACCGAATGCCGACACGACCTCAAACAAATTATCGACAAACCAACCCTGACTAAGTTGATGCGATTGCGGTTTCTGCTCCGCCAGCATTAAAAGCGCAAACATGACAATTATTATCAAACTCGCCAGTAGAATAACCGTCAATGCTCGCCTAATTGAATCATTGTCAATCGACCGTTTAAATACCGGAATCGATTTATGCCCTCTGAATCTATTGTACACTAAAAGTAATATCACGGCCGCTGTAGTCGTCTTAATACCTCCCCCGGTCGAACCCGGGCAGGCCCCGATAAACATCAAAATCAGCGTAATAAGCAATGCTACTTCTGTCAAATTTGCCTGAGGGATGGTATTAAATCCGGCCGTCCGGCACGTTACCGATTGAAAAAAAGCGTTAGCCAGGCTGTCAATAAAAGACATATATCCAAAGCAGTTATTATATTCAATCGCGAAAAATAAAACCGTCCCGCCGAAAAGCAATATTCCCGTTACGCTTAAACATAATTTGGCATGTAACGATAACATATTGCGAAACCTGAATAACCGCGAAAACATTTCTCCAATCACGATGAAACCCAGCCCGCCGATGATTATAAGAAACGAAAACACTCCGATGATATACAAATTCCCATGATACGATTCGAGACTATTTGGAAACGTTGAAAATCCAGCATTGCAGAAGGCCGAAATGGAATGAAAAACCGAATAAAATATCGCTTGATCCGAAGGAAACTCCTGGCTGAACTGAGTATACAAAGCCGCCGCACCCAATCCCTCAATTGCAATCGTTGTTAATATTATCGCCGCCAAAATCGTTCCCGTTCGAGTCCAGTTGCCGAAATCCTCGAATATCCCTATCCGATCATAAAACGACACCCGCGCTCCCATCATCATCAAAAGCGACGTCGCGAACGTCATTATTCCCAGCCCACCAAGCTGTATCAGGATTAGAATCACGACCTGTCCGAAGAATGAAAAATCAGAACCGGTATCAAGAACCGTCAATCCGGTGACGCATACCGCTGATGTCGAAGTAAAAAAGGCGTCGATTAAACTTATCGAATCACCGGCCGAACTGACCGGCAGATATAGAAGTATCGTCCCGATGATTATCGTCGCCGCAAAATAAATTATAACTTTCCGTCCCGGTTGGGCTCCAATAAGTTCCATTAATATTATCTATTCCAATTTTGTATAAAAATCCAATGAAACATATTAGAGCTTTGCAGAGCCAATTGTCAATTAGATTATTTGTCCCCAACCATGCTTTTGCCTGTCTTGAGAGGGGTGTCCCGGAATAACGGGACGGGGTGTTTTTAATTCATGTATAGCTAAATCCCTAAAAGTCTTGTATAAAAGTATAGCGACAACTTATGAGTTATCGTGTCATGCCTGCCACTAACAGCCCCTGCCTGTGTTATTCTAGCGGAAGCTGGCAGCCATACAGTGTATGAAGAATTCCTGATTTTTTATCATGATGCAAACGCCGCATGGCTTCCCAACTTTCGCTGGGATGACAAATAAAAATATTTCCCCGTTCTTTATGGTCCTGGTTTTGTGAAAACAAAATCGTGACCTGACAACTTAATTAATTTCTACTACTATTAGTTAAACAGTAGGTCAGGAGCCCTGCGCTCCTGACAATCCCGCGTAGCGGGATAATTAAAGAGAATGGCAGCATCGAAGGGATACTGCCCTACAGACTATTTTTTTGAATCGTAGGGAAAGAGCCTGCTAGGCTCTTGCCAATTGTGCATAGAGGATTGGCGGGATCTATCTCGCCTCGCTCGAAACCTTCGGCAGAAATCCCGCCCCTGCGACATTAACAAATTAAATCTCATGCACTTACGAGGATTTATCGCAAAAATAATGTGGGTAACTTGAGTATAAAAACGGAAGGGGTGGGAATCGAACCCACCGCCGACGGCATAACCGCCGGCCCACGGTTTTGAAGACCGCAAGGGCCACCAGACCCTATCCACTTCCATTTGATTTATAACGAATGCGGACAAAAAACGCAAGAGGCTCTGAGTGGAGATTAAATTTGATTAGATGGACTGAACCGGAATCGCCATGAGATCATCAATCAGCATCGGCTCAATCATCACGAATGCCTCAGCATATTGACAGCCGACTTCAATGCCATATTTCCGGGCATAAACGCGCATCATCTCAAATATATCATTACCCGGTTTATAAATCTGCCGCGACTGCGCCGAACCATCAAATTGCGAGCGAAAAGCCTGAACCGACTTGCACTTTTTTTCGAACTGATCCGAAATATCCGTAAAAAAAGTATGAGCGACAGCCAAAAACGACGAAGCATATATTATCTTAAAAGGCCGGAACGGATCCCCGTCAATTTCGGTTTTTTTTAATCCTGCCAAAAAACAGGCATCATAACCCAGAATCGAAGCGATGCGATGGTCGGGATGCCGCTGTTTGCGGCGAAACGGAAGGATAACCGTGTGAGGTCTGTAACTTCTTATTATGGAAGCGATGCGAAGCCGATTATCGCGGCTTGGTTCTAATGCGGCATCGGGCAAATGTAGATTTTCCCGCACGGCCAGACCCAATACTTTGGACGCTCGCGCGGCATCTTCCATCCGTTCAGCGGGCGTCCCCAGCGTTCCCATTTCCCCCTCGGTAAGATCGAGCACGCCGGTCGTTTTTCCGGCATCGGCCAATTTTATCATCGTTCCACCACAGGTAATTTCGATATCATCCGGATGGGCGCCGATTGCCAATACATCAAGCTCCATTAATCGTTCTCCAATATGGTATGATAATATTTTTCATAATGATCAACCACTAATTCCGCATTGAATCTTTCGTGCGATTTTTCAGCGGCGTTTTTCCTGAACTCCAATATATCATATTTCCCGGTCAATAAAGATATCGCCGCGCCCGCCATCGAGCGCGTGTCGGCTACGGGGAATAAAAATCCATTGACGCCATGATCAACAACTTCGACCAGCCCGGTTCCGCTCGAGCCTATAACCGGTACGCCGCAGGCAAGAGCTTCCAATGCCGCCAGCCCAAACGATTCTTCCTCCGACGGACAAAGACACAAATCAGCGCATGGTAATAATTCTTCGACCTTTGCCTGATTACCAAGAAAAATCACGCTTTCATCTAATTTATATTTCTTAACAGTTCGCCGCGCCAGCATTGTATCGGGGCCTTCTCCGATTAAAAGAAGTTTAGCCGGCAGAGTTTCTCGGATTTGGCGGAATATTTCGATGACATCCATGACACGTTTGACCGGCCGGAAATTCGACATATGACATATCAAACGTTCTTCTGGATTTATCGAAAAATCTGCCCGGCAGCAATCGGTCAGGGTGGGATTAAATCGAGTGACATCAACAAAATTCGGAATCACTTCAATCGGTTTTTCAATATTAAATTCCTGCTCCGTCTCCGCGGCCAGGTATTTTGATACGGCCGTGATACCGTCGGACATAAGAATTGAAAATCGAGTGATATCATAATACGATTTATCCGCTCCAACCAGAGTAATATCGGTGCCGTGCAAAGTTGTGATAATTTTGGGAGAATGATTATTTGTCAGCTGCTTAGACAAAAACGCCGCGGTCGCGTGCGGTATGGCATAATGAACGTGCAGCAAATCGAGTTTGTACGCCTCTGATATTTCGGCCATTTTAGCCGCTAATGTCAATGTATAAGGCGGATATTTAAAGAGCTGATAAGAAATCGTGTCAACTTCGTGAAAAAACAGATTCGGCTGGAACACGTCCAGTCGAAAAGGCAGGGCGTAAGCGATAAAATGCACCTGATGCCCTCGTTCGGCAAGTTTAATGCCTAATTCTGTGGCGATGATTCCTGAACCTCCCGCCACCGGATAACAGGTTATGCCAATTTTTAACTTATCCATGATGCTCCGATAAATAAATCAACTGATGCCCCGCTGGATTAATATCAAGTTTTTTGTCTATGAAGTCAATTACATGTTTGCCGTAACGCGAAATAAAATACAAGAGAGCGATTGACCTTTCCGGGGGGCTTTCATGAGGCCATAAAGCTTTTCGCATTCGCTCGAATTTATTTTTATGCAAGCCATACTGCGTGGCATGTGCGCCTTTCAGTTTTTTACCAAGTTCGCCTGTCAGATAGTCCAACTTGCGCCGGTACTTTTCAATTATATTTTTCGAATCAAAACTGTACCGATCTGATATTTCGCCTAATTCCAAAAGCATTTCTTTATTGGATTTTTTAATCGAATCAATTTGCCGGCTGATTGAATCAGGAAAATCTTCTTTTACGTACTCTTCCAATTGTTTTTTAAAATCCAACACAATATCCTGATATTGAAGATCAAAAGACGTCATCATATTTTCAAATTTTTTCTCAACCAGTGTCGCCGATAAACGCGCAGTAATTTCCGGTTGAGGTAAATCATATAATTTAAATAAAGGCATCATCTGCGCCAGATAAGCGATTTCTGATGGGCCCGCAATTATATCCAAAACCGGAAAGAGATACGATTGCATGAGAGGCCGCATGAAAACATCTGGCGAGAAATTAAAAGGATTCGCCCTTATCTCCCCATAAAGACGTTCCGGAGAATATTTTACTTTGCCAGCTTCAAATTTATTTCCTATGCGATGAATCGCTGTGCGTTCAGGAAGATGGGCAAACAAATGGGTCGATGATTCGGGCTTTTGAACCTGCAATTGATAACCTCTTGATATGAGGTATTCGTTAGATTCACTTAATATTTTTTTCAAGTCGGCACGTTTATCGATGACGCCTGCCATAAATGGGGCGCATAACTCTTTGACTTCGGCATCATACGGATTAAACAACACAAGACCCTGATGACCGAGCAGTTCAAGCCAGTACCGGGCAAAGGCATCAATGATGGATATTCCCGGTGAATAATATTTTTCAATCGAACTTATGGCCGTTTCCTTAAAATCGTTTTCCGGTAAATAATTTTTTAGTTGATTGATTTCACGGGAAACCGAATCATCAAAAGCGAGTGAACCCACAGGAGGGTATTTTCTATTTTTGTCATAATCTATTGCTAATCGGGCTATCTCTCCCCCGGTATCAAATAAATGAGCCTGAGATATCTCGGTAAAATCATGATCGTCAGATGCAATCCAGAATAACGGAATCACATGGATATTATATTTAGTTTGCAACAATTTCGCCTTCTTCAATACTGTCAGCATTTTCAATAGTACCAGATAAGGTCCGCCAAATAGACAAGCCTGCTGGCCCGCCGTGACTACGACTGATTTCTCATCACCCAATTTGCCGATATTATTTATAACTTTTTCGGGGGCATTCCAGCCTTTATTTTGGCGCAAAAGCATATCGGTTAATTCTTTTCTAGGATAAAAAGAATTATTTATTTGCTTGATTAAACAACCTGGTTTGGAAGCGCCAAAAATTCCGGAGAGATTTTCTCGGTTATAATTAAAATCCAAAAAGATTTTCGAATAACCGGATAAATCAGAATATTTTACTATTGTATCCTTCAATAATACCCCGCAAGTAAACTATCACGATAAAATCCACAAATGCAACAAATGCAAATTCTGACAGGATATAAAAAGATAAACAACCCGGCCGCTATTTTGTTTCAAATCCATTTCTTTTTCTTGAAGAAAAACAGCAGCGAAATTGTTATTATGACAACCAGAATCCAGAAGAAGAGGTAACCATATTCCCAATTCAATTCCGGCATTAGCTTAAAATTCATGCCATACAAACCAACCAAAAATGTTGGCGGCATTAAAATCGCGGTAAATATCGTCAGGACTTTTATAATTTCATTGGTGCGCGTTGACACGCCGGAAAAATAAACTTCCAGGGCCGAAATTAAGGTATCGCGGTGCATATCCGCAATTTCATTGATACGGGCCATGTGGTCGAGAATGTCACTTAGATAGACCGATGACTTTTCCGAAATGAGCATATAATCTTCGCGAGTTATCAGCGAAAGGACTTCCTGCTGAGGGCCGGCGATTCTTTTTAACCCCTGAATATCCCGGCGCAAATTAAAAATCGTTTTGACCGTTTCTTCATCCGGTTCTTCGAAAACATCGCTTTCAATCGCGTCCACTTCGAATTCAAGCAAATCAAGCGCCGCCGTATAATTATCAACTATTCCATCAAGAACGGCATGAAAGAGAAAGTCCGCGCCGCGCAAAAATAATCGATCATCTTTACGGGCACGGGCATATAAATTCCCAAAAACCTTATGATCATCAAAATGAATAGTGACCAGACAATTTTTGGTCAGGAAAAAATCGACTTCGCTGATTTTTAATCCTTTATCCCGCCCCATGTAATCGGCCAGTTGAAAAACCAAAAATAAATAATTGCCATAATCGTCGAGCTTTGGGCGGGGTAATTCAGAGATAACGTCTTCGATGGCCAGAGGGTGGAATTTGAAATCATGAGTCAGTGCGAACGATTCCTTGTCCGACGGCGCTGTCATATCGACCCACATGACTATATTGGGTCGGGCTAGAATGGCATCAAAATCAATTATGCCTTCATGATAACTCGTTCCCTCTTCGGGATTCCAAATAAATGACCGTATCACGTTTCTTCCACCTCATCCGATATCTTTATATCGCTTTCGCCTACAATATTTTCAACTTCAGCAATCAACTCTTCGTCTTCGCTTATTTCTGATATCGAAAAATTCTCCTTAAAAATAAAAAACCCCGCCAAAATAATCAAAGGCAGCATATCCGCAATATATAAGAGAATTGAAAACAAAACCGCTTCGGTTTTGGGAACCGAGAATATATTAAGGCTGGCCACGACCGCCAGTTGAAAGGACCCGATGTTCCCGGGGGTAATCGGTATCATCAGAGCCAGGTAATTGACAATAATAACGACTACCGCGGCCCATATAGGAAGATCAAAATTAAACATGTGAAACAAATAAAAAACCGCTCCGACATGACAGGCCCAGGACAGAAAAGTATTAAGAGAAATCACGAATAATTTGTCGGTTGATTTAATGACCGATATTCCATCGTTGAAGGACCTGATAAATTTCCTGACAACTAGATAAACTTTGGGGGATCGGGGCCTGATGCGGCGATATCCAAATCCCTCCATGCGGGATTGAAAATGCAAACTGCAATAAAACAAAATCAAAACAAGAACTGTCGCGCCGCCGATAATATAGCTGACGAATCGATATTCCTCGGGAAATACAAAGACGCTGGAACTTATCATCATTAATATTATCAAACCGGCACCGTCAAGGACAATTTCCAGAAAGATTGTCGAAAAAGCATAGGTTTTCGTAAAATCACCCTTGCGGGAAAACAGGAGAACCCGTCCGGCCTGCCCCGTCAGGGCCGGAAGCAAAACAGCGATAACCTGCGCGGTAGAATACAATGCCAGCGTCGGCCAAAATAGTACTTTTTTGATTTTACTGACTATCGTCATCCATCGTAAAGTCTTAAAAAATATCAGTCCGGTCGTGCATATTAGAATAGGAATCGTGTAAATCAGGCGCAAATGCCTGGCGACTTCAATTGTGTGCGGTATATCGAGATCATAAAACAGGAAAGCCATGATCCCAGCGGCCACAATCCCGCCCCAAAACTGCTTTTTCTTCAGAAATTTCGCCATAATTCAAAAATTACCGGTCCCCGCCGGAATTAAAAATGACATGAAAGGTAGATAAAAACAAATTGGGTGTCAAACAAAATTGGATAATACTATTAATTGCTATATTTCGGCGACTGCCTGAATCTTTATCCAGCCTTTTAACCGATTTTCAAAATTAACCAGATAATACCCCAACTCTTCCCGGTCTATCTTAAAAGTCAATCCGGAATGAGCTGTAAATTGAGTATTGTAATCTTCACCGGGACCGTTTTTTATATCGGTCTGGTGAGATATAACTACTCCGCCTCGCGTCAATACATCTTGGTCGAATTTGATACCGGCAAATGCCGTTGAAATTATAAACAAGACCAGCAGAACAACAAATACAGGAGATGACACATACCACCAGCGATATATATAACGAACCAGAATAATCGCAATTACCAAAAAATACAGAATTAAAGCAATCCATGATATCTCGGTAAGGCTGAATGAATCGAAAAATCGATTTATGTATTGAAAAAAGATCGTTTCCTGAGAAATCTCAATCTTATCGATGGTAAACTGGCGGGCAAATTCCAGATTGGTTCGGATATCCTCATCGCGCGGATTCAATCGTTTGGCCCGAATATAATTTTTTATAGACTGGCCCAACATCCCTTCGCGGAAATAGGCGTTGCCCAAATTATAATAAAGCTCCGCTGATTGATAACCGCCTTGAATTACTTTTTCATATTCGCCAATCGCGTCGCGATACTTGCCCTCGGTATAAAAATTATTCCCCTGCTCGAAATTATATTCCAAAGTGCTGGCAAAAACAGGAGCTGAATAGATGAACACCACGAACATAGATAGGAAAACGCGCTTTAGATAATTCACAACTCGTCCTCCAATTTCAAAATCGCCTTTTCCGTTTTATCAAAAAGAACCTGACGCGCTGTTTTATCAATTGAGGACCCGGCGAATCGCCCAAAATCGGCCCTTTTCAACACTTCTCGAATTTCCTCACGAACATCTTCCGCGATGCCATTTTCAACCAAAAGCGCATCCAATGATTCCGAAGTCAATCCATACTCCGACCTATTCAGCTTATCACCGACATATTGAAAAACCGCCCCCGACAACTCAGCGAAAAATTCCTCTTCATGCTTTGATAGGCACGATTCAGCGGCTTTGAGGCGCTTTCTAACGGCCCTCTTGGCCCTGCGCGAACGGGCATAAGCGATATCTCCCTGCAACTTTTGACGCCTTCGGACATCGACAAATCCACCCAACAGAATCATAGCAGGCAATGCGACGGCACAGAGGAAATACGGGGAAGTTAAAAGAACCCTGCCAATTGGATACAAAGAACCATTTTCTGTCCTAATATGCCGGATATCAGTCGCATGAAGATCAATAATTTGGTCGGCTACGGGATTATATGGGATGTCAGAACCGGCTGTAAGCTCACCCTGCTTAACATTAAATGTTATGGTTGATGTTTGGACAACGCGATACCGGCCCGCGGCCGGATCAAAAAACGTCAATTCCAAGGGTTCAATCGTCTGCACGCCCGGAAGTTTGGGGATTAATAAATATTCAAAAGTTTTGGTACCGCCAATTTCATTACCGATATTGGCCGGCTTTAAATCCGATGATGATTTTTCAAAGCGGAAATTATCCAAGGATGGAAATTGTGGTTCCGGTATCGAACGCGTATTCCCGCGGCCCGCAATCTTAACCGTGAGAGTGATTGCTTCATTGACTTCAACTTCAGACTTATCGACACTGGCCGTTATTCGATAATCGCCAACCGCTCCCGAAAACTCACCGGTTTTCCCCGCCGCAGGTAACGGCTTTACGTTAATGGTAACAGAATTTGATTTAATCTGCACTCTTTTGGTTGGTGTAAAAATATTATCAAAAAGTGAGAAGGGATCTCGATTTCGCTGGCCTTGTCTTTCCGGAATTGAAGCTGTAATTCGAGCCGGACCAATTGTCAGTTTTCCCGGTTTGGTGGGAAACAGGGCCTGCCTGAGCTCAACGACCGCATACTCTTTTCCGTTGATAATTTGATTATATGTTTTTTGAGGCGGGATATCGATTGGCCAGAAATCTGTCACGCTGGGCGCGTCATATTGAGCCTGCGGATTGCTTATGCGCGACAGCCTGTAAAACTTGACACTGAGTGTTATTTGCTCATCGACATAAGCCTCGGTCTTGTCCACTTCGGCCGTCATAAATACTTCTTTGTTCTGACCGTCTTCATTCAGCGACTGATTGCCCAGCGGGCCCGATGCTTCTTCGGCCGAGCCGACAACCTCTATCATCAATTCATTTGATTCATAGCGTTCATTATCATAGACCAGCCACGCCGAACGAATGGGAAATTTACCGGTTCGCTTGGGAGATAAAACATAATTATATGTCAGCGTAATAATTACTTCGTTATTGGTCTGATTATACATCGATGACGTTCCCGATGGGAAAATATCAAACATCGGCATTGGAGGAAGCTTTGGTTCCGGCAAATCCAGCTGTTTCGTGGTAATTACTTTGAGGCTCAGCGTTGACATCTCTTCCTGGCCGATTTTATCTCGGTCAAGAGATAGCTCCAGCTTGATATCCTCGGCGGCAAAAGAATAATCAGTTGCGAAGCAGAAAACTGCCGTCAGGATAAAAAGAATCGCGTTATATATAAATCTCCGCTTTACCAATCTTTACCCCGATAGTTTGAACGAATCTTGACTTGTTTTTTGTTTTCCTGATTTTTCTTCTCATCATCTTCCAGGGCCCGCAATATACGAAGAGCGTCTTCTTTGCTCATTTCATTGGGATCAGCTTCCTGTTGTTCCTGCGCCTGCTGCTTTTCTTGTTCCTCATTTTTATCGCCTTCTTCGCTTGGTTCTTTTTGCTGAGACTTTTCTTCCTTCAACTGCTCTTGTTCTTGTTGCACCTTGTTATGGTCATGCTGTGGATCCTGGCAATTTTCTTTATCACACTTCTGTTTCTGATCCTGTGGCTGTCTTTCCATTTGCTCTCTTAAACGATTTCTGGCCAATTCTAAGTTGTATTTTGCGTCCATGTCTTCAGGATTTATCTCCAAAACTCGTTCATAAGAATTAATCGCCTTGTCATAAGACGATTGTAAAAAATATCCGTTTCCCTGGTTATAATAAGCATTCGCCTGCAATTCGACATTCTCGGTGTTGAGGGCCTTATTATATTTCTCGACCGCCTCTTCATATTTGCCCGATTTCAAAAGCGCGTTACCCTGATTATAATAAATCTCAGGTGTCTCGGGACGTTCAATCTCGGCTTCATTATAAAAATCAAGCGCCTTGCTGAATTCACCGGTATCAAATGCTGCGTTCCCATCATCTATCAACGATGAAACGCCGGTGCCAAAAACCGGGCTGACAAACAGCAACAATGCCAAAAAAACCAATATCTTTATCATGCGAACTCTTCCTTCTTCTTCTTTATACGCTCGGGAACAAAAACTTCCCAAATAATAAACAATAAGGCGAAAACCAGCGGCCATTGAAACCGATCATCATATTGTAACAGCAGTTTTCCTTCGAGTTCCTTTTTTTCCATCCCTGAGATTTCATCAAATATCTTATCCAATTCAAGCTCTGACGGCGTCGCATGGAAATACCTGCCGCCGGTTTCGAGAGCGATTTTCTGCAGAGTCGCTTCATCCATTTTTGATATAATAATTTCGCCTTCTTCGTCCTTTTTAAAGCTGACCCGCTCCCCCTGCTTGTTATATATAGGAATCGGCTCGCCGTCAGGATTGCCAATGCCGATTGTGTATATTTTAATGCCCTGCTTTCTGGCTTCTGTCGCGGCCGTGATTGGATCGGTATTATGGTCCTCGCCGTCGGTTAAAAGAATCAATACTTTATGCTTTCGTTCTTTGCTTTCAAATCCGGTTGCCGCTTTTTGAATCGCGCTGCCTATTGCCGTTCCGGGGACATTTACAATCTCGGTAGTAATAATGTCGAGAAAAATCCGCGCGGCCCGGTAATCAATCGTCAGAGGACATTGAATAAACGCTTCACCGGCAAAAGCGACCAAACCGATCCGGTCGCCCTGCAATCTCTCGGGAGTCAAAAGACCCCGTATTTCCTGTTTGGCTTTTTCCAACCGGGAAATTGGCCCCGGTATGACGTCCAGCGCCTCCATCGAGCGGGAGACATCGATGGCAATCATAACATCGAGTCCTTCCCGTTTGACCATTTCCATATGCGTCCCCAACTGAGGTTTGGCCGCCGCCAGACTTAGAAAAAGTATGGCCGATAAAAGCATGGCCGCCTTGCCCGCCTGCCGGGTATATGATATTCCCGACGCCGCTCGCATGATTAGAGGAATCTCGCCAAACCGGGCCAGAATTTTCTTCTTCCGCTCGATAGCAATCCAGTAGAATAATCCCAAAATGGGAATTAGAAGTATTCCAAGCAAATATAGAGGTTCATAAAATCTCATCGTATCATGCCTACGGTATTTTCCTAAAATAAGTCTGACTCAAAAACATCTCAACCATCAAAATTATAAATCCAAAAATTACAAATTCGAAAAACAATTCTTCGTACTGCGTGTACTCATGAACGTGAATTTTGGTTTTTTCCAATTGGTCTATTTCGGCATAAATCTGTTCCAGCTCCGTTTCCGAACGCGCTCGGTAATACTTGCCGCCGGTTTTTTCAGCGACTTCAGTAAGTAAATCCTCATCGATTTCATTGGGCAAGTATTGGTACCGTTTGCCAAAAATTGTTTGTACCGGATACATAGCATTGCCCGGCTTTCCGGCCCCGATTGCGTAAATTTTAATTCCCATCGTTTTGGCGACATTGGCCGCCGTCAAGGGATCAATTTCACCCGCATTATTAATGCCGTCAGTCAGGAGAATAATCAGCTTTGATTTGGCTTCGCTTTCTCGCAAACGATTAACCGAATTGGCCAGCGCCATGCCAATCGCCGTGCCATCTTCGACCATGCCAAAATCAATCTGCTCAAGGAAATTCTTCAGTATGCCATAATCGAGCGTCAATGGGCACTGAGTGAACGAATGCTTGGCAAAAACGACCAGTCCGATTCTATCATTGGTGCGCCGGTCAATAAATTTGCTCATTTCTTCTTTGGCTACATATAGGCGATTATGCGGTTTGAAATCCTCCGCTTCCATTGAGCCCGAAATATCCAGCGCCATAATTATGTCAATGCCCTCGGCATCAACATCGCGCTGTTCCGTTCCCGATTGAGGCCGAGCCATCGCGATAAAAAGCAATGCCAGAGCCAGAAGACGAAGCCAGAACAAAAGCGGTCTGAATTTTTGGCGCAGAGTTTTTTTGCCCGTTTTAACCAGCGACACATCCGAATAACGCATTGACGCCGAACGGCCTGGCATTTTCTTGATATAGTACCAGACCATTAATCCGATTATCAACGCTCCGATAAGAAGTATACACCAGCCCGGAATCTGGAACAAAATTACGTCCCATCCCTCGAATTTCAGGATTCTCATTCCGCTTCCTCCCCGTTTGTATTAGAAGCGGAATTGGCCGCCAGTGTATGGCGCAGTTCCGGCGGAGCGTATTTCAATTCCCCGAATTCTCCATCAAGAGTACTTTGATACGATGGGACATATATATCTGGAGTCTCCGGTTCAGGTATCGTATAGGTTAATTCACGCGCTTTATCAACCAAAGAAAAGGCGGTCTGCCAGTCAGTTGTCGGCTGTTCGGGGGGGGGTATAAATTTGGCGAATTTTATCAGGTCTGCCTGCTCAAGAAATTCGGTGAACTCTTTTGAATAATCTTCATCGATGGAAAGTTCATTCAGTTTTTCATTAATCTCCGACGTGGTCAGATCGATTGCGTCAAATTCGAATTTTCTGCCGACAAAGCGCCTGATAATCTCGGTCAGTTCAATATAAAAAAGTTTCAATTCTCCCTTTTCAGGCAGATTTTTATCCTTGAGTGCGGCCAGATCAGCAAAGGCGATTTCCCACGCCGGTCGGGGATCAACATATTCTTCTTCTTCCCTTTTTTTCCATTTGAACCACCATAAAGCGAATATCCCGCCGCTGACAAAAATCACGGCCCCCACGATGCTCCAGATTAAAACGGTATTATCGCCCGGTAACGAAACCTGTCCGCGAATATCAACTAATTGTAAAGTATCAGATTGCGCTCCCTCGCCTAAAACCGATTTGATGTTGATTTTTATTGGATCCGATGACAATACCCGCCGGGTCGAATCAGGCATCATGTATTCTATCGGAAGCGGCGGGATGATATACTCGCCGGTCGTAAAGGTTCGCATATTAAACCACAGCGATTGCCGCAACCGGCCATCGTCAAGCTTTTCCTCTTCACCGGCCTTATAATCTTTGACATCAAATTGGCCGAGATTGGCTCCCACGGCCGGAGGCGTTAGAACTATGGTTGAATCATAGGTAACGCTGACCGTATATTCAATCAAATCCCCGATAAAGGCAGACTGTTTATCGACCGAGGCGGTTATCTCGATTTCGCCATCGGCAAATATATTGCCGCATAATATACTGAAGACCGTCAAAACAACTATAATAAGCCGCCAATTCATTATTTCAAATTCTCCTCGAATTTTTGAACCGGTTCGGCCTGCAATAAAACGCTGATATATTCATTAATCGCTTTCTGCCCCAGATAATTCATATAATCCTGAGCCACATCCTGACTAATGGCTTCAAAATCCTGGTCCCCATATTTCCCCTTATTGGCTTCATAATACATTTTCAAATCACCCGTATCCGGCTTGACAGTGGGCGCTATTTTCTTGCTGGTATAGTATTGAACCAAATAGTCTTTTTCGACATCCCTCAAGGCCTTTTGTATTTCACTTGAGCGATCTAAACCCTCGCGCAAGGCCGCATGATAAATCAATTCCCGCCCAATCAGTTGATTGAGAAACTCTTTCTTCCCTTCTAACGATGAATATTGAGTCCGCATCTCATTTGGAATTGATTCGAGGGCCATATTAAATTCCGACAGAGTAATTTTATCCGAGCCCACAATAGCCACAACTTTTCCAGCTGCTGTATCGGGGTGGGCGCTGGCCTGCGCATCCAGTTCGCGGCGAGCATCGAGGCGCCGTCCCATTTTCTCCAGACTGGCAATTAGATTTTTTCCAGCCTCATTATAATACGATCCGTTTTCATCAAGCGACCGCGCTCTGATATAATGCGCCGCGGCTTGTTGATAATCGCCAATTTCCTCAAAATATACTCTCGCGATCAGATAATTTATCGCGCCCCGTTCGGCCGGACTCAATTCCGCCTTACTGAGGATTTTTTGATATTCCTCAATAGCCGCTTCGGGGAGATTATTATCAGCCAATTCACCAGCCAGTTTCTTCGCCGAGGATACGATTTCATCTTCGGGACGGGGCGGCATATCAAAATATATCAGGATAGCCATAGCTACAGCTCCAAGGGCAAATAGCATCGTGATTATTTGCATCACCGAAATTTTATTATTCCCAGCCATCAGCGTCGCTTCTCCCTCATTTTGAAAAATTGTACAAGCGGAATCGTATAAGGCTTATCCGTCCGGATCTGAATGAAATCCGTATCAATCAATCTAAAATCATGCTGCAGACTATCAACCGTTGCCTGAGCCTGTTCTGAAAACTCTTTGCGGAATTGATGCGAAGAAGTATCGAGTACAATCACCTCGCCCGTCTCAGCATCTTCCAGTTCAATTAATCCATAATTATCAAACGAAATTTCACGCGGATCAGATATCTTGATCGCGATAACATCATGTCTGCGGTTGGCTATTTGCAGCGGCCGGGAATAATTCTCCGAAAGAAAATCCGAAATCAAAAACACCACCGAACGACGTTTGGTGACTTTACTGAAAAATTCCAGAGCCCCGGCGATATCTGTTTTGGTATGTTCCGGGGTAAAATAAAGTATTTCCCTGATAAGCCTCAACACGTGCGGTTTGCCCTTATTGGGCGGAATATATTTTTCAATTTTGTCGGTGAAAATTATCAGGCCGACTTTGTCATTATTCTTAATGGCCGAAAACGCCAGAAGAGCGCAAAGCTCAGCCGCCAATTCCTCTTTATATCGTTCAAAAGTGCCAAATCTTCCAGATGAAGAAGCATCCACCAAAAGCGTTACCGTCAATTCGCGTTCTTCTTTGAACTTCTTTACGTGAGGAATACCTGTTCGAGCGGTGACATTCCAATCAATCAAGCGAATATCATCTCCGGGGAAATATTCGCGCACCTCTTCAAACTCAATCCCCTGACCTTTAAACGTCGAATGATATTCTCCGGAAAAGAGATCATTGACCAGTTTGCGAGTGCGAATCTCGATGCGCCTGATTTTTTTGAAAATATCTTTGGGAATCATAGCGGCTTATGGCACCTCAATGGTATCAAAAATTCTCCGGACAATATCATCCGCAGTAGTTTCCTCAGCTTCCGCTTCATAAGTGACCAGGATGCGATGGCGCAACACATCCAATCCAATCGCCTTGACATCTTCGGGAGTAATATATCCGCGGCCTTTTATAAAGGCATGAGCCTTGGCGGCCAGATTTAGATATATCGATGCTCGCGGGGATGCGCCGTAAGCAATCAAATCGGTCATGCTTCCCAATCCGTATTTTTCAGGGTTGCGGGTCGCAAAAACGATATTGAGGATATATTCTTTTACTTTTTCATCGACATATATTCCAGTGACAACTTTACGGGCCTCAAGAATATCTCCCGGCGTAACCGTTGCCGACACTTTCAAATCACTGCCGACGGTCATGCGATCCATAATAATTCGCTCTTCTTCGATTGAGGGATAAGTTATTTTTAATTTGAAAATAAATCTGTCAATCTGCGCTTCAGGAAGCGGGTATGTTCCTTCCTGCTCAATCGGGTTTTGTGTCGCAAGAACCAAAAACAGTCGGCCAAGTGGAAAAGTCTCATCGCCAATTGTCACCTGCCGCTCCTGCATTGCTTCCAGTAAAGCCGATTGCACTTTTGCCGGAGCGCGGTTGATTTCATCAGCCAGTATGATATTGGAAAAAATGGGCCCTTTCTTTACCGAAAACTCTCCTTTTTGAGGATTATATATCATCGTTCCAATCAGGTCAGCCGGTAACAAATCGGGAGTAAACTGAATCCGCCTGAATTTGGCATCGATGGCTCCTGCCAACGATTTTACCGCTAATGTTTTGGCCAATCCCGGAACGCCTTCAAGAAGTATATGCCCATCCGCCAGAAGTCCAACCATAAGCCGTTCGATCATATATTTCTGACCAACAATAATAGTACCCAACTCCACCGTGAGTTTTTCAATAAATTCGGATTTCCGCGCGACTTCTTCCTGAATCTGTTTGATATCGAGATCCATATATCCTCCACTTTATTTAGACAATTTGTTTTCGAAAAATCGAAATATCTTTTGGTATAATTCCTCAACCTCGCCCGGAGATGGAGAAACTGGGCTGTATTTTTCTTTCTGCAATAACTCCAACCAGGCAATTAATGATGTTTTGTTTTCACTGTCATCCAACTTCTGGACATTCGCGATTATTTCCTCGCTGGTTTTGCTCGAAACTTCAAGATTGAGCTCTTTCTCCAGATACTTTATTAAAAGCCGATATGTTCGCGAATAAAAGAGCTTTTTATCGGCCACGGTGTCTTTTTTAATCTCTTCCATTGACTGTACAAAGAAGCGATCCTCGAACCCCGCCTCAGCTTCTCGCTGTTTTGATCGCTTTATATAAAAATAAGTAACAACGCCAATACCAATAATCAAAACGGCCGCGATGACAATCAACAATACTGTATTATCCGTTTCTTCCTTTTCTTCTTTGGGAATCGGTTTGGCTATATCCACCATCATTTGGCTCGTTTGCATTAGTTGAACATCACCGGTAACGGCATTAGTTGCATTTAGAGATAAGGGATGAATTATTCCGGTGCCGTAATCGGTGGGTTCCAGAATATATACAAATTTCCGGGTCGTTACTTCCTGATTTGACGAGCTGTCTGCCTGAGTTGCCAAAAGCGTTGACGATGAGCCCAGAATCTGGAATTTATCCAGTTCGGGCATGGGAAAATTGTCAATTTGATACAAAGAAGGTTCGCCTTCCCAGGTCAATCGAATTACCAGAGTATCCTTTTGCTCAAATGCGACGGTGCCATTCGAGATTTCAGCCGAAATTCCGATGTTGCCCGAATAAGCCCAGCCAGACAGGATCATAATGAAAATCCCACCAAATATCGCTGCCTTATTAGAAATTTTCCTCATAATAGACGCCACTTAATAATCACTTCCAAAAATAGTGAAGCTCTTTTAAATCTTCGACTAAGGACAATTATACAGTGAAAGTATGGAAAAGTTTTCAAAAAAATGTTAATTTCTGTTAATATTGCCGGCCCAAGATTAAAGCCAAAACTCCGGGCAACATTTCAAGTTTCATGAATAATGAGACTAATCCCAATTTTCTGCCGTCCAATGATTTCCCCAGCCAGATAAATTGTATAAGCGCCGGCGATATCACTCCCAGTATGGTGATATACAAAAACGTTTTATTAAACCATTCCAGTTTATATACGACTATAGTCATTACCGTCAATAAGCCGAACAGGATATATACGATTATCATGGCTTGTAGAGGGCCGCCTGAAATTGCGCCAGTTCGACTCCCTGCCGCAGAATCTCCGATGCGGTCTTGAATATCTTTTATAATTTCACGCCCAAAATGAGCGATAAAAGCAAATCCCGCCGCGGCCAAAACTCCCGGATTAGTATTAATATTGTCTGGTCGAACCGCAACTCCCCCCAGAATAAAAGTCATCCCTCCCAATAATGAGACAACGGCATTTCCCCAATATGGAGTGTGCTTGAGTCTAAAATCATACCACGTCACCAGAATTATCCCGGAAAAAACGATTAGGATTCCTACCAAGTTGAGAAATATGGCTAAAATTCCGCAGACGGCCAAAAACAGAATAGCCAGAGCCCGCGCCGAACCGATTGAAATTTGCCCGGCTGGAATTGGTCGATCGGGATGATTTATCTCATCCGATTTTCTATCGACAATATCATTTATGATATTGCCATAACCGCATACAAAAAAGGCGGCCATTGCTGGAATATATGAAATCTTGAAATAACCGGGGATTGAGACCAGATATTGCCCCACCGCGACTGCCAAAGATGCTATCAGGCAATTGGACAAACGAATCAATGTATAATGTTTCAGGAATATATCCACTTATGAGAATTAGATGATTGGCAGGCTTCAGTCAAGTTAAAACTTGGTCTGTAAACCAAAATGAAGTTTCCCCTGCCCCAAATTATCGCCCTCGCCCCAGCCCGCTTCGAGTGTTACTGATGTATTCGACCTTGCCGCGAATATTCCTACTCCAAAGCCCGGTTTGAAAAGTTCTATAGTTATCAGATTGTATTCCGAAATCAATTCTCGAGAATAGATATAGCCTAAATCCGAAAACATATATAATGATGCGAAGGCAGAAGGCCGGTAGCGCAATTCCGCCTGCCCCAAAGCTACTCGCATTCCTGAAAACTGCTCCTGCCGATATCCCCTCAGCGACGCGAATCCGCCGAGCCTGAATTGCTCCGAGAAATCAATAACTTTACGGGATGTAATATAAACCTGACTTTCCAGACTCAGGCGAAAGACAAAATGATTGGCAAGCGGAATATAATTATTCAGCGCAGCGGAAAATTTGCTGTCATTGTTGACCACACCCGTTGCGACGGAATCCGGCCAGCTGATATGGCGAATATATGAAATATTTCCCTCGAACGAGTTCCCCTTCATTGGATTCAGCATATCATAAAGATTGGAATGCAGATAAGAGATATTTCCCGTCCATGCCCGCGAAGGCGGTTGAGATAAATTTTGAGGCTCGGTCTTTGTCCATGAAATTTCTCCGGTCAATTTGGCATGTTTTCCGGATTGAATCGCAAGCGCCGCCTCAATTGTAAAAAGATAGTAAAAATCACCGTTGTCAATTTGCCGAAAACGTCCGGAAATCTCCAACAGTTCGGGTATAAAAAACGGCTGAATATATCCGAATTCGATCCTTGATGACAACCTATCCTTACGGTCAATTAATAAATCAATTCGGCGGCCCCCGCCAAATATATTTTTTGATTTGAAATTCAAAAAACCGACAAACTCACCTTTCCTGTCACCACGCCCAGGTAAATAACCTCCGGCAAATTCAATCTGGTTACTCTTCAATTCAGATAAATTGAAAATCAATTCCACTCCATCATAATTCTGATTCGGGATTACCGATGGAATTGTATCGACAAGCAAGTACCCGCTATTATTTATTTTTTCTGCGGCTCTTTCGATATGAGAAAAAATCAGGGCATCTCCCTGTTTAAGCCCAGATAATTTTTCGACAAAACCGGGAGATGTTTTGGCAAGCCCTTTAAACCTGATTCGATCCAGATTAACTAGAGGACCGGTTAAAAGTCTCAAATTAAATTCTAATAAATTGTCATCATACATTACATTCACTGTGTTTAATGACGCGTAGAAATACCCTTTCTCTTGATATACAAATAAAATCTCTGATTTGACGGAATCGATATGTTCCTTTGATGCAATGACACCGGCCATTTGATCGATTTGCTTACTTAATATTTCACCTGCGGGTTTAATTATCTCAAGATTTATCTGACCAATAAATGACAACTTCCCCGCATCAATCGTAATCATTGAATCGGTGATGAAAACTTTGGCATTATAATATCCGGAAGAAGATAGAATGGCCTCAATAGTATCTGAAATACTACTTTCGCCAATAGTAGCCGCAATTTTATCAATTTTGGGTATAATATATTTATCGGGAGCAGTCTCGATATATTCAACCAAATATTTGCCCGAGCAAACATTTACGCCCAGACATATAAATGCGAATAAAATAAATATGAGCTTAGAACAACGCAATCAATTCACCTCGACCCGTAAATTCAGATTTTCGATTTTCAAAAAATCTATTCCTCATACTTCCGGTTATCCTCATCGTCTTTCCAATTTTATAATTTATTATCATTGAAAAATGCCCTGATTTTCCGAACCGATTGCCGTCGGTGACAAAATACTCGGAGGCGATAAACCTTTCTTTCTCTGACAAATCTCGAAATTCCCCCCTGATGCGAAATTCACCCCGGCCGGAAAACCTGGCAATGGCCTCAAGCTTGGCAGCCAATCCTACTCCCCGTCCTCCATTTTCCTCCTCATTAAAGCGGATATATTCCAGTTCAGGCGTGATCTGAAATTGACTTCCAAAATATAATAAAGCCCATCCATATGAGGACGTTCTCAACCTGGCGGGAATCAAGCCCCCTCCTCTCTGTTCCGTACGGCCATGATTATATTTCAGGATTGAGTTCAGCGCAGAGGAAATGGCGTTTTTTATTTCGGCATTGTAGTTTTTTGTATCTTTAAATACTGACCGTCCGCCGTCCTGTTCGCTGAAATTGTGAGTGAAAATAAAATTCATCACATAGAAATTTAATCGGGGAAATAATAAGAATGTGTATCGTTCCCGGCGCGCGCGATTGATATAATCTACACCGGATTGGCTTGTCCACGGCAAAATCCATGATAGATGCCTTTTGTCTTTACCCGAAGCTTCTTCGATAATTTCGGATCTCATCCGAAAAGAAAACTGGTCAAGCCAGGAACTTAATTTTGTCAAAAACCTCGCTCTTCCCGGGTTGAAAGTCAAATTATGAGATTTTTCTCCACGGGTAATCGAGGCCGCCTGCCCGACTTCCTGCCGAATCCTGATAATATCGCCGGCAATATCAAAAAAATACTGACCGTCTTCAAACCGATAATTGCCCTGCCCGCTCTCAACTTCTATATATCTGAATTCCGATGATTTCCCCTGTTCGCTATTTTGACGGTAATCCGCTTGAAGGGAAAGCCATCCGTCGGGGGCCAGATATCGCGCGGCTGTCGCGAACATCCTTGCCGTGCGATCTTCACGAAATGAATCGAGACGCTTTTGATTGAGAAGCGTGCCTGTAAGATTAAGCCTGAGCCGTCCCAGATTTTCATCCGAATTAATCGTCACTTTGTCAAGCCGGGGACCCTTGCGGCCGTAATCATCGCTTTGATAATCCAATCGACGAGATAAAGCCACGACGCTATTGCGAATGAATAATGTCGATTTGTATTCAGTATATTTTTCTATATCAGGCTTATCCCCATATAAATCCTTTGTCAGCTCCTGGAAATAATCGACCTCCATCCGAATTGTTCGTGGACCTTTGATGAACATGCCTCCCGAATATTTTTCAAACAATCCTTTTGTCTCATTCAGAATTTTATTATGCGTATGCCCCATCTGGTAAGAATATCGAGGGCTAACGAAGCTTTCAATAAAATGATTACCACCGAAATTTATTCGATACGACTTCAGGCTTTTCCCAAAATTAATAATGCCCCCATCAAGTATAAATGCATGCTTAGGGAATGTTATCCTCTGCTCAGATTCAATTCGAAATTCGTCGCCGCTAATACTCCCCTCGGGAAGCGCCCACATCCGATTATTATCGGGAACATCGACTCTATAGACAGGATTGTAGTTTGCGCTCTGATACCTTAATGACGTTTCCGAACGCAAATTTTCATTATGATGTGTAAAAACTGTTTTAATCTGGCCGCGATAGTTATCCTCGTCGTCGATACTGGAAAACAAATTTTCATCGCGGTCATTGCCGTGATATTCAATGGCAATTTTGCCATCATTATACGGTCTTATTTCCGCGGCTGAATAGAAAAAACTGTTTGATGCCGGCAGAGGTAAAAATCTAACCGGTAAATAGTCACCTTGCCCGGCTCCCGTAAACTGGAATATATTTTCACCAAGGCGGATATAGTCGCCCTGGTCTTCCCCGACAAATGAAAATTGAACCGAATATCCCCCGTTTCCCCTCCCAACAAAATTGTAATACTGTGTACCTGTAGTATCTGTAATAAGTTCATATTCTCCAGCCGAATCGGCCGCGGCACCGCTTTGAAAAGCATTCGAAGTCGAATCTCCCGCAGCCGACAGGCCAACGATATCGGCCGGGCTCAAAGACAAAAATCTCAATCTGTCTTTTTCATCCACCTCGCGCCTTCCTCCAAATGATAATCTCAATCGCTCATTGAGCAGATTTAGTTCCTGGGACAATTCATAAATAGCTTGCTGGTATTTATTATCAGCTTCCTCAAAATCAATTTCGATGCGGCTTCGCGATGTTATCAATGTCCCCGGTGAAAACGTAATTCTCCCGGCGGCATAATCAATCACGTAATGGCGATCGGTTCGTCCTTCGAGGAGCTGGCCATCGACATAGACTTTTTCCGAACCCGCGACAATTGAAACCGGCACACCTCCCCGGCCATTTACCTGATAAGGTCCCTGTTTACCATCACCGCCTCTGATGCGAGCTATATGAAACTTACCCGCTGGTCGCCCAATTGAAACCGCTGATTTATAATGATCAGATTTAAAAACACTTGCTACTCCCATAATTCGTTTTTGCGGTAAGTATGTGTTTGATATCGAGAGGATATCCCCTGCCTGAGCAGTCAATCGCCGTCCTCTGATCTCAAAATAGTATTTATCCAGTTCTGATAGCAGCGTTGTCGATCCGCCCGGACCCGCCGGATTATTAACAGGACTGGCCTTATCGGAAACAGATCCCCTGATTTCTAAACCTGAACCAATGCGCGTATCGAAGTCAACCGATAATCCCTGGGAGAAATTACTCTGGCCCGTTTGGCCGACATTGAACGCGAATGATTTACTTCCGGACAGATTGATTTTTTTCACATCCCCCCCACCCCCGCGAACCGTTTGATTTTTGGCTGAGACACCTGGTAAACTGATAAATTTCTTACCTTCCCCCGGAATATTCCCCAAAGATTCAAACATCCATTTGGGAAGCCGAAAAATACGGACATCAATACTATCGCAATCCATCTCAGTCAAAATTTTCAGATTGCCGGTGCGATGATGAAGGCGATAGTCTAAATCCCGATTCAGTAATCTGCCCCCGCAATAAATGGAATCAGAACCTTCCGCAAATGGCGCCAAATCAGTTTGAACCGGGATATCCATTGGCTGAATTACAAATCTTATGCTGATATATTCCGCACGCGAGGCGGCATTTGGAAAAATATATATGACGGCTGCCAATAATATAAAAAGGGCTTTTTGAAATCTCGCCGGATTAATCCTTATCGGCCTCATAAATAACACGGTATATTAAGATTTCATTATTATCGGTGTTGGCAATGAATAATTTGTTATCGGGCGTTACTATCAGGGCTTGCACATTTCTCAATTTTGTTCCCTGATTAGATTCCATAGGGCCGTCAAAAATAAGCTTACCGACATTATTAAAAGCGAAAAGTGTCCCTGATTGACTATCTGACACCCAGATCACACCATTGTATCCAATCGCGACCGCTTCCGGACTTTTAAGGATTTGATTTCCGATTTGCCTTATGAAATTCCCATAATCGTCAAAAACGGCGATTCTTTTATTGCCCAAATCGGCCACGTATTGATTGCCGTCCTTATCAAGCGCCATTGATTTGGGATTAAGAAGCGTTCCCAGGCCATAGCCAAAATCGCCAATGTATCGGCTAAAATGATTAAAATTATCCAGCCTGATTAGTCGAGAATTATCATAATCGACTACCGTCAATTCCCCGGTCGGCGAAACAGCCAAACCCGCGTAATTCGTCAGCGTTGATATAATCTCTTCGGGATCATCTTCCGGGATAATTTCCTCGACGAAATTAAGATTGGCATCAAGATGCACTACCCGCCTGTTTCCGGTATCAAGTACGTACAAATTGAGCAAACGATCAACGAATAAATCATCAGGATTTTGCAATCGCCCCATGCCCGCTCCATAGCCGCCGTAATCACGAAGCGGTAATAAATCTCGATTAAGCTTTATTATGCGATGATTGCCATGATCGCTTATATAAATATCGCCTCGTGAATCTATTGCCAGGCCGGATGGACGCGACAACTCGTGCGTCAATATCCGTCCGGAAATTTTATTTTCAAAAACGAGAGAAACGAAACCTGACCTCGAGATATTGGTATTATCCGGAGTACGCGGCGGAGCTTGGCCACCGCATGAAACAAGAATTATCAGACAGATAATTGCCGCCGGCCGCATATCAAAACTTCCGCGTCAAAGTCAATTTGACTTCGGGATTACTTCTAAATATTTTTGGGGCTATCTTCATATGATACTCACCGAATTGGGTCAGTGATCTGATCCTTTTCGAAGCCGATTTTACTGTCCGATATGTATCAATAGCCGAAACAACCCGATTGGCGATTGCCAGTCCGATTAAAAATGTGGAATTGCGCAGAGCCGTCTTGGCTTGATCTTTCAATTCTTTGTATTTCAAACGCCGCTCTTCCGAATCCCATTGCCAATCGTAGTCATCGGCATCCGGGTAATAAGGCCGGTCGGGATGATAGAGCCGTCCATACTGATTATATTCTTCTCGATTATCGTAAAATCCAATCATGTCAAAATAAACATCATCTTTATCGGAAATATTGACTCCGCCGTAAGCCGAAGCATACGAAAGATAATCATCTTTTTTCCACGCGCCGTAAACACGGTAACCTATAAAACCGCCCCAGATCGCGGCTTCGACTCCCATAAATACCTGGCCCTTAAACGTTGAACCGGCGTAGTATTCTCCTGCCCCCGGGAGAAGAATGGATAAAAACAAAGCCTTCTTCATGGATAATTTACTTTTTTCCGATTGAGGTTGAGACATATCGAGAAAAGTCTTGCCGGTATCGTTCTGGCCTGACAAAAGAAACTGACCTGAAACCGGAGGAATCGGCTTGATTACTTTCGATGAATTAAAAGCGAATTTCGCCGCCAGGCAATTACTCGCAAAAACCAAAAAGACTAACGCCATTGTAAAAAATATCTTTTTCATATCGTCCTAAAATTTATACGCCATGGTTAACATCGGGAAATACTCATCGTTCAACTGCGCCGTTTGAGCCTTAACCGATATCTTATTTGCGATCGTATCTGCGTTTTTGTTATGGCTTCGGGCCGCAATGGCCGCTTCAAATCCGGATATAACATGATTAATCATTGAGACCACAATCGAGGTCGTCGCCTTATCATACAATTTATTAGCATCATGCCGCATCGACTCATAATGTAAACGCATCGCCGAATATGTGTCAGGGTGCGCCTCCTGAAATGGAGAAGTCTCCACATCTCCCGCATCTGCCCAGCCATAAACGAACTGATTGTACTTGCCAATCATCTCGTAATATTGCTGAGTTTTAGTGTCTGGCAAGTGATGTGTGAAGAGAGGAAAACCATTAGTATTCAAAACCAGTTCATCATCCGATTTCTGCCAATTAAATTCAAGCCATGACACATATTTATCCTCGCTCCAATTGGTATTGGCGTAGTTTTCAAATTCCGCCGTCTTATCATCGCCCTTGCCGCTGTAAATCACATGGCCTGTCCACGCCAGCGTTTCCAGTCCCAAAAACGCTACAGCTTTAATTTTGGAGCCGTTATACAATTGTCCCGCTCCCGGAATTATTGCCGAATATATGAAGGCTTTGACCGGGCTTTTATTTCCAATAGATTTTTTTTCTTTTGGAACGCTCTCACGAAAATTCAGAGTCTTGCCATTATTATCTCCATCGCCATCATTTAATGCCAGTGTTGAATAAGAATTGATTTCATTTAAGTATTGGCTGATCGAAAATCCTGTTTCAGAGTTTAAATAAGGAGGATTTATTTCATCTGTGGCAATAGATAGAGAACAGGTACATACACATGCCAGCAAAATAAAAATACAATTTGAAACAAACCTCGTATTCATAGATGCATCCTCATAAAATCCTACCTGACTACCGCAATGGTTGTAAAAGCCACTTCCGTATCGCCGCCCGCGACCGGCGCCGCTTCGATCCGGCAATGGTAAATACCCGAAGCGACTCCCGATAAATACCAGTCAATCTCGACATTGCGGTTGCCGTCGGCAACGTCGGCAGATTTTTCCTCAACCATATCGCCGGTTGCATCAAACATCGAAATCGTAACTCGCGCCGGCTGATTAACATAAAATCTAATCGTCGTCTTTTCACCGGAAGCCGGATTGGGATAGTTATAGAAACTCGATTCCGGAAGCAATTCCGCCAGCGTTTTTTCCTGTCCCAAAGAATCTAAGGGCATATATCCCGAACCGTCGGCGTAGCCGCCGCTCATCGGCCATCCGGCCTTGATATCCGACCAGCCGCAATCCCAGGCATCCATCCATCCATCTCCGCCGAATGTAATCAATAATCCGCCGGAACCGTTTTGGACATGAAGCGGTGTACCGATGCCGTTGACAGTATCAGTGACTTGTCTCATTCCCAGCATCCCCGCCGGAATCGGATAACCCGGCAGAATACCGTATCCGGGCGTGATCGCATAGAGATTGCTGTAATAATTGTAGTAGGCATAATCCAAAACCGTATCGACGACAATTACCGAATCGGGATAGTTAATTGTATCGGGAAACATGATATAAAAGGCCGGTATCGTTCGCTTATTGAGGATTGAATCCAAACCGATTATGGCCACATCAGCAATATTGTCGCCATTGATATCAGATATAATCGGCCCGCCAATTATGACCTGACCGGGTCGATTAAAATCTATATCCAGGGGAAAATCGGAAACGATCGTTCCCCTTCTATCATATCCATATATCTTATTGATCCCGGGAATATAAAGTTCCGGGAATCCATCATCATTCATATCAGCAATGGCTGGATCAGATGCGACCGTATCTCCGGTTTGCAAATTCAGTTCACTATAAGCAACCATTCCACCTGCCGTAAAACTGTAAGCAAGAACCTGACCGTTTTCCGAAACGATAATAATCTCATCAATCCCGTCACGATTAAAATCCGACGCTACTGGAGATCTTTTGAAATCCGTCCTGTCAATTACCACACTGTCGGCAAAAAATGAACTGTTCAAATCGACAAATGGCGCGAATCGGGCTTGATACAAAATCGAATAGTCGTTCCTATCATACAGAATCGCCATGCCATCGCCATACTCACACACGCCGACAATCATCGGCATTCGCGCGAAAGTCGGCTGGACAAACGAAGCAATGCTGTCATACGGCGCGGCCAGAATATTTCCATCAGAATAAAAACCGTAGATGATATTATTCTCCTCGTCAACTATGATTGAATTGACATCGACCGAGCCCTGCAGAGAACGAAGCGAATGGAGCTTGGCTCGATATTTCGCCGGTGAAGTCGTCACATCAGTAAACGGCAGATATGAATAAATCCAGCCATTACTCGCTCCGACAAAAACCAAGGTCGTATCCAGAATCTTTGTCACAACCGGCCTGGTGGAAATATTGCCAAGAGGTATTTGGGCAAACAGAGGCATTGAAGCATACTGAGTATCCGTCGGACGAAACGTGTTTATATCAGTATTGATATTTATCCCGCTCAAAATCATATCATTGTCAGGAAGCGAATCATAAGGATCCATAAAGTCCCGGCCGCCAGACGTCACCGCCAGTATTTTATTTCCTGAAACGGCAATAATTTCCTTATTGCCCTCGCCGTCCAAGTCAGCGGCAACAGGAGATAAATCGGGATCATTGGGGATTGACATCCTCCGGGGAAAATTATCCGCCATCTTTTCTTTGACGATATCGAAAGTCATTACCATTTCCGCATTGGATATGTTTTCAACTTTTATATGAGTATATCCGCCGCTGTTTGCCTTTGATGGAGGATTGGTATATGAACCAAAGGTAGTGTTATTGCCTCGATAGAACAAATCTTCCGCAAATCCGTAGCCGCGAGAATAATTTCCTCCAAAATCGATCAGCCCGTCCGCTTCAACTAATCTGACAAAGCGACGGTTGCGATCCCATTGCAGAGTATTTGCCTGAAAATTATTGTCATGAATATCGAATGGATAATAATCCATCGCCGCGACCGCTTCATCAACATGCCAGATTGCTATCCCAGCACCGCTGCCCGGGAGATAAACATCATATTCGGGAACCGGAGTTTTAACTAATATAACGCTGTCACCATCGAGAATCTCCTGGACTTTTACCGGCCACAAAACAACATTGGAAGTGCTGTCAACCCGGAGCCCGTCGAGATTTCCATCAATATCGGACCGTCTATTTTCAAGAAGATAATATTCGGTTGCGGATATTGGAATTTTGACGATCTTGATGTTTTCCGTCTCCATCTTCACCGCCGCCAGTTCAATCGATGTTCCTTCACGATATTCAGCCACTTCGTCAATTCCCAGAAAAGCGCGCGACCAGGCGCAGGGGAAAATTGGCACGGTTCCGAACGCGCCCGTTCCATATTCATCAATGTACGCCGCCGTATTCAAACCATTATTATCCATCAGGGCAAAATCACCCATCTGGCTCAAAAATGGCGAACTTCCCGTATTATAAAGATCGATTAAGCCCAGTTGATGCCCAAACTCATGCGCCATGACGGCATTCATGACCGTGATGCGATTATCCTGAGCCATCGTCTCGGGCATAATGATGCCTTCGACGATAGTGTCGTTATCAAGGACTAATGCATTGGCCAAATCAAAAGTAACGAATCCGGTAAAAAGATCATTGGGCGTCGGGGTGGCCGAAAACGACAAATCAGTCTGGCGATCCGCCCCGGCATGAAACAAAATAATTGCTTTCTTATTGCCCCGCGTATCTCGGAATTCGAAATTATCACCGTCGATATCATACGCTTTTGTTATGGCATTATGGAAAAACTCGCCCAGACCAAAATTCGGAGGCTGGGCGCCGTAATAATCCATAGCATGCCCCAAAAGGTAGTAATTGGTATCGTTATCGGCGCCGACGGGCCAGACTTCGTATTCAATATGAATTTTGCCTTTGCTGACAACCGACCAGTAATGGCTCAACGACCTCAAATGAGATTCAAAATAATGCTTGTTATGAGGTGCCGGGTCGAGCCAGTGGCCTTCATCATTGACAAACGTCGCGCTGTCGCGGATATCGAAGTTTCCCCGACCGGTGGTCGTCGGATTATCGGCCGCCTCATATACAAAACCGATGCGAAGCGCGAGGATAGTGATAGTATCGACCATATCGGCCGATAACGCCGCTTTGGGCAGACCGTACGGCTTATCCCGTTTCAGTCTCAGGAAATTCTCCTGAGCTCGCCCTGAATAAAACTCTTTTTTACCGGTAATTTCGTCGGCGTTAATAATTGTCTGCTTGTCTTTTATTCTGAGGACATCATTGGCGAGCAAATAACCGCCGAGCAGAACAACGATGCTGATAGCGTATAAGGTTTTTTTAATCATCATCCCATGATGTTTTAATTTTGTGAGCAATGATAAGGGGAATTCATCCCCTTATCAACTTAAAATGTTCCCGTGGCCGAAATCCTCAATGTATTGGCCAGTGGCGAATCTACTGAAGACGGCACATATGCAAAATCAATACGTAGTAAATTCAATTTCAGCCCGGCTCCAAATGTCAGATGCTTGACCTGTCCTTCTTTATCATATTTATATCCGGCCCGCAGAGCAATAAATTGGGCGTACCAGTATTCAGCTCCGATATGACGAATGGCATATTCCGCTTCTGTGCCAAAATCGCGATCAACTCCAACCAGGATTTTGTTTAATTCACCCTGAACCAACAGGCTGTTATATGGGCTGTCCCATACTTTATAAGACAATCCCAGGCCAATATTGCGGGGTAAAGCATCCGACTGATCGGCGTCAATGTACGTGATATCAGGGCCGACATTGGTTAGCGCCGCGCCGAATTGAAACTTCCGCGATATTATATAGAGAATGCCCATATCCACCGAAAAGGTTGAAGCGATACCTTCACCCATTTCCGCTCCGGCGCCCTGAGGAGATAAACGAGAATGAATAAATCTTCCTGTCATACCCCATTTAAGTCTGGAGTTTATGGAAGTGCCGTACGATGCCGAAATGGCGATTTCAAACGGATTAAGGACAATCGTTTCCGCCCCACTTGCATCAGTACCGGGAATACTGCCGTAATTCAGATAAATTATGCTCAGGCCAAATGTTCCAAGACCGCGTTTATGATGAACATATGACGCGAAATCATAATAGATATCGAGATTAAACGACGGCAGCCAGTTGACATGCATAAATACAAATTCACGTTTCCCCTTGCTTTCGCTCGTGATCCCATCGGTTGATACATAATATGATTGGCCATCATAATTATAACAGTCGATAACCTGCTTGCGATCAAGGTCTTCAAAATCAACCGGTTCCCAGCCTGAAGAATTTTTCATTTCCAAACCATATTCGGTTCCCACATATATTTCGTTATGAACAAATCCAATTGACCGAATTGAAGAACCGATGTTTGAGTTATAAACATAAACCGTCCGGCCCGGCTCTACCGCCTCATCGCCGAGGTCATTATAATCGCTTATATTTGAATCCAGAACGGCAATTTTATCGGGGTTATTGTCGGGTATAAATTTGGCTGCAATATCCGATGCAGTCATAGTTGCCGCTTCGCCATCAGCGTCTCCGGCGGGTACCGAAAATTCAACATATCCATGCCGTGTCCATCTATTTCCCTCAAATGAAAGAAGGCCGCTTTTTGTACCAATCCAAAGTCTATTGGATAGATCTACCGCCATCGCGGTCGCATCAAATCTCAATCCGGCCGTATAAGGTATCTGGATGACATTGCCCTCAGTAAACCAAAAGTTCAAAGTGGTTTCTATGGGAGCAACTTCGATTCGTTCCTCATTGACCGAAGTTTCATCAATCTCCGTTGCCGGTTCGGCATCCGGTGAGACTTCTTCAGTTGTCATCTGTTCCGAGGTTGCGTTCAATTCCCGAATGCGGGCAATTAATTTTTCCACTTCGGAGGGCGTCCCATAGATGGCCGATCGGCGCGCGATATCTTCAATCGAATCATCGATGCGCACCGTGTAATCATAACTATCCGACCATTCCGTACCATTGAAACTATAAATTATGCCATCGATTACGGCATAGGCGTGAGTCGGTGAGGCCATTGTAACGGCCTGCACCAAACCCGAAGGAAGCGATTCGTAGATATCAAACGTGCCATGAAAATACTTGGTCAAACCATTGGCAGTTCCTATCAGGATATGGTCTCCGGCATCGCTTAATACGGTAATTTCATTGGAGGGTAATCCTTCGTCGGTCGTAAAATTGGCCCATTGCATACCGGATAAACGAAACAAACCCATATCGGTTCCAACCCAGAGATATTCCTTGGTTTTGCCCAGGCATGTTAAATTACCGTCAATAGCCGACGAGAAAGGTACCGTTAGACGACCGGGGAGAAAACGCGACACTGCCTGGTCAATCGAAAAAGTAATGCGATCCATTTCATCAGAAGTTATCGCTTTATCTTTGAGACCGTCATTTAATTTGTTTCTCAAATCTTTGAATCGATCCGGCTTGAGAAGACAAAGCTTATATCCGGCCGCAAGAGTATCAAGCCCTCTATTTAATACTTCCAGTTCTTTATAATCACCAGGTATATTTTCCCTGACCGATTCGATAAAACTGTTAACCTCGGCTTCGGTAATCGAACAGTTTACCGCAACGATTTTGCGCGCCATCAACTCACCCTGTTCATCACTTTTTATGGAAACGATACTGTTGACAAAATCCGTTAATGACTGATCAGATGAGGTCACGTATTCTTTGCCGGTTTTCCATGAATTTCCATCATACATGACAAGGTTATTTCCGGCAATAAACCAGTTTTCCAGGCCGGTGCTTCTCTTTAGCGTAATTACATCCGAAACTTCGCCAAACCGAGATGGAAACTTCTCCGTTTTCAGCATTCCCGCGATAGGAGCGTTACCCAAACCGGCAGGATTCCAATAGGTGGCCGTAGCGTCATCGGCCACGGACACAAATGCTTCTCCCATTCCTCCCGGGCGAGCTCCCGCGGCAACCCGCAGATATAATACCGCCGCGTCGGATACTGCCAGAACCGATTGTGAGGTCGATAATAATGCGATGGTGAAAATTAACAGAATGTGTGCCTTTTTCATAATTTCCATCTCCAATAAGTTTATTTAGAACAAATTTCTTCCATTTAGTTCAGTAGAATCAATTTACCAAATGCTTCTGTCAAGTTATCGGTATTTCTCCCGCTGGAAAACACCTTTCCTTTTATCGAAATTTTATAGAGATATACTCCTTCGGCGATACGGTCGCCGTCAAGATCGCGCCCATCCCAAAAGAAGCGCCGATTTCGACCGGAGTTCAAATCCGATTCACGGAGTTTTTTTATTTGGCGTCCCGCCAGAGTAAATATCCTTAATTCCGCCCATTCCGCAGGTTCACTCAATTCAAAATAAAATTCAGTCGATTCTTCCATCGGATTGGGATAGTTTAGAACATTGTGAATGGCGATACTTCCAACTTGAGATGACAAAGCTTCAAACTCGATTATTCCCGGATTATTGGCATTATCCCATACTTTTACTTTGAAAATATGCCTTTCCGGCGTCAATTCCGGCAGACGATAACTTATTCGACCTTCGCGATAGCTGCCCTGATTATAAACGAAATTATCCGTTAAATTCAGAGTCGAGTTATTATCGTTGTCGATTGTCAATTCTATCCGATGCCCCAATCCGCCGGTTAGATTAATTCCCGAATTATCGGCAATATTTAAAACTAAGGTCGCCTGTGATGGAATTCTCCCGCCGTTGACAAAATCAGGGTTTTCCTCGAAACTATATTCAATAATTGGACCGGAATTATCCGTTGTTGTTCCGGCGGACTGAGAGATTTCAAGAGAATCGAGGCTTCCCAGAGCGGAGCCGACACCAAATGATCCGAAACATGTAATCTGAGCGGCTTCGCCTCCATAATCAATATCCAGGGGGACAATGAATCCTCCTTCGAATCGTCCGGAACTAACTTCGAAAGTACCGCTGAAAATCCGAGGACCGCCGAGAGAATAATCAATCCCCGCGGGATGATGGCGAACGAACCGAGAGTCAAAAACTTCGGCGTTGACCAGTCCGTCTGCTACGATAATATTGTCATTGTCATCAACGATTTCCCCGGAAAATTCAAAATCCTCCAATGGCACCAGCGTGCTTGCTGCGGTCGGAGTGATTTTTATTTTATATTCGGGCGCTCCCAGGTCTCCGAGAGGATCGCCAAAAACTACATAAGAGCGGTCGTTGCGCAAAAGATTAACCTGCCCCGATCTTTCATATTGATGCAGGAGTTTGGCCGTAAACACCGCTTCCGTTATATTTTTTGAACCGTCAAAAACGGCATCATACAAATCAAAACTAAAAATCGCGTTGTCCCTTGCGTAAACTAATCGTGTTGCCGAGACTGTTTCAATCGCTCCGCTTTCCTGGCGAAACATCATCTCCGCCATTCCTTCTTTCGAAGGCTGATCAAATTTCCCAATAGAACATGAACCGGCTATTACAATGGCTGGTTTATCTATATTGCGCAATCGCCCCAGATCGGAATCTTTCTTGAATATATGCTCATCGGCCCAGACATCAGGAGAGCCATGCCCGATGTAATTGATTATCAGCGTCCCTTCATTTATCGCTTTGACAATGGCGTCATTGACCATTGGCTTTTCGCCGCTGGAAGCGAAAGAGTACTCAGTGGCATAAATTTTTCGCTTCGTAATTTCAGGAGGCGTATGAAACACCGCCAGCGTTTCAGCCTGAGCGGTATGAATTATCTCTCCTGTATAATCGCTTTTAAATTCATCATCGGCCACAAAAGTAACTTTACTTCTCCAGATGCCACGGGTGTCATCTGATTCATAGCGCTTCAATTTCTCAATATATGTGGAAATTTCAAAAGCTGACTTAACCGGCCAGCGAGCGACCATCATATCCCAGCCTCGATCGGAATTAAAAACATAACTACTGTCTGAATCAAGCATTCCGATATCGCCAAAATAAACGAAATTATCATCACCCGCCGATTGCTCCGCTTCCCAGATAAAGGGCGGCAGATATGAAGAAGAATGATGCCCCATATTATCCAGAAAATCATAATGGCCGTCGCCAACCAATAGAACAGCGTAAGGGGCCGGGGGCGCGAAATTCTCATAAGCGAATTTCAGGTAATTGCGTATCGCCAGAGGAGATTCAAGGCCGAATCCGAATTGATCATATATATCTTCCACGGCGACAAGCTTCAGGCCGTACCCTTGCCCATGCCGATAAGAAACGTATTCTCCCATCGCGCTATGAAAGCTTGCCGGGTAAACGATGATACAATCATATTGAGAAATATCATTGTGTAAATTTGCGCCTTCCCAATTTCTTATCCATTCCGGCCGCAAAGCGTCATTTTCGGAAAACAGTACAAAGCTCAAAACGTCATCTGCTGCCATCATCTGAAATTCTGCCGCATTACCAGTGAAATTGATATTTTCAATTATGGCCGGATCATCCGGAAAAGTAATATCCAATATGCTCTGCGACGCGGAAACGTTTTCAATATGATATCTAATCAATCCCGAATAAGTATATGAACTGAATGACAATTGGCCGCCGGCATATTCTAAATTCTGAGGATAATTAACGCGTAAATAATCAAGATAGCTTCCACGAATATTCGGCTGCAACGAAACTTGAGCCGTATTCAATCCAGCCGCACCGGCGTCAGAATCAACAACATATTTATAAACATTTCCCGAACCGGTCGTTCGGGTCATATCGGTTCCATTCAGTACCAGGGTCGTACCCGAAAAATTGGTAATTGCCGCCATTTCAATCTCTATGATATCGTCATGAATCGGATTTTCCAGACTAAAAGATGCCGTAACATTCGGCATATTCGACCAGTACCAGGTATAATAATCGCGGATATGTCCATCAGTATCAATCCGTAAATCATGATTTTGTTCAACCATCTTTAATTGTCTAAAGCTGTTTAAGATCAAATCAGGCGTTCCGATTTCGGAATTGATATGCCTCCAGCGCTTACGTGGAGATGAATAATCCCCTCCAACCGCCAGCCAGTAATAATTCAGCCGATTATAAATATTCCTGATGTAACCCGGCGGATTCTGTGAATAATCATATCGATTTACCGCCTGACCATAAAACAGAATATAATCGCCCGAATTGAAGAGACCGTCTCCTCCATCAATTATATCCACAGGAATTTCATTCAACTCCGGCAATGGTTCGGAAAATCCAATCGGAGGATTTTTCCCACCGCCATAAAACAACCGTAATGAATCAGAATACAGACCTGACAAATTAACGCCGGCAGTGATCAAGTCATTTCCATTGATTCGATATATTCCGCATTCATCGACCGCGATTTTCAACCAACGCGTCGCGTTTCCAAAATTAGATTCCAACGGCTTATATGCCGTCATATTTTCTCGGGAAGAACCGAAAGAAAAAAGCTGTTTTCCATTTATCACGGTCCGAGCCAATAGAGAATCCAGCCGCGTTTGCTTTTCAAACGGCGAAGATTCGCGCATGGTGTTGGTGAAATAAACATCAATCGTAAAATCATCATACGCGCCGAGCCCGGTTTCTTCCATTCTCTGAGGGAAAATCAGCATTCTGACAATTCTATGCCCCCGGGCATTGAACTCAGAATGTTTGACCACCAATGGCAATTGTTCGGATGCATATTCGCCTGCATTATTAAAGCTGAATACTCCAACTTTACTAAAATTGAAGGTGAAACTCACTTCTCCATTCTCGGGAACTGCAATCAATACCGAGCGACCAAAAACCTCATTCCCATTATAATTATGCCGCGCCAATCGTCTAACTGATGAAAAATCTTTTGAATATAAGGGGGAATATTTTATCAAAATATGGTCATCGGCGATATAGTCGATTTCAAAATCGGGATAATGGGCATTACTTGAAGAATCAGCTCGACAGAACGAGACCCATGTGAATGAGAGCAAGATAAGAACTAAAAATGTGAGCGCGTTTCTTTTTAGCACAAAAAAAACCATGTCCCGGGCAAAGCCCGAACACGGCCGGATAATTCACTATCCAACCGTAGCCAAAGGGTGCAACATCAATTACTATTTCATTTTGCGGTCAAATTCCTGACCCTGAATAAAAAACTTCGTTTCAATTACCCTTTAACTTGGTTCGATAGTTTCTCCTTGTAAATCTTCTATGATCCCTTTATACGTTATAAGTTAAGCATTTAGCCAGAAATTGTCAAGCTTATTGGCAATATCTTAAGGCAACATACATCGCAAAATTCCGGCCGATTTCTTAAATAAATTACCAAATATCTTCTGTGCTATGTCTTACAATCATTTAACACCCTTCGTTCAAACAGGTTCCCTTATTCTTACATCCTTTTTGGCCGGTGTAAATGCGAAAACAATGAACTCCATTTCACATTGTGAACAGAATTTTTGAGATTTAACGGAGAATTACGATACCTTCGCGAAATCTTTAGTCATTTCCTTCAATATGCAGGTAAAATGACGCAGGTATTTCGGCTCCTGGATAATTTGGTACCCACGTAGTTTATCTTTATTTTTTACTATCTCAGCGGCAATATCGGCAACGTATTCCAGATGACTAACCGTGTACATCCTTCTTGGAACCGCCAGACGTACATATTCTTTTTTGGCAGTCAGCTTTTCACCGGTATTGGGATCGACGCCGCCGAACATCAAAGAACCGATCTCCACCGCCCGAACTCCACCCTTGCGGTAAAGTTCAACCGTCAGAGACTGTCCCGGAAAATGACCCGGCTCGATATGCGGCAACATCTTCCCCGCGTCAATAAATACGGCATGTCCGCCGGTCGGCGAAACAATCGGCACTCCGGCCTGAGTTAATATTTCTCCAAAATAAGCGATCTGACCGGTTCGATATTCCAGATAATCTTCATTCAATGCTTCTTTTAACCCAATGGAAATCGCCTCAAGGTCGCGGCCATTGAGACCGCCATAAGTCGGAAATCCTTCGATCAATATTAATAATTCTTTTAACCGCCCCGCCAGCGATTCGTCATTGACAGCCAAAAACCCGCCCATATTAGAAAGGCCGTCTTTTTTGGCCGACATCATTGAGCCATCGGCATACCCCAGCATCTCCTGCGCGATTGACTTAATTGTATGATTTTTAAATTCGGGTTCGAACTTTTTAATAAAATAAGCGTTTTCAGCAAATCGGGCGGCATCAAAAAACATCAAAATTCCATAACGGTTGCAAATCGAACGAACTTGACGAATATTTTCCATCGAAACGCCAAGACCACCGGCGGAATTATTTGTAACAGTTATGACAACGAGCGGAACCTTATCCGGCCCGACGCGCTTTATCAAACTTTCCAGCGCCTTGGTATCGAAATTACCCTTGAACCGAAAATCAGAATCCTCCTTGTCGATTTCCTCGCAGGGTAAATCGAGCGGAATACCGCCTTTATGCATCGTATTGGCCCGGGTCGTATCAAAATGAGTATTATTGGGAACGTAGTCGCCTTTTTTAATAAGCGTGGAAAACAAAATATTCTCAGCGACTCTTCCCTGATGACACGGCAGGACAAATTCTTTTTGAAAAATATCTTTGACGGTTGCTTCGAAATTATACCAGTTGCGTCCGCAGGCATACGATTCATCACCGACCATCAGACCGGCCCACTGATTCTGCGACAATGCCCCGGTCCCCGAGTCGGTCAAAAGATCAATAAAGATATCCTCAGCCCGAATCTTGAATATATTATATCCGGCTTCTTCAATCTTTTTTATCCGTTCCTTCTCAGACAACAGACTTATCGGTTCGGTTACTTTTATGCGAAAAGGTTCAATCGGTTTTTTTGTCATTGCACGTCCCTTTAATAATCCCGCTTGGCAACAATATATTGAATTCCTAAACTCTTTTCAATTCGAAATCGGTAATAATTTTGCCTACTTCAAGATTCCGCCAGTTGTGAACTTTAGGATGCGCGAACGGTTCCAGATGAGTCATGTCCACCCCTTCGAGTAATCCCAGTTGCCGGAGTACTTCAATTACGACCGGATATAACGCCCTGAAATTTCCATCGAGGATTTTCACGGCTATACCCATTGGAGGGTCACTAAATCCTACCCCTTCAATTCCCTCGGCCCCTATTTTGTTGACCACATTGCCGCGAAATGTCCGCGCCAGTGCCAGATCGAATCGCCCTTTACCTGATATCATCTCGGGATATTTGGTCATAATTGATTTCACCCGTCCCAGAATTGGTTCCAACTCTTTGACATCGCATATCTGATTCGCCAGAGACATATACGCTGTCGCCGCCTGCCGCAGAGGCATCCCAAAAACCGGAGCGCTGCATCCGTCAATCCCGATTTTTATTTTATCTCGGGGATAATCGTATGTTTTGCTGACAGCACCGATAATTAACTGCTGAGTTTTACTTTTGGGATTAATATATTCCTTGATATCATCGCCAATATATTTCGCCAAGGCCAGAAAGCCGGCATGTTTACCCGAACAATTATGCTGAAGCGGACTGAATTTTTCATTTTCTTTGACCGGTATATTATTCATTGTCTGGTGCATCGGTTGATGAGTACCGCATTTTAAATCAGATTCTTTGAGGTCAATCCTATCAAGAATTGATTTCACAACTTCAACATGTTTTTCAGTTCCAATATGCGAACCGCACAAAATCGCGATTTGTTTATCAGTAAATCCAAAATGATCCGCCGCCCCGGTTTCGATAAGCGGAATAACCTGAAACGGCTTGGCTTCGCTTCGAGCCTGCGTAAAAAAATCAGGATCACCGACAAAGTGTGTCAATTCTTTTTTATCATTGACAACGGCGACCGAACCATGATGAACCGATTCGATCCCCTCCCCCCGATAAACTTTCGCGACAACTTCATACATAAACTTAACCTTAGCTTCTTCCAAAATAGTGCCAACCGGTTGCCCACTGCAACTTGTTGCGGTGGGTTCCCTCCAGATCGGTCACGCGACAGCCAAAAACAGACCATTCCCTGTTGTCGCCAATTAATTGATTTTTTGGAAATTGACAAGATTGAATCCATACAAAATTCGGCAATATTAATTTATCCCGGATTTTCTTTCTCTCATAAATCCACAGCGCAACAGCCAAAAAACAGGCCCTTGCCTTGTGTCATTCTTGCATGCGTAGGGAATCCATACATACTCTATCCATGAGGAAAACTTAGTAATTATCGGCAAATTAATAGGAATATCTTGTAGGGAAGGAGCCTGAAGGGCTCCTGCCAATCGCGCGAAGCGCTATACCATAAACTTTATTGACCGGTGGCCCACCGCAACTTGTTGCGGTGGGTTCCCGCTTGAGAGCCTATATTTCAATCTCGTCTATCTCCAAGGCCACATTACGCTTTTCCTGATATCAATATAGAACGGCCAATTTTGATCAAAACAACTTTTTGCCAAAAAGAAAATCTAAGCAACGGAAAACCATCATAATGTTTGGCCGGTGGCCCACTGCAACTTGTTGCGGTGGGTTCCAGCTTGAGAGCCTATATTTCAATCTCGTCTATCTCTAATGGCACATTACGTCGGCCTTGATACCAATTATAGCTCGACCAGTCCCAATCACCCGGCTCTTTTACTAATCTTGCCCGTACCGGATTGCCATGACAATACTCTATCTTCTGACGGACTGCTTCCACAGTCCGACAATTGTGATCATAGCAACGCCTCTGCCAAAAAGTCGTCTGACCAGAATTATGAGTCATCCTTTTCAATATCTTATAATCTCGTGCTCTCCATTCCTTCAATATCCTGCGCCCAGAGAACGATTTAATTTCACCAATGACTCTGCCCATCTCATGCACATCTTCAGGATAAATTATG
>JBDREQ010000024.1:0-54288 GCA_043819555.1 Candidatus Zixiibacteriota bacterium | reverse complement strand
ACATATAAAAAAAAAAAAAAATATCCAACAAATTCTTTTATTTTTATAAAATTAATTTAAATCACCTCAATCCGCGGTTGGGGCTGGTCGCGCGGCGCCCGCGGGCGGCTCGCGAGCCGCCCCTACAAATCAATTATTGTTCTGCCTCGGTGGCCCGTCCGAAAAATAAGCGAAGCGTTTTTTCGGGTGGGTTCCCGCATAAGAGCATCAACAATTGCCCATCAAATTCGATGCAATTTCAGAATTCAATCGCATTACTGAACAGAATGGTTTAGCAATGAGTGTCTTCGATTAATGAGATGAAGGCTTTTAGAAAATAGTAAAAACGACAAAACGAACCCAATTCCCGGCAACCTAAAACAAACCACGCAATTACAAGGAATTTTCATAAATGAAAATGTGGATAACTTTGAAAAAACCACAGATCGCCACGTCGGCCTTTGGCCTCCTCGCGATGGCAGGATTGGCAGGAGCCCTTCAGGCTCCTTCCCTACAATTTAAGTAATAATCTTAGTTACCGCGAGTGAACAAAACGGGGTTGCAATCTGTGCCTTAATTTCCTTCCCTTGATATTGACTGAATTGCGAGCATTGCGTACTTTTGACTCTTACCATTGGGAGATTTAAAAATGAAAAAAGTAACGACTCTATTGGCAATAAGCCTGGCGATTATTTTATCGGCCTGCTCGAAAAATAATTTTCCTCAAAACGTATCCGATGCGCTGGATTTGGCCGGCGATAACAAAACCGAGCTAGTGCGTGTAATTGATCATTATAAGGAAAGCGGTGATTCACTCAAACTGCAGGCAGCATATTTTCTCATAGGCAACATGGAAGATCACTGCTATGTTACTTACCGCCTGTTCGACACTTCCAAAAACACGGTCGAAATAGATCCTTTGTCATATGAAAATTATGATATCCTGACAGTTGCCGTCGATTCGATAGAAAAGGCCCGGGGCGAACTGGATTATGAATCAACCGATAAAATTATGGATATCAAGACAATCACTGCTGATTTTTTGATTAATCAAATCGATCTGGCATTCGCCGCATGGCGGGAAAAACCATGGGCGGCGCATTTGAGTTTCGATGATTTCTGCCGTTATGTTTTGCCGTATCGAGGAAGCAACGAGCCGCTGGAAGATTGGCGCTCGCATTTCATAAAGAAATACAAAGGTATCGATACGCTTCTGGAAAATCCCGCCGACCCGGTCGAAGCAGCTGGATATATCAACAAGGACGTCCGCGAATGGTTCGGTTTCGATCCGCGCTATTACTTTCATCCGACTGATCAGGGCATGGCCGAAATGCTCGAATCGGGACTGGGTCGGTGTGAAGATATGACCAACATGGCAATATTTGCCCTCAGGGCTAATGCTCTGGCGGTAACATCAGATTTTACGCCATTTTGGGCTAACACCGGAAATAACCATGCCTGGAATGCCATCCTCACATCCGAAGGTACAGTCGTTCCGTTTATGGGCGCCGAAGCCGATCCGGGACATTACGAACTGCACAATAAAGCCGCCAAGGTATATCGAAAGACCTTTGATAAGCAGTTGCAAAATCTCGCTTTCCAGCCAAACAAGCAGGATACTGCACCGAGATGGCTGAACCGGAAACATTATACCGACGTCACTGCCGACTATATGAATGTATGCGATGTGACGGTATCCTGCACCGAAGAGATTCCCGATTCCATCGACATCGGTTATATTTGCGTTTTTAACAGCGGCAAATTTCAACCGATACACTGGGGCAGAATCGAAAACGGCAGTGTTACATTTACCGACATGGGAATCGGAATTGTTTATCTTCCCGCCAGTTATCAAAATGAAGAAGTTGTTCCTTTGGCCTCGCCGTATATTTTGACCGAAGATTGCCAGGTTGAATTTTTGACGCCTGATACGAACAACAGATTATCGGTAAAATTGACGGGAATAACTACGAGAGCAATGGCCGCTTCTACCGAAACCAGCAAACTGGGTAATTTGACAATTGGCGCGACATATATGCTTTCTTATTGGGATAACGGCTGGCAGGACATAAAAGAATTCGAAGCCGACAAAAGCTCTGTCATCGTCGAAGGGATCCCTTCGGGAGGACTTTATTGGCTGAGATTATCGGACGGCGGACGCGAGGAACGTATTTTTTCAATAAAGGATGGGATTCAGATCTTTTGGTAATTTTTGGAATGGATTCCCGTCAAGCTACATTAACACATATTTTTTTGCCGATGCATGAAAAGGATTAGTAAGTAGGGCGGCATCCCTGCGATGCCGCCATATAATTTATTTATCGCGCCTTGCGCGATAGTCAGGAGCGTAGGGCGCCTGACCTACTTTTTAGCAGGAACCTTTCAGGCTCCTTCGCAACAGTTCACCGTCATTAACCAGGATAAACAAATCGCCGTAAAATCCGTCTTAAAGATATGGACATCACAGCAAAAAAAATAATTTCGGACCATATCAACCTAAAGGGCTTGGCAGCATTCATACTTGCAACAATCTGGGTATTTTCTGCTTGTGGCAAAGTGGTTGAGCCCAAAGATTCCCCTAAAGATCCTCTAAAAGACGCCCTTGCTATCACTAATTGCGTTATAATCGACGGAACGGGCGATGCCCCAATACCAAACGCAATAATCGTTATAAGCGAAGGAGTAATTGTAGCAGTTGGTCCGGCGAATTCGACGGTAGTCCCGGAGAATGCCCAGATAATAGATGTTGAAGGAGCGACTGTTTTACCTGGTTTTATCAATGCCCATATTCATAGTGGATTTAATAAAGAAAACCTCCAGGCCTGGGCACAGGCCGGAGTGACAACCGTTCGCGATTTGGGAGGTCCGTCATTATTCGGTTGGAAAGAAGAAATGTCAAAAGATAATTCGTGTGCGCGACTTGTAGCCGCCGGACCAATGGTCAGTGTGCCCGGTGGATATCCTCTGGTTCCCTGGGGAAGTTTAAACATGATTACTGTCGATTCTGCCGAAGATGCTCAAACTAAAGTTACCGAGTTACTCAATGCCGGAGCCGATATTGTTAAGTTAGCGTTAGAATCCGGCGCAAGTTTCGGGCGTGTCATTCCCACTCTTTCGCCGGAAGAGGCGCTGGCAGTTGTTAATACTGTGCACAGTAACGGGACAGTTGCTTCTGCTCATATTCTCGTTTCCGGCGATTTGGCAAAGGCGCTGGCGGCCTGCGTTGATGATATCGCTCACATGGTAGTAGGCAGTCTTCCTAAATCACTTATCGATGTAATGATTGGAGACAGCGTTTTCTGGGTACCAACTTTGGAACCATGGCACCATGTTAATACTAATCTTAGAGATTCGGCAATTAGCAATTTGCGGAAATTTGTACTGTCTGGAGGAGTGGTCGCTCTTGGAACGGACTATGATGGCTATAACGCTGTTTTCCAAATTGGAATGCCGATCAACGAAATGAAATGGATGGCTCAGGCAGGGATGTCATCCATGCAGATTATAGTTGCCGGTACCAAAAACGCAGCCTGCACCTGCAACCGATCATCCGATTTGGGCACTCTTGAGGCAGGGAAAATAGCCGATATACTCGTAGTCAATGGTGATCCAATTGAAGATATTGACAATCTGAAAAATGTGCGTTTAGTTATTCATAATGGTGAAATCATTCGAAATTCCGGTTCTTAACAAGACTCTAGCATACTCGTTATCGGCCATATTATCCAATGTATCTGACGATATGCAAATCATAATTCGAAATAATAGCGGAAATTATCTATAGTGTCATTTGACATCCAAAACAAACGAGAAGCGATGAGAATTACCCAAATCTGATTTGTATGGTATGAAAGCGTAGTCAATCCGCATATTTCTGTAGACAAAACCCAAACCGGCGCTAATATCTTTATTGTCGTATCCGGTTTGGTATCCTGCCCGCAGATACAAAATTTCATTGTATAAATATTCGGTTCCGATATGAATATGACTCTCCCCGCTTTTGATATTGATATAATCAATTGCGAATCCCAGGGAGTTTTTCTGATATTGAGACCCGATTCTTATAATTGTCGGAGCATCCATCTCTTCGGTGATATATTTAAATTTACCACCCAAATTTTCGACGGAGGCATAAGCGTTAAAACCATGGTCAAATTTATATCGTGAACTGAGCCCCATCACTACTGTGGAAACTCGATCAACATCAATCTTTTCGAGTAAATAGCCTAGCGATACTCCGGCGGAAAATCTACCTGAGATATCAAAAGCCCCATATGTTTTAATCGCGAAATCATGGGCGCTGAAAGTGTACAATGGGTCGGCGCTGGCAGTTTCATCGCGGGCTTCAATACCATTAATGGAAGAGAGTCGCAGATGTACCCCGAAATCGATCCCAGCCGCAGGAAATATCATCGCCAATGTACTCGTGCTTCGGTTTTGAATAAAGTTATTATATGAAACACCCAATTTTCCTCGTGTCATTCCCGTAATAGAAGATGAATTATATTCCAGGTTAAATGGATCGGGACTAGCAAGCATTGCCGTTTCGCCCATTGCCGATTGACGAGATCCGGTTAAGTTGAGCATATTGAGGAGTCCTGTTCCCGCAAATACCGGCATTGCAACTGTAAGTAAAACCATAATCGCGATTATTGTCGAATATCGAAAATTCCTGTTTGTCATAGTCTCAATCCATCATTAAAGAATTACGTCAAAAGAAACCAGTATATCATCGCCTTCCCCAACTCGATCGGTAAGATACGAGATATCTATAGCAAGTGCAAAAGATGTAAATCTCTTAAGAAACCCGCTTCCAAATGTCGGTCGACCATCGTTCAGGCCTGCCCTCAAAAATAACATTTTTTGATAAGAATATTCTCCACCCACATGAAATTTGGACTGCGACTCCGAGTTCACTTCAAAATCGGCCGACAGAATATATTTATCAGGGTTTTCAAAAGCTATTCCAGCGCGATAATTTATAGGGAATTTTTCCTCGTATGTCGCACCTCGTTCAGAGCCTCGCGTTAGCCAATAGTTACCGGTAGTCCATTTGTAAGACGCACCCAAATTTTCAACAACCAGGCCAAATCTCAACAGCGGAAAGATATTTTTCAGGGAAGTTTTTCGTACATCCATTTTGTACAGACCGCCGAAATCAATTCCGACAGTATAGGCGTTTATATTTGAAACTGTGTTTTGGATATAATACGCTTTGCCCCCAATAGAAAGACTCCTGCCGATTAATTTTGCGAAGGTCGCACCTAAAAGATTTTCACTATAGGTTGTTTCAAAACCAGGGAGAATATTGCCTTGATTATCCCGTTCTTCCAATGGCGATGTACCGGCATGAACCCAGGTTACGCCAAATGCGGCCATTTCTCTGGTGGGCATCTGAAAATTGGCATACCCCAGCCTGCGGTCAAGATGCATAGCTCGATATGAAAAAGAAATAATGTGTTTTCTGGTTTGAGTAATTCCAGCCGGATTATATAATAGAGCCGCCCCGCCTTCGGCAATCGCGGTAAATGCTCCGCCCATGGCTGAAGGGCGGCCTCCCAGCGCCATAGTCTTAAAGGCGGCCGGTTGGCCCCCGTTACCATCACCGAGGGCAGTCGAAGCCAACAGAATTAGAATAAAAAAGAGAGCTATATTTTTTATGGATATTCTCATCATATTTCTCCGATCAAGGAATGACAGCTAAACGGCCCCAGTACTCCTGGCCGGTGGAATAAGAAACCTTAAAGAAGTACATCCCGGTAGCGACAACCATATCATTCTGGTTATAGCCGTCCCAGGTTTCGAAATAATCCGCACCGCCTTCGCGAAATCTATTTTCAGTCGGGACGGCGACGAGGTTCATGGCAAAATCGTAAATCTCAACAGTTATATATGCGCTTTGTTCTACACGATAATGAAGCGTCAGGCGGCCGTTTGGATTAAGAGGTGAAAATGGCACTGGAGCGGCAAAAACGTCATCGACGGAGTCGGTTCTCTTAAAAACCCTGATGATATTCCAATTGTCAATATTATCGATTGGTCGGTAGGCAATACCAAATGACGTTCCCACCCAGAGAATTGAATCAACAACCTCGACCGAATAGATTTCCGTTTCTGTCCAGATTGTATCTTTGGAAAAAGGATCAATAATTTCGGCTTTGTGCCATTCGTCCCGAGAATCGGGGGCATAAAACAATCCGCCAGACGCGGCGGCGTAAACAACTCCGTTCTTATCAAAAGCGAAGTTCCAAACCATTTCATTGGTTAAAGCGCGCGTCCAGCTATTTCCGAAATCAGTGCTGTACGCGACCGAATTGTACTGTTGAACAGTATCCGTAATTCCCCGGCAGGCTGCCCAGAGGACAGTATCGGAACCGGTGACTTGTTGATCCAGCGCTACAACCCATTCGCCAGGCAAGCCTGAATTGGCGCGGGTACGCACTACAGCCAAATCATGTTTCAAGGGATTAGTATTGGTTTTGAAAACACGCCATGAAGTATTGTTTAATCTATATCCGAATCCTCCCGTCGAGCCGGCAAAAAGCCGATCACCAATCCAATCGGCGGATTGAAACCTGTAGCTGACCAGGGTTTGACCGGTAGAATTATCATTTGTTATAAAGGAGAAGTTGCTTATCGAAGTCAGGTTTTTATTGTAGTTCCCGCTTAGGCCAGTAGAGGTAGCAAAAGTCGTAAACGAATCAGATACAGCGATATCATTAATTATTGTAGCTGGATTATTACTGTAAAGTATATGCAGGGTTTTATCGGCCTGATCAAGAATCTGGATGGCGGCGTAATTACCCGAGCCAGAACCGGGATTGATCGGTTCTACAGCAATCCATTTGAACGAATAATCTCCTAAAGTATCAGTAACATGATGATGCCGAACGATAGAGACAACCGAACCGGTAGAATCGTTTTCTTCAAATGTTATCAGCGTATCGAAATCAAAGGTGAAGGGAGGTATATAAGAAGCTTTAACCAATCCTGCCCGAGTTCCAAGAAAAACGGTGTCTTCGGTTACGTCAATCGAAAGTATCTGGTTGCGGAGCGAAGTAGAATTCATATCGGAAGAATCAACGAAGAACCTCTCCCAGGTCAAGCCGAAATCGATGGTTCGGAAAACGCCGCTATCTCCGGCCGCAACATATAATATGGAATCGTTAAAGTTTTTGAAATCGTAAATTCCTGAGCCGTCGCCCTCAAAATATGTCGCCGGAAGTTTTGTCCAGAAATCGTCGGGACCGGATAGCGTGGAATCAAAAATGCTCCAGAGCTGATCGGCATTGTCCACATAATAAAGACCGAGTCCGGAAGTATCAATCTGCTTAAAGGGAGCCACCCAGATTTTATTTCCAAAAATGAACATTTCTCGAATCCAATGGCTGGGTATTCCGGTATCAAGCCCGGAAGTATGAAAAATATTAAGAGCGGTGTCGGTCTGACTTACTCCGTTTTCATGGGCGATATAAATAAAATCATCGTTTCCGGCAATGGCTGTTATGTTATTACCTCCCTGCTTTACCCGCTTAGGAATATAGAGGAATTTCTGGACACCTTTGGCAGTACCTCCGTAAACAACCATCGTATCGGCATGAAAAGTATCAACGTAGCAGGCATAATACCGTCCCGACACCAGATCGGCCCAATTATCGGCGGCCCAATCGGCCGAATCAATAACTGAAAAGAACATGTGAGACCAAGCGTCGGCATTATCAGAATCATGGTTAACAATTAAACCGCCATGGAAACAGGCGGCATAAGTACTCTGCTGATTGCCGGCCAGATCGTAGCAAATACGACCAAATCCTGAAGCTTCATAAGGTGCCATGCTTTCCCAGTTTTGGCCCTTGTCATAGGTCAAATTAAATCCGTCCCCAAAGGGAAAATTCATCCCCTGATAAGGTTCGGTATGCGAAGTTGCTACCCATAACTGTCCCGGGCGGCCAAAAATCGCCGATGGCTCATCCGCGTTTAATCCGGTTTCGGCATCATAAGTAAACCATGACAATCCCCCGTCGGGAGAATAGCTCAGACCTCTGCCCCCTGCCATCCAGAGATAATCCTCATGATGCAGAACCTCAATATATGAATTAGACGTTAGGCCCGAATCCGCATTTTCTACAGAATATAGCATACGACCCAACGCCGGATGCGATAGTATCAGGATTAAAATGATTGTCAGTGAACATAATGACTTTGAAAACATTTAATTCCTTCCCGCCAATAAAAATACCGCACACCCTAAAACACCGGACGGGGCGGCGGCCGTTTGATTCAAATCGTTAAATATTTCATTTACTCCACGCACATTAGCGAAAATTTACATAATCCTCCAGTGCCACACCAATCTACTTAATCGTATATCAAAGTCAAGCCGTAAAAGAACGTCTCCTGACAAATTCACGGGCCAAGCCGTGCCTGAGACCGAACGGGCTGGCAATTGCTGTTTTTATATTCAATTGTTTAAACAAATAAAGCAGCCAAAAAGCTCCCGCAAAAATAATATCGGCTCGTTTTTTATCTACCGGAAGCGATTTACGACGGGAGGCCAGGTTTTGGGCAGCAAGATTTATGACCATGTCATTTAGGCTGTCCCGTGAAATATCTAACCCGCCTTTTAGTTTGAAGAACTGATTATCAATCAGGTAAGCCAGGGCCGATGAAGTCCCGCCAACCAGGTGTATGCGCCCGGCCATAAATGGCTTGACGGAAGCAATGGCTTTGTTATATCGAGACAGATAATTATCAAATTCGTAGAATCTGTTTTCATTGATTTTTGAGCCGGCATCGAATATTTCAGTTAAACTTACCGCCCCTTCCGGAAGCGAAATAAAGGCTATTCTATTTGCCCCTTTAAATGAAATCAACTCGGTCGAGCCGCCGCCAAGGTCGATAACGCCGGCAAATTTATTGCCCCGGTGATATCCGACCGCTCCGATAAAAGAAAGATGAGCTTCTTCTTCGGGAGATAGAACTCGTACTTCGTTTTCCAGGTCGGTTTCAAGCCTGCGAATTATTGCCTGGCCATTTTGAGCCAACCTTAACGGATTAGTCGCGGCAATTATGATTTTGCCAACACCTTGTTTGATGGAAAATTCCCTCAATCGCCTAATAATTTTCAAGAGATTTTTGTAATTCTCGTCGCTGATACGAGGATTTTTTTTGTCTCTCAGATTTTCACCGATTCGAGGAGAAAACCGTTCGAAATGAATTTCCCTGGCATCATCCTTAATGTCGAAAATCGAGAAAAGGACTGAATTGGTTCCAATATCAATTACAGATAATTTCTTCATGAATTTGTCCGCAAGATGAATCCATCCTTTCGGAGGAATTTTTAAGATTTGGGGCTTACATGACCTCTTTGAGTTTTGCGGTTAACGCCGGGACAATTTCAAAGAGATCCCCAACAATGCCATAGTTGGCAATATTGAAAATCGGGGCATCTTTGTCACGGTTAATGGCTACAATCGTTTTTGAAGAACGCATTCCAACCAGGTGTTGAATTGCTCCCGAAATGCCAATCGCAAAATAAAGTTTGGGATTAACGGTCTTGCCGGTCTGGCCGACTTGATACGAGTAATCAATCCATCCGGCATCAACAATGGCCCGCGACGCACCCATGGCTGCTCCAACCGTATCGGCCATTTCCTGAATGATGTTTAGATTCTCCGCGCCTCGGATACCTCGTCCGGCGGAAACTATAATATCGGCTTCCGTAAGATTAACTTTGCCCGCAGCGGATGTAACTCGTCCGGTGACTTTGGCCTTAGTAGTCAAAAGGCCCTGATCAATTTCCATAATTGTAATCTGGCCGCCATCTCCAGCGCCTGCTTCCGGAAACGCTTTGGGGCGCAGAGACACAAAAAATGGCGCGGACGAATTATTTTGAACGGAGAAGAAAACATTCCCACCATAAGAGGGTCTGACTGCCGTGACTGCATCATTATCCATTGAAAGTCCGGTACAATCAGATGCGAGCCCTCCTCCGCAAAGTGCGGCCAGACGACCCATCAAAGCCTTGCCATAAAAGGTTGCCGAACCAATGATAAGATCTGGGGTTTCTTTATCAATCAAATATTTCACAATTCTCGCGTACGATTCATCGTTGAAATTTTCCAGTTGAGGATCGGCGAAGACACGGACTTTAGCTCCTCTGGCCGCCAATTTATCCCCCATACCCCCGGCGTCGCCGCAGATTAATAAGGTCATAATATCGCCGTCAAGAGCTTTGGCTGCGCCAATAGACTCAAAGCTTATATTTGATAATTCATTTCCTTTTTGCTCGGCAATCGTTAGAATTTTCATGGTCGAGATTTGATCCTTTCTAAAGTGATTGTCTGAGTAATTTGAGGGAATATAAAATCATCTGGCAGTTCGGGCAACCAATTTTTAACCAAAAACTTAAGTCGTGAGTTAATTATCCGGTTTCAATGCAGAATTGACCTGTTTTATCATTGGCTATATCAGAAAGTAAACTAACCAATTCCGGGAAGGAATCAATTTTGTTAACCCTCCTTCTTATTTCGCTGCTGCCGATCATGCCCTTTACGTACCAGGCGACGTGTTTTCTCATTTGAAAAACAGCCCGCCCTTCACCAATATGTAATGCCAGAAAACGGGTGTGCTCCAAAATGATTTCTGCCTTTTCATTCAAACCCGGAGGGGGGAAGACATCTTTATGCATAAGATAATGATTTATTTCTCGGAAAATCCAGGGATTTCCCAGCGCTGCCCGACCAATCATAACTGCATCGCAGCCGGTTGAATCCAGTATTTTTTGAGCATCAGGACCGGAACATATGTCGCCGTTGCCTATGACTGGAATCGACACCGATTGTTTAAGCCTCCTTATGTCATCCCAACACGCATTGCCGCTGAATTGTTTGCTTTTGGTGCGGGCGTGCAGGGTAATGGCTGCAGCCCCGGCTTGTTCGCATATTTGCCCGGCTTCAATAAAATTCTTTGTTGTTTCATCCCAGCCGGACCGCAACTTTACGGTCACAGGGCGGCTACTGCCGCTCACGGCCGCTTCAACCAAAGATCGGGTTAATTCCATATCTTTGAGAACTGCCGCACCCCCGTTTTTTCTAACAACTTTTTTGGCGGGACAGCCAAAATTCAAATCAATTATATCCGGATTTAGTTTTGAAACGATTTGTGCGGCGCGGTACATAATGTCGGGATCGGCGCCAAAAAGCTGGATTCCGATTGGCTTTTCCTCCGGTCCAAAACTCAGTAGTTTCGCAGTTTTTTCTCCTCCGTAAGCAAGTCCATGGCTGGAAACCATTTCCGTATAAACAACGGCGGCTCCAAAGCGCCGGGCAAGCAATCTGTATGCAGGATTGGAAATTCCTGCCATGGGGGCGCAAAAGACATTCCCCTTTACATTTAAGTTTCCAATCATCATGCCGACAAAATAACAAAAGAGCATAGTTTTGGCAACACCGGGTAAGTTTATTTACCGTTAGGGAATTATGATTGGAATTTTATTTTTTCGAGCGAAGTAATATCGAGAGGAGATTTCTATGCCCGAATTAGTCGTAAAATTCAATGAAAAAGTCATTGAAAAGGTAGTGACAGAGAAAAAACGAATCAGTATCGGACGCACCAAAGATAATGATATCGTTTTGGAAAATCGCGGGGTTTCACGCAAGCACGCTCAAATCGAATTTAATGGTGATAACGCCATTATCATCGACAATGAATCACTAAACGGTGTATTCGTTAATAACCGCAGGATATCTGAAGAGATGTTGCGGGACCATGATATAATAACGATTGGGAAGTATTCATTGGAGTTTAATCAGGAAACCGATAAGCCGGACCATGCCGGGCAGATGGATGGCACCATGATATTGAACACCAAGCAGCAACGGAAGCTGGTTGACAATGACCGCAAGGAACGCGAAATAGTTACTCGGGTAGGCGGGACGGTCATTTTGGGTCTGGAAAACACAAGGACATCAGAATTTAAGATTGACCGCGATGTCACGACTATCGGAAAGGCCAAATTCGTTCATATCCAAGCCAGAGGATTTATGATTTCCGGAATTCAGGCCAAGATTATCAAGGAAGGCAATGATCATTACATTGTCAATCTCGGGCGGCGCGGCAAAACCAAAGTTAATGGAGATGTGGTAACGCGTACATCTCTCAAAAATAGTGATATTATTCAGGTTGGGAAATCGACATTCCGATTTGTTGAAGGGAACTAATAAATGAAACTGGCCATACTATCTGATGTACATGCCAATCTTGAGGCCTTAAACGCTACTCTCGCGGAAATAGAGAGACAAAGAGCCGAAAAGATATTTTTTCTGGGAGATGCTGTTGGTTATGGCGCTGATCCAAACAAATGCGTAAAAATCATTGATAAGTTATGCGATATAAAACTCCTGGGAAACCATGATTATGTCGCCCTGGGATTGGAGGATTCGGATAATTTCAATCCTATTGCCAAAGAATCAATGAGGTGGACACAAAACAGGATCAAGCGAAAAACAATTGAGACTTTGTCCAATTTTGACATGGAGGCTACATTTCTTGATTATTATTTTGTTCATGGCACGCCTGATTGTCCCTCAGACTGGAATTATTTACTGACCCCCGATGATGCCAAGGAGGGTTTTGAGCATTTCAATCAACAGATTTGTTTTGTGGGACACTCTCATTTGCCGTGCGTGTTTTGCCTGCATCCGGACGGTTCGGTTTTAATGACCGATACGATCACTTCATTTGAGGCCAAACCTGATTGCAGATATATCATAAATGTAGGTTCAGTCGGACAGCCTCGTGATGGCAATGCCGACGCTTGTTTTGTAATTGCTAATACGGATAAAAACCAAATTGATTTTTGCCGTACGAAATACGATTTGGAACGGGCGCAGAAAAAACTGCGAAAAGCCCAGTTACCTGAATTTTTAGCCAGTCGTCTGGCCAATGGAAAATAGATGGATGAGGCGGTTATGCCAAAGAATTTATCGTCATATTTGCTTTACACTTTGATTGCGGTTCTGGTAATCAGCCTGTATCTCGGCGATTTTGCCGGAATGAAAAAACTGCAATGGAAAATCGATGATCTCATGTATGCCGTAAGAGGAAGCAGCAATCCCGCTTCGGATATTATACTGGTTAATATCGATGACAAATCGGTGGATGCTATCGGTGAATGGCCATGGAATTATGAATCGGTCGCTGATTTGGTGGCGGCGTGCATTTCTGCCGAACCTAAATCAATGCTGGTGAACCTTGAGTTGCCATCCCTCGTAGCTGAAGATACGACAGGAAGAACAAAGATATTAGCCAATCAAGTATCATGGGCCAACAATATTGTCCTGACATATGATATTGCTCTATCGGATTATTCCAATCAGAAAATGTCGCGTCCGCAGTATTTATACAAGAGCTCAATTCTGGTCGATTCAGATTTGGGACTTTTGGATGAGCATCATGCCCTAAACGTTCGCAAGCCGTTTTTACCCTCCGGCCTGATTTGCGAATACGCTGATGGATTAGGATTTGTATATACTGAATACGCCGAAGACAGATCGGTACGCTGGTCGCCGATTATCGCCAATTATAACAGCTTTTATTATCCTTCGGCAACGCTAATGGCGGCCGCTCTGCACCTTGGATATTCTGCCAATCAAATCAAAATTATGGGCGGTGAATCTGTAAAATTTGGTCCCTATGTCGTGCCTACTGATAAAAACGGCCGCGTTTTGATAAATTACAATACTCAGGGATCAACTTTCAGAGAATACAGCGCCATTGATTTAATTGATGAAAAAATTAATCTATCGAATCTTAAAGGCAGGGCGGTCATAATAAATCTTTCGGCAATCGGGACAGCCAACAGTTTCAAAACGCCCGTTGCGGAGCAAATGTCTCAAGGCGAGCTGATGGCCAATATATTCGAAAATATCATTCATGCCAATTATGTCGAAACTTTGAGTTTTTCGACCGGGCTTGATATACTCGTACTTGTTGGATTGGGAATAATGTTCGCGTTTATGCTGCCGCGCGTAACCTTAATGTATCGAATGATTATACTTTTGGTCGGCCTCATTATCATAGCCAATCTCAATTATGTATTATTCAATTCTTATCAATTGATGCCACGATTTTTGTACTTTGGCCTTGAAATATTACTGATGATGATGGCCGCGCCGTTGCTGGATGATTCTAAAGTAGGCGCAGGCGGCAGTCTTGAATTATCTAAAATATTCAGTTTCTTTGGAACATTAAAAGAAGGAAGTCATGCGGCAGGTCAAAATACAAATATACCGGTAAGAGAGTTGAAAGATACCGGTTATGAACCTGAATTCCAAAAAACCGAGATATTACCCGCCGATATTCATAAAAAATCTGTGACTGGTATGGCTAATGCCGAAACCAAAGCAATAGGTTCAAATAAAAATGCAGGTATTGAAGAATCGGCTGATTATGATCAATACCAGGGAGCATCAATTTCCGATCAGATTATCCCAGCTCCCTCTACAAACGAGCCGGCACAGGATGCGGAAATCGAACCGGCAACTATGGAGCCGCTTTCCGGTTTGGCCAATGAATCTCCGGGCGCTAGCGCTCAAATGTTCAGGGACGCCAATAGAATTGAAAGCTTGGGACGTTACAAAGTTACCGGTGTTCTTGGCAAAGGAGCCATGGGAACGGTTTTTAAGGGGGTTGATCCGGCAATAAACCGACCGGTCGCTTTAAAAACAATTCGCCTGGATTTTGTATCCGATGAAAAAGAATTGGCCGAATTGAGGGATCGTTTGTTCCGCGAGGCTCAAGCCGCCGGAAAGTTATCGCATCCAAATATCGTGACGATATACGATGTGGGCTCGGAAGGAACAATGCAGTATATCGCTATGGAATGCCTCGATGGTCAAGTATTGGAAGATTTGATTAATAAAAAAGTTCAGTTTTCCTATAAGATCATTGCCAACATTATTATTCAGATTTGTAACGCCTTGGATTACGCTCATGATCAGGGAATTGTCCATAGAGATATCAAGCCCGCGAATATTATGGTTCTCAAGGATTATACAGTTAAGGTCATGGATTTTGGTATCGCTCGCGTCGATTCATCTTCGATGACCAAAACCGGCATCGCCATGGGCACCCCCAATTATATTTCGCCGGAACTTCTACAAGGGAAAGTGGTAGATCGCCGCTGTGATATATTCTCCCTGGGTGTAGTGATTTATGAAATGCTGACCGGACGCCGGCCATTCAAGGGTGAGAACATGACCGCCCTGATATACAGCATCATCAATAAGGATCCGGTGCCCCCATCGACCATTAATGATAGTATTCCGGCGATATATGATCATATCGTTTTGAATGCACTCAAGAAAAATCCGGTCGAAAGATACCAAAAGGCCACAGATATTAAGAAATTATTGATTGATTTTGTGGAATCATTCAGTATGGCACGATAAGAGGGCTGAGTCGATCAGCCCTTTGGGGATTATTCTTCTCTGGTACTATCCGGAGTATCCTTATTAATTATTTCTTCTGCCAGAGAGAGGGCAACTCCCGATAGCATTACCTCTACTCCCAATTTAGTAAAATCCGATGAGATAAGTTTACGATCGATTCCGGCGTAAAAGGAACAGGCCGCCCCCTGTTCGACAACCAGTCCCGAAAGGGTCCCATAAGTTTCTGCAATAAAGGTTACCTCGCCCAATTCCTTACTGCAAACGTACCCGCTGCAATTGTGGATTTGCAGATGAGCGCTGGCCGTATAGACTACAACCAGCATGCCATCTTTATCACCCAATTTAATTTTGGGGTAAATTTCAAGCGTCAATAGGCGTAGTTCTTCACGGTTTTCAAGCTTGACCCGATAGTGATCCTCGGCAAAAGTAAACCTATCGGCCCCCAGGACATCAATTACCCTCTGCATGTCACTATCAGTAAATTCAATCATCTTTTTTGTCTTCCAGTTTTTCGGTCGTCGAATTATCCTTGGTAATCTCATCCTTTGTATCTTTTAGAGCCTTTTTGAAATCGCGGATTCCTCTTCCCAATCCAGTCGCGATATCAGGAATCCTCTTGGCGCCAAAAAAGAGTAAAATCAGCAAAAAAACTACCAGTAATTCGCCCCATCCGGGCATACTTAACATAATATAATCTCCTTTAGTCGCCGATTATAGGTACCACCAGCGAAAATAAACGATCACTAATATTACGGTCAGGACCGATAAAAAGTTTATTTTTATCATAAGTCCAAAAGTAAAGGCGATCGCGTAAAAATCAAATCGGAATGTGTCGACTCCGATTTGAATTGATTTGGAAAATAAGGTTTTGGCCGCTCCAGGCGGAAGATACGTCGCGATTATGTCTCCCACAAGTCCGCCGATAACGGCCCCCAATACCAAACTGGTGACAATAAAGATTACTTCACGTCTTTTCATAACTTACCAAAATATGGCATTCAGCCAGATTTAACCGGTTCCTTTTCAAAATGAGCGGCCATTGATTTAAAGATATAAAGGCCGTCATCGGAATTAAGGATTTTTTCAGCGGCTCGTTCCGGATGGGGCATCATCCCCAATACATTGCCTTCTATGTTGCAAATTCCGGCGATATTTTGAAGCGATCCGTTGGGATTTGATTCCTTAGAAATCGTTCCGTCCTGTTCCGCATATCTAAAAACTATTTGTCCGTTTTTCTCGAGTTCATCAATTTCCGACTGAAAATTATAGTAGTTGCCGTCGCCATGAGCAATTGGAATCTTCAGCGTTTTTCCCGGCGGGCATGAGTTGGTAAACGGCGTACTGTAATCTTCAACTTTGAGATATATGTATCTATGGCGAAAACGTAAATGAGAATTGCGCATTAAAGCCCCAGGAAGCAGTCCGGATTCTACCAGGACTTGAAATCCGTTGCAGAAGCCGATTACAATGCCTCCGGAATGCGCGAATTCGATGACCGCTTTCATAATGGGAGAAAACCTCGCGATCGAGCCGCTGCGCAGGTAATCGCCGTATGAAAATCCCCCGGGCAGGATGATAACATCGCATCCCTCCAGAGAACTTGATTTGTGCCACAAAAAGGTTGTTTCTTCTCCGAGGGCGAATTTGGCGGCAGTATAGGAATCATAATCGCCATTGGAACCGGGAAATGTCACAACACCGAATTTCATGCCATCATTTCCACTTCATAGTTTTCTATAACTGGATTGGCCAGAAGCTTGCGGCAAATTTCGTCAATTCTTTGTTCTAAATCGGGGCGCGAATCGCATTCCAACTCAAAAAATCTGCCGCTCCGAACGGAATCAAATTCACTATATCCCATATTGCTCATCGCATGAGCGATAGTTTTACCCTGGGGATCCAAGACTCCGTCTTTGAGGCGAATATATACAACCGCTTTTGATTTGCTCAATTTATATTCCTTTCAGACAACATATGCTGGTCATATCCTTACTCATTCTTACTGTTTTTTATAATTCTGATGCCTTCCAGTATTAATCCTCCCAAGATATATATAAGAAACATCGGGAACATTAATAATCTCGGTTTAATCAAACCGGCTATCGCCAGCGCAATTATATATAACAATTTGATTCTGTTTTCGCGAGTATTAAAATTATCTGGCAAAGCATAATATTCAATCTGAGAAACCATCAGGGCCGAAAATAGAATCATCATTACGATAAGATATTCAGCATATTCAATTTGACCCCATATATGATGGCAAAAAATTATATAGCCGATCAGACCCATAGCGGCTATGGGAACCGGAAGGCCGAGAAAATTCTGTTTCTCATCAGACGATGACAGCAGATTAAATCGAGCCAGGCGGTAACCGGAAGCGGTTATGTACATAAATCCAACAATCAAGCCCCCTTCGCCAAAAACATTGAGCTTGAACGTATGAATAAGAAATGCGGGAGCAATGCCGAAAGATATGAAATCAGCAAGTGAATCCAGTTCTTTGCCCAATTCCGTTGCACCTCCGGATAAACGGGCGACTTTGCCATCGAAGGCGTCGAGAATTCCGGCAAATACAATAAGCCAGGCGGCGGCCATTGGCTTTCCTTCAGCGGCGTAGATTAAAGATAAAAAACCGCAAAAAATATTACCGGCGGTAAAGATATTAGGAAATATGGGGCGATAATTCGGCATTTCAAATGATTCTCCCGATAATTGATTCTCCGCCTTTAACATGCTGGCCTACTTTTACAATAGGCGTGAAGGTTCGCTGAAAGGTAATTTCTGTCCGGGAACCAAATCTTATCAGGCCAAAGAGCTGACCCATGTTTACGGAATCATTTTTTTTGAGGCGGCAAACAATGCGCCGTGCGATAAGACCGGCTATCTGCGCCACACGGAATTTGCCGAAATCGCTTTCTATCCCGATATCCGTTCGTTCGTTATCTTCAGAAGCTTTATCTTTGAAGGCGGAGAAAAATTTCCCCGGACGGTACTTTACAAAATCAACGCGACCATTAAAAGGAATGCGATTCAGGTGAACATCAAAAACGGAAAGAAAAATATCGACCCGGTAAGCCATTCCCACATATTCATCTTCGACTTCCAGAATCTTAATCACTTTTCCATCAGCGGGAGAAACAATTGATGAATTGTCATTTGGAATCTTGCGTTTAGGATTGCGAAAAAAAACAATGCAGAACAGTCCAAAAAGCGTCAATAAAATGCCAAGAGCCATAAACCACCATCGCGGATATGATGGAAACAATGCGATAATTATGATTCCCGGAATCAGAGTTCCAAAAATGAATGGCAATCCGTCTCTGGCTATAGTCATCCAAATACCCTTTTGAATATTTTGGAAACATTTCGCAAATAATAGTCCAGGGCGAAACACTCGTCAATTTCTTTAACCGATAAATGAGCGGTCACACGCGGATCGGATTTGACAAGGCTTATAAATGTCTCCTTGCCCTGATGGGCGTCCATGGCATTGCTTTGGACAATTTGATACGCCTTTTCGCGGCTGCCCACCAGACCAGTTAACTTAAGCAGCAGGCGCTGTGAAAAAACAAGGCCGCCGGTCATATAAATATTCTCTTTCATGCGTTTCTTGTTGACGACTAGATTTTTCAGAACGCCAATAAATTTCTCCAGCATATAATCGATTAGGATACAGCTATCCGGGACAATCACTCGTTCGACCGAGCTGTGAGTAATATCCCGTTCATGCCACAGGGCGACATTTTCCATCCCGGCCAGGGCGTTGCCTCGAAGAACCCGAGAAAGTCCGGCAATACGCTCGGCAGTAATCGGGTTTTTCTTATGAGGCATGGCCGAAGAGCCCTTTTGGCCTTTGGCAAATCCCTCCTGAAGCTCTCCTACTTCAGTCCGTTGGAGGTTTCTTATTTCAGTCGCGAATTTCTCCAGGGATGACGCCAATAACGCGATGGCATTCAAATATGCGGCATAGCGATCGCGCTGAACGATTTGAGTAGAAACTTCCGCGGGTGTAAGTTTTAGTTCCCGGCAGACTTTCATTTCTACAATCGGATCAAGATTGGCAAAGTTGCCGACTGCTCCTGAAATTTTGCCAACTGCGACTTCCCTGGCGGCCGCCTTGAATCTCTCATGTCCCCGCTTCAATTCGGTGTACCACATCGCAAATTTCAAACCAAGGCTGGTCGGTTCGGCGAAGACGCCGTGTGTACGCCCGATAATCGGTGTCAGTTTATACCGTTTGGCCAGAGAGCGGATAGCCGAAAGAGCACGGACTAATTTATTATCTATAAGCTCGGATGCCTGTTTTAAGCGCAATGCCGTCGCCGTATCAAGAACATCAGAAGAGGTCATGCCGAAATGAATGTATTTGGCTTCGGGGCCAACCTTCTCGGCCACGGACGTCAAAAAGGCAATCACATCATGATCAACTTTGGCCTCAATCTTTTCGATCCGCTTGAGGCTAAAAGCGGCTTTCTTTTCGATAACCCGAAATGCCTTTCTGGGGATAATTCCCAAATCGGCTAACGCTCGACTGGCCGCGATTTCAACTTTGAGCCAGCTCTCGAATTTATTTTGCTCCGTCCAGATGTTTCCCATTTCCGGGAGAGTATATCGTTCTATCATCTTTAACCCTTATTCACTTTTTCCCAGTCTTCGAGGAATTTTTTAAGACCAATATCGGTCAGCGGGTGCTTGATTAACTGAGCGATAACACTAAGCGGCATGGTACATACATGAGCGCCTAATAAGGCCGACTGGATAACATGCTGCGTGGTGCGGATCGACGCGGCCAGAACCTGTGTCTCGTATCCGTAATTCTCGTAGATAATGACTATTTTTTCAATCAATCGCATTCCATCATGTGACATATCGTCAATGCGGCCGATAAACGGAGAAGCAAAGGTCGCTCCCGCTTTGGCAACCATCAAAGCCTGCATAGGATTAAAAATAAGCGTTGCGTTGGTCATAATGCCTTCGGCAGTAAGAGATTTAATCGCCTTGAGACCTTCCAGAATAGTTGGTATTTTGATAGTTATATTGTCCGCGATTTTGGCCAACTCTTTGCCTTCTTTGACCATTCCTGCAGCATCAATTGCGACAACTTCGGCCGAAACAGAACCCGGAACGATTTTACAAATTTCCGTCAGAATATCCTTGTAGGTACCTTTTTCCTTCGCCAATAATGATGGATTTGTCGTCACCCCATCCAAAATCCCCATTTCGGCCGCCTGTCTGATCTCATCCAGATTGGCCGTATCAATAAAAAACTTCATTTTTTATCTCCCTATATATTTAATATCCGACTTCAACCAGACACAAGCCTTGAGCCGGAGCTACGCGGGGCAAAGCAGAATGATCACCGTCGTTAAATATTTCCTTAAAGCCTTTAAATGTAATCGCGCCGCGCGCGAATTCTATCATTAACCCAACCAATGATCTGATCATTGTATGTAAAAATCTGTCGGCTGTTATTTCATATTGCAAACACTCGTTATTAGCAGCCCAACGCGAGCGGTAGACCAGACAATGATTATTTTCTTTCAAAGAACTTGATACGCAAAATGAAGCGAAATCATGATCTCCGATTATATAATCGGCCGCCCTTTCAAGAGCCGTTCTGTTCAAAGACATGCGCATCCGCCATATTCTTTCATTGTCAAAAGCCGACTGTTCGCTGGCAATGTTATAGCAATAGCGCCTATATATAGCGTCAAATCGGGCATGAAAACCAATTGGAACTTCTTGCGCCGAGACTATCAATATATCATTCGGCAGATGAAAATTCAAGGCATCTCGTAATTTAGATGGCGTTAATTTTGATTCGGTTCGGAAATTGGCGATTTGGCCCCGGGCGTGAACTCCGGCGTCAGTACGGCCTGCTGCGTAAAGTGTTGCTTTTTTGGAAATTATTTTCCTAATGGCGTTTTCAAGTTCGCCTTGTACTGTTTTTTGCTTTGGCTGGTATTGCCAGCCGGCATAGCCGGCGCCGTTATATTCTATTTTCAGTTTTATATTTCTTTCCATTAGGCCAAATTCCCGATTACAATATAGCCAAGCGTAATGATAACCGACAGGCAAAGAATAGAAATATCGGCCATCGAAAAACGGAGAGGCCGCAATGAACTGCGCGGATGACCGCTTCTATAGCCGCGTGTCTCAATTGCAATCGATAATTCATCGGCCCTCCGCATGGCGCCAAAAAACACCGGAAGGACGAGCGCGATAGATTTTTTGATTCGAAAAAACAGATTCCCCGACAAACTTATTCCTCGAATATATTGGGCCTTCCTGATCATTTCAAATTCACCGGTTAAAACCGGGATAAAACGCAATGCTATGAATAGAATCATGCCCAGATCATAGACCGGGGCTTTCAGCCAGCGCAAAGGCTTTATTAGAGATACGATTCCTTCCGAAATCGCCAGAGGGCTGGTTGTCAGAGAAATTACAAATGTGGCCAGGACAAAAATAATGATGCGGGCCGAATAAATCGAGGCTAGTTTGAGCGCTGTCTCGCTAATGCTAAATCCTCCGATTTGGAATACTTTGACCGGATCGTTTTTTCCAGAAAAGATAGAATGAATAAGAACTGTAAAAGCTACAAACCAGATGATTGGCGTCAGGTTTTTTAATATTCGGGCGATTCCCAGACGGCAAGATAGCAGCCAGGAAAAAAGCCCTAATATTAAAGAGATATAAAAGACCAAATCAGTAATCGCCAATACCCAAATCATAATCATAAAGATTACTAAAATTTTCGTACGCGGATCGAGTCGATAAGTGAATCCCTGACCGGGTTGATATTGGCCAATAATTAGTTTATCCGTACTCAGCATAGAACACTCCAGAAGATTGAATAGTAAGCCGTTTTTAATCGAGTGTCAATACCGATAATCAGATGGGTTGAAAATTCAGATGGTCAGGATTGCCTTTGGAGAAAATTAAGTCAATAAAAAAGGCCGGTAGACGCCGGCCTTTGGAATGAAGACGAAGCTGGAACCACTTCTACTTCAAAAATACCATTTTTTTCGTTTCGCTTTGATCTCCCCTGGTTAATCGATAATAATATATGCCCGAGGCTACTGACTCGCCATTCTGGCCGCAGCCGTCCCAGGTGACCTGATATTCTCCCGGCATCTCGTATCGATCCACTAATGTCAAAACATGCTGGCCAATTATATTGAAAACATCGATACGAGTACGATCAAAGCGGGTTCCGGCACCGGTAACAAGATAGTTAATTTTCGTTATGGGATTAAATGGATTGGGATAATTCTGATTGAGTTTGAATCGTTGGGGCAGATTAACGGCCATCTCTCCCGGGTTTTCCACATCGGTAGGAATTGCGCCAAAGAATTCCATAATACGGTCCAGCATCACCCTTGCAGGAGTAAATAAAGTATCTGTATTCCTTACGCTCTCCATTTTGAATGCAAAAAACACGGATTTGTAATTTCCACTAATATTTGAAACACCGCCATATTCTCCCGTCATATTGTAATATTCCCATTCCCCAACACCGCCTCCGATAGGACTTATGTGGTCAACAACCAATTGAGAATTTATAAACATCCATTTTAATCCGGATGAAATCGGACCTTCGGATGGATTTAGAAGTGAAGATCCGGCATATTGCACATCAATATATTCTGCTCCGAGATAATTATTCAGAAAATCAGGATCCTGGGTCGATAACTGTTTGGCCAATCCTTCGCCGGTTAGGAACACATTGCCGTCGTTTTGGTCCATATAGACTTTCATGGTGGCAATATCCTCAGTGGATAGCAAATCTTCTCGATAATCGCCGGTCTGCCAGATCATCATGGAGTAATCAAAAGTCGTGGATGGCAAGGGAGTTCCCTGGGCAGTACGATCCCATACCCTGACCGGTTTGCGGCTATTATACATAAAATCAGTAATCACTTTTTCAAGGCTATCCGCGTTTTGATCATCAGCATCGACGATTAAAATCTGGGGTTTGCCAACACTTGCTTCATCTGCGAATGAAATCGTATAAGAACCCCCATTGGAACTGACTTCAAAATAGAAAGAATCAATACGCGAAGCATATTCGGACGGAACTGTAAATTCAAATGGAGGCGCGTTGACCGCACTCGTTCCGGTGGCAATCAAACCGTATTCGGCTGTTTCCTCCTTTATCGTTAATAAAGGATCGTCGGCGCTCAATGTGGCGACAACATTTTCGGCATCACCCCAGTCGTTTTGCAGGGCAAGAAGTACCTGTATTGTCTCACCGGCTTCAATTATGTCGTTTTGATTTCCGTAGGCAAGGTCGGAAAAAATTACCGATGTGGCTGTCAGCCATGGCCGCGAAAACGTAACGTCAATATCGGCATACATAATTGAATCGGAAGCGGACATATTCCAGAGCGCGACCTGGGATGAGACAAAGCTATAGTATTTGGAGCCCGGATCGGTTTTATCATGAAAATCTATTTTGTCCTTATATGGCCAGGGATCGTTAAAGTCGCCCCTGTTTCGACCGTACTGCAAATCATAATTTCCATCGGCCTGTTCAACAAAAATCAATGGATGCCAATCGCTTCGATTGCTCGTACGCGATTCATCAACGTGATAGATTATGATACCGGCCCCCATAAGCCCAACATCAAAGCCGAGTTTTTGGCGATTCTCGATAAGGAAATATTCGGAAGTTCCGCTTCCGTCTCTGGCAAGTAAATACGCGACCGGATTAAATTCTATCGCCGGGATATCAACGTTTGACGTATTTTGCATTACCCGAATAGGATCAAGCCAACCCAATTGATATTTGGACCAGGCATCGAAATGGGATGGTGATTTGGACAAGTTATTATAATTGCCGGAACCCATTAGCGACCAGCGGCCAACGCCCTCATTATCGTCGCCCTCATCGATATCATATAAATCAGGGAGGCCCAGGATGTGACCCCATTCGTGGCAGAAAACGCCAATTTGAATAATGGAGCCGGTTACATAGGATTCTTCCGGCTGAATAGTGTATCGAAACACTCTCACACCGTCAACAAGAATTGACTGACCGAGATTGGCACAGTGGGAATGAATATCGGTTAAATCGCCTGATTCTTCTGCGCCTGTACCGGCATGAATTACGATTACACCTTCAACAAAACCATCGTCGTCATTGTCATATTTACTGAAATCCACGTCATTATCGGCAGCATTTACGGCCATGCCAACCAACGTCGCGGCATTAAATATAGATGTGAAATCATCGTGCCCAAGCGTTGAAGAATACCATCCATAAACATCGCCTTCAATGACATACTGGCCATAGGAATTCTCATAATAAAATTCTTTCATTGAGCCGGTCGGGTTTTTGAGGCTATCGGAAAAAAGCAGGGAATCGAACTCATCCGCGGTGGGAGCGGCGTTACCGACGGTATAGGGCATGTCGGAAAAATCAATCAAGAGAACCACGACTTGATGGGTATCTATGGCCTGGCTATTTGCGGCCAACCTTTGCCCCAAAAGAAGTTTGTCCGGTGTATCGGCTCCCGCTTCGCGCATTTGGCGCAGTCGTTGCATATATGAATCAAGTTGACCTGATTCTTTGAGGCGAGCTATCACTTCTTCCGAGGGAGCGACAGCCAGAGTAACTCCATGCAGGAGAATAAACGCGAGCAACATTCCAGCTATTATCTTAAATCCAGACCAGTTCATTCTATCACCAGTACCTTTCATGTATTTCAATCAATCCTAAAGATAAAATATCTGATTTATTTTTCAAGTCTATTTCATCAAAATCATCTTTTTAGTCTGGGAAACTCCATCAGCAGCAGTCAAACGGTAGAAGTAAACTCCCGACGCGACTTGTTGACCATTATTATCAGTACCATCCCAAATCACATTATGTTCCCCGGCAGACGCAATTTCGTCAAATAAATTCCGAACACTTTGCCCGATTATATTATATACGTCAAGAGTCGCATGCTGGGTGGACTTCAGTACGAATCGAATTGAAGTCTCCGGATTAAAAGGATTGGGGTGGTTTTGGGATAGCTCGAGTACTTGCGGCAGCAACGCTGTCTCATCGTTCGCGTCCAAAATCAGGCCGTAATCACTCTGCGCAAACAGGGCGGCTTCACGAAGTTCCTGCAGAGAATTTCCGGCAATAATGGCGACGGCGAAGGTCGAGCTTGAAAAGGCATCGATTGTGCCTGAGTTTTGCGAAATGGAAAAGTACCAGTCGCCATTCGGTTCATTTACCGGAACGGGAGCATTTGAGGTCAGCAAATTGTATTTTTGTTCCGGCGTGAAACCTGACTTTGCATCAATTCCGTTTTGACCGGCGGCAATAATAAATTCGGCCGGACTTATGCCTACCATCCCGACATAAATTTGGGAGCCGGGATCATATTGATATATAATACTGGTCATGCTATCGTAACCAAGTTCATCATTGAAATGAGCGATATCGAAATCGCAAAAGAAACCGGCCGAAAGATTTTCAAGCCGTTCCGGAGATGGATTGTATATGTCAAAAACAAGAATTGAATAATTATGATTTGTTGTCCAGGCAGTCTGCCTTACTTCAACCGGTATCGGTGGATATGAGGCGCCATCGTAAAAATTGCTTTCGACAGCATCTACACCAAATTTGTTTTGATATGTTGAGAATTCCGTTCCCGGTAAAAAATCACTTTTCCTGAATTTTCCGTTTTCGTCGCGAATGCCATCTGAAATCAACTGGGGATTGCGACCAATAATTAAACCGGCTTCATAGAGCAGATTCGGACTGTTCTTAAACGTAAATCCTTGACCGCCAGCCTGATAGATCGAACCCAGTCCAAAACCAAATTGGCCAAAATCAGAAATTGAAAAATGAACGTTTTCTGAATTAACGTCAAAAACCTGGCCCGGCATATCTTGACCGATCATAATGGATATAGCTGCCGTATCAATTTGCGAAACTCCCGGAATATTCATAAATATTCTCACTGGCGCTAGCTCACCAGAAATTGCATTGGTTGAAATCAAGGCGGAGAAAAGAGAATGATTGGTGGCATAAATAGAGCCTTGAGCGAAATAAAACCGGATAGTATCAGGCAAAATAGTTATATCATCTGATTGTGAAATCATCCAGACATTAACGGAATCAGTCTGGCCGGTCGGTTCATTTATTGTTAAAGATATTCCAGCATTTTCCCCGGGATCCGCATAGATATCTCCACCGGCGGAAATGGAATAGTTGACAATTGAAAAATGAGGAATACTTGGAGTCGGCAAATAATCAAGGATTTTTGAAGCATCAATCAATCCGTGACCGTAGACATTATCAGCCCCGGAGGTCCCTAAATCGGTTGTGGCGGATAATAAGGCCGCTTTGATTTCGGGGACGGTCGCTTCGGGATTATACTGGCGCATTAAGGCTACGAGACCACTAATAAAGGGCGCTGACATAGAAGTACCCGACATCAGGCGATAAGTGCCATCTTTAAAGGAGGAGTAGATATTCACACCCGGAGCCACGATATCAGGCTTGATGGCGCCTCCGCATGAAGACGGTCCGCGGCTGGAAAAATCGGCAATAATATTTGTGTTTTGATTGACTGAACCTACCGCCAGAGAATTCAGCGGCGAACCGGCCAGATCGGCCGGGTTCCTCAATGTTTGAGGATTTGGACCCTCATTTCCCGCGGCAAAAATCGCGAAGATTCCAGCCGCTTCGATATTTTCAATGGCTGTCCAGAAAGTGTTGTTGCAGTCACTATAAATGGTTTGAGGCACGCCCCAGCTGTTATTCAATACATCCGGGACATCATCCATGGTGCTCATATCGCCGTCCGGATTTATCACCCAATCAAAGGCGCTAAGTATATCAGAAATCGTCGCGCTAAGATTGGCTCCCTGATCAATTACAGCCGCTGAAATCCATTGGGCATCTGGAGCAACGCCGATGGTATCGGTATCGGTCGAGCCAATCATGATACCCATGCTATGAGAGCCATGCCCGAGATTATCAAAAGGCAAGGAATCTCCGCGCGGCGCAAACCATGCGGCTGATGCTGATTGAGTATAATTGCCTCGCCATTTATCGGATAATGCCGGGTGGTCGCCGTCAACCCCGGTATCAAATGAACAAATCAAACTGCCCTTACCAGTAAGACCCCGGGACCATAAATATGGGACTTTGATATTGGCCAGCGCCGAATTAGCCAGAGAGGATGCCGCCATAAATGAAGGCGCCTTTTGAGAAACCGGTTCAACAAGCGATATCTCTGAATTCAAATTGACCAGTCTTACTCCCGGCAGATTTATAATTTCATCAACGTGATCATTTGTAGTTTTGATAAATAAAGATTTTGAAACGGTGAAAAATTTATAATCCGTAATTTTCCCCTCCACCCGCATGAGTTCCAGTTGCGGTCTGAGATCATTTTCCAAAGAGCATATATTTTGATTCAGCTGATTGACCACCTGGCGGTATCTATCAATTCGAACGGTTCTCTTTCCAGATTTAAAATTAAAATAATCAGGTGTAACCAGATCGTTTTCAAAGCTGAGGATTATTTCTATTTCCGAAGTCGGGGGAGTAGATAGCAATCGATTATTCACAGATTCAGGTACGGTGACTTCAGCAACGGATATGCCGGTTATAATAAATCCAAATAGTATAATCTTTAGTAGTTTAATGGCGGCAGGCTTCATCTTCTTGCCTCCTCAAAAAGTGGTTCCACTCGTGTTCGTGCAATTGATATGCCATTGATTTTTGAGTGCATTTATGGGATTTGCCATGTGGATATCTGTGCAAGAATTAAACGCTTGCCAATCAATTTAATTGTACGACAACGAGTTAACCAGAGTGAATGAATTATGGGTACGGTTGGTCTGAAACTGCCCTGGTTCTGCAAAGTTTTTCATAAATGATGGATATTGCATATAGGATCATGTTTAATCCTTGCTGAATCTTTGGAGGTGTTATTATACTTCTTTGATGGAAAATCGATTTGACAGACTATTGATTATAATTTTCGGGATATCGATCACTGTAAAATCGATATATCTATTATGGGGCATTCAGGACGCGAATTTGCCCGCGGCATTATCGATAGATGAGCTTTATCATTATAAATGGGCGATGGCAATCAGTCAGGGCGATTTACTAACCAATGCGCCCTATTTCCGAGCGCCTTTTTACTCCTATTTTCTGGCCATACTTCTAAAAGTATCATCCGGATCTTTAATTTTCGTGCGAATCATCCAGCTGGCGTTGGGGTGCCTGACAATCGGGATTATTTTTAAGATCGGGAATAAGATGTCAAACAAAGCGTCCGCGGTTTGCGCTTCGTTGATTTATTTGGCCTACCCACTGACCACTTATTTCGAAGGCGAATTGCTTCTGGATTCGCTATTCACCCTGCTATCAATGCTTGTTTATTATTTTTATTTGAGGGAGAATGATATTAAATCCGCGTTATTGGCCGGATTGTTTTTCGGACTTGCGGCAATCACCCGGCCGACTATACTTATATTTTTGCCTGTAATAATCTATGGATATTTTAAACTAGCCAGACGAGAAAAAACTGATCGATTAAATCTAAAACCGGTGTCAGTATTTATTATGGTGGGATTGATTACAATCGCACCTGTTACCATAATTAACAACATCACGTCAAATCAGTTAATTCCAATTTCATATCAGGGCGGCATAAACTTCTATATTGGCAATAATCCTGGGGCCGACGGTGTCTCGGCCATATTGCCGCCATTTGGCAGAGAGTGGACTTTGGAAGATGCTGATTATATCTCACAAAATGAAACTGGAGAAGAGATTAAATACGGCGCTCAATCAAGATATTGGCTGGGCAAGGGAATTGATTATATTTTATCGCATCCGGGCCAATTTGCCAAATCGTATTTCAGGAAATTACTGCTTTTCTTTTCTGGAAATGAAATATCCAATAATGTTCCCCTGGGAATAACGGTGTTTGATAATAAGATATTATCAAAATTTCCAGTATCGCTGGTATTCATTCTGGGATTGGCAATTGTGCCTTTATTTTTCGATAACGCTCGCAAATCTGTAATGCCTTTGTATTTATTAATTGTGCTCTTTGGGATGGCGATATCATTTTTCTTTATCAGTTCACGCTTCAGGATGCCAGTTGTACCCTTGCTATGCATCATTGGGGGATGTGGCATAAGTTCCATCTATGACAATTTTCGGCTGGGTAAAAAGATATCGCGATCCGTGATTTCGATTGTGGCGATGCTTCTATTCATATTCGCATCATCCGGCCTTTCTCCCGTGACGGTCAGGAGAGATGATAATCAGGCTCTCTATATACGGGGCAATCAATCCCTGCGGGCCGGCGATTACCAAACCGCCATATCAAGATTTGATTCTCTGGTGAATATTAATCCTCTGTTTAAAAACGGCTATGTTAACCTTGGCATCGCAAATTTAAAAACGGGGAATACTCAGGAAGCGATACGCTGTTTTGATAAGGAGTTGCTTTATAATCCCAAATCATCGGAGGCGGCAAATAATCTGGCGGCAATGCATTTGATAAACCAATCATATGATTCGGCTCTTTATTATGCGACAATGGCATTAAAGGAAAAACCATATTATAAAGAAGCTGCCGTTAATCTACTGCGGGCGGTGGTGGACGTTGAAGATGAATCCGCCAGGAATATGGCCGAAGAAACTCGTAAGACGAGTAGGCGTTATCTTTACAAAAATCCCTTTTATTTGTTCGAAGAAGCATTGTATTTGTCTAATCTCGGGCGTATATCAGAGGCGATTAATAATCATTTACAGGCGATTGAATCTATTAATGAGCAGCCACGCAGCATTTCATTTAAGCAGGCTATTGGCGATGAGGATTTTGAAAATGCAAAAATATTGAAGCTGGCAAATTATCAACTCGGATATTTATTCGGAATGAGCGGAGAATTCAATAAATCTATTCAATTTTCCCGAAATGCGATTGAATTAGATTCGGATTTTAAGGAAGCTTTCATTAATTTGATTTCAGGGTACCGCTCTCTGGGGCAAAATCGCGAAGCGGATTCTTTGGCTGAGATTTACATCGGAAAATGGCCTGATAATTAATCAAAGTGGTTAAATAAAAAGCCCGCTCCAAAGCGGGCTTTTTGTTGTTACTTTTATTGACAGGAACTACTGCTTGACAACCACCGGCCTGATATTAACCCCATACATCTCTCTCTCTTCCGGGGTCGCGAAATTATCAAGATAATACAAGAATTGATTGATCCGTTCGCGTCGCTCGGCAATGTCGGAATATGATGATTGAGGTCCGGAAGAACTTTGGCTTGTCGCTGATTCATCGGCAGCGAATTTCTCATAAAGCCAATCCATAGTAGTGCTAAAGGTTTCCTGCATGGGTTCGGGATCCATTGCCAAAGGCGTAAACAAAAACGCGGCCGTTCTCATATCGCCGATTTGCTGACGAACTGCGCAAACTTTGCCGTGAAATCTGGACTCATCACCATATTTTGACAGATAAAGATAAAGAGGAGCGGCATATTGCGTCTTTTCGCAAACACCAATTTCAGGCGAACCGTCCAAAATATAATTAGGGCTAAATAGCCATCTGAGATAGCGCTTATCCTGCAGAGATCCTTCACCATAACTTAAATCAATACTCGGATAATCACCATGATTAGAATAGACACCAATAAATTCCTCTGTAAACAATGGATTCATAATGTAGTCCCGGCTTACAACATAATAAAGCCATGGTTCTATATTCGTAGCAATGATCCCAAAACGCTGTCGAAAATTGAGACTCATTTCATAACGGGCATAAGGTTCACTTTCACCTTCAGGAACATTGCCGATATTTCGGGCAAAGACAACCCCACTCGCCCCCATATCGAGAGCAAAATAGATCCCGAATCCGCCGTTTCCATTGAGTGCACCGGCACCGCTTTCATCGAGCCCGCCGGATGCATAATCAGCATTATAGACGATAATTTTGTGTGATAATAAATCCACAAGGTTTGGCTTCTTAACGCCAATATAATTCAACGTCGGACCACCATAAGCACTCCTATTGAAAAAGTCTTTTCCAGACTGCAATGTATCAAAACTAGTGAAGCCCGCATTTTGTATTAGGTTGTAATAAACGGCTTTGGTCGTATCCATTGCTTTAGGGTGCCAGCGGCCATCGGTAGAAGTATATCCGCTTTCATCAAATAATAGAACGTTACGTTCAAATTTCGCTTCATATAGGTAAAACTGACCGAATGAAGGAGATGGATCAGGGACAAAACCGTCATCCCGGCATCGGACCCAGAAGATGAACTTAAATCTATTACTAAGGGCCAGATCTAATCCTTCGAAAACATTATATAGTCTTGTTTCCCGATCAGTGACCCAAACGTCGGATTTATCGATTGCGTAATTGGGACCTCTCGATCTGATTACGGGCTGCGCTTTACCGATATACTGAGGATTTTGCGCGGTTCCGACATTGACATAGATAGTATCGGGAATTGTCGTTAAATCCAGGACATGGACTTCCTCACAATTGATGTAACTATTGGTGGTCGGATCATATGTACAGTTTTCCTCGACCAAATTAACGATCACATCATCGTTCACGTCAAACGGACCATATAGCCGCCATTCATATTCGAGCGGCGGATCGGCTCGACCCCAGTCGGTTGAATCGGCGCCCCACCATGACATGCGAACTCCGGGGGCTGGGGAATTGGCATCAATGGCATTAATGAAGGTAGTACCTCCACCTATATGTGTATTAGGATAATTGTTGTTTCGCGAATACATCCGGTACTGGATTTCAGACAAAGCGCCCTGATCATCTTCCGCCTGTACAAAGAAATACTGCTTGGTGAAAACATTGACGGGATCAAGAGTATCTCCGTAAAGCCTGATTGTAGCTGTTGATTGCGGACGATCAAGGGTAACCTCCAAAGTATCCCATCCAAAATCGGCATCAGTCGCTTGCTCAATGAAAATTTCCGGCGCAACCAATTGGCCATTCAGGATTAAGTTGGTATCAATAATAACCGCAAAACGGAAGAATGCGATGTATCCATCTATATCGGTCGCGTACCAGTTTAGTTCCGGGTTACGCGAGAATTGGGCGCTATCGGGTGGAGTATTTACTATAAATACTTGCGGCGCCGAATTTGGTGTGGCCGTTCCGGTCCGATCGGGTGAACATCCGATATTAATTATCAATGCCAGGACAATCGCGGCCAGGCCCAAGATAATCGGCAGACGAATCGCAGACATTTTATATCCTCCAGAATTTCTAAACATGCTTTACTCCTTAAAAGGCCATCGAAAACGAAAATCTATGAATCTCTCGCAGAAAGCGCATATCCTGGTAACTGTAATCGATTCTTAATTCGCTGGTTTCACCCAGCGGCCATTTCAGACCGCCGCCAAAAGTTAGTCCGTCCGAGTCATAATTGAATCTATTTCCGATTCTGAGGGAGAATTTCTCGAGATACCAGTATTCCACACCGGCATTGTACTGCTCCAAATTATCCGAAGGATGAGCTCCCTCAAGGGCAAATACCGCCAAATGATCCGGATCCTCAATAAAATTGAATGAACTGCCAAACTTGAAATTAATCGGTACAGGATATGATTGATCAATCATTGTCATATCCGGGCCGAAATTTACAATACTCATGGCAATTTTGAATCCTCGATAACCAGTATCATACAGCGTTCCCACATCGGCCGCCCAGCCATTTGCGGATTCATTGTCATAGTATTCACCCAGCATCTTAAATGTTATGCCCAGTGAAAAATGCTCTGTAAGACTTCGGGCGTAAGTAAGCGTCGCTGCATAATCATTGGCGAAAAACATTTCTCCCGTACCATCCGGATTAGCATAGGTCGTATATGGTATTTCCCCTGAATTCAGAGTATAAAAACCGAATCCCAATACTCCCGATATCATTTCAACCGGGAAAGCCACGGCCATGAAATCATAAGTTATTCCAGCGGGATAATCTATCCGGGTAAACATTGCCTCCCGGGAAAACATCTGAGTCAAACCGGCCGGATTGTAATAAATGGCCGAAACATCATTGGCGATAGCTGAATAAGCCTCGCCCATCCCCATTGCCCTGGCCGATACTCCGATATCAAGGAATTTAGCCCCAGCGGTACCCACCTTTGCCTGGCCGTAAACATCAGCCGGCAAATAGATCGCTAACATTACCACAAAGCATAATAGGGTAAGTTTATATGCCGATATTTTTCTTTCAACTTTCATCTGCATTCTCCCATTGCTTCTATATCAAACGGCAGATTCTTTTTCATAATTAGAATTGAACTCCAAAGCCCAGTACAATTTGACGCCCGCGTGCCCAATTACCGGGATTTGCGTCATACTCAGTCCCTCCGCCGATGATACCGCTTTGATTATTATTGGTGTCGGGACGGCCGGTAGAGCTGCTCACGTATGCGATATTCTCATTATCGAAAAGATTTTTTACTTCGGCTTCAAATGTATATTGCATGCCTGAAATACGGAACCGCTTACGGAACTTGATATCCGTATTCGAAGTCGAAGGCATACGCATTGAATTAGTTAGAGGACTTTCGCCAACATCCAGGAACATATTCGGGAAGGAACGGGACGGAGTGTACGGAGAGCCGCTCTGGAACCGCCAATAAACCGACATATCCCAATCATTTGGTATGCCTATCCCGAATAGCTTGGGGTGATCACGATTTGTGAAATACAATTGGAGCCAGAGGCCAACACGATGTCGAATATCCCAATTTAAAGGATTTTCATCAATCGAGATATCATCGCCTGCCACCAGACGCTGATAATTCTCTGAATCAGATGACGATTTTCCATATGCGAAGGAATATTCATAGCTGAGAATACCATTTACAAAGCGGGCCGCTTCTCGGCCCAGTTCCATTTCGAATCCACGAACTCGGGCATAATCGGTGTTGTCGTAGTATTGAAACAGCGTTATACCGGAGCGTTCATAAGACGATGTGGCAACTATATCAAAGTAATCCTTATAAAAACCGGAGAGTTTAATTGAGTACTCGTCGGTAAAGGCGTAATTAACGCCAAAAGTATAATTTACAGTTTTCGTATAATCCAGATTTGGATTGCCAATTACCGGCACGTTGCCGCTCTGGAAGGGATTGGCACTTCTGAACATGCGATCATAGTTGGCAAGTTCGTAGAAGTGGCCATAATTAAAGCGTACCATGGCTCTTTCAGAAATCGGGTAGTTTATTGAAACTCGCGGTGAAAACTTATTGCGAATATCCTGAATGTGGTGACCGGTTTGATCCTGAATTGTAGGCGTGCCCTTCAAATCGGACTGGAAGAATAAATCGGCGCGCATTCCCAGCGAAGCGACTAACGAACCATACTCAATCTTATCACGGAAATATAGAACGAAAACTTTGGGGGTGCGAGAATAAAAGTCTCTAACGCGGCCGCGGCCAGTATACGGATTGGTGTCGAGAGTATCGTCGTTTCTCCTCTGCAATCCTTCGATAACCGATACACCTACTTTTTCATCACGAAATTCGAAACCGGCTTTTATTTCGTGGGCTCGTCCGATTGCTTTTTTGAAGTTACCCTTGGCCGTATATCTATCGACTTTCTCATGGGCCCATTCATTTGAGGAACCCGACTGCAAAAATCCATAATTCAGAAAGGCGGTATTATTATCTCCGCCCAAATCGTGCTTTCCATTTTTATTTAGGTCAACAAATGGTTCTCCTGGATCATAGCGATTATTTGGAAGATCGTAGATGCCATTCCCATTATAATCAATATAAGGAATGCCCGGCTCCCAGAGATCATTAGGACCATCGTATCGGTTATTCCGGTTAAGGTCCATATTAATTGCCGGGTCAAGAGCCGTAACAAATCTATCTATGCCAAGGTCATAGATACCATTTCGATTAATGTCGATAAATTTCTCACCAAGGCACGAGTCACCGTCAATATAAGGTTCGCTGCGAGTTGTCGCCGTTGGTGAAGTAACGTCGCGATATATCTCATCATAAGTGCGATTGCCGTTTACATCTTTTGTGAGGCGATCACCAATATCATAAATACCGTTGCCGTTCATATCGACATACGGCTCACCTTCATAACCGTCAATAATTCCATTGTTATTCAGATCAAATTCGGCCTGCCAAAATCCACCGATTTGATCGTCTGTTGAAAATAAGATATCGGTTGCATTTCTGTTGGGTATATATATCGTTCCCTGTCTGACCGAATCGGGAAAAATATTCAAAAACGGTTCATAGCTGTCAAACTGATTATTTGCATTCAAATCATCGTAAGTCTCATATTCATCGGTGAATAAAAACTGATCGGGATCAAGTCCCTCGCCCGGATGATTGGGGTCGCCCGGTTTTTGAATGTAATCGGTTCCAAAGTAGGATAGATTTATCTCGTAATCGGTTGATTTTGAAAGAACCTGTTTCATTTGCAGCGAAAAGGTTTTGGTATTCTGGGTGCTGACAGCCGCCGTGGCTGGAGTATAGCGATGTACCCATGAGAAATTAGTATATTTTCTCCAGGTACCCTTATAAAGACCCTTAACGTGCATATTGCTCGTTGGATCGTATGCTAGAGTAAAATCGAGATTATATATGTTTTGCTGTCTTTCCGGTATGTCAAGTCCTAAAATACTATAGTCCGGATAAGCCTTCTGGGTGCCGGGAGTATTGTATTTCCAATATGCCAAACGTGAATCGGTTTTATAGGCCCGACTGTACATATAGAATGTAAACGATTTATCCTCGAAATAATTTATCCCGATGGCCGGTAAAATGCGGCTGGTTAATAAAGGGTCGGGGCCGCTCATGATAAACTCAAGGATATCGTAATTTTCGGAATACTTATTGAGGTCTTTGCTGCCGAAATCGTCGGTATAAAACTGTACACGCGAGCGAGTTTTTTGGGATGAACCTTCCGGGGAAGTGATCGTCACAACGCCCGAGAGAGCCTCGCCATATTCGGGATCAAAGCCATCTTTAATAACCTTCAGCTCCAAAACCGCCGATGACGAAATATTGATGCCGGCATCAACTGGAGCTCGTCCTCCAAGAGGGTCTGAGTAGCTAACGCCGTCAACAAGATAGTTAGTTTCGCCGGCGCGGCCGCCGCGAATATGCAATTTCCCCTCCTGATCAACGGTGATTCCCGTTTCGCGGGCCAGCAAATCATCAACCGTCTGTACGGGCGCTTGCTGAATGGCTTCTTGCGTTTTAACCGAAACCGTCCCGGTTTGGTTAAAATCAATCCCTTTTCTCCTGCCAGTTACAGTTGTAACCTGACCAGTTTCAAGAACTGATTCTTTAAGCTGCTGATTCCTCTCGGTAGTCTGGTCAGTACTGACTTCCACATCAGTCAAATCAATGCTTTGATAACCCACTGATGAAAATGATAAGGTGTAAGTACCGGGCGGAACCGATAAAATAACGAAGTTCCCATCCATATCAGTTTTGGCGCCGCTATTAGTGCCTTTGATTTGAATGGAAACACCGTACAACGGCTCTCCGGTTTTTTCGTCAGTTACAGTTCCTTTAATACGGCCCACTGACGCACAATATATTGAAGACGCCATAAGAACAGTAATCAGGAATACCATAAAAACCCAAAGAATTGGTTTTGTACCACGGCTCGACATACAGAGACCCTCCTCACTGGGATAAGTGTCAATGCGATTTGTTTTTATGTGAGGGATAAATTTGATTCGAGATTTATTATCAATCTTCAAATCCTATACCCAAACCTTTCCAATCTCAACCCTAATTAACATATGCCACGCATCCGCTTATTTACACGGATAGGCAGAAATCAAAAATACAACAAAACACGCCCTGGAGTCAAGCGATTTTTCCCAATAAATTCAACTCTACAATATAATGACTCCTTAACTAACCCGTCTGTTTAAATCAATTTGCACGGAGTTCAAATTACCAAAATCCGATTCTATTTCAGCAATAAAGTTTCTTTCACGCAAATCCCAATTATGATTTTCAAACTCTATGTTAAATTCGCGCTCAAACGCCACTACCAACTTATATATCAAATCATCGCATTCAGGCACTGGCCTTTCAATCTCTTTTAAGGCAACAACTTCCGTGCTGCATAAAATTGCAGGGTGCGAGCGCGGCGGGAATAGTTTAATTGCCCCGTGCTGCAAAAAATAATGCGTTGTCCGTCGCTGCGATCCAGCCGCCATTTTTTGGCCGTTGATAATCACTTCATAATGTGACACAGCGGCCATACACCCCTTTTGTACTGTGCCGGTTTTATTCAACGAAATGGGATTATCGCGTCGATTAATCTCCGCCTCCCAGCCAAAAGAGTTATAGAAATTTACAATGGCGTTGGAAATATTATTATACGATTCGTATAACGTATTTCCCAATTGCTTGTATTTCAGAAAAGCACCCGCAATGGCGTATGTGATTTCGTCAGTCTCATGCAAAAGAGCCCGCCCACCGGTGATTCGTTTGACGACCGGCGTTAGATCCAAACGGGATCTTTCCAATGCCCGCTCAATTGACTGGTGATGTCCAATTGTTATAGAAGGCTCTTTCCAGCCATAAATCCTGAGGACGGGAATGTGCGAATCATCCCCCGCAGAATCAAATAAATATTTATCAGCCGCCATATTGAATGAAGCTGAACATTCCCTATCTATAATAAGTCGCCACTTGCTCATAGGTGGCCGGTATATACCAAATAATTTTTAGGATGTAAAGAGTCCACCCAGTAAATAAAATGTGATTGCCTTATCCTGCATTCATTGTTAATTATATCTTCAATTGTATAGGACTGGAGTCTCAATAGTGAAAAGCGACAATAACGAAATAAGATTCGAAGGTTTTCATAAGCAAACCATATCATTTCTAAGGGACAATAGGAAAAATAATGATAAAAAATGGTTTGAAGATAATCGGGTGAGGTATGATGAATATATATTAACGCCATTTCGAAGCCTGGTTTCTGAATTGAGCGGGACAATGCTTGAAATCGATCCCAAAATTGAGACCCGCCCGAATATCAATAAGACTATTACTAAAATTTATCGTGACACTCGGTTTTCAAAGGATAAATCTCTGTTCAAAAAAAACATGTGGTTAGTGTTTAAAAGAAACGGCAAACAATGGCAGAATTATCCCGGATTTTTCTTTGAATTAATGTCGGAGGATAATGTGTATCGTTATGGGATGGGATTCTATCGAGCGTCAAGTGATATTATGAATAGATTTCGCGGCCAATTAGAAGCTAATCCTAAGGCTTTTAAAAAAGTTATCGCTCCATTTGTTCGCAGGAAAGCGTTTGATTTGGCTGGTGAGAATTATAAACGGCCTATGAGTTCGGACATCCCGGACTGGTTGCAGGAGTGGTATCAGAAAAAGAGTTTTTATCTGGTTCAGTATAAACGCCCTGACTCATTATTAGTATCATCAAAGCTGGCAGAATACCTAATTGAGCAATTTCTGCTTTTAAAACCGTTATATCGATTCCTGCAAAACATCATTGATCGTTAGGTGAGGACAATGCTTGTAATCTCAAAATATATTTTCGAGTAATCCAGAGTGGAACAAATCCGAAAATGCCAAATGAACAATCTATCAGAATCCAGAAAAAGGGTATGCCCCTGATAAGTCCGCATATTAGCGCTAACGGCAGAATGAGAATACAGGCGATCAGACCAAATTCCACAACCCAGATATTTTTGACCGGATCGCGTAACGGTCCAATAAACGCGATTGCTATAACGATATGAGCGAAGGCCAGCCAATCGGTACCGTAGGCGATAAACGGATATGCTTGATATGTATTAACTACTCCTGAATATACCTGAGCAATCCATTGAGACATCGCCGGCCACAAATTTCCCAAAGAAGTGCCCTGATCGAAATTTGAATTTAGAAATTTAAGACCTGTTTCTATGGGGAATGCCGTTAACCCACTTAATGTCAAAGCAGTGATAAAAAAAACAAGTAGATATTTAATCCTATTCCGGAGAATCTTACTTTCCATAAGCGCCTCGGTAATAAATATATGATATTGAGACAATACAATATCTTATTTCATTGATCGCCTCTTCTCTTTAAGAACTTGCTTATAACGAAAGCAATCGGTAGTGTGATCGTTGACCATTCCGGTGGCCTGCATAAAGGCGTAGCATATCGTCGGCCCCACAAAATTGAATCCGCGCCTCTTAAGATCTTTACTCATCACTTCCGCTTCCGGCGTAAAAACGGGGATATCTTTGAGTGTTTTCCATTTGTTTACAATCGGTTTGCCACCAGTAAACTGCCAGATATAATTGTGAAAAGAACCAAATTCTTTTTGGACATTCAAATAGGCTTTGGCGCCGGAAATAGCGGCTTTGATTTTCAGTCGATTACGAATTATACCAGCTTCACTCATCAATTTTTCGATTTTCGCATTGCGGTAGCGGGCGATTTTGACAGCATCGAAATTATCGAACGCATTTCGAAAATTATCTCTTTTTTTCAGAATTGTTGACCAGCTGAGCCCGGCCTGCATCCCTTCAAGGATTAAAAATTCAAAGAGTTTTTGATCATCATATAACGGGATGCCCCATTCTTCATCATGATAGGCTCGCATCATAGGATCATCGCCCGCCCAGGTGCATCTATTTTTCATATCCCCACCTATCCTTTGGATTTTAGTTTAGCTTAACCCGGTAAATGACAATATAATTTTTGATTTTCATTTACAAATATAAAATCGGCGTGAAATGCTGTTTAGGATTTGGTCGCCGCATCGATTAATTTACCCAAGTCATATCAATGGGAATGGGAATTAAATATTTCTGACAGAAGCATGATAAAAAAAGACCGCCCGAAAACAGGCGGCCTCATTTTAAATAATCCACTAAATCAATTCAATGATTTTTGACGGTATTTTTCATATAGTTCTTTGTGTTTATTATTCAGATCAACCTTGCGGCCCTCGATATATTCAAGGATGACATTTTGAGTTATCATGTCCATAATATCGCCTTCTGATATAACAATCGTCGCTTTCTTGCCGATTTCGAGCGAACCGAGATCATCGGCAACACCCAGGATTTCAGCAGTAGAGAGAGTTATGGCTCTCAAAGCTTCTTCCCTGGTCAAACCATTGCCTGCCGCTCGCCCTGCCTGAAATGGCAAGTTTCTTGTGCCTGTCCCTCCAGTTTGGCCGATGCAGAATTTAACGCCGCCCTCGGCCAACATAGCCGGCAAAGTGAAGGCCATATCGTAAGCTTCATCTGATCGTTGAGGTGTCCCTTCCACATAACGAGTAATAACGGGTATATCGTTTTCTTTAAGTAATTCAGTACACATCCAGGCATCACCGCCTCCAGATATGATTATTTTGAGGCCGAATTCCTTTGAGAAGCTTACGGCTTGTTCAATCTGACGATAATCGTTGGCTGTTATAAAAACCGGCATTCCTTCGGAAAAAATCGGCATCATCGCTTCCCAGCGTTCATCAATTTTCATCTCGGCATCGGTCTGACGGGCGTTGTAATAGGTTCGGGCATCTCTGAAAATTTGATATAAGTCCTCGCGGGCCTGCATTTGCCTTTCTCGCTGTTGCTCAGGATTCTGCCGTCTTCCATATCGCCCGCCCCCACCCGAAACACCGGGCCAGTTGACATGCAGGCCAAGATCGATTTTTTCGGCAGCATCTTCAACCGTCCATCCATCGAGATTAATCAGGCTGGATATACCGGTAATGACCGAACCGCCAGGTACAACCAAAACGGTAGTAATACCATGGGCTCTGACCGAAGGAATAATCTCCGAATCCGGATTATAAGCGATGCGAGATTTGACATTGGGGTTTATCACGCCTATCTCGCGAGTATCATTTGTGGCTCTTACCGCCCCTATTTCCGAAAGCCCAATACTTGTTGCCGGGGCGATAATGCCTGGATAAACTTCTTGGCCGGTCACGTCAATTATCTCAGTATTATCGGGCAATGTTAAATTAATTCCGATATTCGTAATTCGACCATTTTCAAAAAGAATATCAGAATGTTCCATAAGACCATTGCTGATTGTATGAAGATTGCCGCCTTTAAGCAGGATTGGATGCGATTGTCTTTCACCCGGCACATAATCATGCGCGGCTATACCGGTACAAATAGCCATAATAACGATTAAGGATATCGCAATGGCTTTTGCCAGACTGGCGGATTTTATAAATCCTCTAATTTTGTATGCTGTTTTCATTTTACCTGCCTCCGCCTTTTTTAGAGGATGTTAGGATTTTTTGTATTAATCTATTTCTTTCCGTTTTGACCGCCTCGCGAAGCCTTTTGTCGGTTTCGAGATCAAAATATTTTTTACCGTCAATCCATGTTTGTTCAGCTTTGGCATAGATTGAAAGCGGGTAATCGTTCCAAATCGCGAAATCCGCGTCTTTACCTTCGGCAATGCTTCCAACATACTGGTCAGCGCCTAAATGTTTTGCTGGATTAATAGTAACCAATTTGATGGCTTCCTCCGGCGCCATGCCTCCGTATAAAATCGCCTTCCCGGCTTCCTGATTTAATCGCCGAGCCACATCCGGACTGTCTGAGTTGAAGGATGTGTTTACTCCTTTTGCGGCCATTAAAGCTCCGCCGTAAGGTATGGCATCATAAACCTCGAATTTATATGCCCACCAATCCGAGAATGTCGTGGCCATCGCCCCATGTCGGGCCATTTCGTCGGCTACTTTGTAACCTTCCAGAATATGAATAAAAACATCAAGCGTAAATCCGAATTGCTCAGCCAATCGCATCATCATCAGAGTTTCGCTTTGGACGTATGAATGGCAATGAACCATCCTCTCCGAATTTAAAACTTCGACTATAGCATCCAGACCGATATCTTTACGCGGCGGCACAATGCGCGCCCTTTCTTTTTTGGGCAGGTTATTATAGTTTTCCCAATCCTGCTCATATTCTCGAGCCGCCTGAAACACATCCCGCATAATTGATTCAACGCCCATCCGAGATTGCGGATAGCGGCTCCTCATATTATCGCCCCAGTTACTTTGTTTGACGTTTTCACCAAGAGCGAATTTTATAGTAGGAGCCGCATTTTTAAATTTCAGATTTTCGGCGTTTGAGCCCCAGCGCAATTTCATCGTTTGGTTTTGACCGCCGATTGGATTGGCCGAACCGTGCAGACACATAACCGTTGTCACGCCTCCCGCCAATTGTCGATATATTGAAATGTCCTCAGGATTAACGACATCACTGATTCTTACTTCGGGAGTTATCGCAAAGGTTCCTTCGTTTATATCGCCCGATGCCGCGATGTGACCATGGTCATCGATAATTCCGGGAGTAACGTGCTTTCCGGAGGCATCAATAACTCTGATTCCGGAAGGGATTTCCAGATTCTGGCCGATCTTCGCGAATTTCCCGCCCTTAACGAGGATATCTGTTCTTTCCAAAATCCCGGCATCTTCTGCCGTCCAGATCGTGGTATTTTTTATGATAACATCCTCTTGAACAGGCGGAGACTCATAACCGAAGGCCATATTCGGATAACTGAAACCGGCGACCAATTCTTCCTTTTTATCCTCGTCTTTCCTATCCCTTTTTCCCGGTTTCCCAACTTTACTCTCGTCCGTAGTTGTCGAATCAGATTCCGGCTCTTCTTCGGGGACATCGCCGATTCTATTCGCGTTCCAATCGACAAATGCTCCGTTCGGCAAAGTGCACTTCCCTGAAATTTGATCGTTTTCCTTGCGACCGGTGAAATGCGCCACGCCCGAATCTTTAATGCTGTCAATTACAGTTGTGAAGGAAATAAAATTGCGCTCTGTGTCGATGCTTTTTATTTTTTCTTTCCATTCATCCAATTGGACTTTTCCGGACAGTTCCGCAGGTTTTCCTTCCAGAATCAAAGTCAGTGTCTGCTCGTTAACCGTAAGGCTATATTCGCCCGAAAATTCTGTGACCGGAAAAGGAGAAATATCATATTTCTTGCCAGCCACCCAGACTGAATAAATATCACATTCCTTATCGAAAATATCGCCGTCGCATATGAAAAAGTTTGCCAGTTTACCCTTTTCTAATGTACCCACAAGATTGGAAACACCGCAAATTTCTGCGGGAACTGTCGTCAAAGCAGCAAAGGCTTTTTCTTTGGTCAAGCCTCTCTCCATGGCTGTGCGGAGGTTGGTCCAGAATGATTTTTTCTTTTCCAGACGATGTGTGGTTAATGCAAACGTAATATCTTTTGATTCCAGTCGGGCCGGATTGGAAGGCGCCGTTTCCCAATGTCGTAACGTATATAATGAATAATCCAGGCCATCGATAGGATTTTCCAACTTGGGTTCTTCAGGGAAGTCAAGAGGAACGATTAATGTCCCGCCGGTATTTTTGACTTCGTCCAGCCATGCGTATTCGCGGCCGCCGGCGATATGCACAAAATTATATCCAAATTCATCGGCGATTCGATCAGAACGCATCACTGTCTGACTCTCGGTATTACCCTCAAAGATCAATTTTTCATTCTTTATATTGCTTAGGGCTTCGATGGCAGAATTGAATTCAGTCATCTTTTGATTATTATTTAGCAAGTAAGCCTGATGCGCTTTCTGGTACCAATCAACGTCATAGAATGTTTGGCGAATCATCGCGATTATTCCGAATAGAGAACCTGGGTACTGCTGCTGAGAAATGCCTTTGTCAAATGACGCAAAATGAGAGCCATAAGGTTTAATCAGCAAATCATTGGGCAACCCATCGCCGAGCAGTACGACAAACGAGCGTCCTCGAAATACGCCGTCGAGTTTGACAGATTGAACCATCGAAAATCCCAGTGACATTAACTCCTTGGAATCGTCAGCGGATGGACGGAAAGACTGCCCCCAATTTTTTTCGGCATGGATGGCGTCATTCCATGCATCACCGCCGATACGCTCTCCCTCATATTGGGGCGGACGCGAATCACCTCTTCCCGAGGGGCGATCGTCTCTTTCCTTCGGTAATCCATAGTCGGAAACGGTTTCAATAAACCCGGGATAAATAGTTTTCCCCATGACATCAATAATATCAGCCTCATCGGGTATTTTGACATTAGAAGAGCCGATAACGAGAATCTTGCCGTCTTTAATAATCATCTTTGCGCTGTCAATTGACATTTCGGGAGAAACGACTATTCTGGCGTTTATGAACACTTTTAAATCCGGCGTCTTATCGCGGATACCTATGACCGGCGTCGTCTGCGATATTGCCGATCCGATTAACCCGAAAGTCATCAACGCAAAAAATATCAACCCCAGTTTGCGTGCCATCCCAATGGATTGTCCTATTGATAGATTGATAAATTGATTCATACTTAATCCAGTCTAAAAAATGGTTCGAGGATAGTGCGAAGCATTTTCCAAATTATTGATAATTCTCTAAACATGCAAGCGATTTTATTTGTAACATGAAGTGATTATAAAAGTGAAGTCTCGATTATTGAGAACACAATTCAAATTAAGTTGTTGAACGGGAATTTGATACAAACCAACCAAATCCATGAATTGAAAATGAATTTATTCATTTCCGAATTTATTTGAAGAGATTACCAGTCTTCAGAGTCGTGACAGCCGACGTTGTTGCACCGACCGCCAGAAAAAGTCCCGCTGCCGCTTGAAAAAACAATTTCGATTGAGCCATTGACATGCTGACCGAGACCGGTGATTGACATATTTACGTTGACCGTTGAAGCATGGCATCGATAACATTCAATACCTTCAGCAACATGGTCATCATGTCTGCCGGAAAGATTTCGCGGATTTGTACCATCGTCATGACACGAGCCGCAACCCGCTTCAACTTCACCTCCGGTCCAGTCAGGAGTATTATTGAAGTATCCGCCTGAGAAATTTCCATGACAGTAAGAATCGGAACAGAGCCTGGTATTTCTATTCCATGTTGATGAAGATCCTGCCAATGGTCCAAAATCAATATCGGGAATTCCGTCGGAATCAAGATGGCCGACAGCAAGAGCAAACACTGGCACAACATGGCATTCATCACAATCAATGCCGTCTGAAATCAAATTGCCATCTATGTGGGCGGTATGAGCCCCGACGCTAATCAGGCTGGCTGCCGATTCGCCATCAATGTCATATGGCGGAGCGCCGGATTGATTATCAAGTCCGCCGTGACAGATAACGCATCTTGAGCCAGACGGTTCATGGCAATCATCGCAGGAATTTTCATCCCAATTCTTAATGCCATTGACGTGGAGTTGATTGGATACTATTTCTTTTTGATTATCAATTACTTCGCTGTGACATAATGAACATCTGATGGCTGCCGTGCCGACATGAAAATAATGTACTGACGAAAGATTCAAAGGAGCTGAACCATCGTCATGGCATGTGCCGCACTCGGCCTGATTGACGGCAGTCCAAACGGGAGTATTGGCAACATTTCCACCGATGAAATTGCCGTGGCAATAAGAATTGGAACATTCTGCGGCATTTCTATCCCAGATTGATTCCCCATTATCGGCCAGACCACTCCAGGTTATTTCGGCAATTGAATCGATCGATTCGGTTCCCAGATCAAGATGCAGCGAGTCAATAATATCATCCGGGACTATATGGCATGTGCCGCATTCCAGAGCCGCCGCCAAGGGCGAGTCGGTCAGATGCGCGGTATGGGCGCCTACTCCTAACAAAGTATTCGCCGAATCGCCGCGCAAATCATAAGGCGGGGCGCCAGTATCATTATCCAGTCCGCCGTGACAACCGGAACATGGCGAGGCATTCGGCCCATGGCATCTTTCGCAAATTTCCGGATTGGTTATCGCCGTGTTAATTATTCCGTTCACATGAAGCGAGGCTACCGTAATATTCAAGCCATCATCCACAACACTGCCATGGCATTGAGAACAATTAAAACTCATTATGTCCACATGAAACTTATGAGCCCCGAGAAGCAAAGCAGGATCATCGCCTATATCGTGGCACGAGCCGCAAACAGCCTGGTCGGTCGCCGTCCAGATTGGAACATTAGTCGTATCTCCGCCATAAAAATTGCCGTGGCAATAAGTTTTGGAACATTCTCTCAATTGGCGATCCCAAACGGCCGATCCGTCGGTTTCCAGTCCCTGCCAGGTAATTTCGGCAATGGAATCAAGAATCGCGGAACTGGTGTCGAAATGAGCCTCGTCAAGAATCACTAACGGCACCAAATGACATGTCTGGCAGGGGACACTTCCCGAAATGGATGATGAATCTATATGGGCCGTATGTGCGCCAACCGCCAGAGCAGTATCGGATATTTCGCCATGCAGGCCATACGGAGGAGCTCCGGACTTGTTATCGTACCCGCCATGACAAGCATTACATACATTTGATTCCAAGTGGCATTCGATACAGGAAATATGGCTTTGCCCTCCATTTAGATCTATGCCATGACAGACCTGACAGCTTTTGAATCCCCGCGAATTGACGATATGACCATGAAAATCTTCCGAATCGGGATTTATCCATTCAGCCGGATGCGTAGGCGGCATAGTACTTTTTGTTTTCTGATTGCTGCATCCAAATAACGCGATAAGTACAGTTATTGCAAACGCGGCCAATATTAATCGGCAGATAGTCATCTTGTTTCCAATTATTCCCGGCATATCATCTATTCTTTACCGCCATGGCAATAGCCACAGAAGCCGTTGCCCGGAACGCCGGTGGATATGTGGCATTGATAGCAAAAATAGCTTTCATCTCCATGCCAGTTCCCCCCGAAATTGAATCGGGGCGCATCGGCATTATGAATCCGCGTATCGGTTCCCCGGAGCCCGTCAAAATCACTATGACATCCCCCACGGGCACAAGTCGGATCATCTGATTCATGGCAGGCAGCGCAGTTTTCCACATCCTCGCGGGCAAAACGTCCATGTTCATCCAGCCATGCCAGGGTTGAATGCCGAAGCGGCATTCGCTGGTTTTTCTCATGGCATTCAACGCAAAACAATTTATTATCATGACAGCGGCGACAATCTTCTTCATTACTTTTGGCGTCGAGTCCATGCGTGAAAAAATAATTCAAATCATGTATTTCACCTGATAGATTATCTCCGCGATGGCATTCGAGACAAAAATGCTGGCCCCCGTGACAGTCATTGCACCAATCTGGTTCCGAAGCGGCACGATTGCCATGTTCATGGAGCCATTGTTCGGGATGTATTTGTGAAAGTATCTGGGCGTCGCTGTGACACAAATCGCATTCTCTTTCGGCTTTCGAGCCGTCATGACAATCGAAGCACAAACTCATTTTCGGCATATTTTCCGGTCTTGAACGCGGACTGTATTCGATATTGATGTGGCAGCGGCGGCAATCAATATCCAAATCCAGGTGGTTTTTGTGATTAAATACCAATTCGCGATCGGGATTTGCAAGAGCACCGGGATCATCAGCATTTTTGTGGCATTGGCCGCAGTTGTCCTCTCCTTCGATATCATGGCATTGACCGCAATCATCCATGGCCGGAAAGTTTTTATCGGCTGATAATTCACTGGTGTTTATTGCAGTATGGCATGCATCGCATTCGATTTCGTTTTCACCAACATGTAATTTATGAGAAAATTGAATGTCGCTCTCGGAAACAGTCAATTCATAAGGGGACGGTTTGGCAAAGACATAAATGACCCCAAAACTCAGGAGAAAAAGGAAAAATACTTGTAAATTTCTAATTGGCATCTTACCCACACTTATTTATTTGAAAATCCTTTGGAAATTCTCAAGCGAAATCTCGAATCATAAGATTGAATTGCGTTTCGCAAATACTGCCACTCCATACCGACCATAATATTGTTTTGAAAACTCTTTCTGAAACCCACCATTGTTGAATAGGAATCGCTTTTATCAATTTGCTCTTGCTGTACTCGATACCGGCTTAGATTAATAATTCCATAAAAAGACCAGCTTTTTCCATAAGTAAGCAGGGCATTTCCGCGAATCCCTTCAGAATCGCCGCCATATCCGTTTTGATGAACCCACGAAACGGATGCAAAACGCGTGCGTATCCCCAATTGACCGGTCCATGAACTTTCAATGGGATTTATGTCAGTCCGGATAGTACCATAAGCCGTAATAATCGACGTGAGCTTTCGGACGGCTTCAAATCTAATTTCCCGGTATCGATTTAAATCTATCAATGAAAATATTGAATTATAAGAGACGCTTGGTTCTCTTGTCGTATATTCTCCGGAAAAATACCATTGTGATAAATTAATCCGCGCTCGCAACAAAACCTCGCTTAATTGCAGAGTTGCCGGATTCATGGAGGCGCGTGAAAGTATCGCCAGGTTCCGAATTGCGTGAGTGATATCAAAACCTAATCGATGATAGTCAACTTGATTATCGGTTTCACGCAAAATCCACCCTATCCCCAGCCGTGTAGTCAACCGAGGCTGATAGTACAAACGGCCGCCGAACGCAGAAAAATCGGAAAACGAACGAATCTTTTCAGGATTAATACGGCTAACGGAGCTGCCGCCGAAGAATTCAAGATCAAGTTTTTGAAATGAAATAGAGCCTCGAACGCCATCTAAATGAAGACTGCCCGCCGACGAATATACAAACTGGCGTCCAATATACATCGTCGTATGAGGAGCTATACTTTTTAGCCTCATGTATGTATCATATACGAATATCTGTGGATCATTTTCGGATTTATCTGCCAAATCCGTTCTCCAGCGGAAATAGGAATGAAGTGAAACACTTTTTGTTAGTCCGGATTTCCAAGCCGTAAGATTCGATTTAAGTGAAAAATAAGATTGCAAATGCTCCTGATCGCCTGACTCCCAATTATATAAATCCGCTGAAAAACTGCCATTGAATTCCATCGCGGCAATCGATTGAGGAAGGAAAAAAGGATATAAATATCAATATTAAAAACTTGAATATGGGTAAAACTCTATTCATAAATCGTAGCTCTATTCGCTTCAATTTTCTGTTTCATATCTTTGATAATGAATACTATATTTGTCTCCAATCAACAAAAAACTTCAATTTCTGTAATTGACTTAAATCAAGAACATAAAATTGGAATAATCATGTTTTGATTTCGGCGACCGTAATTTTTCAGGTAGAGCGCATAATCGAGGACGGGGCCATAAAATGAACATTATCAATATCTGTCATTATTTTGATCCGGATGTTTTTTTAATGGAATTTGATGATTTTAGGAATGTTGTCGAGCTTTTGACGATTGAATATACTTATCCATACTTTATTAAAGGCATGCGGAGGTCTCTCACCTAACCTGGGAACGTCATTAGGAAGTATTGAAACCCCATGCATGCCGTCAAATTTTCAGGATCGTATTGCCATTTTAACATCGAAACTCGATTCTGTCAAGGTTCTTATTAGCGCATAAATATATAGAACCTTTATTTTACAACGCTTTGGCGGTTTTCCAATAATCCTTATATTATAAATTCGGCAGATTAAATTACAAAGTTTATTGCCAAACCGACTAATTTTGATGGAAAAATGCCCGATATTTTAAAAAGGCCCCTCTGGCACCGAATGGTGATTCGGTGCCGAAAGGGGCTTTCCTGGGGAAAGACAAAACCAGGAATTGCGAGGGGCGGGTTAGGGACGTTAATCCCTAATTTTGCAAAGTGTTAACTCGAGCAAGGCGCCGGGCCTCCCTTAAACACATGATTTATTAAATAGACGGCGTCCCCCACATTGAGCTGCCCATCGCAGTTTGCGTCTCCATATTGAGTTCGGGCCGGCGCTGGCCCGCCTTTAAAAACATTATTAATTATAAAAACAGCATCACCAACATTTACATGGCCGTCTCCATTGGCGTCGCCTCTCAGGTAGAAATTCATCCGGAAGGTTTGATTGGACCAGGTTGATAATCCCACGCGATTAGTGCATTTGGTTCTCCAGTTGTAGGCTGCATAGAGGTCAAAATTAGTCAATGGAATCGCGGCGTAGTTTGTATCCAGATTATCGAGAATTATTTCCTGGACCCCAGGATCGACTTCCTCCGGCCAAATATGTAATAAGTAAATGAGTGTATCATCGGGAATACTTGAGGCGGGTTTGGTCCAGTTAAACTCTTCATCCTCATCATCAATAGTGTTTATATAATTGTCATTATCGGGAATTACTAAATCGAATTCACCGGGAGGGAGCATTAGGCTGCTTAATATAATCGACCAGTCGGTTTGAGTTGAAAATCGTCCCGCGCCAAAGCTGCTTATCGCCTTTACTCTCCAATACAATTGCCCCACACCCAAATCCGACGTCGCGTCGAGTTTTATTGAGGTGCCCATAATTCCGGAAAAAACCTTTGTATCCGGACCGGGAGTAAAATCAGGAGTATCCGAAATTTGAAGCTCGTATGTAATCAGATCCATTTCATAATACGAAACCGCTTCGGCCCACGAAAAACTAATTGAATCTCCTAATTCGAATTCCAATTCAAACAGGTTAATCGGCCCAATTAGGTCAAATTCCTGAGGCGGGGCATTGAGAAGCAATACATCCCCTTCTCCCGATACCGGCAATTGAACGCCATCAATATCAGAAACATAAATCGAGTCAATAGTCATATGATGAATGCCATTGCCAATACTTCTCAAATGGATAGTTGCCAAAAGACCCGGACCGTCGACCGCGATACGCTCCCAGAATATCAATGATTCGATAAGAAGCTTTGTCGTATCATCATTAAACCGAGAATAAAAAGGAACCGTAACGGCATTCGGCGGGTGCATTAATGGTCCCTCATTTACAGGATATTGAATCGTATCAACATTCAACAAATTATATGCATAAGGATCTGATTCTATCGAATCACCAACACAGGTAGAATCGTAGGCCGCAGAGGTGCATTCATAACCCCCAGCGCATATCGTATCAACATTCCAGACCGTGTATTGCCATTCCAGGCAAGTATAGATATGCACCGGATCCCAGGCCTGGCAAATCCAGCCGTCAAAATAGGTCGAGTCTACCTGATACTCCGTACATTCCCACGCATCAATGGCTGTGGTATCGACATCCCAAACGGTACAATGCCAATCATTATATAAAGTTGAATCGAGATCCCAGGCTGAGGCTTCCCAGGCGACACATTCCTGAACAGGATCCCATGCCAGGCATATCCAATCGTTAACATAAATGGAATCCACAAACCATTCGATGATCACCCAGTCATTTATGTAAGTGGAATCCAAATCCCAGGCGGTATATTCCCATAATCCGATACATGTCGAATCAATCTGTTCTTCTGAACAGACTGAGTCTATACATGTCTCCCCATCCCATTCTATACATGTCCAGGTTCCGATGCAGGATGTATCAACTTGCCATTCCGTACAGGCTGAATCAATACCAGTCGAATCAACATTCCATTCTATGAAAAGAGAATCTATCGCCGAAGAATCAATCTGCCATTCCACGAACATGGAATCGATACAGGTATAATCAATTATTCGCCATTCAATACAGGCCGAGTCAATGGCCGTAGAATCAACCCACCATTCAAGAAAAACTGAATCCATACAGGTAGAGTCATAGATTTCAGTTATAAAAATTGAATCAATGCATAATGAATCGACCAACCACTCGAAATACAAAGAATCAACGCAAGTTGAATCTTCTGAATACGATAAGCAGAGTGAATCGGTGGGTATTGAATCATATATCCAATCGGTGCAAAATGAGTCAAGGCAGGTAGTATCGACATCAAAAACCGAGCAAATCCAAAAGGTTGTATCGGCCAGATAAGATAACTCTACGAGTTCTTTATTGAAATTTATATATACGGTATAAAGGTTCATTCCTGATACCGCATCATCGGCCCAAAGTTCGATATCAAATGTTTCTGACTGACCGCTTGAGATTTTGACTGAATCGGGCGCCAGATATAATGATTGAGCCGCAACATCCCCGCTCGCCCACATAATTGTCCCCAGTAAAAGAACAATTGGGACAATAATCAGAAATTTCTTTGTTAACATTGTCTTTCCTCCAGAAACCAAAAAAGTAGTCAATTCTTTCCCAATTTTGCGGCGAAGCGGTACGGCTTTTTCTGTGCCGTACCGCTTCACCCGCTTCAAAACCCCTCATCAAGGCTTTGATCAATTATGTGAATTACTTACTTCATCAAAACCATTTTCTGTGTCTTGACAAAAGCGTCGTTATTCGCGATGGCCCGATAGAAGTAAACACCGGAAGCAACCTTTTCACCATTATGGTCGCAGCCATCCCAGGTTATGTTAACCACGCCGGGACCGTCATTACCAGAGAAAGTCATAACCGATTGCCCAACAATATTGAATATTTCAACTCGCCATTCGGTGGAATTAGCAAGAGCCAAATCAATACTGGTTGTTGGGTTAAACGGGTTAGGATAGTTTTGAGATATCGAGAATACTTCAGGTAACGCACCCGAAGAGTAAACCGAGCTAAAGGCAACGTCGATGTGATTATTATCGAAGTCTCTCAAATCCATTGCGGGATCTGAGAATTCGAAGCTGCCATCCTGCTTGGCGCGGAATTTGACAACCGCGATTTCGGATGATTCAAAATGGTTATCCCGACCAAATATGGCGCCATCAATATTAAATGTGGAACCATTAATCTGGTTAATCAAAACTGCCCGGTCGTTATTAAACATCTCACCGGATTCAATAGAGATCGCTTCCAATAAATCCGTATCATAGGTCATTGTCAGGCTGAGAGCCTTGACCGATGCGGGTTCGGTGACGCGAATCACGGCATAGACATCATCACCGGCTTTGAATTCCTGAGGAATTTCAGCCGAAACGGTGACATCTCCAACAGTTGGTTTCAGCACTGGCTGGCCACCGATTCTCTTGTCGGCAGCCATAGCATCGAATGTAAAGAGGAAGATCAGGAAGTCATCAAAATCGATCTTACCGTCAACCGTAGTATAACCCAGGTAATCACCGGTCGATGTCGGACCGATATCGGTAGTATCATTCCAGACACCTGTCTTGGCCTCAAGAGCATAGAAAGCATTGGCCATGGTGACGAATTCTGAAAATTCAATTTCACCATCAGTGTTGAAGTCAGCGCCAAAGTAGTTTTGACCTTTGACTGTCAGATAATCAGTACTCCAGTTTCCAGCCATGTCTCTGACGAAGAGGCTGAAGTAATAGATATCCGGAAGCATATCTGTGGCAACAAAAGTGTGCTCTAATCCGGTAATGTCATGAGCGCCCATAAAGTCGGAAATAATGGTTGGCGGATAGGTCGGAAGAACGTCATTATATTGCGGGTAATCGTTCGTCCGCTGCCAGTTTATTCCATACATCTGAGCATTCGTATGCGCCGACCATTCCAGATCAACACTCGCCGGCCAGCCATTCTTGCTGCCGTTAGCTTCGGTCGGAACCGCGGTGAATGTCGGGCCTCCCATTGACGACCAGAGCGGTGGCGAAGTGTCAAGGATAACATCATCTGAAATCCATGCCGATACATTACCGGCATCGTCTTTCAGTTGCATCTCCACACACTTGGTTCCATTAACCGCATTATGCAATGTCCAGGGGCTATAGGAATCACTTGTGGGAGTTATGGTCATCCATGCTGTCTGCATGGAAGGAGCGCAGTTGCGATATCTAACCTGTACCGCGTCAGCGGAAATACCGGTGACATTAAGAATATTATTGGTCTGTGAGCAGGTATATCCGGCGGCCGCGCCGCAAGCGGGATCACCTACAATTTCCAGAACACCAGTTGGTTTCTCACGGTCGAGAATTATACTGGCGGAACCATTGGCTTCATTTCCAGCCCGATCCATTACCCTGACATGTACTGTTCGCGTACCATCGCCAACGGCGAA